>CALJUX010000001.1 GCA_937978655.1 uncultured Chromatiaceae bacterium
CTCTGGCTCTGGCTCTGGCTCTGGCTCTGGCTCTGGCTCTGGCTCTGGCTCTGGCTCTGCAGTGACAGTGATTGCGCTGTTGGCCTCTATGGCAACTGCGGCAGCAGCAGAGTCAGCAGACGCTGCCTCAACAAATTCAGGCGGCGTTTCGGTGACAGCGGTGACAGCCTCTTCAGGCAACGTGGGTGCGGGGAAGGTCGTTGCCGGCTGCGACGCAGCAGTTGGCGGCGTGACCGCTGATTCTGCTGTGGCTGGCGCTGGGGTGGCAGGCACCGGAGCAGCAGAAGTATCAGCCACTACTTCAGGCGTGGCCGGAGCCGGGTCTTTTTTGCCAAAACCCAGCCAGGAAAACAGTTTATTCGGTTTAGTCATAAGGTTCGCTGTCAGATTGTCGAAACTGCGGTAAAATCGCCGCTTATAGTATCACCTTTATTCAAAGTGCATAAACCCTGATGAAAAGCCGTGCCCCCGCCCCACAATCCAGACCCAAAGCCAAAGCGACCCCGGCCGCGCAACCGGGCGAGGTGCGTATCATCAGTGGCCAATGGCGTGGCCGCAAACTGCCGGTGCTGGATGTGCAAGGTTTAAGACCGACCACAGATCGGGTCAAAGAAACGTTATTTAACTGGCTGATGCAGGACACACAAGGCCGGGTGGTGCTGGATTGTTTCAGCGGCAGCGGCAGTCTGGCGTTTGAAGCCTTGTCACGCCATGCCCTCAGTGCTGTGCTGATTGAACGCGATCAAAAGGCAGCCCAGCAGCTGAAACAAAATCTGGCGCGGCTGAACTGCAGTAATGCCGAAGTGCGGCACAGTGACACTATGCAATTGTTAGCGGCTCCTGCGCTGCAGCAATTTGATTTGGTATTTATTGACCCGCCGTTTCGGCAAAATTTAGCACTGCCCTGCGCCAGGTTGCTGAGCAATGGCTGGCTGAAACCGGAAGCGCTGATTTATCTGGAAACAGAAAAAGAATTAGATATCAGTGAATTACCACCAGGCTGGCGCCTGTTAAAAGATAAAATCGCCGGTCAGCTGGCGTACCGGCTGTTTCAGTATCAGCCTGAGCATGCTGGCTGATACTAAACCACCGAACTGAACCGAGGCCGGTGGAGCTTAGTTCAGCTCCATGCCCAGATTCGTCACGCCCTGCTCTTTGACCCAGGCTTTTAACTGCTGGATTTGCTCGCGGTCAAACGACTGTACCGCGCCACAGATCTCAATCAGTTCAGCCAGACAGTCCATCTCGTATTCCATCAGTTCGTGATCACGCACGACTTTTTTCAGCTCCGCTTCGGTACTGATATCGAGGTCTGCTGACTCGTGTTCGATCAGACGCGCCACTGAGGCCTGTGAAATTTTTGCCACATTAATAAACTCAGTGCTGTCCTGCTCGCGAATGCCGTTGAGCATGCTGTCCAGCGCAATCATCGCGTCCACCGCCGGATAAACACCGAACATATCGAAGTGACTGACTTCCGGCGTGATCAGTTCGAGTTCGTCCTGCAAGCGTTCAAAATTAATTTTGGCACGGCGCACCTGCAACCATTCCCAGACCAAATCCAGGGTATGGCGCGGCAATTCAGCATCACCAAAGCTGCTGACTTCAGCAAACAGCTGATAATTTGGCAGCATCCGCTCCAGTAATACGATGGCAACTGCGGCTTGCTGATAAAAATTCAGCTCACGCATCTTCTGGAAATTATTGGCTTTTGACATGAATAGAAAGTCCGTCCGGGCTCAGGAAATGCCGCTCATCATACACAATGCGAACCGGCACAGCCAGTTCACCGGGCAGCGCTGCCCTGTGTTTTACTGTTGCAGCAGTTGCTTTTGCGCATAATCAAACTTCAGGCGGAATTCAGTCGCCTGCTGCTGCAACTGCTGAATTTGTTCCTGCGCTTCCTGCTGCTGAGTCTGCAACTGCTGCCGCAGCTGCCGGATAGTGTCCCGCGACTGCTCAGCTTCAGTCTGCTGTCGCTCTTCGATGCTTTCCACACGGGACTGGGCCCGGAACAACTGGCTTTCCAGCTTGTGCTGCAGCTGTTGCCATTCCTGTTGCTGTTGTGTCAGGGCCGCCAGCTGTTCCAGTTGCGTCTGCTGGACACTGAGCTGCGCTGCGCCAGCCTGCTGTTGCGCCTGAGCCTCGGCAAGCTGGCGCTGCAGTTGGTCCCGTTCCGCCTGCAGCGCCTGTTGTGTTTGCTGCAACTGACTGAATTCACTTTGTAATTGCTGGAACGACACCAGTTGCGGCTGCAGCATCTGGCGCTCGGAGCGCAAGGTATCGCGTTCTGTGGTCAGGGTTTGTACCTGCAGACGTAACGGCGCCATTTGTTGCTCAGCCTGATCAAGCTGCTGAAGTTGCCGGGCAAACTGCTCACGCAGTTGCAGGTCGTCAGCGGTGATTTGCGCCAGTTCAGCACGCAGCTGGTTTAGTTGTTGCTGATATTCCTGTTGTTGTGCCGCCTGAGCGGCGAGCAAGGCAACGTTCTGCCGGGTCTGCTCAGCGAACTGCAACTCAGCCTGCTGCAGCGCCAGTTGCAACTGTTGCTGATGCTGTTGAGCCTCAAGCAGCTGTTGTGCCTGCTCGTCACTGCCCAACTGATGCTGCTGTTGTTGCGTCAGGGCGACAGCCAGTTGCTGGCGGCTTTGAGCCAATGCCTGTTCCAGCTGCTGCGCTTCCAGCAGTTGCTGGCTTTGTTGGGTATTTTGCTGCTGCAGATGCAGCACCTGTAGCTTTTCCTGCCGGAATTCGTCCTGGCTGAGCCGCAACTGGTCCGCCAGCCGCCGCATTGCCGCCAGTGCCTCATCACGCTCTTCGACAGCGGTCACGCGCTGGTGCTCTGCCTGTTGCAGCTGTTGCGCTGTAGTGTCGGACTGCAGCTCCAGCCTCTGCAATTGTTGCTGGAGCTGTTGCAACTGCTGCTGTAATGCCGCCAGCTCCGGTTCAGCCTGCGCCGCCCGCTGCAACTGCAGTTGTTCCTGCCATTGCCGCTGCTGTTGTTGAATTTGTGCAGCCAGCTGCTGCAGCTGCTGCTGCAATTGTTGTTCGGTTTGCAGCCGCCACTGCTCTATCACCGGATCCTGTTGCATCACTCAGTCCCACTTAAAATAGTGCCCAATGCCATTTAACAGCATTTGCACTGAAATGATAACCAGAATCATCCCCATCAGCCGCTCCATCGCGGTCAGGCCCCGTTCGCCCAACACCCGATGCAGCGCGGGTGCAAACAGCAGGATCGCAGAACTGACCAGCCAGGCGCCTAACAACGCCAAAGTCCAGTCCAGCATCTGGCCTGGTTGCTGATTCGCCAGCAGGATCAGTGCCGCCAGAATCGAAGGCCCGGCGATCATCGGCACGGCCAGCGGGAACAAAAACGGCTCCTCGCCTTCTTTTAAACCAATCACCCCGCCTTCCTGCGGGAAAATCATCCGCAGCGCAATTAAAAACAGGATGATGCCACCGGCGATACTGACGGCTTCTTCTTTCACACCAAGAATACTGAGAAAAGCCTGGCCGCCATATAAAAACAGCAGCAGGATCACCAGCGACAACACCAGTTCACGCACCAGCACTTTCATCCGGCGTTCGGCTTTGATGTTTTTCAGAATAGCCACCACTATCGGCAAATTCCCCAGTGGGTCCATGATCAGAAACAACGTGAGCATTGCGCTCCATAAATCAACAGCCATGCCACAATCCTCTTCTGCGGTCAGATGCACAGATCTGAGTATGATCAAAAACTTGCACTGACGCAGCTGTTTTCGCACTATGCAGTATCAGCACGACAGGAGCAGTTTTATGATGACCATCACCACCCCGGCGTTATTGTTTCCGGCGATTTCATTGTTGTTATTGGCCTACACCAACAGATTTCTGGTGTTAGCGCAGCTGATCCGTCAGCTGAACAACCGGGAAGGCGATCAGGTGCGCGATCTGGCCAAACGTCAGATTGAAAATTTACGCCAACGTATTGTGTTGATCCGCTCCATGCAGCGCTGGGGCGTGATTAGTTTTATTCTCTGTACTTTGTCGATGTTTACCTTATTTATGCAGTGGGATCTGGCCGGGCAGTGGTTTTTTGGCGCCAGTCTGGCCAGCCTGGTCCTGAGTCTGACCGTGTCTTTGTATGAAATCCAAATCTCCTGCAACGCCATTAACATCGAACTGGAATCGCTGGAAGCGGCCGATCGACAACACTGAGCGATGCGCCGGACAGGATTTTTCTGACAAGCCTGCTACATTCAAAGCTGTAGTTGAATTCACAGGTATTTCAGGCTTCCCTTATGTCAAATCAGGATTTTCTGTTTGGCGCCGATCATGAGTTTCCGGCCCAGGCTGAGGTTATTACGCCTCTGCCGGCCGCAGATCCGTGGCAGGTGCTGATCGTTGACGATGACGAAAGTATTCATCAAATCACCAATCTGGTACTGAAAGGTTTCCAGTTCGAAGGCCGCCCGCTGGAGTTATTGCATGCCTACAGCGCCAAAGCGGCGTTATTGCTGCTGGAGCAGCATCACGGCATCGCTGTCGCCATTATCGATGTGGTGATGGAGTCAAATCACGCCGGACTTGATCTGGTGAAAACCATCCGGGCTGATTTAAAAAATAATCAAATCCGCTTAATCCTGCGCACCGGTCAGCCTGGTGAAGCGCCGGAAGAGCATGTGATCCGCGATTACGATATCAACGATTACAAAAACAAAACTGAAGTCACCGCAATCAAACTGAAAACACTGCTGTATTCGGCCCTGCGTGGTTATCGCGATATCTGCATTATTGAGAACAACAAAAAAGGCCTGGAGCGGGTGATCGCCTCGACGGTCAGTTTTCTCGAATGCGACAGCCTGCAGGAATTCGCTTCCATTATTCTGGGGCATGCCGCCGGACTGCTCGGGCTTGAACATTCACAAATTTTTTGTTGTGCCGCGACCGGCGATCCAAAACAGCATCACTTGTCTTTGGATATCATTGCCGCCAGCGGCCACGCTACCGGGCCGGAATTTCAATTGCCACCGGAAGTTGAGCAGAAACTGGCACAGGTGCATCAGCTGAAACGCTCATTCCACGGCGAAGATTATTTTGTCGGTTATTTCACCACAAATCGTGGCCTGGAGAATTTCCTGTATGTCAGTAAAGACAGCAAATTCGACCAGATCGACCATCACCTGCTGAGTTATTTTGCCAGCAATATTGCGGTGGCCTACGAAAACGTCCGGCTGCGTGAACTGATTAAAGAAAGTCAGCGTGAACTGTCGTACATCCTCGGTGAAGCCGTGGAAAAACGCTCGAAAGAAACCGGCAGTCATGTCAAGCGGGTGGCGAATTTCAGTCATTTACTGGCGGTCAAATATGGTTTGTCCGGCTACGACGCCGAAAAAATCAAACTGGCGTCACCACTGCACGATGTCGGCAAAATCGCCATCCCGGATCACATTCTGAACAAGCCCGGCAAACACGACGCGGCGGAATGGGACATCATGCGGACCCATGCCGAAGTGGGGCATCAGATCTTACAAAAATCACAGAATGAAATTTTGCAATACGGCGCGGTGATCGCACACGAACACCATGAACGCTGGGACGGCATGGGTTATCCACGCGGCCTTAAAGGTGAAGAGATCCACATTGCCGGCCGCATTACCGCGCTGGCCGACGTCTTTGATGCCCTGGCCAGCGAGCGTTGCTACAAACCCGCCTGGCCCATGCCAAAGGTTGTGCAATATATGCATGAACAAAAAGGCGCCCAGTTTGACCCGGTACTGACCGATATCCTGCTGAGCCATCTCGACGAGTTTCTGGCGATCCGCGACGCCTATCCGGACGAAAGCACTTCAGGCTGATCCGAACGCTCAGCCTTGCGGCGCTGAGCGTTCAGTTTGCTGATAACGCTGGATAAATTCGCTACAGGACGCGCTGGCATCCTGCTGTTGGATCGACAGCGTTAACTCCGCCACCGTCAGGCCAAACTTATGCAGCGTCGAGCGATTCACCAGCTGTTGCGGGGTGACCAGATATAACCAGTCTTTGACCTGCACATCGATGCTGCCATCCGCCTGCGGAATACGCAGCACATATTCCCAATACAGCGTGTTACCGGCGACCCGGCCGCTGGCCGGCCCGACGACATCTTCAGCGCTGCCGCTCACCTGGCCGCTACTGTCGACCTGCAACTGCCAGTGTCTTTTGTCAGTACGACCATCGCTGTACTGAAAAATCTCATACAAATCACCACGTTCGCCCTGCCACTGGCCACAGAGTTCGGCCGAAAAATGTAATGTTTGCTGGCCGCGCCAGTTTTGCAGGACGCCAAAGGCCTGGCTGCTGCCACGGAAAAAATCCGGCAAGCTCAGCTTCGGTTGCACCTGTTGATAGTCATCCAGCGATTGACTACAGGCGCTGAGCAAGAGCACGATAACGGGTAAGGCGATGAATTTCATTTTGGTGATCCGGAGAAAGTTGGCAATTATGGGCATTACGCCATCCAGACCGGGTCGGATCTGCCGTATACCGGCATGCGCGATGTCTGGCCACCGCAGCGCAGGCAGTCACCACATCAAAACGGCGCGAACCCGGTTTGTTCTGGCAGGCAGAGCCCAAAACATGAAACTAGAACCAGATGAAATTGAATGATTTTTTAAAAAAAGCAGATTTTTTTTACCGGCGCCAAACTAAATAACCAGCCAGCCCGACCAAGCCATATCAACAACGCAGAAACAGACCAGACAGTGTTTAAACGCAGCGACGAAACCTTAATCGACAAAGCCATCCACGGTGATGAGCGCGCCTGGCAGCAGCTGGTCGGCCGTTATCAGTCGGCTTTGTACTATTACAGCCTGCGACTGACGGGCAACCCGGACGATGCCCGCGACCTGCTGCAGGATGTGCTGTTAGTGCTGTGCCGGAATCTGGCGCAGTTTCGCGGCGACAGCAGCTTCAAAACCTGGTTGTTTGGCATTGCCAACTACCGCGCCATGGACATGCTGCGTAAACGCAAACCGACGCAGGATTTAGACGATTTGCCGGAACTGGAACATGAAGACCAGTTAAGCCACGAGCAGCAATTGTCTGAACAACAAACTCAGGCGCTGGTGCAGCAAAAATTAAAAACGCTGCCACCGGAACAAAAGCTGGTAGTTGAACTGCGGTTTTATCAGCACTTTACCTTTGATGAAATTGCCGATCAGTTAGCAATTTCAAGTAATACAGTCAAATCAAGATTTTATAGCGCCCTGGATAAACTTCGGGTGCAATTGGAGGACCACGATGTCGAACAGTCAGCAAGTTTTTGACGCCTGGATCGCCGGTGATCTGACCACCGATGCCTGCCGCAATGCACTGGCGCATGACCCGGTCTGGCGGGCTCGTTTTGAAACCGCCGCCCAGTTACAGCAGCTGGCCCGGCAGCCAGATTATCCGCCGGTACCGCAAGTTGATACCAGCACGATGTTCCGCCAGCAATGGGGTCACAAAACCGCCCGGGCAACATCCTGGTGGCCAAAACTCAGTGTCGGCATGTCAGCGATGGCACTGGTGATCAGCATGTCGCCGTTAAGCCTGCAAATGCAAAATGGCGGCATTGCGTTGCGCTGGAGCGACGTCGACCCGGCCGCAGTACAGCTGCAGGTGCAGCAACAAGTGGCGGCGCAACTGGCCAGCTATAAAACCGAACAACAACAGTATCTGCAGTTACAAATGCAGACACAGCAACAACAACAGGCGTCGCAGCTGATCCTGCTGAAGGATTACCTGACCGAAGCCGAACAGAAAAACCGACGCGGAGACATGCTGGAGCTGGTTGAATACTTAAACCAGCAACGGCAGGCCGACTGGCAATACTGGCAGGACAATGTTCAGCCCAGTCAGGCCCGGCTGAATTACAGCCCGGATAACCGCAACAATCGCCAAAATTAACGCCGCTATTGATGGAGTAGTCTGATGAAACTTATTTCTTATGTGGCAGCTGCAGTGCTGCTGAGCTTATCGACCGGCGGCCAGGCGGCCACGCAGGTCAGCGACAAACTGAAACAAAATCTGGAGATTATGCGCGACATTCTGCAGAAATCGATGGAACAACCCGGCCGCTCTGCCGGCGTGGGCCGCATTGACCTCAGTTATCTGGCAGGGCAAGGCGTGTTATTCCAGACCCGCACCTCCGGCGGCTTTGGCCGGTTCTTTGCGGTGGCACCTGTAGCACCTGTTCCGCCAGTCGCGCCGATTTCACCACCGGATCTGGAAGCCATTACCGATCATGCCAATGCCGTAGCACAAGCGGCCCTGGCCGGTCATGCCGTTGACGAAGATCAGTTGCAGGAATTGCAGGAACAGGCTGAACTCGCCGCCGAACAAATGATGGAACAACATGAACGGATGCGTGACCAAAGCCGCGAACTGCGCGAACAAAAACGTGATCTGGAGCGGGACTTGCGGGATATCCAGCGGGAAAAACGCGATGTCGAGTTCTCGGGCAAAGTCGGCAAACTCGATGCCGAACAGCAAAAACAACTGCAACAACTGACCGCCAAAGAAACCGCGCTGGCAAAACAAGTCAAAGAGATGCAGCAGAAATACGATGCGGCAGAACAGGAATTGCTGAAAAAACGTCAGGAACAGGCGAAAATTGCCCAGCAAAAACAAATCGAACTGATCGCGCAGGTTGGCAGCAAATTCGCCGCAACTTTATGTGATTACGGCGCCAGTCTGCGCGAATTAAAAGACAGTGAATTTGTCTCGTTGCAGCTGTCCACTGACGGCGGACGTGACAGCAGAGACATTTATTGGGTATTCAAAAAATCTGATATTAATCAATGCATCAGCGGCAAAATGGGCGCAGAGTCCTTGCTGAAAAAAGCCGATTATTATCAGTATTAAACAATGTAACAGGGCCTGTGATCGCAGGCCCTGCGGTTTTACACACCGAATTGTTCCTGTAATTATTACAGAACCGGGCTTGACAGTCCCGCCGCTGCTGCGTAAAAAGCCCATCCAGAACCGAGGTTGCAGCGAGGAATTGTGATGACGACGGGCCAACTGCCTGAACCAGACTGGTTAGCCGATGCGCTGGAGCAGTTTTATCTGCACGGCCTGGTGGTGTTACCCCGTGTTCTGGCCACATCCCTGTGTCAGCAACTGCACCTCGAAGCACAACAAGCCGCATTAAAACCCGCCGGAGTCGGCCGCGGTCAGTCTCTGCAACTGGATCCTGAGATCCGCCGCGATCAGACCCTATGGCTCGACGGCAGCAGCGCAGCACAACAACAATATCTGGGCCTGATGCAACAAATCCAGCAGGCGGCAAACCGCCGTTGTTTCCTCGGCCTGACACACCATGAAGCGCATTTTGCCCGCTACCAGCAAGGCGATTTTTACCAGAAGCATCTGGACGCCTTTCACGGACGTTCAAACCGCGCGCTGACCACTGTGTGTTATCTCAATGACGTGGCCAGCGGCGGTCAGTTGCAGATCTACACCGAAGACGACGAGCCCCTGATGCAGGTGCAACCTCAAACCGGCACGCTGGTGATGTTTGAGAGCACGCGTTTTCCACACGAAGTGCTGCCGGCTGACAGCGTCCGGTTCAGCATTGCCGGCTGGTTTCGCACGGATTAGAATTTTCTGATAAAAGCTGACTTCCCGTATGGCTGAGCTATGCTCTGCCATGTTCCCCCCTGCCATTTATACATTTATTCTGAAGGACTTACCGGTATGCGCCAGAATTTGCCGATCACGACGCACGAACGGACCTTTCCTGCTGGTCAGAAGCTGATTTCGACCACAGATCTCAAAGGTACTATCACTTACGCCAATGATGCTTTTGTTGCCATCAGTGGTTTTTCCCGTGAAGAGCTGGTCGGACAGCACCACAATATTGTGCGGCATCCGGACATGCCGGCCGCAGCCTTTAAAACCTTATGGCATCATCTGCAGCAGGGCAAACCCTGGATGGGACTGGTGAAAAATCGCTGTAAAAATGGCGATTTTTATTGGGTGCATGCCTATGTCACGCCGATCAGCGAAATGGGTAAAGTGGTGGGATACGAATCGGTCCGTGTGCTGCCGGACCGTAAGCTGGTGCAACATGCCAGCTCGTTGTATGCGCAGATCAACGCCGGCAAAACACCGCAAGGCCGCAGCTCCGTGCTGGCCTATCAGCTCGGCTGGTATGCGCTGCCGGCGCTGTCATTGCTCGGCGCGGCTGTTTGTACTGTGCTCGGCAGCTCCGGCCTTGCGACGGCTTTTTCTGCCGCAGCGGCGGTTGCAGCCATGGTGGCGATGCAGCTGCGCAGTAAACATGAACTCACAGTCTTGCACGACACGATGCAACATCCTTTTACCGACCCGCTGGCGGTGTTGACCTATGCCCGTCATGGCGGGCAATTAGGTGCACTGGAAGTGGCGCTGACGGCCAGCAATTCACACCTTGATACCATGCTGACCCGGATTGAAGACTCGGCAACCACAGTGGCGCAACGTTCGGTCTCGGCATATGAGCTGTCCAGCCAGGCAGTGCAGCGCCTGCAACAGCAGCAGCAACAGACAGAGCTGGTCGCTACCGCCATGCATCAGATGACCACCACTATCGCTGAAGTCGCCAGTCATGTGCAGGAAACCGCCACCAAGGCAAATGATGCCGACGGCCCGGCGCGCCAGGGCCCGGCCAATGCGCAAA
>CALJUX010000002.1 GCA_937978655.1 uncultured Chromatiaceae bacterium
CGGCTTCAACGTCTGGCTGCGCTGCGGCATCTGCAGGCGCTGATTCTGCTGACGCCGTCGCTTGCTCAGACGAGGCCTGTTCGGCCAGCTTTTTCGCTTTGGCGCGGGCAATAGCCGCTGCGACTGCGGCTTTACGCGGGTCGGCTTCAACGTCTGGCTGCGCTGCGGCATCTGCAGGCGCTGATTCTGCTGACGCTGACTCAGGCGCGGCTGCATCGGCCTGTTTTTTTGCTTTCGCCCGGGCAATTGCTGCGGCAACTGCGGCGGCACGTGAGTCTGTGCCAGGCGTTTCCGCTGCCGGCGCTGAAGCTGCTTCCGTCTGGCCGGCTTTGGCGGCCTGATAAGCGCGGGCTTCGGCTTTTTTGCGCTCACGTTCAGCAATGATTTGTTCTTTGCTCAGCGTCTCGTGCGGCTGTTGTTCCTGGCGCTGTTGTGCGGCCAGAATTTGTTGTTTTTGTTGTTCCGCCAGCATGGCCTGGCGCTGTGCAGCCAATGCCTGATTGCGTTCGGCCCGTTGTTGTTTGTCGCGTTCCAGCCGTTCGTTGCGGGCTTCAAACCGCGCTTTGGCCTGTTCGGCTTTCAGTTCATCCCTTGCCTGCTCACGGATCTCGGCTTTGGCAACGCGATAATATTGCACCAGCGGAATTTCACTTGGGCAGACATAAGCGCAGGCTCCACATTCAATACAATCAGCCAGATTGTGGGCTTTGAGCTGATCATAATCTTTGGCTTTGGCATACCAGACCAGCTGTTGCGGCAATAACACTGCCGGGCAGACTTCAGCGCAGGCGCCACAACGGATGCAGTCCATTTCGGTGCCGGCGGCGGGCAGCTCGTGCCGAGTAGGGGCGATGATGCAGTTGGTGGTTTTCACCAGCGGGATTTGCAGCGTCGGCAGGGTAAACCCCATCATCGGGCCACCCATAATCACCCGCTGTTGCGGCTCAGGCGCAAAACCGCAGGCGTCTAATAAAGCGCCAACCGGCGTGCCGATTAGAGCGCGGATATTCTGGCTATGCTGCAGGGTCTGACCAACCACAGTGACAATCCGGCTGATTAACGGGATATCCTCTTCGATAGCCTGAGCAATGGCAAACACAGTGCCGACGTTTTGCATCACGATACCGATATCAAGCGGGCGCCGGCCGTTGGGTACTTCTTTACTGGTCAGCAGTTTAATCAGCTGCTTTTCACCGCCGGACGGGTATTTGGCCGGCACTACCCGCACCAGATAATCGGCTTTGCCGGTGCAGGCCTGTTGCATGGCGGCAATGGCGGCGGGTTTATCATCTTCAATGCCAATCAGCACTGCTTTGGGATTGAGCAACTTACATAGAATATCAATACCGCGGACTATGCTGGCGGCGTGCTGTTGCATCAGCACATCGTCGGCGGTGATATAAGGCTCGCATTCCACCGCGTTGATGATGAGGTAATCCACGCCGGTGCTGGCACCGGATTTGATATGGGTCGGAAAACCCGCACCGCCCATGCCGGCAATGCCGGCCTGCTGAATACGTGCCAGCAGATGCGCGCGTTCGGTATGCAGATAATCCAGTGCGTGGCGTGGCCGCCATTGTTCCAGCCCGTCGGGCTCTAACACCAGTGTAGGTTCAGGTAAGGCGGAAGGGTGTGCTGACGGATAGGCCTCAATCGCCAGTACTTTGCCTGAAGTGGGCGCATGCACCGGGATCGCCATCGCATTGTCAGCGGCGGTTAATGCCTGGCCTTTGAGGACCAGATCACCGGCTTTGACCAGCAGTTTACCGGCCACGCCGATATGCTGGCGCAACGGGATGTACAGCCGTTCAGGCAACGCGATCTGACCTATCGCCACCTGACTGGTCAGTTTTTTCCGTGCCGGCGGATGAATACCGCCGTGGAAGTCCCACAGCTGGCCGGCCTTAATTTGTTGAAACAACGACGGCACTTAATTGCTCTCCACGATAGTGACCGGGATGGCCTGCAAGTCCCATTTCCAGCGGTCAACGCTGACAGGCAGCGGCACCATATCAATACAATTGACCGGGCAGGGCTCCACGCATAAATCACAGCCGGTACATTCATTGCTGAGCACGGTATGCATCTGTTTTGATGCGCCGACGATGGCGTCGACCGGGCAGGCCTGGATACATTTGGTACAGCCGATACATTCATCTTCGCGGATAAAGGCGACCCGTTTGACGGCCGGGGTCTGAGCGCTGTCCAGTGCCGGTGCGGCGACGCCGAGCAAATCCGCCAGTTTTTTGATCGCCGCATCACCACCGGGCGGGCATTTGTTGATGGCATCGCCGTTGGCAATGGCTTCAGCGTAAGGCCGGCAGCCCGGATAACCACATTGGCCGCATTGGGTTTGCGGCAGAATGTCGTCAATTTGATCCACCAGCGGATCGGCTTCAACTTTAAAGCGCAGCGCGGCATACCCGAGCACGGCACCAAAGACCAGCGCCAGCGCGCCAAGCGCCAGCAGAGCAGTTAACATCGACATATCAGGATTTCACCAGGCCGGTAAAGCCCATAAAGGCCAAAGACATCAGGCCTGCTGTCACCAGACCAATAGCGGCGCCACGAAACGGCAGCGGCACATCTGCGGCTGCCAGCCGTTCCCGCATTGCGGCGAACAACACCAGCACCAGGCTAAAACCAACAGATGCGCCAAAGCCGTACACCACAGACTGCAGCAGGCTGTGGCTGGCCTTGACGTTCAGCAGCGCCACGCCAAGCACCGCACAGTTGGTGGTGATCAGCGGCAGAAAAATACCTAATACCCGGTACAACGCCGGGCTGGTCTTGTGCACCACCATTTCAGTGAATTGCACGACGACGGCAATCACCAGAATAAAGGTCAGGGTGCGTAAATAAGCGAGATCAAGTGGCAATAACACATATTGATCAACCAGATAGCTACAGAGTGACGCCAGAGTCAGCACAAAAGTCGTCGCCAGACACATGCCAAGCGCCGAATCGAGTTTGTTAGAGACACCCATAAAAGGGCAGAGGCCGAGAAACTTCACCAGAACGAAGTTGTTGACCAGAATGGTACTGATCAGTAATAAGAAAAATTCAGTCATTGTCGCGGTCTCACTGCGCTGCAGAAGCAGTTGGTCATGAGCAAAGGCCTGGCAGTGCCAGACCTGTTTTCGCCCCGGATGCATCAGGGGGCGCTATTATGCGTTGTTGTGGCGGTGCAAACAACCGTGGCCGTATTGTGGTTTTTGCAATGCCCGCTTCGGGGTTAAATCGGCTGTGGTTTACCGATGTAATAACCCTGAGTGCCATCGATAAACAGCGATTCCAGCATTTGCTTTTCTTCTTGCGTTTCCACACTTTCGGCAAACACACCCACGCCGATGCGATGCGCCAGATCAACCATTAACCGGATGAAATACTGGTTGTTTTTATCATCGTCAATATGGCGGGTGTAGCTGCCATCCATCTTGATAAAGTCTGGTTTGATATCGCGGAAGAACTTAAAGGAGGTCATGCCACTGCCAAACTTCTCAACGGTAAGGCGCGCGCCGTTGCGGTGCAGCATGTCAATAAAACGCTTACTGGTTTTCAGATTCTGCTGCATGCCATATTCACTGACTTCAAAGATCAGCCGGCTGGCGATGGTGGCATCTTTTAGCAGCCGCCGTTCCAGCCAGATCAGGAAATGATCGTCATGCACACAACGTGAGGATAAATTCAAACCAAAGTACTGATCCTGCAGGTTTTTATTCTTAATAGTGCTGAGCGCGGTTTCGACGATGAGACGGTCGACTTCGATGATTTTGTCGAGTTTTTCTGCCATCGCCAGGAATGAGGCGGTTGGCAGCAGTTGGTCTTCTTCACTGTAAAAACGCACCAGCACTTCGGAGTAAGTTTTGGCAGAGCGCGAAGCCGGCTGGATCAGCTGTACCAGCAAATTGATTTTGTTATTTTCCAGCACGTCATCGATGACATGACGCCAGTTCTGATTGCCAAAGCCAAGTGCACTCTGCTCGGCCGAGCCGTCGTCTTTCACCAGATGCCAGCCATTACTTTGCCGGGTTTGCGCCAGACTGATTGCCGTGTCGGCAATGGCCAGCAGTTCACCCAGTACTTTGCCGCTGGCATAGTTGACCATCCCGGTGTAAGCCACCGAATCCAGCTCGGCCAGTTTCTGATACTCGCTGAGCCGGCTTTGCAGCTGTGAGCCAACATTTTCAGCTTCTTTAGCGGTGATCCGCGGCAGGATGATGCCAAAATCCGAGCTGTTCAGCCGGAAGATTTTGTAGTCGCGATAACCGGCAACAGCGCGTTGGATCAGTTCGCTGACCGCAATGACATACTTGTCGCCTTCATGGTAACCACGGCTTTGGTTGATGTTTTGCAATTCGGTACAGCGGGTGATGGCAAAAATACCAAAATCGACGTGTTTACTGTCCCGCAGTGTCTCTTCATAAAACTGCACAAAACGGTTGCGGTTTGGCAGCCCGGTCACGGTGTCTTTGGCCGCGTCATCAGTCATTTGCTGGGCCGATTTTAATAACTCAGCCTGCCGTTTCTGGTGAAACTCAGCCACTTTAATCAGTGTCAGGCGGGTTTGTTCAAAAGCATCCGGTAACTGAATGTCCTGCAGGGCCTGCTGGTCGGTGCTGACAATCTGGTCCAGCGCGCCGGCTATCTGGCGTGACAGCTGTTTTTGCTGGGCTTGCTGGCGCATCGGTAATACTAATAAAGGTGTGATCACCAACAACAACGGCAGCAGCAGCGTCAGCCAGAACTGGCTGACAAAATGTTCGTCCAGATCATCAAGATTGGCTTTAAAGCTGATTGCCAGCCGGCTGTCTGCACTTAGCATCTGGTTCAGTGCGCGTTCGTAACCAAAAAGTTGTTGCAGCTGCTCGGCTGAAGAATGCACGGCCGTGGCGGTATTGTGTTCGTGGACAATTTTGCCTTCACCGGTTTTGAGTTGCAGCTGCTGCGGATTCAGGCTGTCGCGGATCTGCCGGACCAGCGCCTGATAGTCGTCACCGCTGAAATCGCGGGTCAGTTGCTTGATCACCTGTTGATGCAGATTGTTGATTTTGTCGATGTCGCGTTGTGTTGACTGCAGCAGATTGATCAACAAGACCAACAGCAACAGCAAAGCGCCGGCCAACTGAACAAACCAAAATACCCGGAGATTTTTCATCATTATTTTTCTTTGGTGTCTGAATACGCCATTAGACCAGCAGTCTTGTCGCGTTGATACGGATAACCTTAATTAAAACAAAAAATTGCGGGAAAATAAACTGACGGGGGCAGATTCGGCGCTGTGGCACTGGATTTTAGCGAAGATGAGAGTGTGGCTCCCCAGGTTGGACTCGAACCAACGACCTACGGATTAACAGTCCGCCGCT
>CALJUX010000003.1 GCA_937978655.1 uncultured Chromatiaceae bacterium
CGAGGTGGATCATAACACCTCTAATCAGATGGCCAAATTCAGTGTGCCACTACAAACTCAAGCGCTCAACATTACCCAGTCGTTCATAAAACTCAACCAAGGCACCTTGGCTTTCCCGGTCGAAAAATACACCACGCTTTTGAAACTCAATCAGTAACTCGTGTAAACGCAATTTACCTCGCTCGCCAATTGAAAGATTGGTTAGCAACAATAAGTATTCCTGGTCAATCACAAAGACCTTACCTGCACTGCCTCGAGTACGAGTGAAGTTTTCACATAACGCTGATTTGGTGAAGTTGATAAAAGCTTTTCCGGGGCCTTCGCGTGATTGTTTTTTGCCAAACTGCAGCTTGGATAAACTGAGTAATTCTGCCAGAGCTTCATCTAATGTTGTAATGTCTGCAGAAGTAAAATTAAGGTCTCTCTCTTTGGCAAAATCGTCAGCATAAGTCTCGAGCTTACTCACTTCACCGTCAGTTATCTGTTGATACAAGGCCCAGAGCGGAACTATCCCTCGCTCTTTCTCTTGTAAAGACTCGTTCATTGCTAAAACAGGAAATAAATATTCAATCCGCTCATATACTTGCTTGCAACCTCTTTGCTGCAACATGCTACGTTCTTTGCTAGCTCTCTCGGTATCAAGAATAAAGTAGCAATCTTTTAGCTTTTGTGGCTCGCCTTCCTTCCAACTGTTTATCCACAACGCCATTTGAGTGGTATAAATAAACACATAAAACCGTAAGAAGTGCGTTAGCTGTGCCAGAAAATAATGTTGTTTACTGAGTAAGTAGTGCAAATCATCTTTAAATACCTTAGCCAACGGCGGAAGGTAAGGTACTAACATTACGTCTTCAGCTGCATAAGTTTCCGGCTTAAATTCCGCTTGAAAAGCAGTGCGAATTTCCTTCTCAATAAAGTTCAGCTTCGCATTGGCGGCTGGCGTCAAATGCAAATCACCCAGCAATGTCATCAATACATTAACGATACGGTTTGCTGGCGCAGGGTTTGCGTCTTCAGCCCAACTGCCGCTAAAAATCTGCATCTCAGGGGAAATATTCTTAATGCTTCGCTGCTTGAAATAGATTTTCTCAACCACGTCCCACATAGCAGGATCGCTCAATTTGCTTAGGAAGTGTTCTTTACAGCGCTGTTGAAACTGCGCGAGTTTCTTGTCATTTGCAGAAATCGAAAATAACTGGCCGACAAAGAAGCGGTTCACAATTTCCCAATCAAACTCGTTACTTTTATCGCTGCGGGCAGAGATAGGAAAATAGGTTGCTGCACTATTAATTTGAGGCGCTAAATTATCAGCTAGCGGCATCTTGTTATACCTCTTCAGCTTCAATGTAGTCATCATCCAGGCTGAACTTGTACTGTGCAGACTCTGAACTTATTAACAACTCGCTGGATTCGCGGGCAATAAGGGCAATTTTGCTGGCGACTTCATTAAGCAGAATAACTGCACTACGGTCATTCTTACTCGGCCGATATCCGGCATTAATCCGCTCGAGTAACTCAAACAGGTTGATGTTTACTTCAACAGCTAATACTTCTTCACCGACTTTCAGCTGTGCAATAAAAGCATTGGGTTTAACCGTCTTATTGGCTTTAATTGCTGCGATATCAGGCTTTATGTCAAGCTGTGCGGCTATCTTGTGGGTATCAAGTTGTGCTACCAAAAACTGCTTGTTAGAAAGTTGCGGTGCATTACGGTTGATATAGAGGCGCAGCGCGGATATCAGCTGTTTATTGTAAAAGGCTTTTAGTTTCTCCCGGCACGCTGGTGTGTCTTCATAAAACACATGCAAACGATAAACATCGAGATAGTCTTTTAGCAGGCGCTGCGCAAAATCTTGCTGAAACTGCTTAGGGAATTTAGCCGCTAATTCGCTATTTTTCAGTATGTAAAACAATCTGATATACGACTTTGGATTTTTAAGCTGAGGAAGGTCATATTTTTCCGCGACTTCAATACAAAACGTATCAAATTGCTCATTTTCCAGTTTAAGATCTACTGCCATTAAAAAGCGGTCTATCGCTTTTGTCCGTAATAATGCCGGGTCAAACTCAACCAACTTATCAGCCAGCTCATTATCACCACCGCTAAACAGGTTATCGAACAAATAGCCCGCACCGGTAAGTAGTTGATAGACAAAATCTAACAACCCTCTGGCGGTAAGAAATTGATCTCGCACCAAGCGCGCTTTAAACAACAACTCAACGATAACGTCCTGAACCTCAGGTAAGCAAAGTAGGCGGTAATTTATTACCAGACGTTGGCTGTCAGCATCCAGCTGATTGGCGCTTTCTTGCTGAAAAGTTTTGAACAACAAAGAGTTGGCTGATGTTATACGGGCCAATATCTTGCGGGCAAAATCGGCCTGGATTCCGTTTGGGGTGATTTGGAATTTCGGATAATCTTCAAAGTTAACGAAGGTAAAACCCGCCATTTGTGTCTTATCGTGCTGATAAGCTTTTATCGCTGATTTGAAAAGCGTATTTCTCCCTTCTTGCTCATAATTCCCCAACATGCCGACATTGATGCCGACGACTAAAGAAAACTCACCTTGCTCAAATTCGTCAAACAGCTTATTCAGGGTTTGCACAGCATTTTCGTGTGGATCAAAACTGTGGGTGGCATCAAAGTGAAAGCGGACATGCTTACTCGCTTTCTTTTTAGATTGCACCAGTAATTCAGACTTACCATCACCACTACTTCCGCATAAGAAGAACACTTGTCGCGGTGCGGTGTTTAATAAAGAAATAACGTCGTCAACCCTACGCTCAATCGGCATGGTGACATACAAATCCATCTTGATTTGATCAAGCGGATTGTGCGGCTCAGTATATTTATTTTCAGTCGAAACTGCATAAGGCGAGGATTTAGAAAGTACTCCAAGAACTTCTCTAAGCCGCATATTTTAGCTACCTTGTTGATTTAAAGCGGCTTTGCTACCGCTCCTTGGTAAACAATACGGATTTGAGATTACCATAAAAGGTACTGAGGGCAAGGGTCAAAATTTAGCTGAGAATACAGACACTAAATATACGAAAAGTCACGTCGTGGTCACCGTTTGGTCACCGGGCATAAAAAAACCACTTGAGTTGCCTCTAAGTGGTTGATTTATATGGCGCACCCGTCAGGATTCGAACCTGAGACCTCTGCCTCCGGAGGGCAGCGCTCTATCCAGCTGAGCTACGGGTGCGCAACGGCGGCCATTGTATTGTGCGCGGCGGCGCTTGTCCAGCCGCAACAACCAGGGTTTTTCCTCTTTATCAATTGATTAGTCAAATTTTAACCAATGGCGGCGCAGACGACATCACCGCAGTTTTGTGCTTATATCAATCAGCACTCTGCTACCGGAAATAGCTATGCTGAAACCTCCATTCTGGTTTTGTCTGCTCAGTATGTCCTTGCTCCCCTGCCTAGCGGCGGACAATACGTTGTTGTGGCTGACCGAACATGCGCCGGACCGGACTTTGCAGGTGTTAGATATCAATGACAGCACATTTCGTTTGCTGGCGCCGCAACTGCAACACCTGCAGGTGTTGCAACTGCAGGCCACCACACCGCAGGCGGCGAAACTGCTGCAAAGCAAAACCAATGTCTGTGTCGGGAACAAACTGCCACTGCCGGAGCGCCGTGACTGGGGGCTGATCAGTCACCAGCCGCAGGTCATTTTTCCCGGCTTGCGGTTGTATGTGCTGCAATCATCCGGCCTGGTGCCCTGGTTGCAGCAACTCGGCAGCCCGGCATTGCAGATGCAACGCCTGCTCAACAGCCATCAGCGTTTTAAACTGGGGTTTGCCGCCGGCCGCAGTTATGGCGACCAGCTGGATCGGCAGCTGCAAAACGCGGCCAATCAGCGCAATCTGTTTTCCCGGACCGGTCCTGACAACGCCGGTGGTCTGTTGCAGATGTTCAGCCGCGGCCGCATCGATCTGCTGATTGAATATCCAAACGTGGTCGAACATTATCTGCAGCAACTGCCTGCGCCCCCCGCCGTGCTCAGTTTTGCGCTGGAAGAATCGCCGGCGATTTTACCCGGACACATTATTTGTTCCGACACACAACAAGGCCGGGCCTTGCTGAGCAGCCTGGATCAGGCGATCAGCATCCTGAGTAAACAACGGGTTTATCTGGATGCTCATTTGCGCTGGTTTTCAGCCGACTTACATGCAGAGCTGACAAGGCTGTACAATACTACGTATGGTACAAATTTCTAATATACACAACCGGAGTATTGCTGATGAACCCTGTCAAATCTGTTTGTTTTGCCGCTTTACTGAGCTTATTCGCCTCGGGCAGTGCGCCGGTGCTAGCCGCTGAAAAGATCTGGATTGATGTGCGCAGCGCCGAAGAATATCAGGCCGGCCACCTGGCAGGTGCCGTGAATATTGTCCACACCGACATCGCCGCCAAAATCGCCACTGTCACTGCCGACAAAAACGCCGAGATCCAGCTGTACTGCCGCTCGGGCCGCCGTTCTGGTCTCGCAGAAGCAGAACTGAAAAAACTGGGATTTACCAATGTGCATAATGCCGGTGGGTATGAGGCGTTAAAAGCCGCACACCAAAGTCAGCCAGAATAAAAAAAGGCACTCTGCCGAGTGCCTGCTGTACCACACAATTGCCGCTTAACGTGCCAACAGCCGGCGCCGCCAGGTCAGGCCTGCCAGCCCAAGGCCCAGCAATGCCAGTCCGGCCGGTGCCGGGATCGGTCTGTTGGTCAGGCCGATCACGATGTTGTCAAACTCAGCCGCGACACCAAACGAGGTGAATTTAAAACTGGTGAAAGACTCGCCGCTGAAAAACAGGTTCACATACACGTTGGAACCTGGTTGTTGCTGGTTACCTGTGGAGCCGCCGTTAGCTGTCAGTAATTCCTGACCGGTGATAGTGCGGATCAGGCCATTGGCGTTATAAAAATCCAGTTGGTTGTAGGTATCGATCGAACCAAAGTAAAAACCAAGGTAGTTGATTTCAACACCGGGCGGGAATGCGCTGAGCAAGCCGGTATAGTCGATAGTGATCGACGACGGGGTAGAACCGCCGGGGCCTGGGGTAAAGCCATAACAGGTCGTGTCACCGGCAGGTGCTGCGGCCACCCCACCGGTACTGCCTTTTTGTACGCCCAGCGGATTTGAACCGGACGTGGCAATAGTGACACCTGAACCGGGTGCCAGCGTATTGATGGCGCAACCGCTGCTCATCCCAGGCACATTATAAGCGGTGCTGCCGGCAGCAAACCCCGGCATCTGGGTCGCCCCATCAAAGGTTTCAATGTAATAACCCGGTGGTAAGCCAGTGTTTGAGCCGGGAATAAACCGGCTGGTGAGCGCCGAACCGTCTGTTGCTGATCCACCGATGTAGTCGATCATTACAGACGCTTGCGCGGGCACAACAGACAACAAACAACCTGCTGCAAGGCTTTTTAATAAAATGTTGGTTTTTTTCATCGTTATCTCCTTGCCTGATCCGAATTGAGTCAGTACAAGCTGAAAACGCATAAAGCATACCAGTCAGGCTAAGTGATTATTTTTTATACATTCAGTCAAAACAGGCCGACCGCAAAAACCAACAACCGTTAAATTAGCTGACACTAATTTTTGTAATTTTAATATGAACATCACCTACACAATGCTAACAGCGTTACAGCGCGCTGTCGGGCTGCAGACATTGTAGCGTCTGCACAATTTTGTCTTCGGTCAGATTATCGGTGATAAACACCAGTTTGCAGCGCCGGTCCTGATCCGGCCATTCGGTCAAAAGGCCGGCCGGGTGCAATAAATGCTGCACCGCATGCACCACCAGCGGGCCGGGGAAACCCACCACGTTTAAAATCGCTTTGAGGCGCAACAGCTGCGGCCCCAGTTCCGGCATCAGCGCATCCAGCCACTGGTCGATTTGCGCCGCAGTGACCGGATGTTCCAGTACATAACAATAAGCGCGGATGCGGTCATTGTGACGGTTCAGGTCTACCGGTGTTGTACTCACCGGCTCAGCCCGCAGCAAACCTTGTTTGCCGCTGACGGGCGCAAAACTGAGCTTGTCTGTCGGCAACCAGCTGTGCAGTGGCGCGGTGGATTGCACCGGCTCGGCGTGGTCCAGCGCCAGTATCTCAGCAACCTGCGTCTGCCCTTGCAGCACCAGCTCAACCGGTGCTGTCGGATTCAGCGCCGACATCGCTGCGCGCGTCGCGGCTTGCTGGATGTCGCTTGCAAGGTCGGTTTTGCTCAGCAGCAACAAATCGGCCACCGCCACCTGCTTTTGTGCTTCCGGATGTGTGGCCAGCGTTCCGGCGCCGTTGACGGCATCCACCACAGTGACGGTGCCCTGCACGCGGTAACTGTCATACAGTTTGGGCGTATTGCTGATAATTTGCAGAATGGGCGTTGGCTCAGCGAGGCCGGTGGTTTCAATCACCACCCGGTCAAACTGACGCACGCCGTTGCGGGCAAAACGCCAGGTGGCGTCGCTTAAGGTTTTGGCCAAATCGCCACGAATAGTGCAGCAAATACAACCACTCGACAGCTCAACAATCTGCTCGTCACTGCTTTTGCTGACCAATAAATGGTCCAGGCTGGTTTCCCCAAATTCGTTGATGATAACCAGCGTGCGGCTGAATTCCGGCAACTGCACCAGCTGATTTAATAAGGTGGTTTTGCCACTACCAAGAAAACCAGTCAATAAAAGCAGTGGGATCCGTTCATTACGCATAAAAACTCCGGGGCAGTGACAGGCAAAAACAACGTGATAGTATCACAAAATATCGATAGCCATGCCGCCGTTGCTGCAGCAATTTTTCCGCTGATATTGATTTATTTTTATTATTGATAATCATTCGCATTTAGATATACTGCTTATATCGAACTGTAATCAAGGAAAGCCGGATGAACTTACGCAAAAAAATTGCGCCACTTGGCACCGTGGCACTGGTAACGCTGTTTTTAGTGCTGAATCAGCAATGTCAGTGGTTTCCGACGCAGGTCGTCAACGGCTGAGCCGGTTCTTCACGTCAGCGCAGCAGGAGGCATGATGCATATTTGGCAACATTGGATGGAATTGGGCAATCAGGCGTATTTTTGCCAAAACTGGCGACAGGCCCAGCATTGTTATCAGCAGGCGATGCAGGATGTCTGGCCGATCTGGCTGGAGAGTACTTTGGGCGCCGCTGCCGGCTCCGGCGCTTTGCAACGTCTGAGTGACGACGAACTCTGTTTACCCAGCTGCTGCCTGGTTGTCACTGTGCGCAACTTAGCCAACTGTTATCTTGCCGCCCATTTACCCGGCCGCAGCCGCGCCCTGCTCAAACAAACCCAGCGCTGGTTCTGCTGCGCGCTGCAACAACCGCTACTGCCGGCGGTGCTGCACGCCAGCCTGCTGAACCTGCAGGCCGATCTACACGAGGCTTTATTGCACTGTGCGACAGACCCGCAGCCACAAGAGCAGAATCACATTGTCCGCAGCAGCTTTACAGCTGCGGCGGGCTCAACAGTTCATTAGGCGTTGTTTCTGGCGGCAGTTGTAAATCCGGTTTGAGCTTCAGCACGGCCTGATACAAATCAGGCCGGTACAACTGCAAGCGCTTCAGCCGTGCCAAATGCGAAGGTTCAGGGTCGGTCAGCTGCGACAGAATGAGCGGCAAGGCCGGATGTAACTCGCGTTGCAGATAACTGTGTTCCAGCGCCAGATCCAGCGCATCCGGGCCTAAGGCCTGGGCAAATGGCGACAAACCATGACTCAGCAAAAATACAACTGCATCCGGCGAAGTCCGAAACGCCCAGTGAAACAGATTGCGGCCGTACAGATCCTGGATGCCGAGGTCAAAACCGGCGTCCAGCAACGCTTTAAACTCGGTATCTGCCTTGAATTCATAACCCGGATATAAATAAGCCGGCGCTTTGGGTGCAAAACGCTGCTCAAAAGCCGGCCACAATGCTGGCTTGCGCATAATCTCCGCGAGTAACCAGGCGGTTGTGCTGCTATCCAGTTCGGTTTTCTGTAAAAATGCCGCCAGTTCAGCCGGATCATGTATGTGATCCCACAGCTGCTCTCTGAGTGTCGCGTCCGCATCCTGTTGTGGTGCCCCGCCCATTTGCCAGTGCCACGCCAGCCAGGCCGGGTCGCGCTGATGTAACGGCGCTAACGTCAGCTCTTCCAGCGGCTTACCATCACGCCATAAAAAGATTTGCTCCTGAATAGCATTTCGGCTTAACAAAGCTTCCTGCGTCAGTAACTGATTTTGCTCCGCCAGACATTGTTGCAGCGCCTGTTTGCCTTGCGCGTTGCGCTGAATTTGTTTCGCAACCCAGTCTGCCAGCGCAGTGCCTGCCGGCACCGGCTGAGGCTTTAGTTCGACCCGACGGAACGTCGTTGCAGGCGCGCCGGCGGGTAACAGCGCCAGAATGTCTTCCGCACGAAAACGGCCAGCATTCAAAAAGTTATTGCCAAAGAACCAGCTGCCATCTGCGGTTTGATAACCATGCGCCCAATAACCTTCGTTCAGCAAATAGGTCACTGTGTCGCGCTGCGCTTGTTTAAATTGCTGCAACAGATCAGGATCCTTCTCAACATCTAAGTGGCGGGGCGGCTCTGTGAATAACGCGAAATCGAGCCCGGTCACCACTCCTTCTAAGCGGGTTGGCACTACATCTTGCTGCTTCAACGCCTTTAACACTGCCGGCTGCCATAGCATGGCGGCAATATCCGCCAGATTCCAGACCGGGGTTCTGCTCTGGTAATGATGATAACCAACAGGAAACTTTGCCAAATCACGGCCTTGCGCCACCAGTTGCAGCAGATGGGTTTCAGGCAAACGCAATTGCATCGCCACGGCAATTTCTAATGGTGAAAAGCTTTTGCCGGCGATGAGCTGCTGAAATTCAGGCGCCGGGATTTTATGACTGAGCTGCAAAAACAGCAGCGAGGGTGAAATCAGTGTGCTGCCATTTAATGTGCCGAGCCCAACCGGTACAAATACCTGAAAATCATCACCCGCAACCAGAGAACGGGCAAATTCGGCCGGGTTGCCATTGAGTTCTTGGTTGATTCGTTCAGCCAATGCGTCCAGTACGCTTGGCTTGCGGATATCCAAAGCCGTCGCGCCGATGATATGCATCGCCTCTGCGATACTCTCTGCGTATTGCATGTACCAAATTGCTGCTGTCACATCGTATTGCAGCAGCTCAGCAGGTGTTTTCCCGGCTTGCAGCAAAGGCAAAAGGTGTTCAGCGAGGCTTTTCTCGCTGTCGGCAACATGCGACCCGGTGTCCGGACAAATGGCGTATGGGCTTAATTGCGCCGCACCGAGTGCAGGCTCTGTCGCTGCCCGGCTCTTCTCATCGACTTGCTTTGCCGCTGGTACGCTCGCAGCCGGTGCCGGGCCTTTGGCAGAATTGGCATCCACCGACTGAGACAAAAACCAGCCCAACCCAGCCAGCGCCACAACTACCACCCCGGCGATAAAGACCACTGGCTTTTGCATCTGAACTCCCTGATTTCTGTGCGGTTACCATCCTGAAACAACAGATTAACGGCAGCACAACTACAGATGCAAGCGCCTTACAACACCCAATGATGCGAGTAGATCTGGCCTTGCCAGTCTTCAATCACCAGCCAGAGTTTGTCGCCGGCTTTGAGCTGCTGCGGTGTGCGCGCATGCACGTGCAGGCCGTGTTTATTGCCGTGCAGCAGACTGCTGTGGTCGCGGCTTAAGCGGGTTAAATCCGGTGCGGTATCGCTGACCAGCAAAAAGCCCTGACGGATTTTTTCGACACAGCCGGCGCACCACTGCAGGTAATAATCTTTCACCCACTCGCCATGATGGGCATAAGGGCCGTCTTCACTCAGCGGCATCGCAGTCACTTCGTATGGCCCGAGCTGGGCTTTTGGCAACGCCGGCGGGAATTGCACATGCAGTGACTGATATAAAAACCAGAATGGCAGGATCAGCACCAGACCATTGAGCTTAAATTTGTGCCGCGCCCAAAACTGGCGAAGCGGCTGCGGTTGTGTCATTGATTCGCTCCTGAAACAGTGCCTGCGGTGGTGCTGGAAGTGGTCGTGCGGGACTGGATGGCTGCGGTCTCTGCCATAGCCTGGTCCACCCGTGCTGTTGCTTCACGGCCAGCTGCACCGCGACCCGCCATACCACGAATGGTCCGGCTGCCCCAAATCATAAAACCAGTGATGGCCATGCCACTGACCACAAGCCCAAATACAAACCAGATGGCCTTAGTCCAAAGCCCGCCAATAGTGCCGTAGTGCAGCGGATCTGCCACCGACATCACCGTCTCCAGCGCGTCCATTTGCGCAGGCACCCGGCTATCGGCCACTTCGCCGGTCCAGGGGTTAATCCAGACGTTATAAGAATACTGATCAAACCAAACCGAATCGCCATAACCCGAGATGCGGTAATAATCCCGCGGATGTTCCGGCATCGCGACAAAAGCTGGTTTTAATTCAGGCAGGAATTGCTGTGCCCGCTCGACCGCCTGCGCCAGCGGGATCATCGCCGGTGCACTCTGTACCCCATCGCTGACCGGCTTGGGCACATACAACGCACTCATCGGTTCAGTTTCATAATAAAATTCGACATCGTTGTGCCACAGCACCGCCTGAATCAAATACCACAAGCCGGTCAGTGACATCAGCAATAAAAACCACAGCGACCACACACCCGCCAGCCGGTGTAAATCCGCCAGCACGGTCTTTTTACCCTGATGTAACCGCAGTTTTGGCGCGGTAAAAGACTGCCAGAAACGCTTGTAGATGATAAGGCCGGTCACTAATGCGCCCAGCATTAACAATGACATGGCGCTGACCAGGTAATAACCCAGGCTGTAACTGTGCTGCCACGGGAACAATAGCCAACCGTGTAAGCTACGCATAAAACTGATGAAGTTGATGCCGGGGTTTATCTCCTGCACCACGCCGGTGTAGGGGTTCACATAAGCAATAGCCGCTGGCATGGTCTCGGTGGTGAACAGCACCGCAGTGACCAGATAAGGCTCCAGCACCATCACTGAAGTGACCGCCGCAGTTGGCTCGGCCTGCTGCACCGCTGCGACCAGTTCAGCAACAGGTTTTGCTGGCAGATTTTGTGGGTTGTAGGCCCGGGCATTTTGGTTAAATAACCAGGTCAGCTCATGGCTTAATACCGCAACAGTGCCAGTCAGACACACAGCGGTAAAAATCAGCCAGACCGGTAACGAACACCAGCCATGTAACTGAAACCAGAATTTTTGCGAGATTTTCATCAGACTCCGCCTGTCACTTTACACTGAAGGTAGCCGCCCGGCCGCACACCGCGGTGTGCCAGATCAAGGCCAACAGTGCCGCCGCAGCGACACCACAAAAGCGCCAATGTACCTGAAACTCTGCATAGGCTCAAATAGATTTGAGAACCATTCGCGTTAAGATTTGCAAAATTGACCAATTAATTTTATTAAAAAACATAAACTTAAATGTAGGCGTGAAATTTTCCTGTCGAATTCAGCAACAACAAATGTGATAATGATTCTTATTTGCGTATTTAACATAGGTTGTTATCATGTCCAAGTCAGCTGTTACCTCAATCCAGAACACCGCGATGAAAACCCCATCTTTGCTTGCGCTGGCCATCAGCAGCGCCCTGTTCAGCCCGCAATTGCTGGCCGCAGACGACAGCAGTGTCGAACGGATTGAAGTCACCGGCAGCCGTACTCAGGGGTATCTGGTCAATCAGAACAGCAGCGCCACCAAACTCGATTTAGCCTTAAAAGACACGCCTCAGGCCATCAGCATTTTGTCAGCAGAACAGCTGCAGGATTTTGGCCTGACTAACATCAACCTGGCGCTGGATCAGGCGACCGGCGTCAATGTCGAACGCATTGAAACCGATCGCACTTATTACAACGCCCGCGGTTTTGATATCACCAATTTTCAGGTCGACGGCCTGGGTCTGCCGTTCACCGGCGGCGGTATTGAAGGCGATTTGGACACGGCGCTTTATGAGCGCATCGAAATTATCCGCGGCGCCAATGGTTTAATGTCCGGCGTTGGTAATCCTTCTGCCACGGTCAATATGGTGCGCAAACGCCCGGGCGCGGATTTCGCTGCCAACGTCAAAGCGAGTTATGGCTCCTGGGCTAACACCCGCCTGGAAGGTGATGTACAAGGCGTTTTAACTGAAGGCCTGAACGCCCGCGCTGTGCTGGTGAAAGAAGACAAAGACTCCTACCTCGACCGCTATAACCACGACAAAACTGTTGGTTATGTGGTGGCAAGCGCCGCCCTGACTGACAACACCCAGCTGACCTTTGGCCACAGCACACAAGACAGCCAGGGCAACGGCGGCATGTGGGGTGCATTAACGCTGCATTATGGTGACGGCAGCCGCATCAACTACGACCGCTCCGCCAGCACATCCGCTAACTGGTCCTATTGGCAGGTCAAAGACAACCGTTCTTTTGTCGAACTGGCGCATCAGCTCAATGAAGACTGGAAGCTCGTCACTTCATATCAGTTGATGAAAGTCGAAGAAGCCGGTGATTTGTTTTATGTCTACGTCAGCGCGCCCAATGGCATAGACCCAAAAACCGGTTTAGGCAGCACCGGCTACGGCAGTTTTTATGGCAAAGACGAAAACACCCAGTTTGGCGATGTTTATCTGCAGGGTAAATTCAGCCTCGGCGGCCGTCAGCATGAACTGGTCACTGGCCTCAATATCGCCGACCGCGAATACACCGATGTTTCCCTGTACGACTACAGCACTGGCCTGGGTTTCCCGGCGATGCCGGCGCTGACCAGCTGGAATGGCAACACGCCACTGCCGAGTTTTAAAGACGGCCAAAGTGGCAGCGACGTCGACGCCGACCAAAAAGCGTTGTACAGCGTGGTGCGCTGGGATTTAGCCGACAGCCTGAAACTGATCACCGGCGCGCGCTGGATTGATGCAGAAGTGGCCGGTACTTCTTATGGTGTCGACCAGACCATGGCCGACGACGGCGTGGTGCCTTACATCGGCGCTGTGTATGAACTGACGCCGCAAATCAGCCTGTACGCCAGCCACACAGCGATTTTCCAAATGCAAAAAGAACGCGACGACAAGCGCCAGTTATTACCGGCCATCGACGGCAAAGCGCTGGAACTGGGCCTTAAAGCCAGCCTGTTTGACGACAAAGCCCTGCTGTCATTCGCCGCTTTTGACATCGACCAGCAGAACCTGGCGGTATTTGACAAAGACGTGGCAGATCCACAGCTTGGCCTGTACAAAGTGTACAAAGCGGCCGATGGCATTCAGAGTAAAGGCTTTGAACTGGAACTGGCCGGCAGTCTGACCGAGCAACTGCAATTAAGCGGCTCGCTGACCAGCATCAACATCGACGGCAACGAATTAGTCAAAGGCTACACACCGGAGCGTGTGGCGAAGTTTGCAGCAGTCTACCAGCTACCGCAATTGCCGGGCGCCCGCCTTGGCCTCAATTACCGCTGGCAGTCGGAGATCTCGCGCAAACAAGGCACAGTGGCCGCGGGTTATGCCAATGCCGGTCAGGACATTGTCACCACGCAACAAGCCTATGGTTTGCTTGGTCTGATGGCGAGCTACGACATCAACAGCCAGTGGCAAATTCAGGCTAACGCCAATAACCTGACTGACGAGACTTACCTGAACAGTCTGTATTGGGCGCAGGCCTATTATGGTGCGCCGGCCAATTACAGCCTCAGCGTCAGTTATCAGTTCTGAGTGGTATCAGCCACAGCAGACACCCGCCAGGTTCAGGGCGGCAGGCTGTTGCAGCAGATAAAAAAGCCGGCGTCATCGCCGGCTTTTGTCATAAGGCATTGGGTTAACCGGCTGGCTGATGGTCTGAACCGGATGGCCGCAATGCCTGAGTCAGGCCATTGATTTGGCCGCCCTGAATGCCAATTTCCGCCATCAGCGAATCCAGCAGTGGCGCCTGCGCGCGGTATTTCAGCGCGCTGTTGACCAGCTGGTCAGCCAAAGAATCCGGCGTAGCGGCGGTATCAGCAGCGCCCCCTGCTGCGACAGCGCTGTTGCCATGTAAACCGTTGACCTGCAGAATTTTGATATCGCTGATTTGTTCCATCGGCTTGACGCTTTGCGCGATGATTTCTGGCAAGTGCTGAATAAGCGCCAGGCGGATTTGCATCGCCACTTGTTCGGCCGACAAGGTATTGGCCGCGTCATTGACGGCTTTTTTACCTTCCGCTTCCACGCTGTAACTACGCGCTTTCGCTTCCGCCAGCGCGATTTCTGCGTCGGCCTGGCCTTGTGCTGCCAGACGCTCCGCATCGGCTTTACCCTGTGCCGCTAACCGCTGCGCTTCTGCCTGGTCGATGGCGGCTTTTTTCTCGGCATCGGCGGTCACGGTGAGCTGGATAGCTTCTTTCTCTGCCTGTTGGCGCGCCGCCACCAGTTCGATTTGGCGGTCCCGCTCGGCGCGCTCGGTTTCGCGCACTGTGACTACTGCTTCTTCTTCTTTGACTGCTAAAGCCCGGGCTTTATCCGCCAGCGCTTTGGCTTCAGATTCTGATTTGGACTTCTCGGCAATCGCAATAGATTTTTCCTGCGCCGCCAGTTCGACCGCCTTTTGCCGTTCGATCTCAGCCTGTTCAACCGCCCGCGCTTTTGCAATTTCCATCTCGCGCACGGCTTTTTCTTTTTGAATCGTTTCGTTTTCGATATCGCGCTCGGACAGAATACGTTTTAAGTCCACTTCCCGCTGTGCGGCAATTTGCGCTTCTTCGGCTTCGCGTTTTTTCTCTGCCTGTTCGCGGGCGATCTCCGCAGATTGTTGCGCTTTACGGATAGAAACTTCGCGCTCCTGCTCTAAGCGCGCATATTCTTCTTCGCGTGAGATTTGTAGCTTGGCGCGTTCCGCTTCAAGGTTTTTTTGCTTGATGGCGAGGTCGGTTTCCTGCTCGATGTCATTGCGGATTTTCCGGCGCGATTCAATCGCCTGCGTCAGTTTGGTTAAACCCTCAGCGTCAAAAGCGTTTTGTGGGTTAAAGTGTTCAAACGCGGTTTGATCAAGACCGGTTAACGACACCGATTCCAGTTCCAGACCGTTTTTCAGTAAATCTTCTGACACTACCTGCTGCACTTTTTGCACAAAATCGACGCGTTTTTCGTGCAGCTCTTCCATCGCCATTTCGGCCGCCACTGAACGCAGCGCATCAACAAACTTCCCTTCCACCAGCTCTTTCAGCTCGGCCGGATTCATCGTTTTTAAACCCAGCGTCTGCGCCGCATTGCCAATGGATTCAACGGTAGGTTTAACCCGGACATAAAATTCCGCCATCACGTCGACCCGCATCCGGTCGCGGGTGATCAGCGCCTGCTCTGCGGCACGGCGCACTTCAAGGCGCAGCGTATTCATGTTCACCGGGATAATTTCATGCAACACCGGCAACACAATGGCGCCACCGTTCATAATGACTTTTTCACCACGAAAACCGGTGCGGACAAACGACACTTCTTTGGTGGCCCGTTTATACAGCCGGGCTAGGATCAACCCCAGCACCAACAGCGCGCCCAATAACACCGCAACCAGCGTCAACACATCGACCGAGACCGTTACCGGCGTCACTTCATTCATGGCTTCATTTCCTTATGTTCAAACGGTGATAAAGATTCGGGTGCCAGACAGCCGAGATAACGGCCGTGGGCATAACTGAGTAACAACACGGCACTGCCCTGCTGCAATTCTGACTGGTCATCCGGTTCCACCCGGATGTAATGCTGATAACCATGCTGGTCCATCACGCGGGCTTCCGCGCTGTAGCCGCTGCGGGCATGGCCAAGCGTGATCACTGCCACCCGGCCAAGGAGATCGTTATGACTGACGGCGGTGGTTTCATCTTTGGGCAGCAGCCGCGCCAGCCAGCCGCCAGTGAGCCGCAGCTGCGGCAATGTTGCCGGCAGCACCAGCAGCACGGCCAGCCAACCCGGTAACAAGGCCTGACTGATTTGAAAAATTCCCCACTGCAACAGCAAGCCAGTCAGGCCAAAACCGCAGAGCCACAGCACCAGCAACATCAACAGCGGCACTTCGCCAAAGCGCAACCAGCTGAATAACCGCGCCAGACTGCTGTCTTCGCCGACGGCCACTTCACTGTGTGGACTGAGATCAGGCTCTGGCAAAATTTGCTCCAGCGCATCCGCCATGCTCTGGCCAAATAACAAGGCCAACACTTCCAGCGCGCCAATGCCGAGCATCAGCACAAGTGCCACGCTGAACCATTGGGTTTGCGGTAACCAGAATAAACTCATGGCGGGCCTCCCTCGGCTTGTAGCCGCTGCAAATGCTGTTCTGCACGGGCCTGCAGCGCCAGCTGTTCCAATTCTGCCAAAGGTACAGGGGCTGCAGCTGCGGGTTTTGCTACCGACAGCTGGTTGTCACACAACTGCTCAGTCAACCGGGCAAGTTGACGCGCTGCTGCCTGCTGTTGTTGTTCAATATTCGCCAGTTGGTGCCCATGCTTCAGCGCCTCAGCTGCATCCTGTTGCTGCAACGCTTGTCTTGCCGCGCTTTCGCTGGCCTGAAATTCGGCTGCCAGCCGCTGTATTTGTTGTTGGTACTGGCGCTTTTCTGCCTCCAGCAGGCCTGATTGCTGCTGTGCCGCGGCGTGCACCAACATTTGTTGTTTTTGTTGTTGCTGCTGTTGATATTGCTGATCAGAGACTGAGGTTTGTGCCTGCAACTGTGCCCGAAGATGCTGCCACCAGGCCTGCAAAATTCGGTAAATCCGTGAACCCGACAAATCAGCCCTCCGCCAGGCAATGATTTCGCGACAGGCTGCATAAATAACAAATTGCTTACAGCAATACAATAAAAATTACCGGCTTGCTGCAATGCTGCTCAGAGGATAAGGTGGTGTTTTTGCGAAGGACTGCGGATATGAAAATCACCACCACACAATTACAACAGGCGGTCAGCCAAGGCATTCTGCAGCCTGGGCAAGACGTGCAACTCTGGCAGTTTTTGCAACAGCAACAACAGGGTGTGGCGCAGTTTAAAGCCGCGCATTTGTTGTACTACTTCGGCGGCGTGCTGGCGATTGCGGCTATGTCGTTATTTATGAGCTTAAGCCATGAATTTTATGGTGGATTAGGCCTCGCCGCGCTGGCGTTTTTTTATGCGTTACTGGGCCTGATGCTGGCCGAACAACAACGCCAGCGGCAGCAGCCATTACTGACCGGTATCTTTGCAACTTTCGCCCTGGTGCAGACGCCGTTACTGGTGTTTGGTTTGTTGCTGGGCTGCGGCTTGTGGGACAACCGCGACTATCAACATTATCATCAATGGATTGACGCGCGCTGGCTCTGGATGGAGCTGGCCACTTTACTCACCTCGGCCTTTGCGCTGTATCGTTATCGCCTGCCGTTTTTATTGCTGCCGGTTGCAGTAACCTTGTGGTATCTCGGCATGGATTTGGCGCCACTGATGCTGCAGGATTTAGATCCGGACTGGAACCAACGCAAATGGGTGGCGGTTGGCTGGGGCCTGCTCACCTTAGCACTGGCGTTTTATGTCGATTTACGCAACCGCCGGCCGGCCGATTTTGCCTTTTGGTTGTATTTGTCCGGCTTGCTGAGTTTTTGGGGTGGCCTCACCGCAATGGATTCAGACAGTGAGATCGGCAAAGCCATTTATGCGGCGATTAACATCGGCCTGTTATTGCTTGGCGTCGCGCTGGCGCGCCGTGTCTTCGCCGTGTTTGGCGGCATCGGTGTGCTGATTTATTTATGCCATCTGGCCTTTGATTTGTTTGAAGACAGCAACTGGTTCCCGCTGGTGCTGTGCGCCATTGGTTTTGCGGTGATTTATACCGGTGTGTTGTGGCAACGCCATGAAAGCCGCTGGTCAGCCGCGCTGCAACAGCTGCTGCCGGCGCAAGTACAACAACTGGTGGCAAGGCGTAGTTAAAACTATCGATTTGATGACGCCGCGGCGCCCTTTTCCGTACGGTGACGCCGATGTACGCCACGTGCTGGCCAGCGCGCTTCGCTTACCGTACCTACCATCTCAATCATTCCGTAGGTACGGCAAGCATTGCGCCGCCGTACGATCACGGTCGCAAGGCGACGTTAAAACCCGCTGGCCGCAGGGGCGCTGTCGATTGGGATCTCAAGTAATAACGCCACGCCTTGCAGTACCAGCAATTCATCCAACAATAACTGGCCATCGGCGGCGACTGCAGCACGCAGCGCCAGCCAGATTTGTTGTTTCAGCATCGGGGTGCTGTTAATCAGTGGCAACAACTCCAGGCTGCCAAGCGGCTGCGCCTGCGGTTGTTGCACAGCAGCCGGGTCTAACCCCAGCGCGCGAAGCCCTGCCTGCCAGCTGTCCAGCTGCGCAGCCGGACTCGTCGATTGCTGACTCACCCAATGCAGCAGCGGTAATAACACCGGCTGCACCTGCGCCAGCCGGCCGTGCCGCGCTTTGGTTTGCGCCTGTGGTGCAAATTCAGCGGCGATGACATGGTCCAGCCACAACCAGACTAAGGCTTCAAAGGTGTCACAACGACCATCGAGGTCAATCAACGCCCGGCACAGCTGCTGTAAATGACTGCAGCGGCTTTGACTGAGTTGCTTTAACGTTGGTACCAGTTGTTGCAGTAACGTCAGCCGGGTTAATGGCTGCAGCGGCTGCACCAGATCAAACAGCCGGTCCACCTCACTGAGTAAACCCGGCATGCCAAGGCCCTGCACCAGTTTAAGCTGACGCGGGAGTTCGTGTTCGTTCATCAGGCAACAACACAACAATGCCTGTGCCGGTAATTCATGCTGACTGGCATGGCGCACTGCGGCGGGTAACTGGTCAAACTCGGCCTGCAGCTGACGGCGCTGCACAGTGAGATCTTGCGCCAATAAAGACTCCGGCGCCCCCGGCAATACAGCAGCTGTCGCGCTAGCAGTTTGTGCTCCGGCCTGAGTTGCCAGTAACGCAGCCTGCAGCAACGCCATGCGCTGCTCCAGTGGTTTTGCTACCGGCGTTTCAGTGCCGTTTGCAGTGCTGGCTCCGGCCGGCGTGGCCGCAGTCGCTGCATCCGGCAGACCGCCAATCCAGTGCGGCTCTATGCGTTTAATCCGTTCAGTCAGCGGCGGATGCGTGGCAAACCAGCCGCCAATAAAACCCATTTGCCAGCGCGACAGCGCGTCGGCAAAAAACAAATGGCTCATTTCGCTGGCCTGAGGATGTTTAACCCGTCCGCCTTGTTGCAGCGCGGCGATGCGTTTTAACGCACCGCCAATACCGGCCGGATTGCGGGTAAACTGCACCGCGCTGGCGTCAGCCAGAAATTCACGCTGACGGCTCACCGCGGCTTTAATCAATTGGGCGAACAACACGCCGGTATAGCCAATCACAATAAAACTGAGCCCCAGTAATACCACCGCAATGACAGCACCATTCCTGTCGTTGCCGCCGCCACTGCCGTGGCGTACATACAGCAGCTGCTGACCGGCTTCACTGATAAACAAAATGCCGTGCAACAGTGCCAGCAAGCGCAAATTCAGCCGCATATCGCCGTTCAGGATATGACTGAATTCATGCGCGATCACGCCTTGTAATTCATCACGGCTCAGCAGATTTAACGTGCCTTCGGTCACACCAATCACGGCATCTGCCGGGGAAAAACCGGCGGCAAAGGCATTGATACTCTGGTCTGGCAACACATACAACGGCGGGGCCGGCACGCCAGCGGCGATGGCCATTTCACTGACCACATTTTGCAACATCCGCACTTTCGGGTCGGTTTCGTCACTTTTGACGCGCCGACCACCCAGCGCTTGCGCCACTACTTTGCCACCTTTTTTTAACTGCGCCAGCCGGAACAACACCACAGCCCCAATCACAGAGACCACCGCCAGACTACTGGCCGCCAGATAGCCCCAGGGAAATTGTGGTGTGGCATTGGTGTCGACCTGATCAGCCTGCAAAACCGCCAGTGCAATCAGCACCACGAAGTCCGTCAGCGCGACCAGCAGCAACACCGCCAGCGCAAATAAAAATACCAGCAACCGGGTCCGGCTGCGGGCTTGCTGCTGCGCTTCGAAAAAGTTCATCGCCATCCGCGCAGGACTCAGAATTTGATCACAGGCGCGGCCTGAATGGCGGCACTGTCAGCAAACTCCAGCAAGGTTGCATCTTTGGCATGACCAAAACTGCCCGCCAGCACCACCGCCGGGAAGCTCTGTTTGTAGCTGTTGTAGTCCATCACCGCATCATTAAAGGCCTGGCGGGCAAATGCGACGCGGTTTTCGGTGCTGCTGAGTTCTTCACTCAGTTGCAGCATGTTTTGATTGGCTTTTAAATCCGGGTAGGCTTCCATCACCACGCTGAAGCGGCTCATCGCCTGCTGCACCGCATTTTCCGCACCTGCCAGCGCCTGCACCGCAGCCGCATCGGTTGGCGCCGCAGCCGCCGCGGTTAAACCGGACATGGCACTGTTACGCGCCGCAATCACCGCTTCCAGTGTTTCGCGTTCATGCGCCATGTAACCTTTGGCGGTCTCCACCAGATTGGGGATCAGGTCATACCGCCGTTTCAGTTGCACTTCAATTTGGGCAAAACCGTTTTGCCAGCGGTTTTTCAGCGCCACCAGCCGGTTGTAGACGCCAATCACCACAAACGCCAATACACCGAGCACTACCAGCAGAATAATTCCGGTCATCTTAACTCCTTGATTTCACTGACTAGCAAAGACAAACAGCAACTAAATTTTAACCACTGTCGCGCAAAGCTGTCGGGCATGCAATAGATCGGCGGAATAAATATCACAACAGACTTTTAACCTACTATGGCAACTTATTGGACATACCTCACCGACAAACTCTGGACACCACGTGCCTGCATTGTTGCTTTTCGCAGAGCTCAAAGCGTTTATCAGGCAGGATGCCAACAGCTTGGCATCCTGAAATCCCTGATTCACTGTACCGTCCTTCCATGGACATAAAAAAACGGCGACCTAGGTCGCCGCAACAGGGAAGACAGGCAAAGCCTGCAGTGCTTACATCAATGGGAAGAAGATTGGTCCTGCGCTGCCAACCGGGCAGCTGCAGGTTTAAAGACAGTATTAAGCCACATCAACAGGCAAAGCGCGCCGGCAATGCCGGTCGCGAGGTAAAAGCCATAACGCACTTCACCGAACCAGTCACCGACAATGCCCATCAACAAAGGGCCAACAGCGGCAGCGAGCGCAGTAAAGGCCAACAACAAACCAGCGACAGCGCCGTGCTGCGCCCGTGGGAAACAGCTGATGCCCTTGGAATTAATCGTTGGATACATCATCGACATAAAAAGCCCTGACAACGGCATCAGCCAGACCGCCATCTCAACACCACCAAGCATACTGGCGACATAACAAAACAAAATGGCACTGCTGAACAGCGCCAGCACCAGGCTCCATTCCAGCTTGCTTAAAATCCACTCAGCGAGAAAACGCCCCAGGGTCCGCAACACAAAAAAGATGGTGATGGCATGTAACGCCAGAAACTGGTACTCGCCCTGATAACTTTGCAGCAGCGTCGGCAACCAGACAAACACCGCCACTTCCACCGCGACATAACAGGCAATCGCCAGCGAAAAGCCCAACGCATAAGGGTCACGCACCAGCTTCAGGCTTTGCCATAAATCGGCTTCCTGCGCGGCAGGTTCATAGTCGGGGTATTGCAGCATCGCCGCTAAAGCCAATAACAAACCACAAATCAGCCCGGCCAGCAGGTAAAGCTGGGTCCAGTCCAGTTCATAGCTGATTAATAAAGTGACCAATAACGGCCCGGCGATAGCGCCTAAGCCAAAAAAACCTTCTACCCGGTTCATCAGGCGGGTGTGCTGCTGATTATCCGGGCTGATGTCGCCAATCAGCGCCAGCGCGCCGGTTTTGAACAGCCCAATCGCCAGGCCAGACACGCCTAATAAACCTAAATAAAACAGGAAGGTATCGCCAAAAGCGAAAGCAATACAGGCCAGGGTATAAATCGCCAGGCCAGCCATAATCACGGTTTTGCGGCCAATCGAATCGGCCAGCCGGCCTAATAACAAGCCCGACAAACCAATCAGCACCATCGGCACATAATGAAAAGCGGCCGCTTCGGTCAGGCTTAAGCTAAATTGTTGCACCACTTTGGGAATAATGACGCCGACGGCATCAGTGGTCATGGCAAAGACAAAAAACATCAGGCAGGTCATCCACTTCACCTGGCTCAGCTGATGTTGTTGGGTTTGCTGCGCCGTCAGTCCTGGCGCTAAGGTTGAATTTTTGATCATGGCTGCCTCGTCCGTCTGCTGTGAAAACACCGGAGCGCTGCAGCCCACCCAACTGCAAATGCAGACCATTCCGGACGCGTTAAATACATTGATTTAAAGCTGTCCCAAGGTATACATCTTAAACGTTTAAGAATCAATAAGACGAATACAGAAAAGTGAAACTTTTTTGTCTGTCTGGTTTCAGCTAGCCGCGCGGCCGCTGTTGTGACCCCTCCCCTGGCGTCACAAATAAGATACGACAGGTTTCACCCGGTACAATATCCGCACTATGCCAGCAGCCTTTGGGGATCACCTGCACCTGTCCTGGTGTGTCAAAAGGGATACGCTGCACCTGCCCTGATTGTTCCAGCAGCAGTTCACAACGGCCGGAGATTAAATACAACACTTCATCGCCGGCCGGATGTATCTCATACGACGCCCAGTTCTCATTAAATGTATATTCCGACAACAGCACACAGCCGTGAAACTGGTTAAATTGGCTATCCAGCTGCGGATATAACTCAGGCCCGGATGGCAGTGCATGAATGTGCTGCTGCTTGTCCAGCACCAGCGCGAAATCCCGCAGATCCAGCGGTTTATCAATCGGTTCTGTCATCTCAGGCTCCGTGCAGCTGAAATGTGCAATGTAGCAGGCGTTGCTGGCATAGTCATGCTGAACTGGTAATACTGCGTACAGCTATGTTTCTGAATAAACCCCGGAGGCTCTTATGTTATTAGCTGCAGAAAACAGTCTGTTACTGTTGATTGACCTGCAAAAAAAATTAGCCCCTGCCATCCACAACAACACCGAGGTGGAACAGCACTGCCGCTGGTTAGTGGAGGTAGCGCGTGAACTGGCAGTGCCTGTCCTTGCGACTGAACAATATCCACAAGGGCTTGGCGTCACAGTGCCGTCTTTGCTGGCGCTGTTAAAAAGTGAAGAAATTCTGGAGAAAATCCATTTCAGTGCACATAAAGAGCCACATATTCAGGCGGCTGTTGCCGATTCCGGCCGCCGTCAAATCGTGCTGTGTGGCACGGAAACCCATGTTTGTGTGCTGCAAAGTGCGCTGGACTTCATCAGCGCCGGTTATCAGGTGTTTGTGGTGGCCGAAGCCTGTGGCTCGCGCCGCGACAGCGATAAACAGCTGGCGTTGGCGCGCTTACAACAAGCAGGCTCTGTGATTGTCAGCCGCGAAATGGTGGCATTTGAATGGTTACAACAAGCCGGCACCGCGCAGTTTCGCCAGTTAAGTAAAGGCTGGCTGCGCTGACAGGTCGGCGCGCTTATTGCGCGGACCGGCAACTTTCGCCGGTGCGGATCTCGTAAGGCAACAAAATCCGCTGTTCGGCGCCGCTGATAAAGGCCTCAACCGCAGCAATGCCTTTTTGATCGCTGTGTTGCCAGACAGTGCTGAGCGTTGGGTGATAACGCTGGCCTTCTTCAATGCCATCAAAACCCACCACCTGCACATCGTCCGGAATGCGCAGACCAGCCTGCAGCACTTCACGCATCGCACTTAAAGCAATCAGGTCACTCATACACAGCAGCGTATTCGGCCTTGGTGTTAACGCCAGCGCCGCCCGGGCGGCCAATGCCGCCTGTTGCTGATTGCTTTGGGGAATATGCCAGATCCGCTGCGGGCTTAAAGTTTGCCCGACCTGCGCGAGCGCCCGTAAATAACCGTCCAGCCGGCGATGGGCAATCGAGCTTTGGTTATCCCACAGCGCGGCATCCCCCACCGGTCTGGTGTCTTCGGCATCGATCAGCCGCAAGCCCAACACGGCCACATCAGAGGTGGGGGTCAGCACCCGGCGGGCAATTTCATAAGCCGCCTGTTCATTATCAATATTCACCGAAGGCCGGTCGGTTAAGTCACAGTCGACCGTCAGCACGCGTTTGCGGGTCTTTTCCAGCTGCGAAATCAAATCGGTGTTGCGCGGCGCGCCGTAGCAGATAAAACCGTCAACAAAATCGACAATGGCGTCCAGGCTCGGTGCGCTGCCAGAAAATAACAGCAAATGGCGTTTGTGTTGTTCCAGCGCATTGGCGACACCGCGGATAAACTGGCTGGCGACCGGGTCGCTGACCATATATTCCAGCGAGTCGGATAAAATCACCGCAATAATCCCAGAGCTGCCTTTACGCAACGACTGCGCCGCTTTATTCGGGCCCTGGTAACCCAGTTCGGCACAGGCGCTGAGGATTTTTTCCCGTAGTTGCGCCGACAGCTGATCGGGCCGGCTGAAGGCGTTGGAAATAGTTGCTGTCGACACCCCCAGTTGTTGGGCGACAGTTTTTAAAGTTTGGGTCGGTTTTGGCATAACTGGCGTACAAAATCCGCAATAATTCCCCGTTATACACAAATTCAACCGGGAAGAACAACAGCCAACGGATTTTTTGCCGGATTAATCGACCCGTAGTTTTTCAGTTTTTTCCAGCTGCACCAGCCGCCCCTGATGAAACACCAGCTCGACTTTGCCAAATTCGACCCGGCCAATCAGCTGTTCCAGCTGTTTTAATAAATCTGCCACCAACTGCTGCCGCTCCGGCGGCTGGTTCTGTTGCCAATCTTTCATCATCACTCCATGGCGTTTCTCTGTAGATTTCGCCATTAAAGCAGAGTGTCATGAATAACCATAAATACTAAATAATTGTTTTTATATTCCATAAGGGAATTAGAGGTAAGGTATTGCTTGCGCCTTTCCTGAACCCTGTGCCGAAAATATGATATTCATTTATGGAATATATATTTAGGTTGTAATTCCTTTTAGATCTGATTAGATTGCACTCAACGCAACGACATTGCCCTGTCGCTGTGTGTGATGTTCGAACCATTGTGAAGGATCACAGTGGCTTGCCCTCAGGATGAATCTGCAAGTCTATCCTTGTCCCTGTTGTTTTTAAGCCTGCATTTTTGCAGGCTTTTTTTTTGCGCTGCGGGCACTGTTGGTTTATTTTTCATTTTTTCCTGCTGCCGCTAGTCCGTCTAGCAAAGAATTCACCTGACGGTGAGGTACTGTTGCTGACGCTGGTCCTT
>CALJUX010000004.1 GCA_937978655.1 uncultured Chromatiaceae bacterium
CTGTACCTGCTGTACCTGCTGTACCTGCTGTACCTGCTGTACCTGCTGTACCTGCTGTACCTGCAACGGTGGCGCCGGCAGCAGATCCTGTCCAGAGTTTTGGCCTGGAAAACCGCGCACCGGCGCAGCAAATTGCCGATCTGCGACTCGAAGTCAAATCAGTGCGTATCACAGCAAAACGCCGGGCTGAGATCACCATGCAAAACGGGCAGATCTGGCTGCAGACTGACGACAGCCGCTTTGACATCAAAACCGGCGATATCTGCCGTATTGAACGCGCCGCACTCGGCTCTTTCCTGCTCAACAACGGCCGCAGCAACCGCAATATCCGGGTGCGCCGTGTCGACTGAGCCACTGCGCTGGTTCGATGCCGGCGTCAACCTGTTCAGTGCACAGTTTGATGCCGATCGGCCACAAGTGGTCCTACAGGCGCTCAGCGCCGGCGTCAGCGAGCTGTTGTTAATCAGCAGTGATCTGGCGGAGAGCCAGGATAACCAGCAGTTTTGCCAGCAACATCACGGCTGCTATACCACTGCCGGTGTACATCCGCATCAGGCTGATCAGGTCAGTGTTGACTGGCTGGCACAGCTTGAGCAGCAACTGCAGCAACCCGAAGTGGTGGCGGTCGGCGAATGTGGTCTGGATTTTAACCGGATGTTTTCTGCCAAATCGTCGCAGCTAAGTGTATTTTCTGCGCAACTTTCCCTTGCCAAACAACATGCAAAAGCGGTTTACTTACACGAACGTGACGCTTTTGCCGAACAGATCGCATTGCTGAAGTCGCACCAAATCCACCATGGCATTGCCCATTGTTTTACCGGTGATACTGCACAGTTGCGGGCTTATCTCGACCTCGGTTTATACATCGGCATTACCGGCTGGCTCTGTGATGAGCGGCGGGGACAGTCGCTGCAACAAGCGTTGAATTATCTGCCGCTGGACCGTCTGGTTCTGGAAACGGATGCACCTTATTTGTTACCGCGTAATCTGACCGACAAACCGAAAAGCCGCCGGAATGCACCGGCATTTTTGCATGCGATTGGCGCACAGGTGGCGGCATTGCTGCAACTGGAGCTTGGTGTCGTGGCGGCAGCAAGCCGGCAGAACAGCCTGCGGCTGTTTGGGATCTGTGCCGATGCCTGATTTTCAGCCGCTATTTCGCTTCCTGATGCCCGTCTTACAGTTTCCCTGGCTGTTTGTCCTGTTATGCAGTCTCAGTTTCAGTCTGGGCGCCGCACTATGCGCCTGGTTTGTCTACCGCCGGCAATTAATCTGGCAACACGAAACCGCGGAGCGGCTGGAAGACAATATCCAGTCCCGCACTTTGGAGCTACAGTTCGCCCTGAGCGAACTGGCGGAAAAGAACCGCGCGCTGGAAGAGCAAAATACACTTGATGCGCTGAGCGGCGTGCGTAACCGGGCTTATTTTGACAAAAAATTACTGGCCGAAATGAAACGCAGCCGGCGGGAACAACGACCGCTGGCGCTGGTGATGCTGGATATCGACCACTTTAAACAAATCAACGACGAGCACGGTCATCTGGCCGGCGACGCCGTGATCCGTGGCGTCGCCCAACGTATTCAGGCACTGCTGAAGCGCTCCAGTGATCATATCTGCCGTTATGGTGGTGAAGAATTTGCTTTAATCCTGCCCAACACCGATGCAGAAGGTGCCGTCGCACTGGCAGAGCAAATCCGCCAGGCGGTTGCTGACACTCCATTTGATACTGAAATTGGCGCGCTGACCGTGCAGATCAGCGCAGGTTGTTACGCGGTGGTCACGGACCCCGCTATGGCTGGCGCAGATTATATTCAGGCGGCCGATCAGGCCCTCTACCGGGCCAAACATCAAGGGCGAAATCAGGTACAATTAACTCCCGTACCGGAACCTGAGTCCGGTGATGCTGCCCCTGAGCCAACCGAAGGAACTGCGGATGAATCCGAACTCTAGTTATTTCCCTGCCGGCCGGATGCGCCGGATGCGTGCCGACGATTTCAGCCGCCGGCTGATGGCCGAACACCAGGTTACTGTGAATGATTTGATCTACCCGATGTTTATCATCGACGGTGACAATAAACGCGAAACGATCGCGTCGATGCCGGGCATCGAACGGCTGACGCTGGACTTGCTGCTTGAAGAAGCCCGTTTGCTGGCTGATTTAGGTATTCCGGCTATTGCGATTTTTCCGGTGACGGCCGCTGACAAAAAATCATTAGAAGCCGAAGAAGCCTGGAACCCGGACGGTCTGGCACAACGCGCCGTGCGCTTGCTGAAACAGCACGTACCGGAACTGGGTGTGATCACTGACGTCGCACTGGACCCATTTACTACCCACGGTCAGGACGGCATCATCGACGACAAAGGGTATGTGGTCAATGACATCACCACCGATGCGCTGGTGAAACAAGCGCTGTCGCACGCTGCCGCCGGTGCCGATATCGTCGCGCCTTCAGACATGATGGACGGCCGTATTGGTGCCATCCGTGAAGCACTGGAAGCCGAAGGTTATGTCAACACGCGGATCATGGCCTATTCCGCCAAATATGCGTCCAGCTACTATGGCCCGTTTCGCGATGCGGTTGGTTCCGCCGGTAACTTAAAAGGCGGTAACAAAAAGAATTACCAGATGGACCCGGCCAACAGCAATGAAGCCTTGCGCGAAGTCGCAATGGACCTGGAAGAAGGTGCTGACATGGTGATGGTGAAACCTGGGATGCCTTATCTGGACATAGTCCGCCGTGTCAAAGACGAATTTGGCGTCCCAACTTTTGCTTATCAGGTCAGCGGCGAATATGCCATGCATATGGCAGCTATCCAGAACGGCTGGCTGGCGGAAAAACCGGTGGTGATGGAATCCTTATTGGCGTTTAAACGCGCCGGCGCCGACGGCATCCTGACTTATTTCGCGAAGAAAGTGGCGATTTGGTTGAAAGAACAGTCCGTCTGATAGTCGTCAGAAAAGATAAAGGCCGCAATTGCGGCCTTTTTGTTATGCATCACCCAGCGTCAGCGCACTTGTAACTGCCAGCCGGCAGCCTGCTGATAGGCGACTTCCTGTTCCAGCTCGGCACGCATTAACGGATGTTGTTCCAGCCAGCCTTTGGGCAGTGCCACTATCAATACTTCGGCCTGCGCACTGATTTGCACTTCCGGCAGCGCTTCATGTTTACGTCGCATCGACAGAATCACGGCAAGACGCAACAAGCGGGTCAGCCGCACCGCCAACAATACCGACGTCATAGTCTGACGGGCAATAATATCGCGCTGAATATCAGAGCGGTGGTTAAACACCAGCGCCATCAGCAACTGCTGCTGGGCACGGGTAAAACCCGGCAATTCGGTATGGCTGATAATATAAGCGCCGTGATGATGGTGATTTTTATATTCGATCAGCAAGCCAAGCTCATGCAATAAAGCGCCGGCCCGCAACATGCTGAGGCCTTCAAACTTGGCCAGATTCCACTGGTCTTGCAGCTGATGCGCCAGCTGCAGCGCCATTTCGGCGACGCGGTTGGCGTGTTGCTGATCAATGTAATAACGCACCATCAGACTAGCAATAGTGCGGTTACGCACATCGGTATGCTGCAGCTGCGGCAGCATGCCGTACAAAATACCTTCGCGCAGCGCACCGCCGGACAGAGTCATGCCGGGGATATGTAACTGCCGGAACAAGCCGATTAAAATAGCCAGGCCCGAGGCAAACACTTGTTTGCGTTCTTGCGCCAGGCCAATGATGTCCAGTTTGTCGATTTGGCCACAGGCAATACTCTGTTGCATGATGGTTTCCAGTCGCGCCAGCGTGATCACTTCATCCATGCCCTGACCGACCAGAATTTCCTGCATCGCCTGCACTGTGCCCGACGCACCGACTGACAACTGCCAGCCAGTACCAAGAAATTGCTGCGCCACCGCAACGGTCTCCGCTTCTGCGGCGGCAATGGCGGCATTAAAATTGTCTTCGCTGAGTAAACCATCGCTGAAATAGCGATCAAGGTAAGTGACACAACCCATATGCAGGCTGGCCAGATGCAAAGGCGCAAAACCGTGGCCGATGACCATTTCGGTCGAAGCGCCGCCGATATCGATGACCAGACGGTTACTGTCAGAGCTGGAGGTATGTGCCACGCCCAAATAAATCAGCCGGGCTTCTTCTTCGCCGGAAATGACTTCAATGCGGTGGCCGAGAATTTTTTCTGCTTCAGTCAGGAAGACTTTTACGTTATGGGCGAGGCGTAAGGTGGCGGTGCCAACAATACGGATATTCTGTGAAGGAATGTCCTGCAGCCGTTCGGCAAACAGCGCCAGACATTCCCAGCCGCGGGTCATGGCCTTTTTACTGAGCACCAGATTGTCATTGAGGCCACTGGCCAGGCGCACTTTACGTTTGACCCGGCCTATCACCTGCACGCTGCCACCAACTACTTTCACCATCAGCATGTGAAAGCTGTTGGAGCCGAGATCAATCACAGCATAGATGTCCTGATGCTGTGTTGAACCCGGCAGCACAAAGCCGGTTTCAACGAGGTCGGGCGCGAGCTGGTCTTGGTCCATTCGGCGTTCCACGGCCACCGGTACGGCTTTGGCCTGGTCTTGGTTGCCCCATCCGGCGGCGCACGCGTGGTTTTGGTACCACTAAATCCGTCAGCAAGGCACTGGCGTCATATTGCGTGACCGGAATGGAATGCTTGATGTAGTCTTCAATCGCGGTCAGATTCAGCGCATAACGTTCGCAGGCGAAACTGATGGCTTTGCCGCTTTCGCCGGCACGGCCGGTGCGGCCAATGCGGTGTACGTAATCTTCGCAGTCGTCCGGCAGGTCAAAGTTAAATACATGACTGACTTTTGGAATATGCAGACCACGGGCCGCGACGTCGGTGGCGACCAGAATATCCAGCTTACCACTGGTGAAATCATCCAGAATTTTCAGCCGTTTTTTCTGAATCACATCGCCGGTCAGCATGCCGACACGATGGCCATCGGCTTCGAGCCAGGCAAAAATGTCTTCACACCAGTGTTTGGTATTGGCAAACACTATGGCTTTATCCGGCCACTCTTCTTCCATCAGCGACAGCAACAATGGCATTTTATGTTCGCTGGATGGATAAAACAGCTCTTCACTGATGCGGCTGCCGGTCATTTGCTCCGGCGCGATATGAATGTGTTCTGGCTGATTCATCTGTTCAAACGCCAGTTCCTGCACCTTATAAGATAAAGTGGCAGAAAACAGCAGGCTCAACCGTTCAGTGGCTGGCGGCATGCGGCGGAACATAAAGCGGATGTCTTTGATAAAACCCAGGTCGAACATGCGGTCGGCTTCATCGAGCACCACCACCTGGATTTGCGACAGGTCATACAGGCCTTGTTTCAGGTAATCAATCAACCGGCCTGTGGTGCCGATCAGGATATCTGCGCCTTTTTCCAGCATCTGGCGTTGAGAATCGTAGCCTTCGCCCCCATAAATCAGTGCAAGCTTAAAACCGGCACTTTTTGCCAGCGCTTCGGCATCATTATGGATTTGCACGGCCAGTTCACGGGTCGGCGCCATAATAATAGCGCGCGGCTGACCTGAACCTTTTGGTTCATGATTCAGTAAATAGTGAAAAGTGGCAGTCAGGAAGGCCAGGGTTTTCCCGGTACCGGTCTGAGCTTGTCCGGCGATGTCTTTGCCCGCTAACGCTAATGGCAAAGTCTGCGCCTGGATCGGCGTGCAATATTGGTAGCCTTGTGCTGTCAGGGCCTCGAGAATTTGAGGCGCCAGCGCGAAGTCGGCAAACTTATGTGTCGTGAGATGTGTTTTATTCATAGCCGCTAAGCATAACCGTTGCGCTTGCAATAAGGAACAGTCCGGATAAAATTGAAGCGAGTTTTTTAACAGCAATTTCAGGCCTTACCGGCAATGCGGTCGGGTTCGGTTTAATGGCAGCACAGCCGCACAGTTTCGGTGGCCCTGCCCCAGTGGAGAGAGTAATGAGCGATAAAATTTTACAAGTGACCGACGACAGCTTTGAAGCGGACGTGTTACAGGCAGCAGGCCCGGTGCTGGTTGATTTCTGGGCTGAATGGTGTGGTCCTTGCAAAATGATTGCACCGATCCTGCACGATGTTGCGGAAGAATATTCAGGCAAAGTCACAGTGGCAAAGGTCAACATCGACCATAACCCGAACACACCACCAAAATTCCAGATCCGCGGCATCCCAACCTTGCTGCTGTTCAAAAACGGCCAGGTTGCTGCGACTAAGGTCGGCGCCCTGTCGAAAACTCAGTTAAAAGAGTTCCTGGATAGCAATATCTAAGCGGACTCCAGCGAAAAGGCGTATTTTTTATACGCCTTTTTTTTGTTTGAACTGGACGGCCAAAACTTATCCTGCTAAGGTGTGATCCAGCAACTTTTCTAAAACCCGCTTGTTCGTTGACCAATCCAAACTCTTACCCATTTGCTCAGCGAAAAGCTTTCTTTCCGTTTTGATACACAAGAATCCATCAATATGCATTTAACCGAACTGAAACTGAAGCCGATTAACGAGCTGGTTGATCTGGCTGAGTCCATGGGTCTGGAAAATATGGCCCGTCTGCGCAAGCAGGACATCATTTTCGCCATCTTAAAATCTCACGCCAAAAACGGTGAAGAAATCTACGGCGACGGTGTTGTGGAAATTCTGTCCGATGGCTTCGGTTTTCTGCGTTCTGCCGACAGCTCTTATCTGGCCGGCCCCGACGATATCTATGTATCACCGAGCCAAATCCGTCGTTTTAACCTGCGCACCGGCGACAGCATCTCTGGCCTGATCCGTCCGCCGAAAGAAGGCGAGCGTTATTTTGCGCTGCTGAAAGTCAACGAAGTGAACTTCGGCCGCCCGGAGCAGGCGCGCAACAAAATTCTGTTCGAAAACTTAACGCCATTACACGCGAATTCACGTCTGCGGATGGAACGGGGTAACGGCAGTAAAGAAGATATCACGGCCCGGGTGCTGGATTTGGCTTCGCCGATTGGCCGTGGCCAGCGTGGCCTGATTGTGGCGCCACCAAAAGCCGGTAAAACCATTCTGTTACAGAACATCGCCCAGTCAATTGCTGCCAATTACCCGGAATGTGTACTGATGGTGTTGCTGATTGACGAGCGCCCGGAAGAAGTCACCGAGATGCAGCGTATGGTCAAAGGTGAAGTCGTCGCATCTACCTTCGACGAACCAGCCAGCCGCCATGTGCAGGTTGCTGAAATGGTGATCGAAAAAGCCAAACGTTTGGTTGAACACAAAAAAGACGTGATCATTTTACTCGACTCCATCACCCGTCTGGCCCGTGCTTACAACACCGTGATCCCAAGTTCAGGCAAAGTACTGACCGGTGGTGTCGACGCCAACGCTCTGCACAAACCAAAACGTTTCTTTGGTGCCGCGCGTAATGTCGAAGAAGGCGGCAGCCTGACCATTATCGCCACAGCGCTGGTGGATACCGGTTCTAAGATGGACGAAGTCATTTACGAAGAATTTAAAGGTACAGGCAACATGGAACTGCACCTGTCGCGCAAAATCGCCGAACGCCGTGTGTTCCCGGCCATCGATTTCAACCGCTCCGGCACCCGCCGCGAAGAATTACTGGCGTCATCCGAAGAGCTGCAAAAAATGTGGATCCTGCGCAAAATTCTCAATCCGATGGATGAGACCGACTGCATGGAGTTCCTCATCGATAAACTGTCGATGACCAAAACCAATGACGAATTTTTCGACTCGATGAAACGGGCGAAAAACAGTTAATCCCGAAACCGGCCTGTGCGCCGGTTTTTTTATAACCTGATTGATCGCGCAGGTAAAACGCTATCTGTCGCGGGATATCAGCGAATAACGGACCTGACTGCAGTTGATGTTGGGCTGCTTCGGCAGATCAGCTGCGCTCAGGTCAAGCCGTGGGGACCTGGTGGTGTCTGCGCCGCTGACAGTCCCGGGAGTTGGGCCCGGACCTGCTGGCGTACAAGAATTCCCTCTTGTATCTCGATGACAAACAAAGGTTAGGAAAGATGGCAAATCCCCGTATTCTTATTATTGGCGGCGGCGCTGGTGGGCTTGAACTGGCGACCAGTCTGGGTAACAAACTCGGCAGAGCACGCCGGGCTTCAATTACACTCGTTGACCGCAATCCGACACACATCTGGAAGCCGCTGCTGCATGAAGTCGCCACCGGTACCCTGGATGTCGATATCGACCAAATCACCTATCGGGCCCACGCCAGTGCGCATGCTTTTGAGTTTCAGCTTGGCACCATGACCGGGCTTGACCGTGAACAGCGTCAGGTGATTCTGGCCCCGCTGACCGATGAGCAAGGTGAAGAAGTGCTGGCTGAACGCCGCATCGGCTACGACTATCTGGTGTTGGCAATTGGCAGTATTTCCAATCACTTTAATACCCCTGGTGTCGCCGACCACTGTATTTTCCTTGACAGTCCGGCGCAGGCGCATCGCTTCCAGCGTCGTTTGCTGGAAGCCTATATCAAGCTGAATTCACCGCAACATCCGAAAGAAAACCTGAATATCGCTATTGTTGGCGCCGGCGCCACCGGCGTCGAACTGTCCGCTGAACTGCACCATGCCGCCCGCGAACTGAACCAGTACGGTTTTAACGAAATGAAACGCGACCGGCTGAAGATCACTGTGGTGGAAGCAGGCCCGCGGATTCTGCCGGCGTTGCCGGAGCGTATCGCCGCTGCCGCACATCAGGAGCTGGTGAAACTTGGCGTGGATGTCCGTGTCGCCACCAAGGTCACGGCGGCCACTGAACATGGCCTGCAGCTGGGGGATGAATTCCTGCCGGCTGAGCTGATGGTCTGGGCTGCCGGCATTAAAGCACCGGATTTCCTGAAAGATTTGGCTGGCCTGGAAAACAACCGGCTGAACCAGTTGCTGGTTCTGCCCACCTTACAAACCACCCGCGACAGCCAGATTTATGTGATTGGTGATGCGGCCGGTTGTCCGCTGCCGGACAACAAATGGGTGCCGCCGCGCGCGCAATCGGCGCATCAGATGGCGTCGCATGTCGCGAAAAACCTGCTGGCCGCACTCAATGGCAAACCGCAAACTGATTACCAGTACAAAGATCACGGCTCGCTGATTTCACTGAGTCGCTTTGGCACTGTCGGCAGTCTGATGGGCAACCTGGTGGGCGGCGCGATGATGATTGAAGGCCGCATTGCCCGGATGGCCTATATTTCGTTGTACCGGATGCATCAGGTGGCTTTGCATGGCTGGCTGCGCACTATGGCAATTTCCGTGATTGGCCGCATTAACAAAATTATCCGGCCGCGGCTGAAACTGCACTGATCGGCGGTTGGCCAATACAGATCATACAGGGGCCACATCGGTCCCTGTTTTTTTGCCAGTCTTTCAGCAAAGATTGCGCTAAGACAACTTCCGGTTTTAGAAACTCCCCTACACTGTGCGCCGAATCCTGATACCGAACACGGAGCCGTTATGCACACTTCTTTGCACAAAGTTTATATCCCGCAAACCGCCAAAGATAATCAGTATCTGTTGGCTGAACTGCAGGTCAGCGAAGCCTTGCTGGCGCAATATGACGATCAGGCCAGCTGTTATAAAGACCTCGGTCAGCTGTTTTTTACCTTGTGCCAACAAGCAGGGCTGCGTCATGTCAGTTTTATTGCCAACGACAAATTGCCGGTGGTGCGCTATCACACGGAAGCGTTCAGTTTCCAGACGCAGGACCAAATCCTGTTTTTTTATAACCCGCGTTATCACGAAGCACAGCATAGTTTTGTTGACCCTTATCATCGCGCCCGCAAAATCAGCTTATTGTTCCTGGCCACCGGCAGCGAGATCCGGCCACAGGCTGCCGCTTTCCACCAGCAGGTAGTGCGGGTCGTCCAGCAGTTCCGCCAACGTCTGCCACTGCCGGATCAAACCATCAAACTGCGTGACCACCAACATCTGTCTTACGACTTATTTGCCCGGCAAAAAGGCTGCAACGACAGTTACGGTTACAAACTGCGCGATCTGGAAAAGCGCTATGAAGCACGCGACGTGACAATCCCGCCGTCACACCAGACCATGAACTACGCCATCGTCAGCCTGCCATTCAGCCGGAAAATCAAAGAAGTACTGGGTGTGGACCCGGAGCAAATGCCACCCTGGTCTGGTCTGTTTGTCCGGCTGGAGCAACTGCTGACAGAAGCAGCAGCTGCCAACAGCCTGCTGCGCGTGGCTTTAGTGGCAGACGGCACTTTACCGCTGGTCCGCAACAGCCAGCTCGACAAAGCCCGCAGCGGCCGCGAACTGCGGATGTTGAATTTCGATTTGACCAGCCCGGTGTTGCAGCTGCAAAGCCACTGGCAACCGGATGTATTACCCGACACTGTGCATCTGGTCTTTGTCGCCGGCCAGGATGACAGTTCCGAGTGGGGCTATGGCCGTTTTATGAATCAGGTCGAAAGTGCGCTGAAACAGTTATGCCGCACGCTGGCGTTACAGGGCGATACCGACGACTGTGTGATCCGCTTCCATCAGCACCTGAGTTATTTGCTGTAAACAGGCCACAACGGCAAAGACGCCAGCACCGGATAACGCACGCCGGCTGGCGTCGAGACGGACTGATACAAATGCAGTTGTGTCGGCTGCAGTGACAACAGCGGCACTGTGCCCGGCAGATCTGGCCGCTGCCGGGCGTTACGCGCCAGCGTGACATGCGGATGCAGCGGATGTTGTGGTGGCGGATAACCGGCCTGCGCTGCAGCCTGGTCAATCGCCTTATCCAGCAGCTGTAACGCCGGATCGGTGACAGAGCCGGCCAGACACAATACTCTGGGGCCCGGCCAACATAACAGCTCGTCCAATCTGACAGTGAATGCCGGCAGTGTTGCCGCCGCCAGCTGCATCCATAACTGCCGGGCCTGGCTTTCGCTGCTGTGGCCTAAGAATCTTAAAGTCAGATGCAGGTTTTGCTGCGGCACCGGCTTCAGCGTGGCCGGCAATGTTGCCAGCACAGCAGCTATTTGCTGCTGTTGCGCCGAATTTAACCCTACGCCAACAAACAACCGGCAGTCAGCGCCAGGCCAGCGGAATTGCGCTTCAGCCGGCAAATACCACCTCTGCCGCCGGCACAGCACGGATCGGCACGCCAAAACTACGCACCGCGCCCAGTGTGGCATTGTGATGGGCGCGGATTTGGGCGGCGGCTAAATGCGGTTTGTCATGGGTGGTATGGCTGTCGGCGACCAAATCAACAGCATAACCATGCGCGGCCGCGCTGCGCACTGTGGTATCAACACAAAACTCACTGGCGTAACCGGCAATCACTAAGCGGGTGATGTGACGCTGCTGCAGCAACTGATGCAAACCAGTACGCAAAAAAGAATCCGGCGTGGTTTTACGTACCAGTAGATCAGCCTCGGCGCATTGCAGGCCTTCGACCAGCTGCCAGCCGGGGCTTTGATATGCCAGCACTGAATCTGACGCTTCATGACAGACAAAAATCACCGGTCTTTTGGCCCGATGGGCGGCCTGGTACAGCAACTGCAGACGCTGCAACACGGCGGCATAATCATCCGGCAGCCGCTCAGCAAATAACCCCTTTTGCATATCAATAATCAGTAAAGCGCTGCCTGACATCAGCTATTCCTTGGTAAGCGTTCATTGTTGTTACTGTGCCGGCAGCACGGCATTTTCACAAGACCGTTTTCACAAGGCGGCAATCCGAACAAAAAAGCCTGCAACTGCAGGCCTTTTCTAAGCAAATATCACACTTAATCAATCACTTTATGCACTATCGGCTGCAGGCTGACGGCGCTGTCGCTGAAACTCAGTGCGGCCAGGTATTCAGCAGAGGCTTTGGCCGCCGCTTCCACCGATGCGGCATGCACCCGCGCCAGCACGTCACCGGCAGCAACTTTGCTGCCAAGCGCCTGCACGTCACTAAAACCGACCACAGGGTCAATCACTTGTGCCGGATGGGCGCGGCCACCGCCTAAGCGCACCACCGCCATACCCACGGCTGTGGTATCGCTGGCCGCCAGATAACCGGCTTGTGGTGCGACAATATCCTGTACTACTGGCGCAGTGCCCAGATACAGCTCTGGTTTTTCCAACAAATCAGCTGGTCCACCCATAGCAGCAACCATCTGGGCAAAAATTTCTGCGGCTTTACCAGACGTTAAGCTGCGCTCCAGCGCCGCGACAGCGCTGGCTTTGTCGGCAAACAAACCGGCCAGTTGCAGCATGCTGGCACCCAGCTCCAGCGTGACCTGATGCAGCCGTGGCTCGCGGTATTTACCGGTCAGGTAATCCAGCGTTTCCAGTACTTCCAGCACATTACCGGCACTGCTGCCAAGACATTCGTTCATGTCGGTCAGCAAGGCCTGCGTTGGCACACCGGCACCTTTAGCTGTATTCACAATGCTTTGCGCCAGCGCAGAAGCATCTTCGATATTTTTCATAATGGCGCCGGAGCCGATTTTGACGTCCATCGTTAAGACATCGAGGCCCGCCGCCAGCTTTTTCGACAAAATCGAGGCAGTGATCAGCGGAATAGACTCCACAGTCGCCGTCACATCCCGGATGAGATACAACCGGCGGTCGGCCGGCGCCAATTCGGCGCTTTGGCCAACAATGACACAGCCTAAGCGTGCGACTTCACGCTGGATCACGGCTAACGGCTGGGTGCAGCTGTAGCCCGGAATAGTTTCCAGTTTATCGACTGTGCCACCGGTATGACCCAAACCACGGCCGGCAATCATCGGCACATAAGCGCCACAGGCCGCGATCATCGGCGCCAGCATCAGGCTGACTTTGTCGCCGACACCGCCGGTCGAATGTTTATCCACCACCGGGCCATTCAGTTTGCCCTGCCAGTTCAGTACCGCGCCGGAATCGCGCATGGCGCGGGTCAGCGCCACCGTCTCTTCAGTCGCCATACCGTTTAAATAGATCGCCATCGCAAGTGCTGCCGTCTGGCCTTCGCTGAAGCTGTTGTCAGTCAGGCCGGCGACAAACTGCTGGATAGCCGCTTCCGGCAGCTGGCCGCCGTTACGTTTTAACTTGATGATTTCCTGCGGTAAATACATAAAGAGTCCTTAGGATTTAACCTTGGTGCTGGCCGCCAGATAAGTCGGCGTAAAGGCATCCGGCAACAATTCGGCCAACGTCCAGCTTTGCAGTGCCCCTAAGTGGTTGCAGCTGGCGACCGGGCTGTCCGGCGTAAAAAATTCGGCAATGACCTGACGGCAAATGCCACAAGGCGGCGTCAGTTTGTCTTGCGGGGTATAAACGACTAAAGCGTCAAACTGACGCTCACCGGCAACCACGGCTGCGGCAATGGCATTGCGTTCGGCGCAGGTAGTGCCGCCATAAGAAGCGTTTTCAACGTTACAACCGGTGTAAATCCGGCCTGAGCTGGCCAGAATGGCGACGCCAACCGGGAAATGACTATAAGGCGCGTACGCCTGTTCAGAGGCGGCTTTGGCCTGTAATTGCAGTGTTGCCCAATCGATAGTGGTGTTCATCCTCAATCTCACAGGATAGTTCGGGCAGCATGTTATGCACCGAGCCAACAAAAGAAGCAAGAAAATTTCACTATTTCGCCGCATAAAAACCAGCGAATTGCGCATGATCGCTGCTCTTCTCCGCTTCAGAGCAATCCAGCCATCCAGCTCAGCCGCCACAGCGCTGTCAGTAAAAATTGCCCACCCATAACATTTACTGTAAATTAACATTGTTAAATATTATGGATATCTAATTGCCACACAGGGAGTTGTTATGAAGCATATAAAAGCCGGTCTGAGCCTGCTGTGCCTTGGGTTAGCAGGCTGTGGCGGTGGCAGTAGCTCAACGACGGTGCAGCCGCCCCCGCCTGGCGCGCAGTTTACCCTGGCAGTCAGCATCAAAGGCAATCCGGGTGCGGTCAGTTTTCAGTGGCAGGGCCAGTCGCACCGGCTGACGGCCAGTCAGACGCTTCACAGCAGCACGGGCCAGACGCTGACTGAACCTACCGACTATGCTCTGCCCGCGGGATACAGCTGTGACATCATTTTCGGCAAAACCTCCGAGCGCAATGCCCACCTCGATTTTAACTGTGCCGAATTGCAACAATTTACTTTACAACTCGAAGTGACCGGCAACACAGCACCACTGAGTTTTCGCTGGTTCGGCCAACAGCATCTGCTCCGCCAGCAGCTGACGCTGCAACAACCCGCCGGTCGTTACGAACCACCAACCGACTGGGCCTTTCCGGATGCGAGCAAATGCCAGTCAACAGAAACACAGGAGAGCGCCACCAGCTACCGGATCCAATGGCGCTGCACACCGTCGCAGCTGACCCTGCAGCTGCCAGACCAATTGCCGTACACCGCCTACCTGCGTTATCGGGACAAAACCATTCCGGTCAAAGCCGCGATGGCACTGACCCTCGACAGCACTGAACCGGCCAGCACCTTGCAACTGATCGGCAGCGACGGTCCGCAGCACTGTGCGCTGCAAGCGCAAAATCCACAGTTATGGCGTTTCACCTGTCAGGAATTTGCGTTGGTGTACGGCAAAACCGCCGCCGAAGCTGCGCCAGCGCTGCAATTGCTGCAGGCCAACAGTCAAAGCGTCCGGCTGGATAGTAGCGCAATAGAACAGCCAGTGCTGCTCTCTGCTGAGCAGCAACTGTATGCGCTGCAGGCCGGCGGCTTGCATCAGCTGACGCTGCAGGCCGGGCACTATGGCCCGGGCCCGTTGCTGCTGCCAAAGGCCATTGGCATGGCCGTCGCTGTGCGGCCGCAAGCGACACCGCAATTGCTGGCTCTGACCGCCGGGACTTTATACCGGCTGGAACAAGGCCAGTTTGTCCGCTTACGGGATACACCCGGCAGCACGTTTCAGGCGCCTTTGTATGGCGGACTGGATCGGGTCAGCTGGATGTCAAAAGCCGAACCCGGTAAAGATCTGTCACTGTGGCAGCGGGTCGCCACCGACCAGAATCGCTTTGCTTCCGCCAAAGCCGGACGACGCAGCGCGGCCAGCGGTGCCATCCTGCTGCCAGACCGGCTGGAGGTCAGTGCCAGTGGCAGTACTGACATATACCTCTGGCCGGGCTGGGAACAGCAGGAGCTGGTGCTGGACTATCTGGCCAGCAGCAAAGTAGAAATCATGCGCATTCCGGCCAGTCAAAGCCCAACATTATGGCAAGCAGCAGCGCACAGCGCTCTGGTCGCCCGGCTGCAGAATGGTCAGATTGAGCAATTCCGTTATTCAGCCGCCCAGGGCTTTTTCTGGCAGCAAGTTCACAGCAGCAGCGCCAACTGGCTGGCTGGCAGTGGCGCACTGTTACTTGGCGGATTGCAGCAGCCGGATGGTCTGGTGCAACTGACCAGCCTGCTGCGTTATCCGAATGAGTCATTGCTGAGCGCCCTGCAACAAGCCAGCGCCAGCACGGCACCATTGGAAATTGCCGCTGCGCGTAACGGTCAGACCGATGAAACCGGTCTGGCACCGCAACTGGCGCAGTCTGGCTGGGTGTTGTTATATCAGGCCGGCACCGTCTGGCTCAGTGATGGTAAGCTGCTGTACCGGCTGGCCAGTGAGATCAGTCGCCAGCAATACCTGCAGTGGCGCCTGCTGTCGACAGGCAACAGCCTGGCGGTGGCGCGGGATCATCGTCAACTGCTGCTGCCGGTGGCACTGCGCTGACTGAACAGCCAGACACTAAACAGCAACCAGCCGGCCAGCAACGGCAATATCCAGAATGCCTGCGCAATGCCGGCCTGTTGCGCCCACAGACCGGTGCCAAGGCCCGCCAGCTGACAACCCAAAGAGCCGGCGATATTCGACAGGCCCGACAGTACCGGGCCATTGTCGGCATCTAAATCCATCGCGGTCGACAACAACAACGGATAGACGCCGCCAAGGCCGAGGCCTAACAGAAAATTCCCCAGCGCCAGTGTGGCGGCAGTGTCCATCGTTTTCACCAGCAGCGCGCCGCTGAACATCAAGAGCGCCAGCAGCCGCAATAGTCTGGTACTGCCGAGCAGCGGAATAAACCAGGAGAAACTTAACCGGCTGACCACCATGCCCCCGGTAAAAAAGGCGAAAATCAACCGGGCTTGTTCAGTATCAAACGGCAGCGCCGCACTGGCATAGCTGACAAACCAGTTGCCGTTGCCCCACTCCACAGCGCCATAACCAAACATGGCAAAAGCCAGCGCCCAGAACACCGGCTTTTTTAATACGACCCGGTAAGACAGGCTACGCCGCACCGTGTCAGAAAAACCCGCCAGCTCCAGCTTTTGGCGGGACAACCAGAACGCATAAGCCGCCAGACCAATCAGACTCAGCGCCATCAGCCGCACCGGCCAGCGCCAGTTGTCCTGCCACCAGTACAACATCACCACCAAAAATGGTGCCGCCAGCGTGCCGAGGCTAAACATAAAGTCCATTAACCCCATCATTTTGGCGCGTTTATTGGCATGTAGCCGGGCGATCAACGTGTGGCCAATGGTGAACATCACCGAAGCAATCAAGCCAAATAAATAGATACCGGCAAACAGCTGCCAACGTTGCTGCAACATTGAGATACCAAACAGAATCACAGTTTCAAGCAGTGCCAGCACGGCAAACAAACGCAGGAATTCAAACTTCTGCACATACTTGCCGCCAACAAAAGCGCCGCTGATAGTGCCAAGCGCCATAGTCAGAAAAAACCAGCCACTTTGTGCCGGGTCGAGCTGCAGTTCACGGCTTAAATCCGGCAGCAGAATGCCCCACAGGATGATCAGGATCCCCAGCAGGAAAAAACCACCAAAAATCATCGCGGTGGGGTGAAAACGTGACATGGGCTGAACTCCCGACAAACAAATCAGATGGCTAAGCGGCTATTATAACCATGTAAGCGCTTCACCGGCAGCGTTTGTGGAGAAAACAACCAGAGTTCGTGCAGAATCATAAAATAGCAGCTGCGCCGGACGACGCAGCTTCGTCGTGGTGTTTACTGCTGTAAATCACCCTCTGGCCGCACGGCCGGACGCAACGGCCGCTGCGCAGGAACCGATTGTTGCTGCAAATGTTGCCGGCTGTGCGCATCCAGTTGCTGCAGCTCTGCACTGAATTGCTGCAGGTTGTATTGGGAATCGGCCACTGCGTCAGGTGTATTCAGCCGGTCCACCAACTGCTGCACAAAACGGCCAAATGGCACGCTATGTTCAGACACCAGCCGATTTTCCAAATCACGTACACAATGTGCACTGCCCTGCTTCAGGCAATCTGCCATCGCCAGATGTAACGCCGGTTGTTCAGTCACCAGATAATAATGCAGCGCATAACTCCAGTGATAGGTCAGGTCCCGGTTCTGATAATTGTTGCGGAACAAGGTATTCAAATCCGGTCTTTTCTCGGCCGCTGTATTGCGCAGCACGGCAAATCCACGCGGGAATTGTTCACCCCAGGCCACCCATTCCGCCAGACCTTCCGCCCACCAGCTGTTAATCATCTGCTGCGACGCCGAAAAGTCACCTTTTTGGATAAAACGGCCGTCCAGATAATGGGTGTATTCATGTTCCAGATTCCATACCCACCACTTGCTGTCCGTCACCTGCTGATAGGCAAAATAACGTGGCTGATTGAGTGGATCTGCCGGATCACCTTCCAGATACAAGCCGCCGTTATTGGTATCAATGCCGAATAAAATGCCGGCGTAGTCCTGATAATGGCTGTCACTGTTGAAGATCACCGCTTCCAGCTCGTCGTTGTGATCATCCGGCAATGGCCGGTTGGCGGTTTTCATCAGCTGGTGGAAACGACTGGTCGTCAGGTCCAGTGCGCCACAGACTGCCTGGCGCTGATCGCTATTCAGCAGATCAAAAGTCAGCCGCACCGGCACACCACATTGGGCTGAACCCGGCAGCACATCACTGATCTGCTGTTTCAGGCAGACATCGGCCAACGGCCCCTGACACAGGTTCAGCGCCGTTTCAGGCTGACGATAACCGACAGTGCGCTGTAAAAAGTGGGCAAAAAAGCGGGTGCGTAACAATGTTTGCTGCGCAGCAGACCAGGCGGGTAAGGCCTGACGGTAAATCGTGCTGACGGTGTCGACCAGCTGCGTCTGCAACAGTTCCGGGCTTTTGTACCACAAACTGGTTGCGACGTTGTTCAGGTTATTCAGGATCCAGAACGGGTTGGAATTGCCGGGTTCAATCAGTGGCTGAGACGTCCCCAACTGCACTAACAGCTGACTGAATCGTTCAAACAGCGCCGGTTGCAAAGACACGCTGGTGTTGACGTACAACAACCGGTCCAGATAGTCCATCAGACTGAAAAACGCACTGGCATTGTCGTAAGGGACAGTGGTGAGGTTGTGACGCTGATACAGACTGACGGCCAGCAACGCCGGTGACATGGCCTGCCGCCGCTCCGCTTCCAGCGCGCTGTGATATTGCACAATATAGCTGACATCGCTATAGACCCGTTGCAACTGCGCCCCAGCCAGCGAGGTGCTGTAAAAACCCGGTATTTGCTGCAAATGCCGGGCGACCGTCGCCAGTTGTTGCCACTGCGCGGGCTGCCAGAGCGCCTCAGCATCCACTTTGGCGTTAAAGTAATAACTGCGCAGGTAATACCCCAGCCGGTACAGCAATAAGTCCGTGCTGTCCCCCCGTAATGCCAGCGTATCGAGCGCGCGCAGCGCCTGATAAGCAGTGGCCTGACTGTGGTCAGTGATCTCATTAAATGGGTCTTTACCGTCCAGAATCGCTTTCAGCTCAGGCGGGAAATCCGCAGCGCTTTGCCACTCCGGTGCCAGCGCGGCAGTCCCGGCGTCGTTTTTTAGCAGTGCAGTCTCCTGAAAATCCAGTTCAATTCGGGCCTGAGCCGGCTTGCCGGCCGCGTCAGTAAACTGCACAACAAAACGGTCAGAGACAACATCCGCCGAGGCCGGCTGATAACTGAACTGGCCTGCATTCAGGCTGACCTTGCCCTGCCGTGGTGCCAATGCCAATACCAGATCTGTCGCAATCGGCTGGCCTGCGGCTACAGGCTTATCGGCCACCCGTACTGTCCCTGTCAACATTTGCCCAGGCGCACCAAATAACCGGTAACTGCTTCCGGTCAATGCCGGCGGCAGCGCAGCAGGCTGGATATGGAATTCCATCACAGCAGAGCGCAGCTCACCGTCTGAAGCCTGTACGCTAAACACCTGAGGCTGCGTCAGTTGCGCCGGAGCTATGTAACGAAAGCGGCCGTCTGGTTGCAGCAGCAGTTCGCCTTGCGCCGGCGCCTGCAGCAGACTGAAGGTCAGTGGGTCCTGATTGGCATCAGTGGCAAGCAGCTGGCCTTCGGTAAAGTGATCAGGCTGCACTGTGACATTTTGCGCCTGCATGACCGGCGCTTTGTTGACAAATGGCCGCAGCTCCAACAGCACGGTCTGATAACTGGCCAGACTGCCGTCACTGACTTTCACCTCAAAACTGGCGCGGCTGACCGGTAAGTTGCGATCGGCAAAATAGCGGAACTGACCATTCGGCTGCAGCTGCAGGTCACCGGCAGTCACAGCACTGTGCAGACTGAACTGCAGCACGTCATTTTCCGCATCACTCGCCTCCAGCTGGCTCTGCATCACTTCCCCTTTGGGGATGACATAGATAAACGGCAGCGTCTGCGGTGGTGTATTCAGCGGATCTTGCAGCAGCAAAGTGGCTTTGACCAACGCCGTACTGCTGTTGCCGTACACCAGATAAAACTCAAAACTGTCGCTGCTGGCCTGCACACCTTTGCCGACCTGATAGCTGAACTGACCGGCGTCGTTGACGCTGAAAGTGCCATGTTGCGGTTTGGTGTACACCACAAAACGCGCTTGATCATCCGGATGGAACCGGGCCGGCAACTGCGCACTGAACGGGCTGCCTTTCATCACATGATATTGCACCGCGAGCGGCTGCGGTTCACCTTTTGCAGGCGAGTGCAGCAACGTCACCAGCGCCTCGGCAGAGTAGCGATTGCCATCAAAGACCCGAAAGCGGATCGGTAGCGGAGCCGGACCAGGCTGATAACTCGCATCCAGCCGGTACCGGCCGTCAGACTGCAACTGAAAAAATGGTGTCGCCGCGCTGTCCAGCAACGCAAAACTTAACGGATCACCTTCCGGGTCGACAGCACTGAGCTGACCGCTTTGCGGTTGGCCTGCGCTGACCTGAATAAAATGCGGCTGGGCCAGTGGCGCCTGGTTTTGTGGCGCTGTCAGCTGAAAGCGGATAGTCGCGACGGCGTCTGGATTTTTGTCTAGCCGAAACTCGATACTGTCGGTGTCTTGTGCCAGCTGCCGTGGCGCTGTGTAGATAAAATTGCCCGCAGCGTCGGCACTGAAATTGCCGGCCGGCACTTTGGCGATGCGGTAACTGACCTGCTCCCCTGCCGCCATCTGGGCCTGTAACTTGCCGCTGAATGTCTGGCCTTTTGCCACAGTGTAACTGGCCGGCACAGGCTGGGGTTTGCCGGGCGAGGGTTGCAAGCTGATCCGGATTGGCGTCGCTGCGGTTTTCAGCTGACCATCCGACACTGTCACACTGAAACTGACGTCAGGCGCCGGCAGCAAGGCTGGCACCACATAACTGAAGCTGCCATTGGCCTGCAGCGTCAGCACGCCAAAAGCCGGCGCCTGAGCCAGCTGAAACGTCAGCGGGTCCTGCTCTGCGTCCGAGGCCTGTAACTGGCCTTGTAAAGTGTCACCTGCCTGTGCCTGCAACTGTGGTATGGTCAGGGTCGGTGCGGTATTGTTTTTCACCACCGGATCTGGCTTCGCTACAGGTGCGCTGCTGCCACCTCCGCCGCCACAGCCCGATACCCCGAACAGCACCACTGTAATGAGCCCACAGATCCCACGCATAACCAGCCTCTTCCCTGACGAAAAAGCCAACAAATTATCGACTATGTGACAGTTTTACAATGAAAATTTACACTTAAAACATATTTGCCTACAACGTAGCAACCGGGCCTACCCAGTCACCTTCAGCTCAGCACCAGACTAAAGACATCCGCATCCAGCGCGGCCGGAAATTGGCGGCGAAATTGCTGTAACGCCGAAAGTTCCAAGCGGCGGCGCAGTACACCGGCCTCGCCCGGCGGCAAATCCGCTAAGGGTTCCCCCAGATAGTTCAGGATCACCGAATCACCGCTGTAGCCGTGGCCATTGCCATCTTGCCCGACCCTGTTACAGCCGAGCACAAATGCCTGATTTTCAATCGCCCGCGCTGCCAGCAAGGTGCGCCAGATGCGGCTGCGCGCCGCCGGCCAGTTCGCCACATAAATGATGGCGTCATAATCATTTTGATTGCGGGAAAACACCGGAAACCGTAAGTCGTAACACACCTGCAACAGCAGCCGAAAGCCCTTAAATTCAACAATAACCCGGCGTTGACCGGGTAAATAATGTTGATGCTCAGCAGCCATCCGGAACAGATGCCGTTTGTCGTAATACGCAATTTTGCCCTCAGGCTGCACCCACAACAGCCGGTTAAAAATACCGGCATCGGTCGCCACCGCCATCGAGCCACAAATCACCGCGCCAAGTTGCTGTGCCTGCTGTTGCAGCCACTGCAGCGTCGGTCCTTGCATCGTTTCGGCGATTTGCTGGCTTTGCATGGAAAAACCACTGTTGAAGGTTTCTGGCAGGATGATCAGATCGGCGCCGGCAGCCTGTTGTAACAGCGGTTCAAGCAAAGCGCGGTTGGCGGCGGCATCCTGCCAGACCAGTGTCGTCTGGATCAGCGCAACATCCAGCGCCGGCGACTCAGGCAAAGCCATCGACATCTCCTTCAGATTGTGGCGGTCAGCGCCTGCAGCCGAGCGGCAGCCTGCGCTAAAGTGTCTGGTTGTTTGGCAAAACAAAACCGGATGATCCGGCTGTCCTGCTCCTGCCGCGAAAACACCGACAGCGGAATGGCAGCGACACCGACGTCGCGGGTCAGCCAGTCACAAAATTCCAGATCGTTTTGGCTGCTGACGGCACTGTAATCGACCAGCTGAAAATAAGTGCCCTGACAAGGCAGCAGCTGCAACGCCGAGCCGCTGAGGAGCTGGCGGAAACTGTCGCGTTTGTGCTGATAAAACGCCGCGAGGCCAGTCACCAGTTCTGGCGCAGTGTCGAGTAACTCCGCGATAGCATATTGTGCCGGGGTGAAACTGGAGAAAGTCACATACTGGTGGATTTTGCGAAACTCCACGCTAAGCAGCTTGGGCGCTGTGCAATAACCCAGTTTCCAGCCGGTGACATGAAAAGTTTTGCCAAAAGACGACACAATAAAACTGCGCTCGGCCAGCGCCGGATATTGCCGCGCACTTTGCGCCACCCGGCCATCAAACACCATGTGCTCGTAGACTTCGTCGCTGATGCAAAACAGGCCATGACGCTGCACCAAATCCGCCAGCGCCTGCCAGTCCAGCTCAGTGAACACCATGCCGGTCGGGTTGTGCGGGCTGTTGACGATAATCAGCCGGGTACGATCACTGATGCGGCGCTCGACCGCGGCCCAGTCGACGCGGTAATCCGGCGCACAAAGCTGAATATGCACGGTTTTACCGCCAGCCAGTTCGACCGCCGGCTGGTAACTGTCGTAGGCCGGGTCAAATACAATCACTTCATCGCCACTGCGCACCACCGCCTGAATGGCAACAAACAAGGCTTCAGTCGCGCCGCTGGTGATAGTGATTTCGCTCTCAGCACAAACCTGCACGCCATAAGTGCGCTGGATCAGGCCGCTGATTTGTTGTCTGAGTTCTAACACGCCCGGCATCGGCGCATATTGGTTACGCCCGGCCAGTACCTGCTGTTGCAGCGCGGCGAGTAAACGGGGTTCGACCGGAAAATCCGGAAAACCCTGCGACAGATTCAGCGCGCCATGTTGCTGCGCCAGCTGCGACATCCGGGTAAAAATGGTCGTCCCGACCGCCGGTAATTTACTTTTCAGTTCCATCAGGTTGCCTTCACTGCGCTGCGTTGCGAATGGGCCATGCTAGCACTTCAGCGTGAACTCGCCTATCCGTCCAGCAGCTGGCCCGACAGGCGAAAAACGACTTGGCCGGCTTTTTATCCGGTGATATCATTCCAGACAGTTTCACGTATAGACGTCTAAACATAAAGATGAACATGACAACCAGCCACCAACTGAACCCTTATGCTATCCAGCTGTGCACTGTTGGCCGCTGGATCGCGCAAAAAAACTGGCTGCCGGCGACGGGCGGCAATTTGTCGATCCGGGCGACGGAGCACAGCTGTTTAGTCACGGGTCACAAAGACAACGGCGAATTCAGCCCACAGGACCTGCGTACCGTCAGCTGGACCGATGGCGATTTACGCTGTAGCAGCGGGTCTGCCGCAGGCGCCGCGCTGCATGTTGCGCTGTACCAGCTGTTTCCACAGTGCAAAGCAGTGTTGCATTCGCATTCGCTGAGCAGCACGGTGTTTTCCCGCGTGATCCGCGCCGACGGGTACCCGATCAGTGGTTATGAGATGCAAAAAGGCCTGGCCGGCTGTGAGCATGCCGACCAGGCGGTGCAACTGGTCATTCTGGATAACGCGCCACAAGTGCCAGAGCTGGCAGCACAGCTGCGCCAACGCGCCGGCGAACTGCAATCTGCCGTGCTGGTGCGCGGTCACGGTTTATATGTCTGGAGCGACACGCTGGAACAGGCCAAACGCCAGCTGGAAAGCTGGGAATTCCTGATTTCCTGTGAATTAGAACGACTGAAAATCGCCGGCGGCGTCTGAGCCGCCGCTGCGACTGAGTGCTAACTTAAAAACACAATCTTCAGTACAAATAACACCGTCAAAAGCCAGATACTCCAGCTGACTTCGCGGTGTTTACCGCACAGCGCTTTGGTCAGCGCATAAGTGATAAACGCCAGTGCAATGCCATGCGCAATCGAAAAAGTCAGTGGTGTCAGCAACAACACCACAGTAACAGGCGCCGCTTCGGTAATATCGTGCCAGTCGATTTCCTGCAGGTTAAATAACATCAGCACCGCGACATAAAAAATCGCCCCCGTCGTCGCATACACCGGCACCATCGCCGCCAGCGGCGCAATAAAGACACAAAGCGCAAATAACAACCCAACCACCACGGCAGTGAGTCCGGTGCGGCCACCAGCCGCGACGCCCGCCGCACTTTCGACATAGCTGGTGGTAGTAGACGTACCGAGCGCAGCACCGGCCACTGCGGCCAGACTGTCTGCCGCTAAAGCGCCGCCGAGGCGTTCGACATTACCGTCTTTATCCGCCAGACCGGCTTTTTGCGTCACCGCCAGCAAAGTGCCGGAGTTATCAAAAATATCGACAAACAAAAAGGCGAAAATGACGCTCAACAGCGCCACATCCAAGGCCGCGGCGATATCCATCTGCAGGAAAGTTGGCGCTAACGACGGTGGCATTGCCACCAGACCCTGATAAGCCACATCACCACGCCCGAGCGCAATCGCCGTCATCAGCAGCACCACGCCAAGCACAGCACCGTGCCAGCCGCGGGCATGACCGGCGGCAATCAGGAAAAAGCCCAGAATCGATAACAACGGCGTGGCGCTGGTTAAATCCCCTAGCGTCACCAGCGTGGCCGGATGCGCCACAATAATGCCGGCATTTTTCAGCGCGATCATTGCCAGAAAAGCGCCGATGCCAGTGGCGATGCCGAGCTTCAGCGTGCGCGGGATCACACTGATAATCCACTCCCGCACTTTAAACAGGCTCAGCAGCAAAAACAGCAGGCCGGCGATAAACACAGCGCCGAGTGCGGTTTGCCAGCTGTGCCCCATGCCAAGCACCACGCCATAAGTGAAAAAAGCATTGAGGCCCATGCCCGGCGCCAGCGCTATCGGATAATTGGCAATCACGCCCATCAAAATCGAACCCACAGCGGCCGCCAGACAAGTAGCGACAAACACCGCGCCCTTGTCCATGCCGGCTTCCGCCAGCATCGCCGGATTAACAAAAATGATGTAGGCCATGGTAAAAAAGGTGGTCAGCCCCGCCACCACTTCGCGTCGCACAGTGGTGCCGTGGGCGGTTAATTTGAAGATTTGTTCCAGCATGGTGATTCCGGCCCGGTGAAAAATGCTTATAGTACTAGGGGCTGTTGGCGTTTGGTGTTTGTTTTTGCAGCAGTTTGGCAGATTTTTATGCAAGGCAATGCGAGTGCGGTGTAGTTATTCTACATAAACGAGCATTAACGCAGCAGAAAGAGCTGCCAAACGCTGCCCTTCGGGTTCGATTGGTGGCGCTTTGGGCTTTGTCACTCGTTGCTCACATAGAATCACTATGCCACGCGCCTCGTTTCGCGCCCAAAACGCCACCAACCCGAACAAAAATTAACCACCATACGTCAACAGCCCCTAACTGTTGACGATATGTATAGTCAGGAATAACGATGTCAGGCATAGCCCCGGCCGTCGATTATCAGGCCATTCTGGACCGGATTTGGTCTGAAGTTGCGCCGCGCCTCGGTGAAGGCAAAGTGGCCAGTTATATTCCGCAGCTGGCGACAGTGCCGCTGGCGCAATTTGGTATGGCGGTTTATACGCTGGACGGTCGGTTATTTACCACGGGACAGGCGCAGACAAGGTTTTCCGCCCAGTCGGTGACCAAGCTGTTTGCGCTGGCGCTGGCCTACACCCGTGAAGGCGATGCGATTTGGCAGCGCCTCGGCAAAGAGCCATCCGGCAGCGCGTTTAATTCGCTGGTGCAGCTGGAATATGAACGCGGAATTCCACGTAATCCGTTTATTAATGCCGGCGCTTTGGTCATCACGGACATTCTGGCCAGCCGTTTTGTTGATTCCGAAATTGCCGTGTTGCAGTTTATCCGCCAGCTCTGTGGCAGCACAGCGCCGGATTTTGATTTAAAAGTGGCGCAGTCAGAATTACAAACCGCGCACCGTAACTACGCCATCGCCCACCTGATTAAAGATTTTGGCAATCTGCACAATACAGTGTCTGCCGTAGTGCGCAGTTACTGCCGGCAATGTTCGATCACGCTGAACTGTGAAGAGCTGGCCAAAGCGGCGGCCTTTCTGGCTAATCACGGCACTGTGCCATGGAACGGCCAGCAAATTCTCGACCATAGCAGCGCCAAACGCATCAGCGCGGTGATGCTGACTTGCGGCACTTATGACGCCGCCGGCGAATTCGCCTATCGTGTTGGCCTGCCGGCTAAAAGTGGTGTCGGTGGCGCTATTGTTGCGGTGATCCCGGGCGAAGCAGCGGTGGCGGTCTGGTCACCGGGCTTAGATAGCAGCCATAACTCGGCGCTGGGCACTTATGCGCTGGCGCGGCTGACCGATTTAACCCGGCATTCGATTTTCTGACGCGGCGTCGCACCAAACTGGTGCGGCGCTGCGCCAGCCTCAGGCAATACGCCAAACTTACAGCAGATATCTATTTGATTTTAATTAAATAAAATCATTGCACAGCCCTTGCATTAAACCCGTTTTCCTTGCGGAGTTTTGTTATGGCGGTGCATACCCCTTTACGCGGCCTGCGCTGTTTTTGTGTCGCAGCCGAGTGCCTCAGTTTTAAAGATACCGCGCGTCAGTTATACCTGACGCCTTCTGCCGTCAGCCATCAAATCAAACAGCTGGAAGAACAGCTGGGGTTTTCCTTGTTTGAACGGCAGACCCGCGCTGTGGTGTTAAGCCGGCAAGGCCAGCAGTTTTATCAGTCGATCAAACCCTTGTTGCAAGGCATTGAAAGTACAGTGCAGGAATTTTGTCAGCAGCAGCGTGAACAAAAAGTCAGCATCACACTGCCGGAGTTTTTTGCCAGTGAGTTTTTTGTGCCGCGTTTAGTTGGCTGGTCCGAACTGCACCCGGACATCAATTTACAGCTCGAAACAGTGAAAAGCCGCAGCGATCAGGGCCGTCACACCGACCTGCAAATAGTGCTGGCCAGCAGTAAACCGACTGACAAAACCAGCTATCAGCTGTTCCCCATCAGCTACGTGCCGGCCTGTAACCCGGAATGGTTTGAAAAACTGCAAAACGAAGAGCAGTCACCGCTGGAACAAGTGCCACTGATTGTGCATCAGGCGCGGCCCTGGTGCTGGCATCAGTGGGCTGATCAGGCCGGTTTTGACGACTTCCGGCCGAAACAAATTATCCAGCTCGACAGCATGTTCAGTGTGGCGCGCGCCGCGCAGCAGGGCCTTGGCGTGGCATTAATCCCGTTGCCAATCAGCACCGCCTGGTTTGACAGCGGCAGCCTGGTCAGGCTGTACGAAGAAGAACTGCGCACCCGCGACCATTATTATCTGATCCAACACGAAAGCGCCGAACACCGGCCAGAGATCCAGCTGCTGATTGACTGGGTGCTGGCGCGCTTCCAGCTCGACAGCTGAATTTGCATCAGCTGTCGGCTGCATTTTTCTCGTTTGTCAGCAACAGAGGAACAGCTCTACCATTCATCTCAACAGCAGTACGGACTGCTGTGTGATGGAGGAACATCTGATGAATAGCAAAACTGTAACTGTAATCCGCTCTGCTTTGATCCTGGGCTTATTGACGGCGGCCTTTGCCGGCCAGGCAAGCAGCTACAAAATGGTTCAGCTGAAGGACGACGCGCAGCATCAGGCCGACCTGCCAACGGTACAGGAAATGAAGTTTGATGATGCGATGAACCGCTGTGTGCAGCTGACCACCACCGCCACTTTGCAGGCGCAGGCCGCCTGTCATCAGGCCGTCATGCACTCGCGTTATGCTGCCGGCACTCATGGCAAAGCCAGCCGTACACTCAAAGCCTACGCCTACAACAACAGAGGCGTACAGAAGCTGAAGCAACAAGACAAAGTTGGTGCCTTAGCTGATTTTCAGATGGCGGTGGAGCTGAATGCCGATGAGATCACGCGGCACAATCTGACGCTGCTGGTGAAGCAGCTGAACAGTGCAGGTCTGGCCGACTAAAACCTGCATGGCGACCGGGACGGAGATCATGATGATGAAAGCCAGCGACTCAATATTGCCAAGTCAGACCAGCAACATGGCGCTGACCTTACGGCAGCTTTGGCAGGAATTGCACAGCCTGTGGCACCTGTGCCGGCATATTGCAGTCAGCCATTGGGACCCGGAACAGGAAAGACGCAAGCTGGTGTTGCAACTGCGTAAGCGCAATCGTCAGCAGCGACAGCGGCCTGCCTGAGGCCCGTCGCCGCCATCAGCGATAAAACCCGCCACGCGGAGCAGTGTTGTCAGCCACAACCTGCTCCGTTTTTATTGGCCGGCATCGGGCAAACCCGGCTGAAACACTTGGGCCGCCTGCCCGCGCGTGGCATAATGGCCGGCTCTTATGTTCTGACAGGCGGATTTACCATGCGAATTTGTGGCGTAGATATTACCGGCAACGATGCCATTTTATGTTTGATGGAATTTAAAGACGGCCTGATGTCATTGCCGGATTGCCGTACCGTGCGGGTCCAGCTGGTGAAAGACCAGGAGCTGGATAATATGCGCAAGTTCCAGTTCGCCATGGCCAAACTGGCGGAAGATTACAAAATTGAGAAATATGTCATTCGCGAACGGGCACAAAAAGGCAAATTCGCCGGTTCTGCCGTCGGCTTTAAAATCGAAGCCGCGCTGCAGCTGATCCCAACCGTGGATACCGTGATCGCCACCAACGCGGCGATGAAACTGAAACTGGCTGCCAACCCAATCCCGATTGATTTTAAAGAAACTGGCTTAAAAGGTTTTCAGGAAGTCGCCTTCACGACGGCATACGCTTACCTGATCAGTTAAATCAGACAGGCCAATACAGCTGCAGGATGCACGAAGTGTCAGGTGCGGGGGTTCATATGTGGCTGCGGGCGATGTTAGTCCATCCCGGCTTTTTGATTGCAGTGTTGTTCAGCGGCCTGCTGAGCGCCAGCTGGTATTGGTTGCATCAACGTTCCGGCAGCAACAGCTTTCAGTGGATTGGCGAGTCGGTGGACCGGGTCAGCACCCGGCAACCACTGGTCGCGCTGACCTTTGACGACGGCCCGCGTGGGCCGGTGTCCCGCCGCCTGTTACAGGAGCTGAACCGGCTCAATACCAAAGCCACTTTTTTTCTGGTTGGCCGGCAAATCAAACAACATCCGCAATTCACGGCAGAACTCTGGCGCAGCGGCCATCAGCTTGGCAATCATAGTTTTGCCCACAAAGCGATGGATGACGGCAACCTGTGGCGGTTCTGGCAGGAAGTGCGCGACACCGACAGGCTGATCCGCCAAAGCGGTTATCAGGGGCCAATTCATTTCCGGGCGCCGATGGGCAAAAAACGCCTGGCGTTGCCATTAGTGCTGGCACTGGCGCAGAAAAAACACGTGTTGTGGGATGTGAATTCGCAGGATTATAAAAATGTAGCCCCCGAACTGATGATAAAAACGGTGCTGCAAAAAGTGCGGCCCGGCTCTATCGTGCTGCTGCATGACAGGCCCAATACCGTTGCGGCGTTAGCCGGCATGGTGGCCGGCCTGCGTGCCAAAGGCTATCAGCTGGTGACAGTCGATCAGTTGCTGGCGCAACAACGCTGAAGCGTTAACGCCGTGGCGTCGCCTGATTGGGCCGCGCCAGCGTCAGATTGTCGTCATGTTGGCTATGGCAATACCACTGTCCCCCTAAACGCGCCAGCCAGTCAATTTGCTCATGGCGGATGCGGCCTTCGCTGTTAAGCAGACTGTCGTCGATATGCAGACACAACACTTTAGCCAGGATCAAATCACAGGCCGGCGCATCCGCCGGATAAGCGCTAATACTCACGCATTCACATTCAAAACTGACCAGACTTTGCGCGAGCCGCGGCGGCGTCACTTTTAACGACGGCCCTGTGGCAATTTGCAGCATGTCGATTTCACTGACATCCGGTGCATAATCTCCCGCCGTGGCATTCATCAGTGCAAGATCAGCAGGGCTGACCAAATGCACCACCAGCTGGCCGGTCGCGGCGATATTGCGCGCCGTATCTTTTTGCGCGCCACCGCCTTTGCGGTTCACTGACAACATCAGCGTCGGCGGCGCATCACAGACCAGCTGGAAAAAGCTGAACGGCGCCAGATTGCTCTGGCCGTTTTCATTCACAGTACTGACCCAGGCGATAGGCCTTGGCACTATAGTGCCGGCCAGTAGCGGGTACAGCTCGGCGGCAGTTAAAACGTTGCAGTCGAAAATCATCCGGCCGGCACCTTTTGCTGTACCGTTGCTGTTTTAGCGGCGGCGATTTTTTTTAAATAGACCTGCAAATCCTGCCGCACTTCTGGCAATAACAGATACAGCGCCAGAATATTCGGCACCGCCATCAGGAAAATCATCGAGTCGATAAAATCGAATACCGCCAGCACATTCGGCACAGCGCCAATCGCCACCACCGAACAAATCAGCACTTTGTAGATGCGGATGCTGTGTTTGGTTTCACCGAATAAAAAACCCCAGCCTTTTTGGCCGTAATAAGCCCAGCTCACCACAGTGGAGTAACCGAATAACAACAGCGCCACCATCAGCACCAGTGGGAACCAGTCAAATGCGGTGGCAAAAGCGTAAGACGAGATCTGCACACCATCGAGGCCACTTTGCAGATATGCGCCGGTGATGACGATTAACAGCGCCGAAATAGTACAAATCACCACAGTATCGATAAAAGGCTCGAGCAAGCCGACAAAACCTTCGGATACCGGGTCATTGGTGCGCGCGGCGGCGTGGGCTATTGGTGAGGAACCAATACCAGCTTCGTTCGAATAAGCGGCGCGGCGAAAGCCCTGAATAATGACGCCAATCATGCCGCCGTACGCCGCTTCCGGTGCAAAAGCGCCTTTGACAATAGTCCAGAGCGCGGCCGGAATTTCCGTGTAATTGAGGCCAATCACCGTCAGCGCACCGACAACATAAATCGCACACATCGCCGGTACCAGCTTTTCGGTGACGCGGGCAATGCCTTTGATACCGCCGAGGATGACGAGGCCGACCAGCAGCGCATAAATAAAACCAAATAACCAGGCGTTATCAAAACCAGTGACGGTTTTCACCTGTGAAAAGCCTTGATTGACATGGACAAAACCGGCCGAGCCAAACACACAGGCCAGCGCAAAAAAACCAGCCAGCACTTTACCAAGACGCGGCAGACCATATTTTTCCAGTGCCGCTTTGATGTAATACATCGGGCCACCGGCGACAGTGCCGTCCGGCAAAATCTGCCGGTATTTCACTGCCAGCGTGCATTCAACAAATTTGGTGGTCATGCCCAAAAAGCCGGCCACTATCATCCAGAAGGTCGCGCCGGGGCCGCCTAGCGTGATGGCGACCGCCACGCCGGCGATATTGCCAGTGCCAACAGTGCCGCTTAAGGCCGCCGACAACGCCTGAAACTGGCTGATCTCGCCTTTATCCGCCGGATCGGCATATTTGCCACGCACCACGCGGATGGCATGAGCAAAACCGCGGATATTGATAAACCGCAGATACAAAGTAAACACAATAGCGCCGCTGACAAGCCACAACACAGTGACCGGAATCGCGACGCCATCGACGTTAAACGAATAAAACACCACACTCGCCAAAGCGCTGCTGAAGGCTTCAAAAGCCTGCTGGAAGCTAAAGTCGCTGGACATCTGGAAATCTCTGGACGCAAAAACCAGCAGATTATCACAATGGCCAAGCGGCGCACTGCAACATCTCGTTATATCTCATCAATTTGTCGCAATTGCGCCAGAATCACGCTGCCGGCACTTCGGCTTCCACCAACAGTGCGAGCAACTGCAAAGATTCTTGCCAGCCGAGGTAACACATCTCCGGCGGGATCTCGGCCGGAATACCTTGTTGCACTACTTTGACTTCAGTGCCACATAGCACTGGAGTGAAGCTGACGCTGGTGATCATCTGGCCCGGTAAATTCGGATCGTTAAACACGTCGGTATAACGGATTTGCTGGTTTGGACTCAGCTCCAGATACTCACCACCAAAGCTGTGGCTCTGGCTGTTACTGAAGTTGGTAAAACTCATTTTAAAGCGGCCGCCTTCGCGCACATCCAGCTGATGCACAGTGCAGATGAAACCATGCGGTGGCAGCCATTTCGCCAAGGCTTCGGCAGTTAAAAAAGCCCGGTACAGCCGTTCAGCCGGGGCGCGGAACACGCGGTGTAAAGTTACGGTATGGCTCATCATAATCATCCTTCTGGTGTGGGGACTCGCGGCGGGAACACAGCAAAAACCCAGCTTAGCCGCGCTGTGCTACAGATGCCAGCGTGCCTGAGCTGACAGAGACTGTCATCGTTTTGTGACCAAAGATTCACCGTGCCGCCATCTGCAAGGCGCGGCGCTGTCATAAATGCGCTGTAGTCTGCAGTTCCGGGAAGCCCACACTTACCGGAGTCTGTGATGTTGCTGAAGCTGTCTGCCCCTTGCTTATGCCTGATTGCCTGTACCGTCCAATTTACCTGCTCCATTCTGGCGACAGCACAAGCTGCCCCCGCGCCTGCGGTGCCAAACCCAAAAGTGGTGCTGGTCAGTATTGACGGCCTGCGCTGGCAGGAAGTGTTTCATGGCGCCGATCCGGAGATTTTGCGCAATAGCCAGTTTATCCGCCATGCCGACCAGCTCGCGGAATTACCAACGAAACCGCAGCAGCTGATGCCTTTTGTCCACCAGACCATTGCCTCGCAGGGCATGTTAGTCGGCGACCGCCGCCGTGGCTCAGCGATGCAAGTCAGCAATCCGTGGCACTTTTCTTATCCGGGGTATAACGAGCTGTTAAGCGGCTACCCGGACCCGGCGATTAACAGCAATGGCAAAATCGCCAACCCCAATGTCACAGTGCTGGAATGGCTGAACCAACAGCCGGGTATGGCGCAGCAAGTTGCGGCTTTTGGCTCCTGGGACGTGTTGCCTTATATCCTGAATACCGAGCGCAGCAAATTACCGGTTAACGCCGGTTTTGCGCCAATGAACGAACAAATGGCCGGCACGCTGACACCGCAGCTGAAATTGCTGAATCAGTTACAACGTCAGACGCCGAGCCCCTGGGCGGCGGTGCGGCTGGATGTGTTTACCCAGCAGTTTGCGCTGGAATACCTGACGCAGAAAAAACCGCGGTTGCTGTATATCGCTTATGGTGAAACCGACGATTTTGCTCACGACGGCCAATACGACCAGTATTTAAAGGCCATTCGCCGTACCGACGGTTTTATCAAAGAATTGTGGCAACAGCTGCAGAGTGACCCGTTTTACGCCGGCCAGACGACCTTGCTGATCAGCACCGACCATGGCCGTGGCGACAGCGCCAATAGCTGGCAACACCATGCCAGCGGCCGGGCAATCGCCGGCTATATGAAAAAATTAAAGCACTTTGGTAATGGCGTCAGTGGCTCTGATGAGATTTGGCTGGCCGCACTGGGCCCACAAATTCCGGCGCGCGGTTTGGTGCAAACACAACAGCCGTGGAGCCAAAGTCAGGTTGCCAGCACTGTGGCGGAACTGTTGGGGTATGATTATCAGGCTTATCAGTACAAAGCCGCAGCGGCCATTCCGCTCGGGACATCGAGTGAAGCGACAGCGCAGCTGGCCGGCCGTGGCAGCCAGTTACCCGCCGCACCGGCTACAGACACTTCCGCCAGCGCTATCCTGACGCCGCAATAATCTCCCTCACCGCCGCTGGTAAATCTCCAGCGGCAAACCATCCGGGTCCTGAAAAAAGGTAAAAGCCGCGCCGGTATAAGGGTCAATCCGCACCGGCTCGGTCGCCACGCCACGCTTATTCAGCCAGGCCACAGTCGCCGCCACATCGTCGACGGCAAAACACAAATGCCGCAACCCCTGCGCTTCCGGCCGGCTCGGCCGCTCAGGTGCACCGGGAAAGCTGAACAGCTCCAACTGCGTGCCATCCGGCAGCTGTAAATCCAGCTTCCAGCTGTCACGCGTTTCGCGATAATGTTCCGCCAGAATACGCAAGCCCAGGGTCTCGCTGTAAAAGGCTTTAGAGCGTGCATAATCACTGCAAATCAGCGCCACATGGTGCATAGCCAGCAACATAAGTATCAGTTCTCATCAATCAGCCTGTGGCCAGTGTAGCGCGAAACAGCCCGCGATGGCCGCTTTGCCCGACAGCAACGGCAAAAGCGCTGGAATTTGTCAGATCCTTTAACGCACCAACGAATTTACTTAATTAACAAAATCTTAATTTTACCTGAAATCAATACGTTAAAATCATGGCCCGACTTATGCTTTGCGCGATGACCGGTTCACTTCGCAGCCGGTAAATACATCATTTATAAGGATATTTAAATGTTACGTAAATTGATACTGACCACAGCCTTGATCGGCTCGACGTTCGTGGCACAAGCCGGCGTGCTGACACCGGTACAACAAGTCAACTCAAACTGGCTCGATACCAACTTCGGTGAATACAGCGTGCAGTTCAACCGATTCGATACGCAGGGTGGTACCCGCATTCTGAAAAAGATCCACTTCAAATTATTTGGCGAAACCCAAAAAGACTTTTTTGCCGAAAATACCAGCCTGTCATCGGCAGCTGAGTTTGATGTTGCATTAGGGACAAAATTAAAACTGACCACAGGCAATGCACTGGAACTGGTCAGCACACTGCCTGAATATGAAGCGAGTTTCAGCCTGGCAAGATTCGATGGCAACTTAGATTACAACGGTGTGTCTGGCCTGAACAATCTGGGCCTGTATGCCAGCAAACTGGCGCAAACCACTATTACCAGCCAAAACCTGTTAGCCATGTTCACTGGCGTTGGCACTATCTCGACATTTTTGTGGGGAAAATCCAACGATGCGCTGATCACCACGGGTGGCAATCTGACCAACAATATCAAAACCAAAGCGGCAGCGACCGCTTATATTCAGTACGAATATGAGCTGCAACAGGTCAGCGCGCCGGCGACACTGGGGCTGATGGGTCTGGGTTTCATCGGCCTGATGTTACGCACTCGCCGGCAGTGATCTGATCTTCGTTCGCCTTTGCTGGCAGCAGATCAGGCCCACCTGAGCTGCTGCCTTTTGGCGAGTGTGAAATTAAGCCTGCGACTGCGCCGCCACCGCTTCGGCCTGGCGCCAGACCCGCAGCAGGTTGCCAGACATAATCTTCACAATATCCGCTTCACTGTAGCCCTGCGCTAACAAGCCTTTAATCAGATTCGGATACATCGACACATCTTTGAGGCCTTCCGGCAGCGAATCACCAACGCCGTCAAAATCCGAGCCGATGCCGACATGATCAATCCCGACCAGTTTCACCACGTGGTCGATATGTTTCAGCACAGTGTCGACATTAGCAAAAGGATACGGATGTTTTTGCAAATATTCAGCCCGGTAAGCCTCGTCGTCCTGCGATTTACCCGCCGCTTTGGCGGCCGCTTTAAACTGCAGGCCCCACTGATTGGCCTGGCTGATGACAAAAGACGAGCCAAAGTTAATTTGAATGACACCGCCATTTTTCGCTAAGGCCTGAATCATTTTGTCGTCCATATTGCGCTCAAAACCCGGCACAAAAGCCCGCAGCGACGAGTGCGACGCAATCACCGGCGCTTTGGTCAGGCTCAGCACTTTGTAAAAAGCCGCGTCTGATACATGCGAAATATCGATCATCATGCCCAGTTTGTTCATCTCGGCCACGACTTGCTCACCAAACGCACTTAAGCCTTTGTGCGGGCGGCGCAGGTCATAGCTCGAATCGGCAATATGGTTAGATTCGGAATGCGCCAGCGTGACGTAACGAATACCACGCTGATAAAAATGCCGCAGATTGTCCAGTTTACCGTTGATCGGCGTACCGTTTTCCATGCCAAGCGCCAGCGAGATTTTACCTTGCTTAAACTGTGGCGCTAAATCGTCGCTGCGATACGCCATGGCAAATTTATCCGGCGCCCGGCCAACTAAGGCTTCCATCGAATCGATCAGCTGGTTGGCCAGCAAAAAACCGCCGCCGGTTTTCTCATAAGACGCCGGAATATACACCGACATAAATGGGGCATTTAAGCCGCCCTTTTTCGCCCGCGGATAATCAAACTCGCCTTTAGCAGTGGCCTGACTGACATCTTCCCAATGCTCCTGTAAACGGTATGGGACATCGATATGGGTGTCGATTAACAGGTGCTGTTGGGCGATGCGCTGCGCTTCAGCGGCCAGATCGGCGGCCTGCACCGCCGGCAGCAGCAGAGTTAAGGCGCTGCTGAGTGTAAATAGTTGACTGAATTTCATCATGTTCCTGCTTATTGTTGCTGTTTTCCCGGATCTTCACTGCCAGCATAAAGCAATTGAACGCAGGGCGGCAGCGGCTTTATCGCGCCAAAATGACAGTCGATCGCCAGTGGCGACTGTCGCTTTGTTAAAAGTTGTAATCAACTCATCACGGATTGATTGATTTTTCAGCAGCTGTTAAGGTGGAAGTCACACAAGTCTGCGGCGGTTGGCGCATATAACACGGAGAAAGACCCATGTACAAAATCATCATCGCGCTGAGCTTTGGCGCCCTGCTCGCCGGTTGTGGCAGCACCAACAATGCCAAGAGTGCAGATATCAGCAAAACCAACGTGGTAAAGGCCAACGATATTGAGAAAAAACGCGGCGCGGCCCCGGACGGTACTGCCGAAAAAGCCGGTTATATCTGTCGCACCGAGCGCCGACTGGGTTCGCGTTTTGGTGAAAAAACCTGCCGTACGCCACAACAAATTGAAGCGGACAGACAAGCCGCAAAAGAAGCCTTACCGCGCCACCGCGAATGCGCTGCCGGTTCCATTTGTAACTAAGGTGCTGTTGAAGAGCAAAAAACCGCAGCTGACTGCGGTTTTTTTATCGGCAAGGCCCGGACAATCCGGCCATTTACCGCACCAGACCAAATTCGTTTTGCAATACTGCCGTTAACTCATCATCACTGATCTGGCGGCTTTGTGTCACGCCGGCAATACTTTGCTTCAGCTCGCGCCCGACCAGCATCACCCGGCCTTCTGCATGTTGGCGAATCAGCAACAGCTTTTGCACAAAGACCGTGTCCGGATGTGTCGAATTCAGATAATTCGCCGGCATAAAATCAATCCACTCGGCCGGATGTAAATCAAAGCCAAACTGGCTGACCCAATTGCCGTCAATCATCGCCTGCAGCACATAATCGCCCGGCGTTGGCATGGTCAGACGGAACTGATCAAAGTCCTGTTGCTGCGGCAGATTCACTTGCGACAACGCCACGGGCGCCCGCATGCCATAACTGCCAAAGCCTAAATCACATAAATACCGTTCAGCGCCGATAGTCACCACCAGCGCCATATGGGTTTTTGGCCGGCGCATCGGGTAAAACATCGGCCGGCAGGCGACAAAAACATACGGAATTTGCAGCGCCGTCAGCGCCATGGCAAACAAACCGTTTAATTCATAACAATAACCGCCGCGTTTGGCGTTGCCATCGCTGCCGACGATTTTGCTGACGATCTCTTCCGGTACTAAAGACACAATTTTACCGGCCTGCACATCAAGATTTTCAAAAGTGATACTGCGCAGCTGCGCCTGCATCATGCTTCTTAGCGCCGCAGCGTCAAAGGCTGTCGCCTCTGGTGTGTGGTCAAGACCAATGCGGCGGGCGTATAAAGCGAGGTCAAAATTAGCGGCGTACATCATCATCTCCAAAGCCGGCGGCAAAACGGCGATTGTCGCTGATTTTGCCAACAGAAGCCAAGCTGGCATTGCAGCTGCAGTCGCTGCACAATGACCGTTCATAACTTGCAGTGGCCTTGATACTCTTGTCATGCAATACCAGTCAGCACTCTAACCTGCGGGAGCCCCTATGCCGGCGTTTAGCCCTTTTACCCCGGAACAAGCCGCCATTTTTGCCAATGATCACAGTGCTTTGTTTGGCGAGCACAGTCAGCTGCAAAGCGCAGCTGTCGGTGTGAACACCCAAAACCGCCTGTTCCGGGTGAAAAATCAGTTTGGTACCAGCCTGATTGTCAAACAAGTGCTGCCTTATATTGGCGGCGCCGGCGAAAGCTGGGTACCGACGCAGGACCGGGCGCGGATTGAAGCGGAGCTGTTGAAAATTCATGGCGCGCTGGTGCCGGACCATGTGGTCGAAGTGCTGCATTATGATGCCGGCTGTTCTGCTTTGTTACTGGAAGATCTGAGCCAGCTGCAACTGCTGCGCACTGGCCTCATTGGCGGCAAACAATATCCGCTGCTGGCTGAACATATCAGTACTTATCTGGCGCATTGCAGTTTTTACACCTCAGATTTTGCGCTGGACGGCCCGTTCAAAAAAGCCCGTACCGCGCAATTTCTCAATCCACAACTTTGCCTGATGAGCGAAGAGCTGTTTTTCACCGACCCTTATTGCAACCACGACCGCAATCAGTTTGATATGGCGCTGCGTCCGCTGGTGCAGCAGCTGTGGTTTGACGAAGCGGTGAAAGCCGAAGTGGCTGAACTCAAAGCTAAATTTGAGTCCTGCCCGCAGGCGTTGTTACACGGCGACCTGCAGCTTGGCAGTATTTTTGTCGGCAGCGGGCACACTAAAGTCATAGACGGCGAATACGCTTTTTATGGCCCGATTGGTTTTGATTTGGGCAATTTTCTCGGCAGTTTATTGCTGCATTACACCGCGCTGCCGGGTCTTATCGCCGAACCTGCGCACCGTCAGCAACAAGCCGATTATCTGCGCCAGCAAATCGAACAAACCGAGGCGCTGTTTTGCCAGAAATTTCTGGCGTTGGCGGCGCGCAATACCAAAGACATCGCGCTGCAAAGTGAACGCTACCAGCAGCGTTTTGTCGCTCAGGTGGTCAAAGACGCGTTAGGTTATGCCGGCTGCGAAATGCTGCGCCGGGTGATTGGTCAGCAAAAAGTGGCGGATTTTTGCACCATCAAAGATAAACGACTGAAGCTGCAGTGCGAAACCAGCGCCTTACAGCTCGGCCACAAATTGCTGTTGCAGCACGCCGAACTCAGCAGTGTCAGCACTGTGCTAGGCTGGTTACAGCAACAACAAAGCTAATCCTCTTCAGTACCCATCAGGGAGCCCGGCATGGAAAAAATCAACGGTATCGGCGGCGTGTTTATCCGCGCCCGCGACCCACAAAAACTCGCCGCCTGGTATCAACAGTACCTCGGCGTCAGTATCGACGCGGGGCAGACTTATGGCTGCCTGATTGCAAAGGCAGACGATATGACGGTCTGGTCCACTTTTTCTCAGGACACCGACTACTTCGGCAACCGCCAGCAACAATGTATGGTGAACTACCGGGTCAACGATTTAGACGCGATGCTGGCGCAATTACGGGCCGGCGGTGCTGTCGTCGATGACAAAATCCAGGACGAAGATTATGGCCGTTTTGGCTGGGCGACAGACCCCGAAGGGAACAGATTCGAATTATGGCAACCGAAATAATCCGCCGCGGCAAGCAGCGTTTTTACCCGCGTAAACCCAGTTTTTTACAGTTAAAAACCGCCAAAGCGCGCTGCATCTGGCGCCGTGGCGACCACAATGCCTTTACTGATTTAGTCTGGTTTCGCGGCGCGTTGTTTTGTGTATTCCGTGAAGCCTATGCCCATGTGTCGCCAGATGGTGCACTGCGGATTTTGAAAAGCAGCAATGGCGGCAAAGACTGGCATTCAGTGGCCTGTATCCGCAGCAACTACGCCGACCTTCGCGACGGCAAGCTGATTGCGATGCCAGATGGCCGGCTGCAACTGCTCGGCGCCGGCGCTTTGCATGACCGCAGTCAGGGTTCGCATCAGTCTTATGTCTGGTTATCCGATGACGGCGAGCACTGGAGTGACGCCCGGCCTTGCGGTGACATCAATATCTGGCTGTGGCGGCTGACCTGGCACCAAGACACTGCCTGGGCCGTTGGCTACAGCTGCACCGATCAGCGTTTCGTCCGGCTGTATAAAAGTGACGATGGTGTCAATTTTGCGCCCTGGGTCAGTACGCTGAATAACGCCGGTTACCCGAATGAATCCGGCCTGCTGTTTTTGCCGGATGGCCGCGCTTTGTGCCTGCTGCGACGCGACCCGCATGTCGGTTTACTCGGCATCGCCGCGCCGCCCTATTTCGACTGGCAGTGGCGCGAGCTGAATAAACGGATTGGCGGCCCGGCCTGTATTCAGCTGCCGGACGGCCGTATTTTGGCGGCGGTACGGCTCTATTACTACAAAGTGCGCACCAGTCTGTGCTGGCTGGATCCAAACACTGCCACGCTGCGCGAATGTCTGGTACTGCCGTCCGGCGGCGATACCAGCTACCCCGGATTAGTGCTGAATCAGGGCCTGCTGCATATTAGTTATTACTCGTCGCATCAGGGCAAAACCGCGGTGTATCACAGTGCAATCAGATGGGCTGGGTTGCCAGCCTGACACACACCGGCTGGCAATCAGGTCTTGGCTGAAATGCCAGCTGTTAACCAGTCGGACATAAACTTCCAACAATTTGCTGGCGAATTTCGGCCAATTTCGGGAATTCCGCCGAGATACAGCAGAGACTGATATACTTGCGCGCCGTTTATTCAGGTGCGTGGTCACTCCAAACCTGAACTCAGCTGACAGATCCAATTCGGCCTGCTACACCTAAGCAGGCAGTAATCTCTGCTCCGGCGGCATAAGCGCAAAGACGCTTTTTCTATAACAGTCAAACACCTAAGGGTAATCCATTGATGAAAAGCAAACATTCTGTGTTAGCCATGCAGATCCATGCGGCATTAGTTGTCGCGGCTGTTGGTCTTTCTCCTGTTGCCATGGCACAGGAAAGTGACAAAGCCAAACAGGACGATCAGCAACTTGAGCGTATTACGGTCACCGCACAAAAACGGGTGCAGAGCACTCAGGAAGTGCCAATTTCAGTCGCCACTTTAGGCGGCGAAAAATTTGATGCCATTTTTGCCGGCGGTGACGACATTCAGGCGTTAGCCGTTAAAGTGCCGGGCTTGTATGCAGAATCATCCAACGGCCGTGCCGCACCACGTTTTTATATCCGTGGCCTTGGCAACACCGACTTCGACCTGGCCGCGTCTCAGCCGGTGTCGATCATCATGGACGACGTGGTGATGGAAAACGTCATCCTCAAGAGCTTCCCGTTATTTGATATGGAAGCGGTGGAAGTGATCCGCGGCCCGCAAGGCACTCTGTTCGGTCGCAACACCACCGCCGGTATCATCAAATTTAATACCGCCAAACCGCGGCAGGATTTTGATGCCTACACCAAATTATCGGTCGGCAACCTCGGCACGCTTAACTTTGAAGGCGCCGCCGGCGGTGGCCTCAGCGACAACCTGTCAGCCCGGGTGTCGGTGCTGTCACAAAACCGTGACGACTACATCGATAACAGCTTCAAAAAAGAACAAGACGTGATGGGCGGCTTCGACGAGAAAGCCGGCCGCGTGCAGTTCCTGTATGAAAGTGGCGACATCGCCGCACTGTTAAACGTGCATGGCCGCAAACTGGACGGTACTTCCTCAGTATTCCGTGCCAACGTCTTTGATAAAGGCAGCAGCGGCCTGAACAACAATTACGACCGTGACAGCGTGGCCTATAACCAGGGCGACAACAACTTCCAGCAATATGACAACTTCGGTGCGTCCTTCAAACTGGACGTCGACCTGAGTGCTGGCATGACTTTCACGTCGATCACCGCACAGGAAAATGCCGACGGTAAAGGCAAAGGCGATATTGACGGCGGCACTGAAGCGGGTCCGGGTTTTATCCCGTTCCAGGCAGTCACTGAAGACCAGTTGGAAGATTTAGAGCAATTTACCCAGGAATTCCGTCTGGCCAGCGACACTTCAGGTGACGTGGACTGGCAGGTCGGTGCCTATTACTTTGATTCGTCGTTTGGTGTGACCAGCGTCGACGGCTTTTATGGTGCCACCACTGTGTACCATGAAAACACCAGCTGGGCGCTGTTTGGCCAAAGCACTTATAACCTGAGTGACCGCTGGGACGTCACGGCCGGTGTGCGTTACACCTATGATGAAAAAGGCTTCACTGTTGGCAAACAAAATGTCGATGGTTTTGCTTTAGTCATTGGCGCTGCACAAATTCAGAACTATGCGCCGGTTGATGTCGACGACGATGAAATCAGCTGGGAACTGGCGACCAACTACCGCGTGACTGACAACTATTCAGTATTCGGTCGTCTGGCACACGGTTTCCGCGCCCAGTCGATTCAGGGCCGCGACCTGGCGTTTGAAGGCAATCCTTCAGTCGCTGACTCAGAAACTATTGATTCGGTTGAGTTTGGTGCCAAAGCTGACCTGTTAGGCAATACCCTGCGCTTAAACGGTGCGGTGTTCTACTACAACATCAACGACATCCAGTTGTCAGCCATCGGTGGAGCCTCACAAGGCAACGCTCTGTTAAATGCCGACAAAGGCACCGGTTACGGCTTCGAAGTGGACGCCGACTGGCGCGTCACATCCAGCCTGACGCTGGGCGGCGGTTTCAGCTACAACGACACTGAGCTGAAAGATGCCAACCTGCTGGTGGCCACTTGTGGTTCAGGCGCCTGTACGCCGACCGACCGCTTAAACGCGCAAGGCCGGGCTTATGTCGACGGCAACCCGTTCCCGCAAGCACCAAAAACCATTCTGACGCTGAATGGCCGTTATGATTTCCCGGTGCAAGGCGGTGAGGTGTATCTCTATGGCGATATCGCCTTCCAGGGCAAAACCAATCTGTTCCTGTACGAAGCCAAAGAGTTTGCTGTCGATGACAACCAGGAAGCCGGTCTGCGTATCGGTTACCTGAACTATGACGGCAACTATGAAGTGGCGTTGTTTGGCCGCAATATCACCGATGAAGACAACGTCAAAGGTGCGATTGATTTCAACAACAACACTGGTTTTGTCAACGAACCACGGATCATCGGCGTCGAGTTTAAGAAGAACTTCTTCTGATCATAAGCCGATATGAATGTGAAAAAGGAGCTGCTTGCAGCTCCTTTTTTTGTTTTTATTTCAGCTGGATACTGTTTTTTTCGCGACCAACATAAACAGTGAAAACGCCATTTTCACTCTGCGTAGCGAATTGATAGGCATGGTCGGAGAAGCCCGACACTTCCAGGGCGCTGCCGATAGAAACACCAAGACGCAATGCATCCTGATCTTCGTTGTAAATCTGCACGCGGCACAACGAATGCCGGCACTCAATGTCTTTGACCTTTAAGTTTTGCAATAACTCCGACTGCTGAAACATCACGCCGAGCTGACGGCTGAATTCCGGTGCCCAGCTAAAATCGATCTGCTGATCGCCAAAATCAGTTGCCGCATCTGTGGAGACTTGTGCCGTTGCTACAGGCTCAGCCGCCTCTTCCTCCGGTTGTTCAGTTTCGGTCAGCGTCTTTGCTGCCGGCAGATTTGGCTGCACAGCCTTAGCTCTGTTATCGCCGCTGGTGGCCGGGAGATCCTGGGCCACAGCAGTCTGCGTGATTTCAGTCACCTGCACCGGCTGAGGTTCAGCCTGAGTCGTCTGCGGCAGTGTGGTGACCGCCTGCAGCCTTTCCAGTTGTTGTTGCAAACTGAGGGTGTAGAAAATCAACCCGGCGATAATCAAGCTTTGTACAACCAATACTACACGCATCAATATCCCTATCATTCATATAGCTCATTCGGCCACAGCACCGTAAGACGCCGATCTTGGCAGCAACCACAAATATTTGTAAGGCAAACAGTTAAAAATATATAACAAATTAGAAAACAAAATTAATCAGCAATGGCTGCTGAACCTGCAACAAGCAGCACCACCCCAAATCACACCCGCTGGTCACCGCTGGCGGCACAGTGCCAGTGCCGCGCTTTAGGCTCCGTCATTCCACACTTTCGCGGGACTGACGCTATGCGCTGTGATCACTGGCGGTTTATCTGGCTGATTTCGTTATTTTTACTGGCATGTGGCGGCCAGCAAACCAGCACGGCACCTGCGGTGAGCGCGCCGCCGCTAGCCAATAACCCGCCAACACCAGACCCGCTGCCGGGCGAAAATCTGCAAGTTCCGGACAACCGGACGCAGGACCCGCTGCAAGTTCTGCTGTTTGGCAACAGCCACAGCGGCAGCCACAATCTGCCCGGCACTTTGCAATTGCTGTTACAACAGGGCACCGGCAAGACGGTTGGCGCCGTGCGCGCCGGCGGGGCGGCTTATCTGGATGAGCGGCTGGACGATCAGGTCAGCCGGCCTTTGCTGGAGTCTGGCCGCTGGACTCATCTCATTCTGCAGGCGCAGAAATATTCAACCAGCGGGCTCTATCACTATTCAACGGCTGGCGCGAAAAGCTGGATCGCCCTGGCCAAAGCGCGCGGGATCACTCCAGTACTGTTTCCGGAGCATCCACGCGCCGGCAACAATGAAGAAGGCATGCGAATTTATCAGCTGCATCAGCAAATTGCTGCCGAACAGGCCGCTTGCGTCGCGCCGGTGGGCCCGGTTTGGGATCAGGTGCTGCAACAATGGCCAGATCTGCAGCTGCACAGCGCTGATGGCAATCATGCGGCCCCGGCGGGCGCTTTACTGACCGCGTACATCCTGTATCAGGTGATCAGTGGCAAACCGGCAGAGCAGCTGGCCGATCTGCCGGCACTGGCGGTTCCGCCAGCGGTGCAGCGCATTTTACGACAGGCGGCAAGCGCAGGCTTACGCCAGTATCCGGCATGCCCATTTTAGTGGTTTGGCCAAAAAATTCGCAGCAATTGCATTTTGCGGCAATTTTTTGCTCAAGTTGCGGCAAGTTCCTGCCGATAACGCAGCTATAGTCTGTCTAAGCCACGCAGGGAACTACCACCATGAGTATCCAACCGACCGTCAATAGCGCCGCCAGCCGTTATCAGGCCAACAGTCCGACCGAATCCAGCAATACAACTATCAACAACCAAACCACTAAACCCAGCGCCAGCGAATTATCCGCTGAAAACCGGCGTCAGCTGAATCAAACCATTCTGGACAATCAGCTGTCGCTCAGTCTGCAATCCGACAATAAAGCGATGAATCTGCTGTATCGCGCCATCAGCGACGCGGTAGAAAAACGCCTGGCCGGCCAGGCACCGCAAAAAGCAGACGACGGCACCGAGGCCACCGCAGAAACCGGCCTGAATAAAACTTACAGCAACGAAGACACGTCCCCGCAGGCAACTGCCGATCGCATCGTCGGTTTCGCCACTAACTTTTATCAGGCATTTCGCGAGCAAAACCCGGAACTGAATGACGAAGACGGCCTCGAGCAATTTATGCAGGAAATTGGCAAAGGCATTGATCAGGGCTTTGCCGACGCCCGTGACATTCTGACCGGGCTGAAAAAACTGGAAGGTAAAGTGGCGTCCGATATCGACGAGACTTATGGCTTGATCCAAAAAGGTTTGCAGGACTTCAGAGAACGCATGCAGCAACCGAAAGATCAGGCTGCTGCTGAATAACTGACCACAAGGCTTTAGTCGCGGCGGCAGGTGCCGCTGTCGCAGCGCGCCTGCCCGATCAGCCAATACGACACCCGATAGCGGTTGGCGGCAAACCACAAATAAACTTTATCAGCAAACCAACGAATGACAGGCCAGCGTAAAAACGCCGTTCGGTGGCCTTTGCCGACGGCCGACCAGGCGGCGTGGGTTGAATCCAGCCCGCGTAAAATGCGGCCATCGGCGGTCAGCGCCAACAAAATCCGTCCGGCTTCAGCCGCATCGATGTGCGGGTACAGCGCCGGCATATCGGCCTGCTGAATATCCACCAGCGTCAGCGCTTTTGCTGCAGGGTCCAGCCGGCGCAACTGCGTCATTTCGCGTACGCACAGTGGACAAAAGCCATCATAAAAAATGGTCAGCGTCGCCATGTGAAGTTCCCCGTGTGTTATCGCCCTGATAGTGCTGATAAAGTTACGCTTGAAGCTCAAGCCCGATCACCGCACTAAAAAACAAAAAGCCCGCTCCGGCTAAGCGGAAACGGGCTTTTACCTCTAACCCGGTTTAACCCGAGTTGCGCATGCCGGCGGCAATACCGGCAATGGTCACCATCAAGGCGCGTTTAATATTGTCGTTGACGGTTTCCGGCGCATGGCGGACCCGTTTTAACAATTCCACCTGCAGAATATGCAACGGGTCGACATAGGTATTTCTGAGCATAATGGACTCACGGATCCAGGCTTCATTGGCCATTAAATCCGGTCGGTCGATCAGCTGCAGCAACAAGGCTGTATCGGCCGACAGCTGATTGCGTAACTGCTCACCGAGGCCGAGCAAATGTGCCGGTACCAGTTTTTCATCGTAATAAGCGGCGATTTGCGCATCGGCTTTCAGGTACACCATTTCCAGCATCGACAAGCGGGTGGCGAAAAACGGCCACTGCGCGCGCATTTCGTGTAGCAGTGCGGTTTTGCCCTGTGCTACGGCTTCGGCCAGCGCGGAACCGGCGCCGAGCCAGGCTGGTAACATCAGCCGGTTTTGCGACCAGGCAAAAATCCACGGAATAGCCCGCAGACTTTCCACGCCGCCATTTGGATTACGTTTCGGTGGCCGGCTGCCGAGTGGCAACTGGCCCAGTTCCAGCTCCGGCGTGGCCGCGCGGAAATACGGCACAAACTCCGGATGATGCCTTACCACAGCGCGATAGGCTTCACAGGAGGTGGTCGCCAGCTGCGCCATCAACGCACGCCATTCGGCTTTTGGCACCGGCGGTGGTAATAACACCCCTTCCAGCACTGCCGAGGCGTACAGCGCCAAAGAACGTTGTGCCAGTTTGGACAAACCAAACTTAAAGCGGATCATCTCGCCTTGTTCGGTCACGCGCATGCCGCCGGCCAGACTGCCCGGTGGCTGCGACAAAATCGCCGCATGCGCCGGACCACCACCACGACCGATAGTGCCACCACGGCCGTGGAACAACGTCAGCTGCACTTTGGCCTGGGCACAAATCGCCACTAAGGCTTCCTGCGCGCTGTATTGCGCCCAGGCGGCGGCGATAGCACCGGCGTCTTTGGCGGAATCGGAATAACCGATCATCACTTCCTGTTTGCCCTGGATATAACCGCGGTACCAGTCAATCGCCAGCAACTTGCTGATACATTCCGGTGCATTGGTTAAATCGGCGAGAGTTTCAAATAACGGCGCGACGCGCATTGGGAAGCTGATGCCGGCTTCTTTTAGCAACAGCTGCACCGCCAGCACATCGGAAGGCTTGCCGGCCATCGAAATGACATAAGTCGATAAGGCTTCGGCACCGTGGCGCGCGATGATGTCGCAGGTATCCAGCACCTCACGCACTTCAGCGCTTGGTTGCCAGTTGCGCGGGAATAACGGTCGTTTGCTGGCCAGTTCATTCAGTAAAAATGCCTGGCGCGCCGGTTCTTCCCAATGCGCGTAGTCGCCAATACCCAGATACTGGGTGAATTCGCTGAATACCTGGGTGTGACGACCAGATTCCTGCCGCACATCGAGCTTTAACAGCGTGAGACCAAAAGCATAAGCGCGGCGAATGGTATCGAGCAGCAAGCCGTTGGCGATCACATCCATTTTGCAGTCGCGCAGCGAGTGGTAACACAGCAGCAGCGGCTCTAATAGTTGCTGATTGTGCCAGAGCAAATCATCTGGCCGTTGCAGCCGGTCATGTTTCAGCGCTTCAGTCAGCCAGTCGCGGGTGTGCAGCAGTTTGCCACGCAAAGTCTTTAACAAGTCGCGGTACGGTTCGGTCGACCCCGGCACCGCCGCCTGTAAGGCCGCATTGGCCAGATTCATCGACAGCTCGTTGCCAAGAACATCCAAATCCTGGGCAAATAAATCTGCCGCTTTCCAGCGGCTGAGTAACAACACCTGACGGGTGACTTTAGCCGTGACAAATGGGTTGCCATCACGGTCGCCGCCCATCCAGCTGGAGAAACGGATAGGCGCGGCATCCAGCGCCAGACCATGACCCAGCACCGGGCTTAAGGCTTCGTCCAGTTCGCGGATAAATTCCGGAATAGCCTGCCACAACGAAGTTTCGATGACGGCAAAACCAGACTTGGCTTCATCCACCGGCGTTGGACGCTGTTCGCGAATTTCATTGGTATGCCAGGCCTGGGTGATCAAATCGTTTAAGCGCGCATCGAGCCGCGCCAGCTGATGGGCGGATAATTCCTGCTCCCGCTGCGCCAGGCAATCGGCAATTTGTGTCAGTTTATAAATCAGCGTACGGCGGGTGACTTCGGTAGGGTGCGCCGTCAGCACCAGCTCAATGGATAAATCAGCCACCGCCTGGCGGGTTTTTTCGACATCCACTTGCTGGGTTTTTAATAAGGTCAGCAATTCCTGCAGCGGCTGTGGTTTTTCAATAGACGCAGCGCCGGCTTTGCTGATGGTGTGATGTTGCTCGGCCAGGTTAGCCAGATTGAGGAACTGGGCAAAAGCACGGGCGACCGGCAGGATCTCGTCATCGGTCAGGCCAGCCAGAATTTGTTTTAACTGCTGGTCTTGTTGTTCGGTGCCGGAGCGCGCCTGTTTGGCCAGCGAACGGATCTGCTCAATCCGCTCTAACACCGCAGGCCCCAGTTGGTTACGGACCGTATCCCCTAATTGTGTGCCAAGCAAACCGACGTTTGCTCTTAAGGCAGCATATTGCGACATCTTCCCACTCTCCTCGTTGCATTGCCTGCCTTGTTGCCCGCAGTCGCCTTGTAGCGCGCTTTGGCGTTTTTTTCTGCAGTTTCACCTCACCCTAACCCGATTTTTGTTGGTACTCAACACTGACAGATTACAAAATCAGCAACAAAATGGACTTTTAGGTGTTTAGATGGCTTTATGGAAAGATGTTTACATTAAAACAACACATAGGGTAACACCGCGACCTGGTCAGCGCTGGCTGGTTTATTGTTGCCAGCAGTTCAGTTCCGCCTCGCTTTGCAGCTGCTCCAGCTGGGGTCTGGCGAAGAAATAGCCCTGAAACCAGTCGATGCCCTGCGCCGCCAGATAAGCCAGCTCAGCTGCCGTCTCAACCCCTTCGGCCAGCACTTTGCAGCCAAGCAGCGCACATTGCGCGAGGATCTGCTGCAATCTTTGTTGTTTTTCAGTGGATTGATCAATATCGCGGATCAGCGCCATATCCAGTTTCAGTACCCGGGGTTTCAGCGAATGTAACCAGTCTTCATGGGCAAAACCGGCACCAAAATCATCGATGGCGGTGATAAAACCACGTTCGGCATAACTCCGGAAAATGTTCAGCAGATGGCTGTGACTGAGGATTTGTTCGCCTTCGGTCACTTCAAACATGATGTTGCGGATATCAAAACCATATAAATCAGCGGCTTCAATAGTCGCACGGATACAAGTCTCAGGCTTGTACACTGCGTTTGGCATAAAATTGATACTAAGCAGCTTGTTAAGACCGAGCCTGGTCGCGGTTTCAATGGCTTTGACCCGGCAGGCCTGATCAAAATAATATTTATTCTGCTCCGTCACTTTTGCTAGTACAGTGGCGGCCCCTTCACCTTGTGCACCGCGCACTAAGGCTTCATAACCAACAATCGACTGACTGGACCATTCAATAATCGGCTGAAACGCCATCCGAAGTTCAAACCCCAGATCGGCGCCACTTAAACAGTCGCGACAGCTTTGTTGTTTTATTTGCGGGGGAAACTGCATCAGTACTGATTCCGGCAATCAGATCGGGTTCTGTGATAATAGCAGGAACATCAGCAGGTTGAATATCAGCTGAAGCTGATACTTTACTCCGCCAACGTATTTGCACCGAAGGCCCCGGTACGCACCAGCTGTCTGGCTGACTTAAACTCGCCGGCGCTATCGGTTGCTCTTCATGCGCCAGCCCTGCTTCGCCGGCAAACCTGAAGGCAAATGCCGCCAGCGGCGGGCCTATAGTTTCAAACAAGGTCACTGCGCCCAACACCACAGCACTAATCACGGCAGCATGCTCGCTACTGAGGCCACTGCTGGTTTGCGCCAGACCAATCGCCAGCCCGGCCATTGGTACCAGCAACATGCCGGTTGCGGCACTGGCGCGTGCGCTTTGGCGCTGCACAGTGCCGGCCAGCCAGACCATCAGCACTTTCACCGCTGAGCGCACCAGCACCAGTGACACAATCACCAGACCATACTGCCACAAGGCGCTCAGTTGTAACTTGGCGCCGGCGAACACAAACAACACAATAAAAAACAGCTCAAAGGCGGCGCCAAAATTCAGCTCCGACACCAAGGGGCCGCGCTCCAGACTGCGCACCGTGATGCCGACCAGCAAAGGTGCAAACAGCGCCGACAACTGCAGCTGCTGCGCCAGTGCTAACGCCAGCATCAGGCTGCCAATCACCAGCGCCATTTTGTATTGCGCGGCGGTTTGGGTGCGTTGACACAAAAAATGCAGCAAAGCACCAATCAAAACGCCCAGACAAGCCGAGCCAAGCAACAAATACAACGGCTGCAAAATCACCTGGCTCAATCCGGCTTGCTGATCAAGTAACAGCGCCGGGATCACCGCAGCAAACACCAGAAAAGACCAGCAATTGTTAAGCGCCACCAGGGTTTTGGCGGTTTCAGTGACCGGGCCTTTGGCGCCGGTTTCATGCGCGACGTGCAGCAGCACCGCCGGCGATGAGGAAATCAGAATAGCGCTGATGAGCGCCGCCAGCACCGGGCTGAAATCCAGCCCATGCAACACAAAAAAACAGGCGATAAAAGTGACACTGGCTTCGGCCAGCGACGTCAGCACCAACGCCTTGTGCTGACGGATAAAACGTAAATCCAGTGAAGTGCCAAGCCGGTATAAAATCAGTGCCAGCGCAATATCAACCAGAATGCGCGCATCCGCCAGCGTGTGCTTATCCAGCACCCCGAGGCCACTGGGCCCAATCAGAAAACCTACCGCCATAAAGCCGGTGATACTGGGGATCCAGCGCATCAGGTGCGCCAGATAACCGCCGAGCGCCCCAACCAGCAATAACAAGGCAAACGCCAGTAATGGGCTGAATGTCAGCGCAGTGGCCGGTAAAAAATCCATCAATACACTCCGAAACCACGGGAAAGATTAAGACTGTCGCGACGCCAATAGTTCAGCGACAGCGCGTTCACGCGGGCAAAAACGCAGTTGAAATGCCGGTTCATCGCCAAATTGCCAGTGGATGTCGCTGCCAAACGGTAATTCCAGCACACCGGCGAACGAGCCGGTGATGATGACCTGACCGGCGGTTAATGGCACACCTTGCGCGCGCAGAAAGTTTACCAGCCAGGGCAAAGGCGCCCGCGGATTGTCATTCGGATGCCGGGCGGCGTGTGTGACCGGCTCCTGGCCGGCCTGAGTCAGGGTCAAAGCAAAACTGGCCTGCTCCGGTCCGTGCAGCACAGGCCCCAGCCAAAGCCCCTGATTAAACAATCCATCCGCCAGCTGGTCCGGATACTGCGCGCCGGCATCGGCCTGATAACGGCTTTGGATCAGCTCCAGCGCCAGATGCGGCGCGCCGAACAAGGCGAGGATGTCATCATCGCTTAAGCTGTTTTCGCCCGGCGCGACATCGGTGAGCAGCGGATAGGCATATTCAGGTTCAACCCGTGCCAACCCTTGTGCCGACGGCCACAGCGCACAGCTGGCGCCTTGTTGCAGCTCAGTTTGATACAAAGGCCCCAACACAATTTTTAGCTGACCATTGGCATCCTGCGACGGCACACCACACTTCCAGCCAATCACTTTGCTGTACTGCTGCGCCACCTGTAATTGCACTGCCAACGCATCCGCCAGCAGCAACGGCCGGTGTTGTTCCGCTAACAGCCCGCCAGGCTGGCCCAGAGTGCGCCTTTGCTGCAATTGTTGTGCGGCGGCGTTGATTTGCTCCGCAGTAAAAGTCGGGGTGAAACAAGATACAGCCATCAGCAACTCCGTCATTCAAAAAACGCAATAACGGCACTATAACGATGGAATGGAACAGACAACAAGGATTATGCAGATTGGAGCGGGCGATGGGAATCGAACCCACGGCACCAGCTTGGGAAGCTGGGGTATTACCATTATACGACGCCCGCTTTTTTGGAAAGCGGCAGCAGTGTGGCAAAAATGCCGGCGCAGTTCAAGCGCTTGCGGATCAGCTTTCACGCAGCACCAGCTAACTGCTGATAAATGCAGCAATTTGTCCAGCATTCCAGGTGGCGTTGACCCAAAGGGTGAGCGCCAAGGATGGCAGCGAATAAAAAAAGGCCGGGAAATCCCGGCCTGTGAAGAGTTGCCTGCCTGTTATTGTCTGGCAAAGCCAGTGATTAAAGCGGTGTCGAGGCTTACAGCTGTGATTGCAGGTAATTGGGCAGACCAAAGAGTTTGATCTGCCGCAGTTGCTGTTCCAGCCAATGCGCGTGGTCGTTTTCGGTGTCATCGAGTAATTTTTGCAGTATCGCGCGCGTGACATAATCCTGCTGCTGTTCACACAACGCCATGGTTTGCTTCAGTAATTTGCCGACGCTGTATTCAACGTTCAGGTCATTCTGCAACATTGAAGGCACATCAGAACCAATCTGCAGCGCATCGCGTTTGCTCATATCCGGCGTGCCTTCGAGGAATAAAATCCGCTCGATAATGGCCGAGGCATGGGCTTTTTCATCGGTAACTTCGTGGTCGATGCGCTCGTATAACTTGTGCAGTCCCCAGTCCAGATACATCCGCGAATGGATAAAATACTGGTCCATCGCACTCAGCTCGTTGGCCAGCAGCACATTCAGTGCATCGATAATCGCTTGTTTGCCTTGCATGCTGCTTACTCCCCGCTCACTTTGCTTTGCAGATAATTTTCCATGCCCATCACACCAATCTGATACTGCTGTGCATTAATCCAATCGATATGTTCTTCCTCGTGCTCCAGAATTTCCTGCAGCATTTCGCGGCTGACGTAATCCTGTTTTTGCTCGCACAGCGCAATAGCGTTTTTCAGCAGCGGCAGCTGTTCCAGCTCAAATTCGAGATCACATTGCAGCATTTCGGCAGTGTCTTCACCGATGCGCAAACGGCCAAGTGCCTGTAGGTTGGGCAAACCTTCAAGGAACAGAATGCGTTCAATCAGCTCGTCGGCTTGTTTCATGTCGCGGATAGATTTTTTATAACAGACGTTATTCAGCTCGTGCAGGCCCCAGTTTTTGTAGATGCGGGCGTGGAGGAAATATTGGTTAATCGACGTCAGTTCGGACGTCAGCACCTCATTGAGGATACTCAGTACAGCGGCATCACCTTGCATCGCCGGGCTCCTTTTTTACCAATACTGGTAGTGAAACAGGGAAATTGTTGAGGATTGTAGTCGGATTTACGGCAGGGGTCGAGTTTTAGATTGGCAAAAACTTCAATTAAATCATATGCATGCAATTGAGAATGCTTCGCTTTAATGCCAGAGTTCTTGTTGGAAAAACAATCATTGCAGAATCATTTACTTAGGCTGTGGCAAATGCCACAGCCTGGATTCATTTTTACAGCCGGCGCAGCTGCCGGTACTCAGCAATGGCCAGTACTACCAGCACTGCAGCAGTCGCCAGCAAGATGTAAGAGATGCTGCCGGCGGCATGGGTCCAGAAAAAACGGGCACCATCGGTGATTTGCTGTGGTTCGGTGAACACGCCGCCTTTGAACGCCATCGCGGCAAAAATCACGGCAAACACCAGATGATCAAGGATGTAACACCATTTGCTCCAGCGTTGCCAGCTAAGCTGCGTCAGCCGGTAACAGGCAAAGCCTGCTGACAACAGCGTGAACACAGTCAGCAGATATCGCCAGTGTTCCATGCCATCGGCCAGCCGTACCGGCAGATGTTGCTGCGCCTCAACCGACAACCACAACGGCGTCCACAACAACAGCAGCAAAAACAAGGCGCTGGTTAAGTCGGTGATACTGTCCGACAGCTTCATCCGCGCCAGCGGATAACGCGGCAAGCGGGCCGGATGCCACTGGCGTTGCCGCCACTCTTTGGTCCAGCCAGCCTGACCAGCGCCATAAAACACCGCGGTCACCACCAATAGCAAAGTGGCAAAATTGTCGATAAAACTGAAGCCTAACTGCAGAACCAGTTGCACCGGATTGATCGAGTCCGCCAGCACCAAGGCGCCCAGACTTTTCAGCAGTGCAATCACCGCCATCAGCGCAGCGCCATGCCACAACACAGTGCGATACAGCGGCATATCTTCACTGGCTACCAGCGGCGCACTGGGCGCAAAACGTTGCGCCATGTCGACCGGATGGCCTTGTTGCAGTAACAGCTGGCTCAACTGTGCATCATCCAAAGGCCCGTTCTGCTGCAATGCTTCAATCTGGTCGAGCAGGTTTGCTCTGAGTTCGCGGATAATGTCGTGCTGCTTGTCCGCCGGCAGCTCAGCCGCCACCGCCGCCAAATAACGTTCCAGTAATTCCATCATGGTTGCTCCAGTAAAGTCGCCAGACTGCCGTGTAACTGCTGCCACTCTGTGCTCAGCTGTGCCAGCACTTCAGCACCAGTGGCCGACAGCTGGTAATAACGCCGTTCGCGGCCTTCGGCCATTTGCCACTGACTATCCAGCAGCCCTTGCTCTGCCAGCCGGCGCACCAGTGGATACAAAGTGCCTTCGTCTATTTCAATGCCGTTATCATTCAATTGCTTACGCAATGAATAACCGTATTGCGGCGTGCGGCTGGATGCCAGCACCGCCAGCACCAGCACCCCGCGGCGCAGCTCCAGCCGCAGTTTGTCGAGTCTGTCGTCATGCATTTTAAAATCCTGAGGTGATATGCACCTGATACTATGCGGCACATACTGTACGCCACACAGCAAATACTATGTGCGATACAGTATAAAAGCAAGGACGTGCGGAAAATTTAACCAGACCGGTGACCAGGAAGTAAAAACAACAAAGGCGCCATCAGGCGCCTTGTCGGAGCAAATGCGGTATCAGCTGTTCGGATATTTCACCACGGTGACGCGCTGAGCGCTGTCACGCATTTTGGTACAAACATGAAATTTACGATTCGAGCCGATCACTGCGGCATCATTTTCACAGGTCATTTTCTGCGCCCGGACGCCATAGAGTTCAATGCGCTTTTTGATCAGGTCATCCAGCATCGCTTTTTGCTCTGCCGACAATTTGCTGGTCACCGCTTCAAAAGAACGCTGCCACTCTGGTGTGCGCTGTTCCAGCGAGGTGCCGAGCCAAATCAGGCCTTCGGTTGGATTGGCCTCAGTGCCAATGCCCGCCAGATAGAAATTTCCAACCATATACTGCGCCAGTTTTTCACCATATTTGGCGTATTCCAGCAACACTGGGAAGGCTTTGCCTTTGTCTTTATGTTTGGCCTGCCGCAATGCCAGTTCATATTTGTTGGTGTATTCAAAGTCGTTCATCACCACAGTTTCTGGCTCTGCCGCCTGCAACTGGCTGCTTAGCAGCACCGCACTCAGTGTTATCAGCATTTTCATCGGGAACTCCTGTTTTCCTGCTTTTCGTCGAGTCTCCCTGAGTTTCTGTCGCAGAGCAACGGCTAATTCTTAACAAATTGTTACCACTTCAGCCTTTAAATAATGGCAAGGCCGGCGTGGCAAACTGCTGCAGTTCCGGCAGCAACAAATTTAAGGCGCTCTGATCAGCACCAAACCACGCGGCCAGGCTGCCAAACAGCTGGCTGTTCGACAATGCCGGGATCAGGCGGCCAGCGCCAATATCCACGTTACTGCCCAGACGCTGCGGCAGTAACTGGCCATATAAATCACCGCCATTGACGGCGCCGCCCAGCACCAGCTGATTGCCGGCCCAGCCGTGATCAGTGCCATCACCATTTGAACTCAAAGTGCGGCCAAAATCGGACATGGTAAAGCTCGTGACCTGCTCCGCCAGACCCAGCTCCTGTGTGGCCTGATAAAAACTGGCAAGCGCCTCAGCCACACTGCCCAATAACGCCGGCTGCACGGTATTTTGTGCATCATGAGTATCAAAACCGCCCAGACCGACAAAAAACACCTGACGCCCTGTCCCAAGCAAGGACTGCACGCTGATCAGCTTCGCCACCATCTGCAACTGTAACGCCAGTGGATTGGCATTGTTAAACGCAGTTTGCAGCGCCGGCGCCAGGTTTAATGCCGCCGCCACAATAGCACTGCGGCTTTGCGCCTGACTGTGCGACAGCGCAAACTGGTCGGCCAGCGGGTGTTGCTGGGCGGCGAATAACCGGCTCTGAATATCGCGCAGCAACATGGCGCGTTTTGAACTGCCTTTCAGCGCGGTCAGTTCAGGCACACCGGCCGCCGCCATGCCAAAGGGTGTCAAGGCGGCCCCGCATTGCCACAGGTTAGTGCCGGCCAGGCTGATACAACTGGCGAAATCCGGCACGTCGTACATCAGTTCCAATAAGCGTGCACCCCAGCCGCTGTCCGGGCTTTGCGGCTCCTGCCCACGCATCCAGGTCGCCTGCTGGTCGTTATGTGAAAACAGATTTTTCGGCAGCAGCGCTTTGCCAGCCTGGACTTCAGCCAGCGTTGTCGGCCTGATCAAAGCCCCCACGCCGCCCACCAGCGCCAGCGCACCACTGCCAAAACATGGCACCAGTGGCGCCATGGCCGGATGCAAACCCAGACCGTCAGCGATGGCAGTGCGCGGGGTCAGCGCTATCGGGTCCGCCACAGCCAGACTCTGCCGCGCCGCCTGATAATCCAATAAACTCTGGCCTGACAGCGGCAGCAACATATTCAGCGAATCGTTACCACCGTATAAAAACACACAGACCAGCGCTTTATAACCTGCTGGCGCCGCGCGACCGGCAGCCAGCGCCTTAGGCAACAGGCCCAGTTGCAGCGTGCTCAGCGTTGCCAGACCCAAACTGCCTTTTAATGCCAGTTTCAGCCATTCCCGCCGTTCCGGATGATGCATGACAACCCCCCTTACTGCTGCACCGCGTACTGCGGCGAGATCACGATGAAATACCACAGGTAAGCCGCTTTCTGCGCCGGTGTGATGTTGCCAAGTCCGCTCGCCAGCTCAGTTAACAACAGGCGCAGTTCCGCCGGCATAGCGCCACCAAAAGCCAGCAAACCGTATTGATCTAACAGCCCGTTCAGACCTTGTTGTTGCAAAATATCGGCAAACGGCTGAAACCGCGCCAGCATCTGATATTGAGCCGGATTCCCAACCAGCCCTTCGATGCTGCCAACCGTTTGACTGTACAGATGATTTTGCATATTCAGCGCGTTGGACGCGGTAAGCATTTGCAGCTCCGGCGCCACCAGTCCGGCCTGTTGCAAACTGACTGACGGACTAAAACCTGGCTGATAAAAATTAAATACCGACGGGCTTTGCAGCGGTGCCTGATTGTGGCTGTCGGCCAGGTTACGCAAATAAATATGGCCAGACGGTGAGGTCGATTGGGTCACCCGCCAGCTGTGTGCCGTTTTCAGCAGCGGTTCACGGATTTTGCCAAAGGGCCGGGCCACGCCGGCAAAACCGCTGCGGGCTTCTTCGTCCAGCAAAATCGCTTTGACGACCGCCGCCAAATCCCCCCGCACACCCTGGCCGTTATCGGCAAATACCCCTGCCACGCGCTCGACATAAGCCGGCGACGGATTGCTGGTAACCAGCTTTTGGATCAGCTGTTTACTGATAAAAGGCGGCAGGCTTTGCTGGGCAAACAACAAATCCAGCGCCTGCTGTAAGTCCTGTTGCGGTGTCTGACCGGCCGGCAGCACCACGCCGTCCAGCAAGTGCTTTTCGCCCGGCTCGTGATAAGCCGCGAAGGCGATCATCGGTTTGAGGTAATCGGCTTTGGGTTTCAGAAAGTTGCTGGTGCCGGCACTGGTCCAGCCGGTAAAGACCCGGGCAAAACCTTCTATGGTCTGTTGGTTATAAGTGGGTATCGGGTTCAACGCGGCATCGCGCTTTTGGCTGCCATCCGGATTGAGCTGATACAGGCCGATGCTGAATAACTGCATCAGTTCGCGCGCGTAATTTTCGTCAGGCCGGATATTGTTGGCCACATCGGCTTTCTGATTGCCTAAATGACTGAGGTACAGGCCCATCACCGGTGACAATGTGACGGCCTGCAATAAATCGCGGTAATTGCCAAAGCTGTGCGTCAGCAGCAGATCATAATAATTGGCCAGCGCAATCACCCGGTTATTGAGGCCATTGCCCTGATCCGACACCACCAGTATCTCGGATAAGGCAAACGCCACGCGCTGGCGCAACTGATCCGGTGCTGTTAAAGCGATACGCCACCAGATTTCCAGCCGGCTCAGCGGCACCGGTGTTTTTTGCCCCTCCAGCGTGGCAATTTTGTCAGCATGGGTGGTGGCAGGCAGGCTCAGCTGCCAGTCAATCCACTGCTGCGCGCTGAGCTGGCGGGCCTGCTGAATATCCGCCAGCGTCGGGCCGAAGCTGGCTTGTTGCAATAAGCGTGCGGCTTCGGCCGCACTCAGCGTTGCCTCCTCTGCCACCGCCCAGTGCCACGGCGGCAATAGCAGGCAGCATAACAACAGCCGCACCGGGCCGGTTCTGCACACAGACATTTGAGCTACTCCGGTATATTCACACATCCTGATTAATGTAGATGCCACCGCGACAGCTGCCCAGTATCGCGGCGTAAAGGTCTGGTAAAGATGCGGTCAGCGAAATCCACACACGGGACTGGGCCTTTTTTTAGCTTTGTGATAAAACTGCCGCTCATCGTTGTAGCCGGACCGCTTTCATGACCCAAACCACTGCCAAACCGCAATCAGGCGGCAACTTACTCGCCAATCTGGCGTTTAATATCGTGATCCCGGTGCTGATCCTGAGCAAATTCAGCACTCCGGACTATCTGGGGCCGGTATGGGGGCTGGTGCTGGCGCTGGCGTTTCCGGTCGGATTCGGTTTGTGGGAGTTAAAACAGTCCGGCAAACTGAATTTTTTCTCCGTGATAGGCATTATCAGTGTGCTGCTGACCGGCGGTATGAGCCTGCTGCAGCTGGACCCCAAATATATCGCGATGAAAGAAGCGGCGGTGCCGGGCCTGATTGGCATCCTGATCCTGCTCAGTGGCCGAACCCGTTTCCCGCTGGTGAAAACGGTATTGGAAAATATGCAATTGCTGGATTTGACGTTATTACGGCAGAAACTCAGTGAACAAGGCACAGAGCAGCAGTTTGAACAGGCGGTGGATCACGCCACCAAAATTTTTGCCGGCTCGTTTTTTCTGTCGTCGGTACTCAACTACGCGCTGGCCAAATGGCTGCTGGTCAGCCCGCCAGGCACCCCGGCTTACAATGAAGAACTGGCCAGTATGACGGCCCTGAGTTATCCGGTGATCGCCATCCCGTCCACGCTGATTATGATGGCGGCGATCTGGTATCTGTTCAGTCGGATCCCAAAACTGACCGGCCAGAGCCTGGAGACATTTTTTCACGAGCAGTGAACACCGCATTGATGGCGCTGACACAAGACTGCGCCACTGAGGCTTTGCTCAGCATCAGGTGGATTTCGGCTTCGTTCAGATAAAATGGCAGCACTTGAAACTGGCTGGCATCCGGATGCCGGCGCAAGTCAAACTGCACAGCATCACGATCGACAATGGTGTAATCAGCCCGCTGACTGAACACCAGCTCCAGCCGGCGTTCCGGTTCAAACACAGCCAGACTGCGGTGCCGCACTGCCGGCAGCTGTTTGACCTGTTCAAATGCATCGCCATAAAAACCGGCCGGATTATACACACCAACCAGCTTACGCTCTGCCAGCGCCAGGAATGCGTCACGCCGGGCGAGTTCCGGATAAAGCTGCAACGCCTGACGATGCACCAGCACCACATTGTATTCTTTGCGGTAGCTGCGGCTGAACCAGGCAAAACCGGCACGGGCTTCGGTATAAGAAGCCGCGAACAACATATCCACCTGCCCGAGCTGCAGCATCTGCATGGCCCGTTTTTCCGGCACAAACTGCAGTTGCAGGCGGCTGCCTACTTGCTCCACCACCCCACGGATCAGGTCAATATCCTGACCTTTCACCGCTTCGTCTGTCACTTCAACATAAGGTAACCAGCTGGCGTTATAGGCCATTCGCAACTGCGCCGGGCATTCTGCCGCGAACAGCGGTTGCCCCACCAAACACCACAATACCAGAGCGCACAGACGCATCAGCACATTCCACCGCAAGGACAAAAACTCACTATAGCGCAAATCTTTTTGCGGCGGTCATTCACAACTTTACTGTGCGACAGATGCGCGCAACCGCTGAAAAGCCGCCGCCAGGTCGGCAATTAAATCGGCCGGATCTTCCAGACCAATGTGTAAGCGGATCAAAGGCCCGGCATATGGCCATGTCGTGACGCTGCGCAGTGCCTGCACGTCCAGATTAGCCAGCACCAGGCTTTCATAACCGCCCCAGGAAAAGCCCATTTTAAAATGTTGCATGCCTTCGACAAAGGCGGTGACCGCCGCCAAATCGCCTTGTTGCAGCACAAAAGAAAACAGGCCGTTGCTGCCGGAAAAATCCCGTTTAAACAGCGCATGGCCGGGATGTTGCGGCAGCGCCGGATGCAAAATAGCCGCAACTTCCGGCTGTTGCGCCAGCCACTCCACCACCTGCAGCGTATTGCGTTCATGCTGGGCCAGCCGCACGCCTAAGGTGCGCAGGCCCCGCGCGGCCAGATACACATCATCGGCCGAGGCACAATAACCCAGCAGATAACTGTGTTCGCGCAGCTGTGGCCAATGTTTGGCATTCGCGCTTGCGGTCCCCAGCATCACATCGGAATGGCCACAGATATATTTGGTGGCGGCCTGAATTGAGATGTCCACCCCCATCGCAAAAGGCTGACATAAAATCGGCGAGGCCCAGGTGTTGTCGAGGATAGTGACAATGTTATGTGCCTTAGCTACCGCGCAAATCGCCGGCACGTCCTGCACTTCCATCGTCAGTGAACAAGGCGATTCCAGGTAAATCACCCGGGTATTGGGTCTGATCAGCGCGGCAATACCGGCGCCAATCAAAGGGTCGTAATAGGTCGTTTCAATGCCCAGCGGTTTTAACACTTTGTCGCACAAAGCGCGGGTCGGTTCGTAGGCCGCGTCGACCATCAGCAGATGATCACCGGTTTTCAGGAACGCCAATAACGCCCCGCTGATAGCGGCGGCGCCGCTCGGATACAAAGCACAACCGGCGCCGCCTTCTAAGGCACAGACCGCGTCGCTGAAGGCAAAATGGGTTTGAGTGCCGCGCCGGCCATAATAAGGCACCTGCTCGCCACGATGCCGGACCGCATGTTTCATCTCGGCCATATTGTCAAAAACCACCGTAGAAGCCCGCACTACCGGGACATTCACACTGTAGCCGGCCCATTTTTTCTCACGCCCGGCATGGACAATTCGTGTTGCAACTTTCATTGGATCACCTTCAGACATCTGGATGGCTCATTCTAAGAGAGGGCACTGAGGCTTGACCAGTAAAATATTGCTGCTCAGGCGGATGCCGACATACACTGTTTTATCATAGCGTTTTGACGGAGTGCACAGATGCGCCGGATGCTGTTGCCTTTTTTGCTGCTGTGTTGCCTGTCCTGCAATACTCAAGCCCGGCCGACTGTGGTGCTGGTCAATCCATCTTTGGTGTCAGACCCGTTTTTTATGCAGGTCGAAGCCCTGGCCCGTATGGCCGCGGCGCAACTGGATTTAGATCTGACAATCATCAATGGCGATGCCAACCGGCTGTTACAACAGCAAAAACTCACTGAATATCTGAAAAAGCACTCGCCGGATTACGCTATTGTGCAGCCCTATACCGGCGCCGGGGAACAGCTTATGGAATTACTGGCTGCCCACCCAATCAAACTGATCACGCTGGAACATATGTGGGAACCGGACGAAGTGCCTAAAATCGGCCGGCCCGGCCAACGCTATCCGAACTGGCTGGCTGAAGTGTATTTCGATAATGTGCAGGCCAGTCAGGCGCTGACGCTGGCGTTGCAGCAGGCCTGCCCGGATGCCGCCGAACTGATTGGCATCAACGGCATGATCAATTATGAAACCGACCGGCGGGCCGAAGGGGTACATCAGGCGATGCGCCAGCGTGGCGGCACTGTGCATCAAATAGTCAACGGCAAATGGGAACGCCCGCTGGCCAGCCAGCAAACACTGCAGTTATTGCGGCGTTATCCGGACAGCCGGCTGATTTGGGCCGCGTCGGACTGGATGGCGCTGGGTGTCGTCGACGCTTTACAGACCTTGCCCGCGCAGAAATATTGTGTCGGCGGCTTCGACTGGATCCCACAAGCGCAACAAGCCATTTCAGAAGGCAAGTTACAGGCCTCGGCCGGTGGCCATTTTGCCATGGCCGCCTGGGCGCTGGTGCTGATTTATGATCATGTGCATGGCAAGCTGCCACAGCCGATGCCCGACCAACCCTTGCTGCAACTGGAAATTCTGACCCGGGCCAACATGGCGGTTTATCAGCCGTTATTGCGCGCTGGCCAATGGCAACAAATCGATTTCCGCCGCTTCAGTCTGACGGACAATCCGGCCCAACAGCACTATCGGTTTTCGTTGCAACAGGCGCTGCGTCAGGTGCCCAAAGGTTAACGCCGGCAGAAACTGAGCCAGTCGCCGCCGCTGACGTATATGGAAACAGTTGGCGACAAGGCTCTGCCCTGTATAATGCCTGTGTTTTCCTGTGCCAAACTGGCGGGACCTGAATGAAATACAAAGACTTACGAGACTTCATCGCGCAACTGGAACAACGCGGCCTGTTGCATCGCATCAGCGCCGAAATCGATCCGGTGCTGGAAATGACCGAAATCGCTGACCGCACGCTGCGTGCCGGTGGCCCTGCCTTATTATTCGAAAATCCCAAAGGTTACGACATTCCGGTGCTGGCGAATCTGTTTGGCACGCCCGAACGCGTCGCGCTGGGCATGGGCCAGACCGAAGTGTCGGCACTGCGAGAAGTCGGCAAATTACTGGCGTTTTTAAAAGAACCGGAGCCGCCAAAAGGCTTAAAAGATGCGTTCAGCAAACTGCCGATTTTTAAGCAGGTGCTGAATATGTCGCCCAAAGAAGTGCGCAAAGCGCCTTGTCAGCAAGTGGTAAAAAGCGGCGATGATGTCGATTTAACTAAATTGCCGGTGATGACCTGCTGGCCCGGCGACGCCGCGCCTTTGATCACCTGGGGTTTAACTGTCACCCGCGGCCCGCACAAAGAGCGGCAGAACCTCGGCATTTACCGCCAGCAGGTGCTGGGTAAAAACAAAGTCATTATGCGCTGGTTGTCGCACCGCGGCGGCGCGCTGGATTTTCTCGAGTGGCAAAAAGCCCATCCGGGCCAGCGTTTTCCGGTCTCTGTCGCCTTAGGTGCTGACCCGGCGACTATTTTAGGTGCCGTGACGCCGGTGCCGGATTCCTTGTCTGAATATGCTTTTGCCGGTCTGCTGCGTGGCGACAACACCGAAGTGGTTAAATGCGTCAGCAACGATTTGCAGGTGCCGGCCAGCGCCGAGTTTGTGCTGGAAGGTTATCTGGAGCCGGGTGAAATGGCGCCGGAAGGCCCTTATGGCGACCACACCGGTTATTACAACGAAATTGATTCGTTCCCGGTGTTTACCGTCACACATATCACCCACCGCGAACAACCGATTTATCACAGCACTTACACCGGCCGGCCACCGGATGAACCGGCGATTTTAGGTGTGGCGCTGAACGAAGTGTTTATTCCACTGCTGCAAAAGCAATTCCCGGAAATCGTCGATTTTTATCTGCCGCCGGAAGGTTGTTCTTATCGCCTCGCCGTGGTCACGATGAAAAAACAATATCCTGGCCACGCCAAACGCGTGATGATGGGGGTCTGGTCGTTTTTGCGTCAGTTTATGTACACCAAGTTTGTCATCGTCTGTGATGATGACATCAACGCCCGTGACTGGCAGGATGTGATTTGGGCCATTACCACACGGATGGACCCGGCGCGCGACACTTTGCTCATAGAAAACACGCCGATTGATTATCTGGACTTTGCTTCGCCGGTGTCAGGCCTTGGCTCTAAAATGGGTATGGACGCCACCAATAAATGGCCGGGCGAAACCACGCGTGAATGGGGCGAACCTATTGTGATGCGCGAAGATGTGAAACAAAAAGTCGATGAAATTTGGGATTCACTCGGCATTGTGCTGCCGGTGCAACCACGGGGCTTATACTGATGCCAGACAGCCCGATGACAGAGAACAGATTTTCAGTGCGGATTGAACCTGCCGGCATCACTTTTGCCGCAAGTTCAGCACAAACTCTGCTCGACGCTGCGCTAAGCGCCGGTATCGATTTTCCGTATCGCTGTCGTCAGGGGGTTTGTACTTCTTGTGTCTGTCGGTTAAAAAGTGGTGAAGTGCGCTATGACGAGCCTTCACCGCTGAGCCCCACTGATATTGAACAAAAATTTGTATACGGCTGTCAGGCCTTTGCCGGCAGTGATTTGGTGCTGCACCATCCATTTATCCGGCCCTGAGCCAACAGAGACGAAACCGCGATGTCAGAACAGTTTTCCCTCCACGCCAGCAATAAAGTGCTGGCTGATGTGGTCAGTATCGAAGCCTTAACCGCCGGCGTGCGCCGGGTGCGGTTAAAACCGCAGGAACCGGTGCATTATCTGCCGGGCCAATACTTACAGATTTTTTTATCCGACAGCGATAAAAGACCGTTTTCGATTGCCAGTGCGCCCGGTGATGAATTCATCGAACTGCAGATTGGCGGCAATGTCACAGACGCTTACGCCAGTCAGGCGTTAACCCATTTGCAGGACAATGCCGCAGTACTCGTCCAGGTCGGCCTCGGCGAAGCCTATTTGCGCCCGGACAGCGGTCGCCCGGTGTTGTTGTTGGCTGGCGGTACCGGTTTTTCTTATGTCTGCAGCATCGCAAAAGCTTTAGCGCAACAGCCCGATGGCCGTCCAGTGCAGCTGTATTGGGGCCTGCGCAATGAATCGGCGCTGTATTATCAGCAGGAACTGGCTGAGTTACAGGAGATGCGCCCTGGCCTTGAGCTTGTCACCGTATTGCAGGAGCCTGAACAGGACTGGACCGGTCGCACCGGCCTGGTGCATGAAGCGCTATTGGCAGATATTCCGTCGCTGGCCGGTTACGACATTTATATTGCCGGGCCTTTCCCGATGGTGAAAGCGGTGCGGGACGCTTTCCTCGCCGCCGGTGCTGAGCGCGGCCATATGTATGCCGACGCTTTTGCCTGGATTTAACGATGCGCTGGAAAGGACTCTGGTACTGGCCGGTCTGGCTGTTTGAACTGCTGACAGGTGGCAAATCATTTAAAGACAATCCGCTGATTGGCAACAACTGGCTCAACCGCTTAGGCCTGCATGTTTTGCGATATCTGCTGGCACATGCGGTTGCCCGCGTCCGTCGGGCGCAGCTGGCGCTGACAGTTCCTGCTACCTTGCGGGCACAATTTCGCCGCGACGGTTACCTGATCATTGAAAACTTCCTGCCACAGGACTTGTTCGTCCAACTTAAGGCCGACTGCTACCGTGGCAACGGTCAATGCCGCCAGCTGACACAGGCAGATACATTGACGCAGCGTTATCTGCTGGATGAAGCAACGGCACAAACAAAACCATCAACTCAGCTGTTCCTGCAGTTTCCACGGTTACGCGCCTTGCTGCGTTACACCGCCGCCAGCAACTTGCCAACCCTGAGTTACGCCCAGGTGATCCGCCATGGCGCACGTGCCGCCGGTGCGGATCCACAAAAAACGCTGCACAGCGATACCTTTCATCCAACGATGAAGGGTTGGTTATTCCTGCAGGATGTCGTGCCAGAAGATGGGCCTTTTACTTATGTGCCCGGTTCTCACCGGCTAAGCTGGCGCAGGTTGTGCTGGGAATATCGCAAAAGCATCAGCATCCGACGTAAACCGGATGGTTTTTCGGAAAAAGGCTCACTACGGATCAGCTCTGCCGAACTGGAAATGTTGGGCTTACCCCAACCCAAAGCGATGACAGTACCGGCAAATACGCTGGTATTGGCCGATACCCATGGTTTTCATGCACGCGGAGAAGCGCAGCCTGGTCGTAGCCGTCGCGAGATTTGGTTTTACAACAGAACCAACCCGTTTTTACCTTGGGTGGTGCTTCAGTCGAACCGGCTAAACCGGTTAACCCATCAGACCTTGCACTGGCAATGGCGTCAGCGCGACATCCAGCAACAGCAAAGCGGGCGGCCAGCAGTCTGGCAACAGATCACTGATCAGCAGTTCGAATGTGACTAACGTCAGCCCGCCAGAACGCTGCACAAACTGGCAATTGCAACTCGCTTCAGCGATTTTGCTGCTCTGCTTGTTGGGCTGTGGCTCTGGTTGTGGACCAGTTAACCCACCAGCTGCTGCGCAAAAGGTCCAGACTCATCAGCATGTCTATATCTGGCAGCGCGTCTGGCGGCCGGCACATGCACAAGCCCTGCAGCAGAGCCAAGCAGATTTTTCCCAGCTGCGGGTGCTCAGCCTGCAATTTCACTTCAGTAGCAACGGGCCGCTCTGGTCTCACGCCGCGCCGGACTGGGCTTTGTTGGCGCTGGATCAACGCCCTGTTACGCTGGTGGTGCGACTGGACGGCCAGTTGTCGCAGCTGCCAGATGCTGCGGTGGTCTGGCAGCAATTGCAATCGCAAATCGAAGCAGCGCAGCAAGCCGGTGTCACAATTTCAGCCATCGAAATGGATTATGACGCCGCCCGCGCCGCCTTAGCGCCCTACCGCCAGTGGCTGCAAGCACTGCGTCAGCAAATGCCCGCGTCCTTGTCATTACAGATCACCGCCTTGCCGGATTGGCTCCAGTCAGAACATTATCCGGCGCTGTGTCAGGTGGCAGACCAGCTGACTCTGCAGCTGCATTCGGTGCTATCACCCTCACAAGGTTTATTTGACAGCGGCAAAGCAAAACTCTGGGCCCAAAGCGCTGCAACGAAGACACCTTGCCCGCTATTTTTAGCGCTGCCGGCCTATCATTCGGCGCTCATCACGACCGCAGACGGCGGCCGCGTCGAAAGCGAAACTCTGCTGCCGATCGCCGGAGAGCGTCAGGCTTTGCTGAGTCGGCCAGAAGCGGTGGCGGATTTTTTAAGCTGGCTGCGAACTCAGTCCTTACCGCAGCTCAAAGGAATAGTCTGGTTTCGTCTGCCGTTACCAGATGACCAGCGCAGCTGGCCGCTGCCGACCTTGCTGGCGCTGGCACGGGGTGAGGCGCTGGCTGCGAAGCTACACACCGAACTGCAGCCAGAGCAGGGCCGCTTTGATATCGTGCTTCGCAACAGCGGCAATCTCAGTGCGCAGCTGCCGGACAAACTCAGCTTTCGCGGTTTACAATGCTTAGGGGGTGATGCGCAGCACGGTTATCAGTGGCAACAACAAGACAGCGACTGGTATTTGCAGCGCAAGCAAACCATGGCAGACACCACGGAAGTAGCGCCACAACAAGCGCAAACTATCGCCTGGCTGCGTTGTCAGCAATTACAGAGCATCAACCCCACAACGGATTAAAAGGATTTTTATGACGCATTTTCGTGTTTCGGCGCTGGCCTCTGTTGTACTGCTAAGCCTCAGCAGTGCCCCTGTGTATAGCTGCGGCCCGGATTTTCCGTTGCAGCTGTTGTCGGAACGCGGCACGCACCTGCAAAACCTGCCGGAACCAGAATTCGCCGTGCTGGTGACGCAGCTTGCCAGCCTGCCAGCGTCCTGGCCTCAACCAGAAAAAACCTTCCAAAGCCAATATGACTATCAGGCCGACCGGCGGGTCAGCGCCACTGAACAGGCGGAGCAGCAGTTATTGCCTGCCGACGAGGCAAAACTTGTTGCAACCATGCGCCAGCAAACCGATGCCGCAGCTGCATTGCAGACTGGCAAAGATCTCAGCGAGGAACTGCGCTTCTACACCGCAGCTGCCGTCGTTTTCGCCAAAGACCCAAAAGCTGCCATCACTTTGTTTCAGCAAGTGCTGGCGTTACCAGCAGAAGCGCAACAACAACGTCGCAGCTGGGCGCTGTATAGCCTGGCCCGGCTGCAAGCAGAAACTGCCCCACAGCAGGCGATCCAGCTGTGGCAGCAACTACGCACTGAAGTGGCCGCCGGCCTCGCCGACCCGCTGCAACTGGCCGTTGCCAGTCTCGGTGAAGAAGCCCGCCTGTTGTTAGCGCAGCAGCAATGGCATGATGCCATCGGTTTGTATGCCACTCAGGCGCACTATGATGCCTCGGGCTATGCGTCTTTACTGCAACTGAGCCGCCAGCTGCTGGCTAAACCGGATGCCGAGCTGCAACCTCTATTGCAACAGCCCGCAGTCAGCCGCTTGCTGAGCATTTATCTGCTGACTCAGTTATCCGGGCTGCAATACAGCGCACCGCAGCAGCTGACCCGTTTACTGCAGCTGCTGCAACAAAGCCCGGAGATTCAGCTGGCTAATGCGCTGGAGCTGGCCGCGGTCAGTTATCAGCAAGGCCAATACGACAACGCCGCTATTTTGCTCAAACAAGCCGCCGACAGCCCGCTGAAATGGTGGCTCAGTGCCAAACTGGCGCTACGCAGCAACGATTTAACCGCAGCAGCCGCAGCTTACGCCAAAGCCAGCAAAGCCTTTCCAACCGCCTTGCCAGCACCGGCGAAAGCGCCTGAATATCAATACGATGAAGCCTTTAGCAGTCAAATCAGCCGCAAACAACTGCAGACCCAATGCCGGGTTGAAGCCGAAGCCGGCGTGTTAGCGCTGCAGCGTGGCGAGTATCTGCAGGCGATGCGGCTGTTATATCAGGCCGGCAGCGAATTCTGGCAGGACACGGCTTATATCGCCGAACGGGTGCTGACCACGGCCGAGCTGCAGCAGTTTGTCGATGCGGAAGTGCCGCAAGGACAACCCAAAGCTGAAAGCCAGTGGTCCTGGTTTGGTGACACTGAGCCCAATACCCTGTTGCGGCAGTTACTGGCGCGTCGTCTGCTGCGCGAAGGCCAGACCGACGCGGCACAACGTTATTTTGTTGAGCCTCAGCTGCAACAGCTGGCCAAACAATATCAGCAGCTCCAGCAACAGAGCGAAGCCGGTGTACTGCAAAGTCAGCTGGAACGCCTCGGTCTTTATCTGCAGCTGGATTTTGGCCAGCTCGGGCGCGCCGACACACTGTTTCAGCTGGCAACCTTGACCCGCCGGCATGGCCTCGAATTGCTCGGTTATGAAGGGGCGCCGGATTATCAGGTGTTTTACGGCCAGTTTGAGTTTTATCCAAACGACACCCCAGCGCTATGGCCAACGCCGGCGGCAGAACAACAACGGCTGACGCAGACTGCGCCCAAGCCGGATAAACGCTTTCACTATCGCTATGTCGCAGCAGAACTCGCGGCGCAAAGCGCCGAATTATGGCCGCAAAACAGTCAGGCCTATGCTGCCAGTTTATGCGCCGCCAGCACCTGGCTGATTAACCGCGATCCGGCAATGGCGCAGCAATATTACCGGCAATATTTGCAGCACGGCGCTTATGTGCCCTGGGGTGCCGATTTTGGTATTCGTTGCCCGGAGCCGGACGCAGTCAGCGCAGCCAACCGGCTGCAGACAAACTTTAAAGCCAGCCTGCCACCTAAGCGTGATTTGGCTCTGGGTGGCGGTACAGTGTTGTTGCTGGCAGGCGCCGGCTGGTGGGCGTTGCGGCGGCGCGCAGCGCAGCGGCTACGGTCAAATTGATTGCCGTTGCCCGGCATTTTCTGCACAATGCGCAAAAACAGGTCCAACCAGAGAGCGACAAATGCCCCATCTGACCCAAATTAAAGTCCGCGGATATCATTTAGATATTTATCAGCACGTGAACAACGCGCGTTATCTGGAGTTTCTGGAAGAAGCACGCTGGGCCTATCTGGAAGATTGTGGCGATGTGGAGTATTTCACCAGCCAGCGTCTGGCCTGGGTCATCGTCAATATCAATATTAATTACCGCAATGCCGCGACCAACGGCCAAACCTTACAAATCGCCACGCAGTTTGCGAAAATCGGCGGCAAAAGCGCGGTGATCCATCAGGTTGTGACGGTCGCCGGCACTGACACTGTGGTGGCAGACGCCGACATCACTTTTGTTTGCCTCGATCAGCGCAGTGGCAAAGCAGTGGCCATTGAAGGCGAATTGCTGGCGCGGCTGAGTAAACATTTAACCGACTAAGCCACTTGCGCCAGGATACCGGCCGCTGCTTTCTCAGCGGGTTGGCAATAGTCCGGCGCGAAATTCATCTTTATAACGGCGTGACAGCGGCACTGTGACGCCGCTGCTTAAGCGAATATCGCCATCGCCACTGGGCTCATAACTCAGTTCCGCGACAAAAGCATGATTGACGGCAAAACTGCGGTGCACCCGGCTAAACCCCTGCTGGCCCAGTTGCTCGGTTAATTGCGCCAGCGTGCTGCGTAGCGGGTAAATCCGGCCACCGCTGTGCAGATTAACGTAGTTGCCGCAGGCTTCCATATATTCGATGCTGCTGACCGCCAATAAAAATTCTTTATCGAGTTTTTTCACCAGCAGATGCTGCAAGGGTTTAGCTGCGGGTTCTGCCTGCGCTTGTGCCACTGCGTCAGGCACAGTACTGGCAGATTCAGCCGCCGCCAACACGGACGCCTCCCCCCGCACCCGTCGCCAGATCATGGCGCACAGCTGATACATCACCAATAGGTTCAGATATCCCCAGACGTCTTTGCGGTATTCATACCAAAGTTCGCGCGCCAGCGGGCCAAAATCGTAGGGCTGCCCCACCCAGCCATACACCAGCTCCCGTTGCGCCACCATCAACGCCACATGCGCCAGACAAAACAGTAAAGACACGACAAAATGCCAGAGACATTGCTGCAGTGGTTGCGCAAAGCGCAGCGGCTGGCGGTCAAAACTTAAAAATAACAGCGGCGCCAGCAACACAGTACCGATGGCACTGCTGATCTCCCATAACCAGGGTTCCCACCAATCCAAAGTATTCTGCGGGTCGCGGCTGTGCTCCAGCCAGACAGTGTTGGCCTCAATACTGTTATTCAACAAGATGAACCCGGCATACACCAGCCAGGCGTACAGCAATGGCCGCTGGCTGAAAGTCTCAATCCAGCCGTGCAGTTCGCGGTGCCGACTCATCCCTTCAACTGTTTTTGTCACAGCCATCCACCTGTTATCCCTGAATTCCACCACAAACCCATCGCCCGATGGCGTCTGCGTGCCGGTTCAGCTGCAATAGCGCTGACCATTGACCCAACCCATTGGATTTCAGCATGACACAACCCAATCAATCTCGTCGAGCCGATCTGGACTGGCTACGCATCGGCGCTTTTGCGCTGCTCATTTTGTATCACTGCGGCATGTATTACGTCGCCGACTGGGGCTGGCATGTGAAAAACAGCCAGACCTACGACTGGCTACAGGATTTGATGAAACTGACCAATCCGTGGCGTATGTCTTTGTTGTTTTTACTCGGCGGGATGGCGCTCGCGATAGCGCGCCCCAAATTCAGCGGCTGGACTTTGCTGCGCCTGCGCAGCAGCCGGCTGTTAGTGCCGCTGCTGTTTGGGATGTTTGTCGTGGTGGTGCCGCAGGTGTATTTCGAAGCTCGCAGCCAGCAGTTGATTGAACCCGGTTACCTGCAGTTCTGGTGGCAATATATCAACCCTAATACCGATTTATTGCGCGAGCACCATAGCCCAATTGGCCTCTTAACCTGGAATCATTTGTGGTTCCTGCCGTATTTATTCTGTTATTCGCTGCTGTTGTTACCCCTGCATGCGCTGTTACAGCGTCTGGCGGCTGTAACCACAGCACTGCCACTGTGGCTGTTTGGCGCTGTGCTGGTGGCTTTGCATCTGTGGGCGGTGCTGAGTTTACGTGAAGCCTTTCCCAGCACGCATGCCCTGCTCGATGATTGGTATAACCACGCCAAATATGGCCTGGTGTTTGTTGCCGGTTATCTGTTGGTGTTGCAAAAACACTGGTGGGCAGTGTTACCACGCTGGCGCTATGGCCTGTTAGCGACGGCGTTAGTGGGTTACGCGCTGGTGGTGCTGGACAATCACGATGTATTTGACGGCCTGGATGACACGGCCATTGCATTGCAGCTGCTGTATAGTCTGGTCTCTGTGCTCAATCACTGGGCCTGGCTCGGCACTGTACTGGCCTTTGCCGCCGTTTATTTACAACAACCTGCGTTTGACCCGACCGGCAAGGTCCGTCGTTATGCCTCCGCCGCCATTCTGCCCTGGTATGTGCTGCATCAGACCCTGACGGTGGTGTTTGCCGTCGCACTGCAGCCGTTGCAGCTGCATGACGGCGTGGAAGCGGTGTTGCTGATCAGTCTGACCGTTTTGGGTTGTGGGGTGGGCTATGAAATCATCCGCCGCCAGCCGCTGCTGAACTGGCTGGCCGGTGGTACGCCAGCCCGCACTCAAGCGGCGATATTGTCCGCACCGGCGCGACCTGTCACAGGTTGACAATGTAATAAAAACATCAGCACTTTGTGATTGCCGAACCCACAGGTTCGGCTTACCATGCTCAGACCAAGTTTTCCCATAAAAGGAATTTACCATGAAGACTCTGTGCGCTGTTGGGATGCTAGTGTTCAGTCAATTTGCGACGGCAGACTTACTGGATGCCTTAAAAGCCTACGAAAACAAAGACTACCGGCAAGCAAGCCAGCAATTCGCGGCTTTATTACCACTGGCCAATGACCAGGCCGCTTTTAATCTCGGCGCCATGGCCTATAACGGTGAAGGCCAGCCACGTGATTTGGTGAAGGCACTCAGCTATTTTGAGTTTGCTGCACAGCGCCAGCATCCGGAAGCCAAAGCGCTGGCTGACAAAATCCGCCCCACATTGTCAGCCGGGCAACTGGCTGAGGCCGACACCGCGCTGCAACAGTTGCAGCAGCAAGTGCAAGTTAACCCCGCTGCGGCTACTGTAGTTGCGGCCGAGCCAGAACAAGACCGCTTGCCACTGAAGCGGGTACCGCCGGAATACCCGAAAAAAGCGGCGGCCCAGGGCTTATTTGGTTCTGTGACCATGCGTTTATTAATCAACGAACAAGGCCACGTCGACGCGGTGGATGTACTGAATGCCTTTCCAAAAGGCGTCTTTGAAAAAGATGCCGTCCGCGCGCTGAAACGCTGGACCTATGAACCGGGCAAAGGCAAAAGTATCAGCCGCGTGATGCTGACGTTTTCAATCGGGGATATTGATCATCGCAAAGTGCAGCGCATTTTCGCTGAACATAAGCTGTGGGAATTTTCAGCGCTTGGCTCACCGACACATCAGAATGCTCTGGCGCATGTCTTGCAGTTAGCCCGTGCACAAAGCGATTACACGCAGTTCGTTGATAAAACTTTGCCGCCGGCGTTGGGTCCGCTCGATTCGAATTTTGTCACTCCAGCGAAAACCGTCACGGATGAATTATTGCTGCCACCCGACTACCAGCTGGATACTTTTGTCAGCCTGAATGCAGAGGGCGTGGTCACTGCGGTGCATGATGACAATGCCGGGCGCCAGCAGCAGGCGTCTGCGGTGTTACTGAACCGCAAACTGACCGAAGAATCTGTACCAGCCGGCTTTTATCGTTTACAAAGCGCTTTTCACAAAAAAGCTGCACGCCTGCTGAGCGCTCAGCGTGTGCCACAGACTTATAGTAACTATTATTGGCTGGAACAGGCGGCCCGCGGCGGCAACCTCGACGCGCAACGGGCACTGGCGGCCTTACAGCCGGAATGGGAAATGTATTTGCTGGCCCAACAAGACCCGGTCGTGCAATCCTGGGCGGGCACCCGGCTGATCCTCGATGGTAAAAAAGCCGAAGGTGAACAACTGCTGGATGCGGCGATTGCCAAAGGTCACACCACCGCCAAAGAACTTAAAGCCGTGTTATAAGCCGACTCAGGCCAGCCGGGCGCCATTGGGCACCGGCTGGTCTGGCACCGCCAGCACCACAGCGCCATCTTCGCGATACAAGCCGGTCACCAGGCATTCCGAGACAAAAGGCCCAATTTGCTTGGGCGGAAAATTCAGCACCGCCAGCACTTGTTTGCCAACCAGTTGTTCCGGCTGATACAACGCCGTCAATTGAGCACTGGAACGACGCGTGCCAATCCCGGCACCAAAATCGACCGTCAGTTTCCAGGCCGGCTTGCGCGCCTGCGGAAAAGGTTCCGCCGCCACAATAGTGCCGGCGCGCAATTCCACCTGCATAAAATCATCCCAGCTGATTTGACTCATCGTCACTCCCTTGTATTTGTTGCGAGTGTTTGTTGATACGCCTGTCGCCAATATTGCAGCTTATCGGCAAAACTCAACGCGGCATGCGCCGGACTGCTGGAAGGCAAGGCAAACACCTGCACAGCCGCAGGCAGCGTGAGTCCGGCTTTATTGAGCTTTTGCCAGGCTTTGGCTGCAGTGCCGCCATTGAGCCAGACCGCCCGAAGCGCAGGCAACTGCTGTAATAAGACAGAGAAATCGTTGAGCTGAATACTGGCCGGCGCAATAGCACTGTCGAGGCTGCCACGACGTTCCGCCGCGCCAATTAAGTCCCATAACGCCAGCCCTTGTTGCTTGAGCGCAGCGATGCGATCTTCGTAGGGCAGACTGGCGTTTATGCCAGCCAGTTGCTGCAGCAGCGGCCAGAACTGGTTACGGGGATGGGCATAATATTGCGCCGCTTTGAGCGAGGCGACTCCGGGCAAACTGCCCAGAATGAGGATTTGTGCGTCGGCTTGCCACACCGCAGGCAAGCCGTAACACAAGGCAACCGTCATGGTTTTACCCCTGTAACGGCTCAGATTTTAACAGCGGCAGATATTGCTGGGCTTTGTGCCAGGCTGCCTGCGCCTGTTCACTTTCACCTTCCTGCTGTGCGCAATAGGCCAGCAGTGCATACAAATGGCCGTGATTGGCGTGATCACGCAGCCAATGTTGGGTTTGTTTGCGTAGCGCCAGCACTGAACGCCCAAGCGGAATGCGGCGAATAGCAGGCCAGGCCAATGGCAGGTCCTGCAGCGATAAATTATCCAGCAGTAATTTTTCTGCCTGCTCCGGCTGACCCTGTACCGCCAGCGCAGCGGCTTTGCCTAATAACACCGCCAGCGACTTGCGCTCGCGCGCCGGCAACGCTTGCCAATACGCGGCCTGCTCGTCAAACAGACCTTTTTCCGACAATCCCTGCACCGCAGCCGGGTACAAAGTAAACCGGTAATTCTGCCAGTCGGCTTTGCTGCACCATTGTTGTTTGATCGCGATCGGCACCTGCTCCAGCAACGTCTGCCATTGCTGGGCCTGCTGCAGCGCCCGCAGCCAAAGCCGGCCGAGTTTGCCGTCTTTACCAATCTGTGCCGCTTTAGGCGTCAGATAAGCCACAGCCGCCGGTGCGTTGTTTTGCAGTAACAGCAAATCGGCGACCACGTACCAGCTGGCTGGTTCATCCGGGTCCAGCGCGGCGGCGGCCTGATTGGCCAACATCGGCTGACCGGCATGTTGTGCGCTGTACGCCGCCATCACTTGTTTTAATTGTTCCCATTCCGGTTCAGCACGGGCGATTTGAAATGCCTGATGGGCGCTTTGCCAGTCATGCCGGGCGTATGCCATCAGGCCTTGCTGCAGCGCCTGACGGGCGCGGCGTTCTTTGCGCGAACGCAGGAAACTGAAAGACAGCTTCGGCAGATGGAACAGGCGCTGAAACAGCCACCAGACCAGCCACAAGGCCAGCCCGAACACGGTCAGGCTCAGCAGCATGCCAACCACAGTCGCCTCTACTGTGACACCGCCGAGCACCAGCATCACATAACCAGGATGATTCGCCAGCACCGGGCCGAATAACATCGCCAGTGCCAGCACTATCATGGCAAACAGCAGGCGGATCATAACCCGGACTCCGCATCCAGCGAGCCCTGGCGGTATGCTTCAAACACGGTCGGGCTTTTCAGTGGCGCCAGTAACGGCAGACTGACCTGCAGCGCCGACAACACCACCAGTTCATCGGCCATTTGCTGCACTGCAGGTTCAGTCGCGGCAAAATAGCGCTGCAGACTGTCGGTGCTTTGCTGAATAGCCGCCGCATACACCGCCTGGTTATGCTGCATCGCCGCCAGCTCCGCCAACAGCAGCTGTTGCGTCAGCGTATTACGCACCGAGATTTGTTGTTCGGCGGTCAGGCTGACGCCATCTTCCGGCAAACTGGCACGCACCTGCACCAGGCCACGCCAGAAATTGCGCCAGTACAGCGCCAGATTGGCCTGCCAGTCGGCGCTGTCATCGCTGATCTCTTCTTCAGTACCATTGTCCATCGGACGTTCTGACTGACGCAGCGGCAACACCAGACTTTGCTGGCGCAGGCTGGATAAGGTCAGGTGCAGCTGGTTCAGATCGGGCGCGTTCAGTTCACCCAACATGCGTTTATCCTGATCGATGGCTTCGCGCACTGGCGTCAGGCTGGGGTCATTAGCTTGTTTTAAGCGTTGTTCCGCCAGCTCCAGCACTTGTTGCACACCGGAAATATTCTGTTCGAGGAATAACTTTTGTTCGGCCAGGCGCAAGAAATAATCAATCTCCAGCAACTGCCAGCCTTTGACGTTGCCGGACTGGCGGTCCAGCTGCGTTTGCAGTTTTTGCAGTTCAGTTTGCGCGGTCAGCGTCTGTTGTTCGAGTTTGCCGTTGACGTCCGCAGCGACCACCGTCAGCTGTTGCTGTAAATTCTGCTGCGTTTCGTCCAGCTTGCTCTGGAAGAAGCTGATCTGACTCTGTTGCTGATTGGTCAGGCTTTGCTGCTGTTCCGACATCGAATTCAGTTGTGGCTGCAGGCTGTAAATAGCCCAACCGGCGGCACCTGCCGCCCCCAGCGCAATCAATAACGCCAGACTGCCCAGGGTCAGGGCCAGTTTACCACCAGCAGCCACCGTTGGTTTCGGTGCAACTGGCGTGCTGTCAGTTGCCAGCACCGGACTCTGTTCGCTCATGGAATTTCCTTCTTAACTGACAAATGGCATCGAGCAGCGCCTGATCATGCGCACTGTCGGCCTGCATAATCTGCGGCAACGGAATGCCAAAACTGCTGGCGGTTTCCTGCATCCGCGGGCTGACCACCACCCAAAAACGCTGACGCAGCCAGTCGTGGGCGGCGTCCGGCAGGGATTGAAACAGCAGGGATAAAATTTCGTTACTGGTCACTACGATACATTGTATTTGCTGCTGACGCCACTGGTCAGACAAGCGTTGACCATCCAGTGGCAACGGGACCCTTTTGTAACTCTGTACGTAACTGACTTTGGCGCCGCGCGCCACTAAACCCTGTTTTATCAGCTCGCGGCCGGCATTGCCGCGCACAATCACAATATGCTTGCCGGCGACATCCTGCAATTGTGGCAAGGCCAGCAAACCTTCGCTGCGTTGATCATCAGGTGCAGTAACCAAACGGCCAGTGGCACGTTGCAGTGCTGCCGCTGTCGTGCGGCCTACCGCAAACAACGGCGGTTGCAACCGGGTCAGGTTACATTGGGTTTCGAGACAGGTGACTGCCGCAATACTGACAAAAATCACCAGATCAGCTTCCAGCAATAATTGTTGTTCCCGCGCTTTGACGCTGACCTGTTGTGTCGTGATCAGCGGCTGATAAGCATGCGGAATACTGAGCTGTTCCAGTCCATCCAGCAGACTATCGGCGCGCCCGGCGGGCCGGGTGATCAAGACGCTGAATGGATCGGGCGGCAGCTGAAGCATATCAGTGCTGGTCGTGGTAAACGGCGGCCAGGATCTCACCGGCGCCCTGCGCCAGCAGTAACTCCGCCAGCTGCTGACCTAACACTTCCGCATCTGCCGCGGCCCCGCGCACTTCGGCCTGCAGTATGTTCTGACCATCCAGCTGGCCGACCAGCCCACGCAGATACATGGCATCACCGTCAATCTCGGCAAAAGCGCCAATCGGCACCTGACAACCGCCCTGCAGCGCGCGGTTCATTGCCCGCTCGGCCAGCACGGCCAGCCTGGTTGGTGGATGTTCCAGCGGGGCTAACAAAGCGCGGATGGCCAGATCGTCGCTGCGACACTCAATGCCGACAGCGCCCTGACCATTGGCCGGCAAACTCTGCGTAACCGGCAAATAAGTGGCGATGCGGGACTGAAAACCTAACCGGATCAGGCCTGCTGCCGCCAGAATAATGGCATCAAATTCACCGGCATCCAGTTTGGCCAGCCGTGTGTTGACGTTGCCGCGTAAGTCGCGGATTTGCAGATCCGGCCGCAAGGCCTTGATCTGACATTGCCGGCGCAGGCTGGAGGTGCCAACCACAGCACCATACGGAAGCTGGCTGAGGCTTTGATATTGGTTGGAAACAAAAGCGTCGCGCGGATCTTCGCGCTCGCAGATAGTGGATAACATCAGGCCTTGCGGAAACTCCACCGGCACATCTTTCATACTGTGCACCGCGATATCGGCACGGTCTTCCAGCATGGCGGTTTCCAGCTCTTTGACAAACAAGCCTTTACCACCAATTTTGGCCAGCGGCGTGTCGAGGATTTTGTCGCCCTGTGTCGACATCGGCACCAGTTCAACCACTAAACCCGGGTGAAAAAATTCCAGCCGGGCTTTGACATATTCGGCTTGCCACAGCGCCAGAGCACTTTTGCGCGTGGCGATACGTACGCGTTGAGTCATCAGAAAACCTGTGTATCAGACAAATGCACCACCAGTTCAGGCCTGCAGAACGGTGGCAAAAAAGTGGCGCTATTATAGCCGTTATTGATAGGTGAAACTGTACTGAAAGATCACTTTTTGTGCCTGATCAACAATCTCCACCCGCCAGGGGCCGCGTTGATCATCCAGCAACCAGTTTTCGCTGTAAGTACGCCACGGTGAATCTTCAATCGTCAGCACCGCATCGGTATGTAAAGTGTCGCCGAAATACCAGCGGTGACGCAGCACCTGCCCGGCATAACCTTTTAACTCGGTAAACAAATACAATCGCTTGATCTGCGGGAAGCTAATTTGCTGGCCAACGGCGCGGCCCGGCTGCAGATTATTCATCTGATCGGTCAGCACAATCCGGCTAAAACCGGCCGGCAAGGCAGCAAGAACATCCGACGTGCCCGCCGCTGTGGTTGGCTGCGCAGCGGCCGGTGGTATCGGCGCGACTGCCACAGAGCTGTCGGCTGCGCTGTCCGCGACTGGAGGCTCGGCCGCAGGCTCCACTGCTGTGGGTATCTCTGCCGCGGTCAACTGCGGCGCCGCAGCGGGATTGGTCGGCTCTGCCACTACTGCGGGGTCAGCACTGCGGGCCGGCTCTGTCTGCGTGACGTCCGCAGCCGGCAGCGGCGCTGGCCGGCGCAAAAACTGATAGCCGGCCACCCCGGCCCCGATCAGCACCAGCAGCGCCAGACTGACGCGGGTTTTTGACCATGGCGCCGGTTGCGGCGCAAGCCGCTCAGATCCGGCCGGTACAGCCGCCGGATGCAGTTTCACTTTCACAGTCAATCGGGACGAGGCTTCGGACACAATCAGTTCCTGTTCGATCAGAATTGATCAGCGGTCTGCAGCAAACGCTGCTGGATAAAGCGACTTAAATCAGCCACTTCCTGCGCGCAGACGCTGTGCGCCATGCGGTACTCCGACCAACTGACCTGAAAACCGGCGTATTTTAAGCTGTCAAACGCCGCCTTGCCAGCACTCAGAGGTACGACATCATCCATAGTGCCGTGCGCCACCAGCACCGGCGTGGTTTTATTGTGGCCGGTCATTTCCGCTTTCAGTTTGTCCGGCATGCCCATATAAGTGGAAAGCGCCATCACGCCGGCAATTTTGTACGGCAGGCGCGGTAATAAATGCAGGGCAATCACCCCGCCCTGTGAAAAACCCGCCAGCAGAATTTTGTCCGCCGGCACGCCTGAGGCAATCACTTTGTCGATCAGTGTTTGCACCTGCGCCGCCGACTGCCGAACCCCTTCTTCATCAGCGCGGTTTTGTAAGTCCATGGTTTTTAAGTCATACCAGGCACGCATCACAAAACCATTATTAATGGTGACCGGGCGCTCTGGCGCATGTGGAAACAAAAACCGGATGCCGTGGCCTGCCGGCAGACGTAATTCCGGTACTATCGGCGCAAAACCATGACCGGAATCACCCAGCCCATGTAACCAAATGACCGCCGCTTTCACCGGCCCTTGCGCAGGTACATCCACAAAAGAGAGATTATTCATCAGCTTATTTTCCGAACTTAATATCCACGCCCGCTTGTTTCGTCGCAGCTTCGGCCAATAACTGCCAAAACTCAATGCCGGTCCTGTTATCAATCCACTGGCCATCACGCAGTTCAAAGTGGTGGCCGTTAAACTTAGTGGCAACCCACAGCTGATGCAGTGGCGCTTGTTTATTGATCACAATTTTACTGCGATCCGGGAAAATAACGTTGACTAAGCCACCATGATTTTCCGAGTCAATATCCAGGTCCAGCTGCTCGAAGGCTTCTTCCACTGCCAGCAGAACAGCATCGGTCAACTCATCATATTCTACGTCATTCATCCGCTTCACCTGTTTGCTTTTATTGCCAAGGATGCGATTATAGAGCGCTCAGGCTTCAAAGAAATAAAAATCATGCACGCTGCGTCTTTATCGGTGGGAATTCTTGGTTTGTCGGTGTTGTTACTGGCCGGCTGCGGCCAGAAAGGCCCGTTAACTTTACCCAAAGATCCGCCACCGGCCGCCCAACCAGCGCCGGCCAAGCCTGCCGCGTCTCAACCCGTTCAATCCGATCAGCAAGGGTAATTTCAGGTGGATTATTTTCAGTATCAGCACCAGCAGTTGCTGGCAGAACAAGTTCCGTTAGCCGACATTGCGGCCCGCTTCGGCACGCCCACTTATGTTTACTCCCGCGCCACTATTGAACGACACTACCGTGCCTTCGCTGACGCAGCAGGTTCGCGGGCACATCTGGTTTGTTATGCCGTCAAAGCCAACAGCAATATTGCGCTGCTGAATATCCTGGCAAGGCTTGGCAGTGGTTTTGATATCGTGTCGGAAGGTGAGCTGCGCCGGGTCTTACAGGCCGGCGGCGACCCGGCCAAAGTGGTGTTTTCCGGCGTCGGCAAAACCGAAGCTGAAATTGAGTTTGCACTGCATACCGGCATCAAGTGTTTTAATGTTGAATCCGAACCAGAACTCGACCGTATTCAAAGCGTGGCAGCCCGCTTAAACAAAGTGGCGCCGATTTCGATCCGGGTCAATCCGGACATCGACGCCAAAACCCACCCTTATATTTCGACTGGCCTTAAAGCCAACAAGTTTGGTATCGACATCTTGCGCGCGCCGCAGATGTATCAATATGCAGCCAGCCTCAGCCACCTGAAAGTCTGTGGCGTGGATTGTCATATCGGCTCGCAGCTGACTGAAACCCAGCCGTTTCTGGATGCGCTGGATAAACTGCTGGTGCTGGTGGATACACTTGCTGCCGCAGGCATTCAGCTGTCGCATCTGGATATTGGTGGTGGCCTTGGGGTGACTTATCTCGATGAAACCCCACCACATCCAAGCGAATACGCCGCCGAAGTATTAAAACGGCTGCAGGCTTATCCGGATTTAACTCTGGTGTTTGAACCGGGCCGCGCCATTATGGCCAATGCCGGCGTGCTGTTGACCAAAGTCGAATTTTTAAAGCCGGGGCAGGAAAAGAATTTTGCCATTGTCGATGCCGCAATGAATGACCTGATCCGGCCGGCGCTGTACAGTGCCTGGATGAACATCATTCCGGTTCAGTTGAAACCAACGCTTCAAGCCCAGACCTATGATGTGGTAGGTCCGGTCTGTGAAACCGGCGATTTCCTTGGCAAAGACCGCGATTTGGCGATTGAACCGGGTGATTATCTGGCCGTGCGTTCGGCCGGCGCCTATGGTTTTACCATGAGTTCAAATTACAACAGCCGGCCACGCGCGGCTGAAATCCTGGTCGACGGCGATCAGGTCTATCTGGTGCGACAGCGCGAGTTATGGGCAGATTTATGGCGCGGCGAGCAGCTGCTGCCAACCTGACACAAGGCGGTACTTGACGGCATGTTATTACAGTTCTCAAAAATGCATGGTCTGGGCAACGATTTTATGGTGGTGGATGCCGTCAGCCAGAATGTGTTCCTGACCAAAGAACAGATCAAACAGCTGGCCGACCGCAATTTCGGCATTGGCTTTGATCAACTGCTGATGGTGGAACCGCCCTATGACCCGGACCTGGATTTCCACTACCGCATTTTTAATGCCGATGGTTCTGAAGTGGAACAATGCGGCAACGGCGCGCGCTGTTTTGCCAAATTTGTCCGCAACAAAGGCCTGACCAACAAATACAAAATTGCCGTCAGCACCAAATCCGGCAAAATTGTGCTTTACGTCGAACAGGACGGTCAGGTCACCGTCAATATGGGTATTCCGCAATTTGAACCGGCCAAAGTGCCGTTTAAAGCACAAAAACAGGAACTCAATTACATTCTGCATGGTGACGATGGCAACGACAGTGCCACCGCTTTGTGTGGTGTGGTGTCGATGGGCAATCCGCATGCGGTGATCACTGTGGATGACATTCAACAGGCGCCGGTGAAGTTGTGGGGGCCGATTTTCGAGAACCACGAACGCTTCCCGGAACGCGCCAATATCGGTTTTATGCAGGTGATCAATCCCGGCCATATCAAGCTGCGGGTGTGGGAACGTGGTGCCGGTGAAACGCTGGCCTGCGGCACCGGCGCCTGTGCCGCCGCCGTTGTGGGCCAGATGCAAAAAACCTTGCAGGCGCAGGTCCGGGTTGACTTACCGGGCGGAAGTCTGCACATTCGTTGGAACGGCCCAGGCCAGCCAGTCAAAATGACCGGACCGGCTGAACATGTGTTTGACGGACAATTGGTGTTATGACGGACGTCACAGACGTAACAGATATCAGCAACGCTTACCTGCACGACCAGCTGGTGTATCAGTACCTGCTGGAACACCCGGCGTTTTTTCAGCAACACCCGGAACTGCTGTCGCGCCTGCGTTTACCGCATGCGCAGCGTGGTGCCGTCTCGCTGGTAGAGCGGCAAATGGAATTGCAGCGTGAGCGGGTGCGTGGCTTAGAAGAAGACATCACCCGGCTGATGAGCATTGCCCGGCAAAACGAACACATCTTTTTCGCCCTGAACCAGCTGCATCTGGACTTATTAGCTGCGCGGCAAAAAACCGATATCCGCATCGCGCTCAGTGCTTTTGCCAATAAAATGCCGCAAGTACACGCCTGCAACCTGCTGGAATTTAATCACGAAGCCATGGGCGATCATTTCACCGCCCTGCAGCTAGTGCTGGAACACCGCTTACAAGGCCGGCACTATTATTTTGGCCGGCTGAACCGCGATGAAATGGCCACCTTATTCCCGCCCGGTATCCACTCGGTCGCCTTGCTGCTGATCAGCCATGCCGATCAGCCACTGGCGCTGCTGGCCTTTGGCTCGCAACTGGACGATCATTTCCAGCCCAGTATGGACACGCTGTTTATTGACCATATCGCCAAAGTGCTGGCGCTGGTACTGCCGCGTTATGGCCAGCAAGGCAGTTAAGCGCTCAGACCCAGCGGCAGCCGTCGACCCGCTGCTGCAACAATTCCTGGATTACCTGCTGCATGAGCGCGCTTACAGCAAACAGACCCTCAGCACCTATCAGCAACAGCTGCAGGCTGTCTGGCTCAGTATTCCCGCCGCCGACTGGCTGCAACTGAGCGAACGTCAGCTACAACAGCATATCCTGAGTTGCCGCGACAGCCTGAAGCCGAAAAGTCTGGCGCTGCGTCTGGCCGCCTTGCGCAGTTTTTATCGTTATCTGCAACAACAAGGCTTACGTATCGATCAGCCGGCGCAATATCTGAAAGTACCCAAAGTTACCAAACCGCTGCCCAAAAATCTGGATGTCGATGCCATGCAGCGCTTGCTGGATATCGACGAACCAGACGATGACCTGGCGGTACGCGACGCGGCGATCCTGGAGTTGTTTTATTCGTCCGGCCTGCGGCTGGACGAGCTGGTCAGCGCCAATGTGCAGGATATTGACCGCAGCGAACAGCAAATTCGTGTGCGCGGCAAAGGCAACAAAACGCGGCTACTGCCGCTGGGTTCGCTGGCGGAAAAAGCCTTAAACCTGTGGCTGCAACGCCGGCCGGCTTTTGTTGGCACTGAACCGGATGCATTATTCCTCAGCAGACAAAAACGCCGCATTTCAGCGCGCCATGTGCGCCAGCGCGTGGATTTATGGGCACGGCGGCAGGGGCTGTCACAGCACGTGCACCCGCATATGCTGCGCCATTCCTTTGCCAGCCATTTGCTGGAATCCAGCGGCGATTTGCGGGCGGTGCAGGAACTGCTGGGCCACGCCAATCTCAGCACAACCCAGGTCTATACTCATCTTGATTTCCAGCATCTGAGCAAAGTCTACGATGCCGCCCACCCGCGGGCGAAAAAAAAGGGCCTGCCGGGCGCCTGATCTGTCGCGCAGTCCGGACCAGGCATGACGCGGCCCCGGATGCATCATAACCAGCGTATTTTTGTCAGGGCTTCTTATGCGTATTTATAAAAACCTGTCGGCCATTGCGGCACTGTCGTTTGATCTCGACGACACCCTGTACCCGAACAGCCCGGTGATTGCAGCCGCAGAGCTGGCGATGCAACAGCGCCTGCAGCAGCTGAAACCGGATTTACTGCACAACGACCCTCAGTACTGGTGGCAACAGCGCAAACTGCTGGCTGCACAGGACGCCGGTATTCGCCATGACGTCAGCCGCTGGCGTCTGCTGGCGGTCGAGCAAGGACTGCTGGCGCAAGGGTTGTCCACCTGCGAAGCGGGCGAAGTGGCAGAATCAGCGCTTGGCGCGTTTTTGCAGCAGCGTACCAATATCAGCGTCAGTGCTGAGGTCAAACAATTGCTGGCAACACTCGCCAACCGTTTTCCGCTGGTCGCTATCACCAATGGCAATGCCGATATTACGCGGATGGGGATTGCGCAGCATTTTCAGTTTGCGCTGCGCGCCGGCCCGGACGGCCGGATGAAACCTTACCCCGATTTGTTTGTACAGGCAGCGCAACGGCTACAACTGCAACCCCGGCAGATCCTGCATGTGGGCGATCATCTGCGCTCTGACGTCCTCGGCGCACTGAACGCCGGCTGTCAGGCCGCCTGGCTCAATCCGGCAACAGGACCGGAACAACAACAGGCCCGCCCGCCGCTGGTATTGCCACATCTGGAACTCAGCGCTTTGCAACAATTATCCATGTTGCGGCCCGGCTGATCCCGGCATTTCCAGGCGCGGCGGCCGCAGTTTCACGCGCGAATGTCCGGCCTGCTCTGGTATACTGCCTGTAAATTTATCCATAGGTTTAGGTTGATGGACGTTTCGCTGCTGCTTGATGGTTTAAACGATAAACAACGCGACGCGGTGGCCGCACCACCGCAGCATATGCTGGTGCTGGCCGGCGCCGGTTCCGGTAAAACCCGGGTGCTGGTGCACCGGATGGCGTGGCTGATGCAGGTGGAGCGTGTCGCACCTTATTCACTGCTGGCTGTCACCTTTACCAACAAAGCCGCTCAAGAGATGCGGTCGCGTATCGAACAAACGGTCGGTGTCAGCCTGAATAACCTGTGGATGGGCACCTTTCACGGCCTGTCACATCGCCTGCTGCGGGCACATTATCAGGAAGCCAGCCTGCCACAGGGTTTTCAAATCATCGATTCCGATGACCAGTACCGTCTGGTGCGCCGGGTGCTCAAGGCGCTGAATCTGGATGAAAAACACTGGGCACCCAAACAAGTGCAGTGGTTTATCAATGCCCGCAAAGACGAAGGCGCCAGACCCGCGACTCTGACGCATGGCGGCGATTTTAATCTGCAGACGCTGATCAAAATCTACGGCGCTTATCAGGAAATGTGTGACCGCGCCGGTCTGGTTGATTTTGCCGAAATCCTGTTGCGCAGTTTTGAGCTGTTAAAAAATAACGAACAGGTGCGCAGCCACTACCAGCAACGTTTCCGCCATATTCTGGTCGATGAGTTTCAGGACACCAATGCTATTCAATACCAGTGGTTACGCCTGTTGGCCGGCAATCACGCCCGCGTGATGATCGTCGGCGACGACGATCAGTCGATTTATGGCTGGCGCGGCGCTAAAGTCGAGAATATTCAGCAATTCTTAAAAGACTTCCCAAGCCCGGAAACCATCCGGCTGGAACAGAATTACCGCTCCACCGGCATTATCCTCAAAGCCGCCAATGCGGTGATCAGCCACAATCAGGGCCGGCTTGGCAAAGATTTGTGGACTGACGGCGATGACGGCGAGCCGATTTCGTTATACAGCGCGTTTAACGAACTGGACGAAGCCCGGTTTATTGTCAGCCGCATCCGCGAATGGCGCCGCCAGGGCGGCAAACTGACCGAGGCTGCGGTGCTCTATCGCAACAACGCGCAGTCACGGGTGCTGGAAGAAGCGCTCATTCAGGACGGTATTCATTACCGCATTTATGGCGGCCTGCGTTTTTATGAACGTCAGGAGATTAAAGACGCCCTGGCCTATCTGCGCCTGATCAATAACCGCCAGGACGACGCCGCGCTGGAGCGGATCATCAATACGCCGACCCGCGGCATCGGCGATTCCAGTATGGACAAAGTGCGTGAATTTGCCCGCGCCAGCTCACAAACGTTGTGGCAAAGCCTGCAGCAGATGCTGCATCAAAAAGAACTCAGTGGCCGTGCCGCCAATGCCATTTCCGCCTTTATGGAACTGATTAACCGGCTCGATGATGAGATCCGCGATTTGTCACTGGATGAACAAGCCGACCATGTGATCCAACAATCCGGTCTGTTTGCGATGTATCAGGCAGAAAAAGGTGAAAAAGCCCAGACCCGCACCGAGAACTTAAACGAGCTGGTCAACGCCTGCGCCAACTTAAGTTTCAGCAATAACGAAGAGATGAGCCCGCTGTCGGCATTTTTGTCCCAGGCGGCGCTGGAAGCCGGCGAATATCAGGCCGAAGAACACTCAGATGCCGTGCAGCTGATGACGTTGCACACCGCCAAAGGGCTGGAGTTCCCGCTGGTGTTTGTCTGTGGTCTGGAAGAAGGCATGTTCCCCAGCCAGCAGAGCGGCGACGACCCGACCCGGCTGGAAGAAGAACGCCGGCTTTGTTATGTCGGTATGACCCGCGCCATGCAAAAACTTTATCTGTGCCATGCCGAAAGCCGGCGATTGTACGGCCAGGAGCAATACAACAAACCATCGCGTTTCCTGCGGGAAATTCCGGCGGAATATGTCGAGGAAATTCGCCTGACCACCAGCGTCAGCCGGCCGACCCAGTTTAATCGCTTTGGCAGTGCCGCCAGTCACAGCGCTTTTGAAAATACCGGCTTTAAACTGGGGCAACGTGTGCACCATGAAAAATTCGGCGAAGGCACAGTGCTGAATTACGAAGGCACCGGTACTCAGTCGCGGATCCAGATTAATTTTGATGCGCTTGGCAGCAAATGGCTGGTCACTTCATACGCCCGGCTGACGCCGCTCTGAGTGGGCAGCTGCCGATGCCTGCCCCACTGACCGCCGACGCCGGTTGGCAACAAGCCTGGCAACAATGCCAGGCGCAGCGCTGGCGACTGCCGGTCTGGCTCAGTGGTGATCAGGCATTTTTGCAGGCACAGTGGGCGCAAATTTCCGCCCATGCCACAGCGCAGACCGAAATTGGCTGGCTCGGCACACTCTGGCCAGAACAAGCAGTCACCTTGCCATCACTGCGGCCTGTCAGCGGTCAGGCCAGACAACAAGTGTTGGGCCAGCAATATGACTGGCTGGTAGTGAATGCCTGTGCCGGGGTCGACTGGGATTTGGTGGCGGCCAGTATCGGCTGCGTGAAAGCGGGTGGCCTTTGGTTGTTACTCAGCCCCGAACCGGTGCAGTTTGCCGGACAGCCCAACCCGCTCGCGACAAAAGTACTGTCTTACCCCACGGACGCCAGTCGCCATGTCGGGCAATTTCAGCGTTATCTGAGCGAGTGTCTGCAACAGCTGCCTGTCTGGCAAATCCGTGCGGCGGGTTCTGGCTGGTGTCAGCCGCCAGACTGGCCGGCACCACAGGCCGGCGCCGCTGCGCAAGGCGTTGCACCCTATGCCAGTGCCGACCAACAACAAGCGGTCAGCGCCATTCACAAAGTTGCCAATGGTCACCGTCACCGGCCTCTGGTGCTGACGGCGCATCGCGGGCGTGGTAAATCGGCCGCTTTAGGCATCGCCGCACTGGAATTGGCGGCTGCCGGCAAATCACGGTTAATAATCACCGCCCCACAGCCGGCGGCAGCGGCGGTCGCCCTGATGCATGCGACAGCAGCCGGCAGCTCAGTGCTGGAGTTCTGGCCGCTGGACCGGCTGCTGCGTGAACAACCACCGGCAGACCTGCTGATGGTTGACGAAGCAGCGGCCATTCCGACCCCACAGCTGCAGCAATTGACAACTTTGTACAGCCGACTGGTGTTTGCCAGCACGGCACATGGTTACGAAGGGTCTGGTCGTGGTTTTCAGCTGCGATTTTTTCATTATCTGCAGCAGCAACGGCCACAATGGCGGCATTTACAGCTCAATACGCCGGTACGTTACGGCGCGCAGGATATCCTGGAACAACTGAGCTTCCGGCTGTTTCTGCTCGATGCGGAACCGGCGGCAGATCTGTCGCAGATCAGCACGGCCGATGCGTCTTATCAATGGCTGCCGGCACAGGCACTGGCGACCAGACCCGATTTATTAGCTCAGGTGATGACACTGGCGGCGTTAGCACACTACCAGACGTCGGTCCGCGATTTGTGGGCCTTATTGGACGATCCGGGCTTAACGCTGTTATTGGTCTGCCAGCAGCAGCAACTGCTTGGGATGGCGGTGCTCAGTCTGGAAGGCCAGCTGGCCACAGCACTGAGCCATGAGATCTTGCAAGGCACACGACGGGTGCAGGGCCATCTCGGCGCGCAGAGCCTGGCTTATGCACTGGCCAGTCCGCAGCTGGCAGAAGTCTGTAGCTGGCGCATTCAACGGTTGATGGTCCAGCCATCCTGTCAGCGTCAGGGTTTAGGCCGGCAGATGTTGCAACAGATCCAGGCGGAAGCCCTCCAGCGGCAGATCCCGTTACTGACCACCAGCTTTGGTGCCACTCCCAGTCTGGTTTCGTTCTGGCAACATGCCGGATTCAGCGCGGTCCGGCTGTCAGATAAACCCGATCAGCGCAGTAATGAATGTTCGGTGCTGATGCTGAGCAGCACAACGCCGGCGCTGCAGGCCACCATTTGGCAGTTACATCAGACCTTTCGCCGACAGCTGTGGCACAGCTTGTCACAACAGCATCAGCAGCTGGCGCCAGCGCTGGCTTTAGCATGGGCCGAACCGCCACTGAGTCCGCCGGATGACCATCTGCTGTTACAGGTGCGGCTGTTTGCCGGGGGACAAAGACCGCTGTCAGACAGCTGGTATGCGCTGCAATTGTTTTTCAGCCACTACCGGGCCTGCTTTCCGTTCGAACAGCAACAACACTGGGTCAGCTGGTGCTGGCAGCGGCAACCCATCGGGCTGCCGGATGCCAGTCCTCAGCAAAGTCTGCAATGGTGTCGTCAATCTGTGGCCAAAGCATTACAGCAGCTGCACAGCTCAGCAGCCGATAACCGCGTCTGAATGCAGGTGCGGAGCCAGGCGTTATTTGCCGGCTGATGTTTCAATATATTCAACAAGCTGGCTGATGGCTTTATTCACTTGCTCGCTGTTGTCCCAGTCCAGGCTGTTCCAGTCAATCTGCGTATCTAACTCAAACACGTTGTGGGATAACAGAAATTTCAGCGCCTGGGCCGATTTCAGCGGGGCAATCCGATAATTGTTGCTGCGGACTTTCGGCTTTGGTGCCACTTCTTTGTAGATGCTTTTTTTAATAGCGGCATTAATGTCACGCCGATGCTCAATGTTCAGTAATGTGATGGCCTTGCGTTTTTTATAAGCCGCTTCCTGCGCCAGCACAATTTTTTTCATCCGGACAAAAGGATAAGACACGCCGTCCTGATAAGCGGCCAGCACTGCCGGATAACGGGTCAGCACATTGTAATTGTCGTAGGCCCCCATCGAGATGCCTAAAATGCCGGCGCAATCCTTCACAGTCAGTGGCTTCCCTTCTGCCATCTGGCGCATTTTACTGAGCGTTTCAATTTCACGCATGGCATCCCGGAACGCCTGCAGTTTGCCATATTGGGGCAAATCTTCCCGGCTGGCATTTTCCTGAAACTGTTTGGTTTTCGGCAATGCAGGCCGGTTCAGGTAGACTTTAAAATGTGCGGCGCCATCAATGCCATTGGCAAAAATCATCGCGAAAAACCGGCGGTGCCCGGTCAGGATCTGGTATTGGCCGTTGTGCAGCGGGAAAATGGTCGGCACCTGAATAATTTCTGATACGGCTACATTACTGGCCAGCTCAATAATTGAATCAATGGTGTGATTGGCTTTTTTCCATTCAGCACTGTTGTAATGAAAGCAGTTCACAATGCAGGACTTGCCAATAACCACTTTGTCGCGGGCGTCATACCGTTCAATCAGCTGGTTTTTACTGATCTTTTTGGTGGCAATCTGATAAGCGACCTGATCAGGCACAATCGTGACCGGAAAAAAGCGGGGGTTGGTGGCATCAGGTTCAATACGGTTCAGAAAAATTGATTTGTATTCATAAGGTTGTTCTATTAACAACCGGTCGAATTCAACGGTATTCAGCTCAGCTGTCAGCTGCTGTTCAAAGGATAAACTACTCACCCGAGCCCCTTTTTCCTGTACGCGAGTATGGCAGCAGTTCCGCGGGAATCTCAGTTGCTGCGCTGAATCATTGCTGCATCACAGCCTGCTTAAAGCGTCAGATGTGCCGGATGTGATGACGGGCAACGTCAATCCGGCACATTCTTTCGTGGCAGTATATCACCACAGCCCCCGAAAACGCAGCCTGTGACATGGTTCCGTGCCGGCCACGCGGTGCGTTATTCTGCTGCTTGCAGTGCAGGAATGGGCACTTCAGCGCGGGCTTCTAATGGAGCCGCCCGTCGTCGTCGGCTGAAACATTTGGCAACAGCAAACCAATCACGCAGCGCTGCTGGGTAAATTGTTCGAATGCAAAGCCGGGATCAAGCTGAAACCCATCCATCGCATCTTTGCGGCCCAAGAGGTAAGCCTGCTCAAATACCATCCGCAATATTTTGGTCAGCAGGTCGCATGGCTGCTGGTTCGAACCGTCGCCAGGCAGACGCCCGTCAGGTAATCCATGAACTTCAGAATCTTTCATTTTTCCACACTCAATTGTTCTAAATATGTAAATAACGATACGCGGATGCCACAGGAAAAACCTTTACCAAATCCTGATAAAACCCTGATGAAGTCGGCATCTGCCAGTTTTACGCGTCGGCATAATCACGGCAAAGTGCGGAGCGGTCTTATCCCGGTTTCTGTTACGATGCCAAATTCCCGGGAAAACGCAGAGATTCAGTGATGCATATCAATTTGGCAGATTTCAGAACACGATAGGCTATAGTTGGTTTAATTTACTCGCGGAGTCTTGTTCGCATGCAGTTGAGGCTTGTCACCATCGCAGTTGCGACCTTGTGGTTGACGTTGTTGCATCCATGTCAAGCTGCGGCGCCGGAACCGATCAAGTTGGGAATGTCGGCGCCTTTTAGCGGACCTGCAGCACAATTAGGTCAACAATTCCGTTATGGCGCCAATCTGGTTTTCGACGCGCAGAATTTAATCGGTGGGATTGCCGGCCGGCCCATTCAGCTGCTGACGGCAGATGACGGCTATGAACCGCTGCGGACTGTCGAAAACACCCGCAGTTTCCTGCTGGAACATCAGGTGTTTGCCTTATTTGGCTATGTCGGAACGCCGACCTCCAGTGCAATTCTGCCACTGCTGCGTAAACATCAGACGCCCTATCTGGCCGCATTTACCGGGGCCGATATTCTGCGCCAGCCCGCCGACCATTTCATTTATAACTTTCGCGCCAGCTATCGGGAAGAGGCAGCGACTCAGGTCCGCTATCTGGTCGATAAACGCCAATTGCGCCGCGTGGCGCTGTTAATTCAGGCTGACGAATTTGGTGCCAGTGTTGAACAGTGGTTTTTAGCTGAGCTGGCCCGCCGGCAATTGCAGCCGGTAGCAGTGGTCCGGTTTCAGCGTAACAGCGTTGATATGCATAGCGCAGTACAGCAGCTGAAAGCCGCAACACCAGATTTGGTCTTGACTGTCGGCACCTATCTGCCGTTGGCAAAAGCTATCCAGCTTGGACAGAGCCAGCACTTTTCACCGGTATATTCAGTCGTTTCATTCACTGGTATTCAGCAACTTCAGCAGCACTTAACATCGCCTTATCAGGTTTATGCTTCGATGGTGGTGCCTGATCCGCTAAATACCGCGACAGAATTAGTCAGCGCTTACCATCAAAGACTGGCCGTCGATGCAACAGCGCCGAGTGATGTTGGCCTTGAGGGCTTTGCGGCAGCAACGGTGTTGGTCTCTGCGCTGAAGAGCTGCTCACCGAACTTAAATCAGACCTGCCTGATGCAGCAATTACCCGCACAGCAACTATATGATTTTGCGTTAACTTACCAACCCAAGACTCACCAGGCCTCACAGCAGGTTTTTTTATACCAGCTAACGCCGGATCACCTGCAAAAAATCTAAAGTCTTCAGGGAAACAGACTGAAATTTGGCGATTGAGCGTTTTGATGTACTGCGCAGAGCGCAGGGGCCAGCGGCACATGGAGCCGGGGGAGTAAGACGGTAGGTTCGGATGGCGTGGGTTAGTTTTAGGCGTGAATATTGCGGCTTCGTAGGAGTCTGCCCCCTCGCGGAGCTCAAGGGTGCTCTCCCGGAATGATGCCAAACTGTTGGCTTTGGAGATTCAAAGGCTTGAACATCGCGGTTTCGTGGGAGTCTGCCCCCTCGCGGAGCTTCGGGTGTGTTCAGCCGGAGAGAAGCCAAACTATTGGCTTCTCTAAACCCCGATTTCACTGTACTCATTGCTCACCCCTTCCATGGGGTTCGCCGCTACGCGGCCCGCTAAAGCGGTCCAAATTGGCTCCAGGCCAATTTGTCGCATGGGATTGCCCCGCTCGAGGAATACATCGTCAGGATGCCATAAAGCACAAATCCGCAGGAGCGGATTTGGATGGCGTAAGCCACTGTGTGACGGCCAGACGAGCCAAACTGTTGGCTGCTCTAAACCCCGGCCCCTTCGC
>CALJUX010000005.1 GCA_937978655.1 uncultured Chromatiaceae bacterium
CGAGATCTACACTCTTTCCCTACACGACGCTCTTCCGATCTGGCGCTGTCGGTCTTGCCGGAGCTGATACAGCAGCAACTACTGGCGATGCCATTGGCGGCAGAGGTCAGTAGCGAGCCGCAGCTGTGTATCCATGAATTATTTGAACAGGCGGTACAGCGTTATCCCGACCAGATTGCGCTGGTGCATGCCGGGCAGACGCTGACGTATCGCCAGTTAAATGCCAGAGCCAACCAGCTGGCACATTATTTACGCGCGCAGTATCAGCTGCAGCCGGATCAGCTGGTTGGCCTTTGTCTGGGCCGTTCGGTGCAGATGCTGGTTGGTCTTTTGGCTATCCTCAAAGCCGGTGCTGCTTATGTGCCGCTGGACCCTTTGTATCCGGCAGAGCGGCTGGCCTTTATTGCCGCTGATGCCGGTCTTACGCTGGTGTTAACAGACGCTGAGACTGAGGTGACACTGGCCGGCGCCGACTGGCTGGTGCTCGATGATAGCTTGTTGATGGCGGCAGTGGCCGCCGCGCCGGACACCAATCTGCCGGTGGCCGATATTGCGCTGCGCGCGCAGCATCTGGCTTACGTGATTTATACCTCCGGCTCGACCGGTCAGCCCAAAGGGGTGTTGCAGACGCACCAGAATATCAGCCGGTTGTTTGCCGCCACCGCCGCCGATTTTGCCTTTGGCGCGAACGATTGCTGGTGTTTGTTCCATTCGTTTGCCTTTGATTTCAGCGTGTGGGAGATCTGGGGCGCGCTGATTTATGGCGGCAAGCTGTTAGTGCCGTCGCGGCAGGACGTGCAGGACCCGCAACGTTTTGTGGCCTTGTGCCAGCGCGAAAACCTCAGTGTGCTGAATCAGACACCGAGCGCTTTTAAACAACTGTGTGAATATCTGGCCGACAGTGGTGAGCAGCTGCCGGCGCTTCAATATGTGGTGTTTGGCGGCGAAGGGCTCAGCGACAGCCATCTGGCGTTGTGGTGGCAGCATTTTGCGCACCATCCGGCGCAGCTGATTAATATGTACGGCATCACCGAAACGACGGTGCATGTTACTTATCAGCCGGTGGTTCAGGGGCAACCGATCTCTATTGGCCGGCCGCTGCGCGATCAGCATATTCTGTTGCTGGATACGGTGGGGAACCTGGTGGTACCAGGCTGTGCCGGTGAGATTTATGTCGCAGGCGCGGGTCTGGCCCGTGGTTATCTGAACCGCGCTGAACTGACCGCCGAACGTTTTATTGCTAATCCGTTTTACGCCCGTCAGCCGGCACTTGGTGAGCGCTTGTATAAAGCCGGCGATCTGGCGCGGCTCAATGCAGCCGGCCAACTGGAATATCTGGGCCGGCAGGATGATCAGGTGAAAATTCGTGGCCACCGCATCGAACTGGGCGAAGTGGAACACCGGGTGGCGCAGTTGCCGGCGCTGGATTCGGCCGTGGTGCTGGCCGTGCCGGCGCGGGACGGCCAGTTACAACTGGTGGCTTATGTCAAACCAGCCGATGCCGGCGCACTGCCGGCGGACTGGAGTCGGACTATCCGTCAGGCGCTCAGTGCCGTGTTACCCGACTATATGTGCCCGGCGCTGGTGGTGCCGGTGTCGCAGTGGCCGCTGACCCGTAATGGCAAAATAGATAAAAAAGCGCTGCCGGCGGCGGAACTGAGCGGCGCGGTGCAGAGTTTCACCGCGCCAGGCAGCGCGCTGGAGCACCAGTTGGTGGCGATTTGGAGCCAGGTACTGGACCTGCCGGCTGCGGCCATCAGTGTCGATGCCAGCTTTTTTGAACTCGGTGGCCATTCGTTGCTGCTGATCAGGCTGCTGGGCGCTATCCGCCGGGAATTGCAGGCGGAACTGACAGTGCAGGATATTTTCAGTGCGGCCACTGTGCGCCAGCAGGCCGATAAAATCAGCCAGGGCGAACGGGCGGAAGCGCTGCCTCGCTTGCCGCTGCTACCGCGTAGCAGCGATGCCGCTTTGCCGCTGTCGTTTGCCCAGCAGCGTCTGTGGTTTATTGATCAGCTCAATGACGGCTCTGCCGAATACCATCTGCCATTGGCCTATCAGGTTAGCGGCGCGCTGGACTTGCCGCAGCTGGAGCGGGCGCTTGGCCAGATTGTCGCGCGTCATGAAATTCTGCGTACTGTGTACCTCGCGAGCGATGACGGACCGATACAGCAGATCATGCCCGCCGGCGCTTTCAGCCTGAGCCGGCATGATCTGAGTGGGCTGCCGGCCGCGCAGCAGGATGCGGCGGTGACCGCGCTGCGTCAGGCCGACGCCGCAGAGGCCTTCCGGCTGGACCGTGATCTGATGTTACGCGCCAGTTATATTCTGCTGGCACCCGGCAGTGCGCAGCAGCCACAGCAAGGGGTGTTGTTGTTGTGTCTGCACCATATCGCCGCCGATGGCTGGTCGCTGGATGTGCTGATGCAGGAACTGCAACAGCTGATGCTGGTCGCCGGGCCATTGCCGCCGCTGGCGCTGCAATATGCCGATTACGCCTTGTGGCAGCGCCAGTGGTTGCAGGGCGAGGTACTGACCAGTCAGCTGCAATATTGGCAGCAGCAACTGGCGGACTTGCCGTTATTACACAGCCTGCAGCCGGACTTGCCAAGACCGGAGGTGAAGCAGCATGCGGCCGGCCTGCACCGGGTGACGTTGCCGGCCACGCTGATGGACGGACTGACGCAGCTGGCCGCCCACTGCCAGATGACGCCTTTTATGCTGGTCCATGCCGCCTGTGCGCTGTTGCTGGGCCGGCACGGTAATCAGCCGGATGTGGTGATGGGCACGCCGGTGGCCAGCCGGGCAGAACCGGCGCTGGAGCCGCTGATTGGCTTTTTCACCAATACGCTGGTGCTGCGGGTCAATACCGGCGCGGCCACTATTGCCGATTATCTGGCGCAGGTCAAAGCGGTGCACGCGGCGGCGCTGTCGCATCAGGATCTGCCGTTTGAGCAGCTGGTTGATGCACTGAAAGTGCCGCGTTCTGAAGCCTACAGTCCGTTGTTTCAGCTGATGCTGACGATGGATCAGGGGTATGGCCGGGCGTCCGGCGCCGCACCGGCGTTGCCGGGCATCACGCTGCGTCCTTGCGAGGCGCTGGTGCCGCTCAGTGCCTTTGATCTGGAGATCCATCTGGCCTCAGGCGCTGCAGGGCTGACGGTGCACTGGCTGTATGATCTGGCGTTATTTTCGGCCGCGCGCATTGAGATGCTGAGCCGGCATCTGGCGCAGATCCTGACCAGTTTTGCCGCCCTGGCGCAGCCGGCAGCGGCAAGGCAGCTGGCGAGCCTGAGCCTGGATCAGATTGGCATGTTATCTGACGCCGAAATCACCCAGCAGCTGCTGACCTGGAATGATACGGCAGTGCCGTATCCGACAGAGCTGTGTATTCAACAGCTGTTTGAACAGCAGGTGGCGCGGACGTCAGATGCGGTGGCGCTGGAGTTTGACGGGCAGACGCTGAGTTATCAGGCGCTGAACCAGCAGGCGAACCAGCTGGCGCATT
>CALJUX010000006.1 GCA_937978655.1 uncultured Chromatiaceae bacterium
ACCGGGCGAGCGCTTTTTGGTTACTTTTTATCGCGATAAAAAGTAACTCGCCCATAGGGCGAAACAGCCGCCCGCAGGGCAAAGGACCAGCGTCAGCAACAAGTGCCTCACCGTAAGGTGAATTCTTTGCTAGACGGTCTTGCGGCAGCAGGCGAAAACAAAAAAATAGACCAAGTGCCGCCCGTCAGGGCAAAGAACCAGCGGCAGCAGAAAAAATGATTATTCATCACAAACAAAAACACATCAAAAAATCTAATCCATCCGTCACAAATCTTCTGGTGCATCCGCCATCGCCTTGTCACGCAAGGCCTTTATTCTGACGCCCGTTGCTGCAGCTGCAGCGTCAATGCTCAGAAGGAAAATCGGATGAAACTGCTGACTCACACTCCATCACTGCTGGCTGGCCTGTTTGCTCTGGGCCTGATGACTATCAGCACAGCACAGGCGGCCGAACAACACAGCTACAGCAACAGTGGTTACTGCCAGCTGGCAGCCAAAGGCACTTCACAGTATCAGCGCAATTTGCTGGCTGCTTATGCCGGTAAACTGGGTTATGCGCCAAGTCAGCGTGAATGTCGCAATCTGCAGCAACAGCGCACAGAGGCCGCGCCGGTATTTGAACTGGGTAGTGCTATTAAACAATTTGAGCAGGGTTCAGTACGTAAGCTGCCAAATGCGACTGTGGAAAAACTGAAAGAGCTGGACCGCAGTCGCCAACAACAGTGGTTTCATCAGGTCGCAGGTTAATCTGCTGCGCCACAACACGGGCGGCCACACCAACCGCCCGCACATTTCTGTCGTCACTACTTGAGCCGCACCGCCGCTATTGCCTACAATAGCGCTCTTTTTTTTCAGCAGAATCTCAGCATGAACGACACCACCGCACGCCCGGAATTACCAGACCGTTTATCCGTCCAGCCACGTAGCCCGTTTTACAACGCCGCTGTGTTCGAATTTGATATCGGTATCCGCCTGAACGGCAAAGAACGTTTTGACGTCGAAGAATATTGCATCAGCGAAGGCTGGGTCAAAGTACCGGCCGGCAAAGCAGTAGACCGCCGTGGCCAGCCGCTGCTGATGACGATGAAAGGCACAGTCGAAGCTTATTACCGCTAAGCACCTTCGATTCGCACGATGCAAGCCCGCTAAATGGTGTGAGTACCTGTGGCGGGCTTTTTGCTTTCTGCGGCCAGGCGTCGCCGGGACTGGTTTTTGTACCTGTTCCGGCCGTTGTAATTGCTTTTGTTTCCTTTAAGCTGAGTATTCGCTTATTGGTCAACGCACACCGTGTTGCCGCTGGGGGATCAGGCCATGACCCAATTAACGACACACCAATTGCACGCCATTATCGAATTGCATCAGGAGATGGCACGGTTAGGGATGGACCTGACTTCAATCATGTCACTGATTGTGAACCGTCTGCAGGATATGCTGGCGATTGACGGTGTGGTCATTGAGTTAAAAGAACAGGACCAGATGGTTTATCGCGCCTGTGCTGGCCTCGCCACACCTTATCTGGGGATGGCGCTGCCCGCGGCTGAAAGCCTGTCTGGCATTTGTTTGCAAACCGCTACCCTGCAGCATTGTCCGAATGTGGAAAAAGACCCCCGCGTCAACATCGCCGCCTGTCGCCACATTGGCATCAAATCGATGTTGATTGTGCCTTTGCAGTATTTTGATACGCCAGTTGGTGTGCTCAAGGTCATGTCAAAACGCACCGGC
>CALJUX010000007.1 GCA_937978655.1 uncultured Chromatiaceae bacterium
GAGATGGTGATTCGTGACTGGAGTTCAGACGTGTGCTCTTCCGATCTAGGCTTTGCTGTTGCTGGTTTTGCTGCGCACAGCCCGCCAGCAAAAAGGCGATAACGAGGCTCAGCGGCTTTGCAAAAAACTCTGTTTTCATGATTTGTTCTCCTTCGCGGCAGGCGCAAACTGCAGCGTGGCGTTTTTATCTGGCCCGCCGGCGGTAGCAAAATAAGGCGCCAGCGGTTTGACCAAAGCGATACCGCCATTCTCCGCGCTCAGCAATTCGGCAGCGCCGCTTTGAGAGTCGCTACTGAGTGCCAATACCAGCGGCTGCGGCACATTTTGCAGCACCAGCTGCGGCCGTTGTGTGCCGGCGACATAGGCTTGCTGCAAGCTCAGCCGGCGCACATCGTCCAGCACCAGCGCCGGGCGAAAATCGCTGTCGCGACAGCGGATTTGGATGTTTTTCAGCTGCAGCCCATCGACATGGCGGACAAACAGGCCATAACACGGCAGCTCACCAAACATGCTGTATTCGGGGTAGCCCGCCCGTTCCTGCGGCACCAGATGCAGCTGATGCCAGGGCCGGTACGCCATGCCTGTGTTGGCGCGGCCCGGATAGCTGATGTCGATATTTTCCAGCAGCACGTCATGCACCTTTGCATCCGGCAGGCCGGTAATAGAGGCCGGAATTGGGTTATGCAGCGCGTTTAATAAAGGACCACGCACCTGGTAGGCCAAATCGGCCGGGCCAAAGGCAATATTGGCTTTGAGGTTACGGATGCGCACATTACGCAAAGTACCGACAGCTTTGTCAGCAGCCACGCCCATATTACGTTGACCCAGGCGGATAAACAGCGCACAGCCGACATGCTGCGCGTCGATGCCGTCTACTTCGACATCTTCTAAAAATGCACCGTCAACGCTCTCTAAAGCCACCGCGGCGCGGTAAGTGTCAAACACCACGATGTTGCTGATTTTGACACGGCGAAACCCGCCTTGTGATTCAGTACCAAATTTCACGCCATTGGCCGAGGAGCGCACCACGCAGTCGCGGATCTCAATATCTTCGTTGTACAGGCCTTTGGTCGATTTCAGACAAATCGCGTCATCCGCCGCATTGATAAAACAGTTGCTGACGCGCACTTTGCGACAATCGTTGATATCAATACCGTCGTTATTCCAGTAGCAGTCGCTGTCGACGCGGATTTGGTCGATGACCAGATCCGAGCAGGCGCCATAGTGCTGCACCCAGGCCGCGCTGTTGGCGATGGTCAGGTCATAAATGCGGATGTTCTCGCAGTGAGTAAAAGCGATGACCTGCGGTCTGTGATTAGATCTGTTACGCCACAGGTTAAAATCCGGCTCGATGCGCTGACCAGAATGATGTAAATCACTGATATTATTGGCAAGCTGCCGCCCCTGTCCATCTACGCGGCCTTTGCCACACAAAGCGATATTGCTGGCCTGGTCGGCCCAGAGCAGCGCATGTAGCTGGCCTTTTTCATCATAATAATCAGCGATATCAACACTGCCGAGTAGCACTGCGCCTTCGTCAAACTCAAGTGTCACACCGCTTTTAAGCTGCAAAGCACCGCTCAGATACTGGCCTTTGCCAAACTGCAAAGTGCCGCCACCGCCGGCGGCTAAGGTATCTATTGCCTGCTGCAGCGCCGCTGTGACTTTACTGCTGCCATCGGCAGCGACGCCTAAGGTTTGCACCTGCACCCTTTTGCCGGCAGGCAATGCTGGTCTGCTATTGCGTTTAGCCAGCTGTAGATACAATTGTTCAAATTGCGCCAGCCGGCTTTGTGGTTCGGCCCGCGCTTGTACCAATAGAGGCGTAGCGGCAGCAGCGGCCAGCGCCGATTGCAGAAAAATACGACGGGTCAGCATCAGGGAGTTCCTCTGTTATGGCAAAACGCTGCGGTAAAAGGCCCGTCCGGCAGGCGAAATTGCAGCGTGGGCTCGCCTTGCGGCGCGCCTGTATAAAAATCCGATGAGATAAACTGGGCACCACTTTTCAGCGCATGGCTAAAACGAGCAGGGTTCAGTACGTTGCCATCATCACTGCGGGTGCGGACCAACAAACCTTGCGCCAGCGCGCTGGCGATATCGGCTTGCTGGCTGGCCGGGTCATTCAGCACCAGAATGGCCGCTTCGTCAGTATCAGCAGGATAATTGCCAAACATCAGCCGGCCTTGTAGCGATGGGTAGCCAGCACGATACAACGCGAGTTGCGCCGGCGAGCCATCAAACAACAGCACAAAGCGGCCGGCGGCTTGTTTTAACGTCGGCCAGCCATGTTGGCGGATACTGGCCGCGAGGCTTAATGGTGACTGACGTACATCATCCGGCGTCAACAGCCGCTTACGGCCAAGGCCGTCCAGCCACAGCTGCTCCAGCGCCTGATAATCCTGGGCTTGCCAGGGTGCGACTTTTGCAGCGTGCGCGGCAATATTGGCCGGCAAGTAAGCGCCGGCGCCCTGCTCGCGCACGTTGATCACAATCAGCACAGGCCAGTGGCCGGGATTGGTTTTCGACCACTGCGCCAGCGCGGCGATACAGTCGCGGGCTCTAACGCAATGACTGGCGAAGTCAATATCCGGCAAATGCAGCACTTTAAAACCCGGCTGGGTCAATGTTGCAGGGAAATACTGGGCGGATAAATCTTGCTGAGTTTGTTGCGGCAACGCCTGTTTAAGTTCAGCACCAAACAAGGGCCTGGCAAAACTACCGCCGGCATCGTCTTTGAGGAAATCCAGCTCCAGCAGACGCAAGCCGCTATTGAGTTGGCTGGTCAGGCTGGCGTGGCCGTAGCGCAGGCTCTGCAGTTTCTGGAGTGCTTGCTGTTTCGCTGCAGTTCCATCCGGTTGTTGCAACCGGTTAGCCAGCGTCTCGTAATAAGCCGCCGGCAACACAGGTTTAAAACTATTGTGTGACCCAAGCCAGCGCGCTTGATTAAGCGCACAGTCCGGCAAAGGTGCCGCTGCCATAGATAAAGCTGCCCACAGCGCGACGGCCAGCACTGGTTAAATCCGCACAAAGATGTTGGCGCGATAAAGCGCATACACCGGCAGGTAACACAAACCGACAAACAGCAGCATCCAAAGGCCCACAGTGCAGAACTGATTAAAGCCGGCCTCCAGCGCAAAAGCCTGATAATGCCCCAGCACCGACAGACTACCGGCAACATCACCTACAAATGCCCCAAGCGGTACTTCCAGTAACTTTTCCAGCGCCACGTGCAGCACATAAGCCACAATCGCATTAGAGCCAAAAATCAGCGGCACCCGGGTCAAAGCGCGATAACCGGCGCAGTCGCAGTACCACATCAGGGTAGCCAGCACTATCGCCGCCATGCCGCTGGTCACCAGCACAAAAGAGCTGCTCCAGATCTGTTTAATCAGCGGAAATTCCAGGCTCCATAACCAGCCGGCAAAACAACAGAGCACACCGACCACAAAGAGCCGGCTGACTAACACATGCAAATCCTGACCTTTACTGGCCTGAATCACACGGGCGATTAATACACCAGCAAGACCGCTGCTGATAGCTGGTAAAGTGCTGAGCAAACCTTCCGGATCCCAGCTGCCGCGCCACAACATGCCGGGCAAAAAGGCGCTATCGACCCAGTTCACCAGATTGGCGCCGCGCTCCAACTGGCCCGACACCAGACCCGGTGCCGGCAGCCATAAAATCAGCAGCCAATAACCCAACAAAATGCCAAGCGCAATGGCGAGTAAACTGCGCCACTGGCAATACAAAGTCAGCATGGCGCAGACGCAATAGACAACCGCAATACGCTGCAACACGCCAAGCACCCGCACATCGCTGAATTTCAGATACATCAGGTTGACGAACAGCCCAAGCGCAAATAACAGCACAGTGCGGCGCGCTATTTTTGGTAAAGCCTGGCGAATTTGCGCGCTGCTACGCTGTTGCCCAGCCGGCAGTGGCGCAAAACCGAGGCCAATTGCCACACCAACAATCACCAGAAAAAACGGATAAACAAAATCGGCAAAAGTGACGCCATCCCAATAAGCATGGGAAAAAGTGCCGTAAGTATTGGGGCTGTTGACCATAATCATCATCAGGATGGTCAGGCCACGAAACAAATCCAGCGCTATCAGTCGGTTATTCTGCATCAGTAAAGTATCCGGTTACAGGTTAGAAGGTGGCGCTTTACTGGCCAGAATTTGTTGCTGAATAGCCGCCAGTGCGGCGGTAAAATCCGCCGGTGCCTGTTGCGGCGCCGCCAACGGCTGTTGCAACCAGACGTCGTCAAAAGCAATTAACTTCGCCTCAGTGGCTTTGGCGTCAAAAGGTATTTTTGCCACCAAAGCATCGCGCTGCGCAGTGAAAAACAGCTCCCAGCGCGGCAGATAATATTGGGCGTATAAACCAAACCAGGCTTTGGAGGCATAGTCTTTCAGTTTGTCGCCGCCCCAACGTGTTACCTGTAGTTTGGCATTGTGCTCATACAAGGTTTTTTCAGCGGCTGTGTCGCCATAAGCCCGTGCATCCGCCACCCACGAATACAAAGTTTCGCGTTTGGTGCCGGGCGCCTGATAGCCCATCAGCGCGTCGACAGAGAGGATAAGCGCCTTGGCTTGCGCCCGTAATTTATCGCCCTGCGCTAGCTGACCCTGGCTATACGCCAGCATCGTATGTTGCAGCAGCATATCGATATGTTGGGTGGCGCTGTGGCGCTGTAAATCAACTAAATCAAACTGCAGCAAAGGTGCTTTTAATGCGCTTGCTGGCAACTGGGTTAAATCACGCAGCGCCTGGTCGAGCAACATCAGATTGCCCGGCGCGCCGGTGTAACGCAGGTAGTCGAGCTTGGGTCGTTTTTGCAATAAAGCGCCGCCGGCAGCATCTTCCCACCAGCGCGGCTCCCAATAACGCGTGCTGTACACCGCTTTGTAAATATTCAGCCACTGGGCACTGACGGCCGGGTCCAGCTCGCCATAACGCGCCTGCAACTGCTGCGCTAACCAGTCGGTGGTTGACGCTGAGTGATTTGCTGTTGCACTTTTCGCCTGCCAGGCCAAATCAAACATAAAGTCGTAGACCAGACTGTTGGAATGAATGCCTTCCGGGAAAGCACCAAAACCGCGCAGCTGGCCTTTGTCGGCGTGATTCAGCGCGATATTGGTTTTATGGCGATAAAAATCAAAGTCACCATAAACCGGGTTGCTGCCGCCATAGTTGTGGATAAACCCAAAGACCCAGGGTTTGCCATAAAAACCTTTGGCTTTTTGCCAGACGTCAAATCTGTCATTGCCGATGTCATGAATAAGCATGTTGTTGGCGGGCACTTTGCTTAAAAACGCCTCAATCGCCGGTAAATCCCAGAAGTGCGCGTCCGAACCAAACATCCAGCCCTGCATCACCCAAATCGCGCCCGGGGAGGCCTGCGCTAAAGTCTGGTACAACGCGGCGCCATAATTGGCCAGCTCAGCGTTTTTGTTGGCAGCGGATACCGGCGGCAGCATTTCGTTAAAGGCATCGAGCAGGAAATAACGCTGCAGGCCATATTCGGCCTGATATAACTCAATAAATCTTTTAGCAATTTTGCTAAACAGCGGGTCGGCCGGGTCCAGCCAGTAGGTTTCGCGGGCAAAACCGGACCAGGCTTTCATTTTTTTGATCCGCGCTTGTGGGAATAACTGCTTTAAGCCGTCCGGCACATAACCGGAAAACGCCGGCACCACCGGCTGCATTTGCAGCGCCTGCATCTGCGTCAGGATCTGACGCTGGAGCTGGCGTTTTTTCTCAATGTAAGATTGCGGTAACGGGCCGGCATGCGCTTCGATGTTGCCCATGCGCTGCCAGGGTAAAAACGCCGGGCCGGAAAAATATTGCGTGAGTTCATTGTCGCCGAGGCCAAATTCGCGCCACAGCTGTTGCCAGATAAATTCCTGCCCTTCCATCGCCACCGGCTGAGTTACGCCATGCAGCGCCATCCAGTCGATTTCCTGTTGCCAGCGCGGCCAGTCCCACCAGGGGCTGGAATAACCATAAGCACAGACGTTCAGATAGGCCCGGTCGGTAAACAAACTGTCGAGCCTTGTAACAGCAACGTCCGGCAACCTTGCCGGCAAAGCCAGCCGGTTACCTTCCCAGCTGACACTCAGATAACCCTGGCTGCGCAGCAACTGATAAGCGCCATAAGCCAGTGCAGTCGCGGCATTGCCACGCACTTTAATCACACCGTGTTCGATACGGGTTTCTACCCAATGCGGCTGATTATCGCTTTGCAAAGTCCACTGCAGCGGCGGTTTGCTGTCGCCGCTCAGGCGCTGAAAAATGGCCTGTACGGCACTGTTCTGTAGCAGGCTCTCCTGCAAAGCACTGTCGGTGGCTTGATTTGCGGATTCACCGACAGATTGCGTTGACGCTGAAACAGCGGACGTCAGAGTAGCGAGAGTCAATACCAGCAACGGCAAGAAAACAGAGCGTCGGGGCAAAAAAGTGCTGAGCAAAAGGATTCTCCAGAAGTTTTTCAACAACGCAACGCGCTCGTCCCACAGGCATTAAATACGGGGAGGCGTTAATAAAAAACCGGCGGCGGACGCAGGACTGTATTTCAGGGGCTGTTGATGTTTGGTGTTTATTTTCGCAGCAGTTTGGCAGCTTTTTATGCAAGGCAGTGCGAGAGCCGTGTAGTTATTCTACACAAACGAGCACTAACGCCGCAGAAAGAGCTGCCAAACGCTGCCCTACGGGTTCGTTTGGCGGCGCTTTAAGCTTTGTCACTCGTTGCTCACATAGAATAACTATGCCACGCGCCTCGTTTCGCGCCTAAAACGCCGCCAAATCGAACGAAATACAACCACCAAACATCAACAGCCCCTGGAATTTGCCGCCGGTGCACACAAAATTGGGCAGCTTCCATGCCGCCGAAAACTCACCTCAAAATGAACGTCAGGCGGCAGAGCCGCCTTCAGATCAGAACTTGTAACTGAAGCCCGCGCTATAAGTACGGCCACTGGTGGTGGTGTTGTACGGACGGTCGTTCGAGTCACTGTATTGCTCTTCACGCTGGTTCGTCAGGTTAATGCCTTCAATAGTGAATTTCAGGTTTTCTGAGAACTGGTAAAACGCCGAGAAATCAACAAAAGTGGTGGCATGGAAGCCGCGTTCGTCTTCGTCACGTAAACCACCTTCCACCACGCTGATGTAATCCGCACGGTGTGCCGCGGCAACACGGGCACCAAATTTGTCGGTCTCGAAATAGAACGTCAGGTTGTAGCTATTTTTCGACAAACCCGGGAAGCTCTTCTCTTGTGTCTGACCAGTACCCTGCACGTTGCGGTACAAGGCTGTGCCGTCCACCCAGGTGTAGTTAGCAATCACGCCCAGTTGATTAAATGGCTCCGGCAGGAAATCCAGGTCACGCTGGTACGCCAGTTCCGCGCCCTTAATCGCTGATTTATCAGAGTTTTGTGGCGAGGTAACGTCAAACAGTGTATCGACTGTGGCGCCATTTGGCAGCAAAGTCGTCGGCAGACCTGTGTCGCTGTACTTCATCGTGGTCACTTCGGTGACGATGAAGTTTTCGATGTCCTTTTTAAACACTGCAGCCGACAACGAACCCACACCTTCGTAATACTTCTCTAAAGCTAAATCGAAGTTGACGGATTCAAAGGGTTCCAGATTCGGGTTACCGACAGTGATTTTACCCACTTCACCCGGCGAGCCAGTCATCTGTGCGACGTTGGCCGAGACCGAAATCGCGCTTAACGAAGGCCGGGTTAAGTTTTTGCTGGCGCCAAAGCGCAGCAGTAAGTCGTCTTCTAATTCATACACCAGGTTCAGTGTTGGTAACACGCCTGAGTAGTCGCGGCTGATCTCAACAGGTACACCTTTGGACACACCAATTGAAGTCAGGTCAGTTTTGTAATAACGCACGCCGATACTGCCGCGCAGCACTTTGCCGCCGAGCATGCTGTCCCAGCCGTATTGGCTGTACAGGCTGTTGCTTTCCTCTTCCACCGTATAAGAGTTGGTCTGAATAATTTTGTCAGTACCAAGCGCTAAATCGTGGATACCATAAAACTTCTGCAGCGCGTCGACATCAGCCTGTAACCAGGCCAGATTCGGGTGCTGGAACACATTCACCACGTCAGCACTAATGGTTTTGACACCATTATTCAGCGGCGTGGCTTTGCTTTGCACATAACCGGCATCTTCCCGGTTTTCACCGACGTTGGAGAACTTTTTAAAGTTCGCGCCAAAAGTCAGGGTGCTGGTATCCGTCAGCGCATAATCAAAGTCGACTTTGGCATTGTCAAAATCGTTGCTGATGTAGTCTTCACGGAAATACAGGTCGTTGACGGTCCAGCCGGCGGTGGCTGCAGGGTCAAAATCATAAGTGTTGATGCCGTAGAAACGGTCCTGAGTAAAATCAGTGGTCAAAGTACCACCGGTGCGGGTCAGGTTCACTTTGTCGACGCGCGGCTGCTCGTAATCCGACGAACTGGTACCCAACTGGAACACCACACCTAATTTGTCAGTGGCCTGCCAGTTGGTGCTGAATGTGACCTGGTCAAAAGTGGTGCTGTTTAAGTCAGAACGGTTTTCAGTGCGGGTCACTACGTTGCTGAAGCGAGCATAGACGGCTTCGATATCGCCATTGTTATCAATGGTTTTAATCTCTTCCAGCCGGCCCAGTGCTGTGCTGCTGGCGCCGCCGGTGGAAATGTGATGTTCGTCGCCTTCGTTGTCCAGTTTGCCATGCATGATATCGAGGGCAAATTTCAAATCATCGCTTGGCCGGTATTGGAAAGCAGCGGTCATGCCGAGGCGTTCCTGCTCGTTATTCCACTCGGAATAACGGTTACCACGGGCAAACCAAACCTGACCGGCTTTGACTTTGGCTGCGGTTGCCGCATCCACGCCAGTACCGATATTGCTGCTTGCCACCTGACGCCAGCGGATAGTGTTGTAACCGACTTCTGACGATTCTTTTTGGCTGTAAGCGACAGACGCTAAAGCACCAAATTTGCCCCAGGTGTTTGACACCATAGCGGCCATCCGTGGTTTAGTTGCGTCCGAGTTAGAATTGTTGCTGACCTGGCCGGCGACTGCGCCCTGAAAACCATCGTAATCAAAAGGCTTGGCAGTGCGTAAGTTGACGATACCACCAATACCACCCTCTTCCTGATCGGCCGAGTAGGACTTTTTCACGTCAATCTGGTTAAACAATTCAGAGGCGAAAATGTTGAAGTCAAAAGCACGCGAGCGGCCAACAGCACCGCGGCTGTCCATTGGCGAGGACGAAGTGCCGAGCGCTTCCATACCATTAACCTGGACGCGGGTAAAATCCGGGCCTAAGCCGCGCAGAGAAATCTGCCGGCCTTCACCGCCTTCACGGGTGATGGAAATACCAGGCACGCGCTGCAGTGAATCGGCTAAGTTCTGGTCCGGGAAGTCGGCGATGTCTTCGGCGACGATAGAATCCTGTGCCACCATGGCTTCGCGTTTTAAATCTTTAGCTTTGATCACCGAATCGCGGAAGCCTTTCACTTCAATGACTTCAGTTTCTTCGGCTTTATTATTCTGGTTGGTTTGCTGGGCACCGGCACTGAAGGCTGCGCCAAGTGCGGCGAGCACGGCCAGCGCGACCGCTGTTTTCTGCTGTTTGTACATATCTACCCCTGTTTCTGATGTGTTTGTTTTATCGCCTTTCTTACCAGTTTCAGCTTTTTCGTGAAAGCCTGATGACACCGGTGTCAGTTATGACGTTTTTTTTACCACAGTTTTAGCCAATTTGGCGCAGCACTGGTTTTTACTGCGTCAAACCGGCCGGATCTCCAGCCGGTATTTCACCCGTTGCATCGAAAAACTGAGGACTACAACCTCTCAGCCACACAGGTCAATACCCTGGCCGCACTTCAAAGCGCGGCCAATACATCCAGACAGGCGCACAGCGTGTGATAATCACACTTAGCGCCGGCACTACTTTTTTCATTGGAAACTTTTTGGTTTTGCCGGTTCAGCAGGCGATACCAGGCGCCGTGCTGATGGTCGACAAAAAACGCCCAGCAATACCCCCACAGCTGCTGATATTTCTGTAAATACGCAGCATCGCCAGTGGTTTGATACAACAGTGCGGCAGCAGCCATCGATTCGGCCTGCACCCAGAAATATTTGTCGTCGTCGCACCAGATACCGTCCAAATCATAGCCGTAGATGAGGCCACCACATTGGTGGTCCCAGGCCAGGGCATAAGCGCGGTCAAACAATTCAGCAGCACGGCTGACTAAAGCCGGATCCGGCGCTAAGCGGTTCAGCTGCAACAACAATTTCGCCCATTCGGTCTGATGGCCAGGCTGAAAACCCCAGGGCCGGTACAGATTTTTCGGGTCGTTTTTGTTGTATTCAAGGTCAAGCTGAAACTTTGGCGTGTAGTGTTCCCACACTTGCCCACCGCTTAACGCGGCCTGCCGCACGGTGATGTTGTGCGCCAGCAGCTGAGCGCGTTCGAGAAAACGAGGCTGCTGTGTCGCCTGATATGCCGCCAGCATGGCTTCACATAAATGCATATTGGCGTTCTGGCCGCGGTAGCTACTTAACACGCCGTCACGACTGATTTCATCGGCATACAGGCCATATTCCGGCAGCCAGAAACGCTGTTCCAGCAAATCCCAGGTTTGCGCCAGCTGTGTGCTGACATCGGCAATGTTAGCAAGCTGCACATGGGCGTAGGCCAGCAGCACAAAAGCATAACCATAAGCCTGCTGGGTCATGATTTCAGGTTGATGCTGGCGTAAAGTCCAGGCGTATTGTTGGCTCGCGCTCTGATAATGCACAGTTTCAAGGTACTTCAGACCATGCAAGGCATAAGCGCGGTACTTTTCAGCCACGTCAGCTTGATCTGCCAGCTCGCGGCTGGCTCTGGCGTAATTCACAATAATCCGGGTACTGCTGACCAGCTGGCGGAAATCAGGCGCAAACAAACTGCCGTCGTCATAATAATTCTGGAAATAACCACCGGCCGCATCAATCACCCGCGGGTCGTAAAACCCGAGAATGTCGCGGCAATGCTGCCGGATAAAGCCGGCGCTATAAAATTCGGTGGTTGGTGTTTGCATCAGCTGTTGTCCTGCCTTCTCACTGTTTTAACATGCCTGCTCAGCGCTTTGCCTTACCAGTTAAACATGGTGCCATCTTCTAACCGGTTGACCGGCAGATAAGCCCGCTTGTACGGGTATTTCGCCGCCAGTTTTTCGTCGATATCCACACCGTGGCCCGGTTTTTCGCCAGCGTATAAATAGCCTTTCGCAAAGTGATAGTCATGTGGGAACACTTCATCGGTGGCATCAGTGTGGCGCATATATTCCTGAATACCGAAATTTGGTACCCAGGTATCAAAATGCAGCGCTGCGCCCATCGTAATTGGGCTTAAATCGGTTGCGCCGTGGAAGCCGGTACGGACATGGTAAAGTTCAGCCAGATGCGCAATACGGCGCAGATGGGTGATACCGCCGCCATGGACAATAGTGGTACGGATATAGTCAATCAGCTGCTCGCTGATCAGTTGCTGGCAATCATGAATAGAAGCAAACACTTCACCGACGGCAATTGGCGTGGTGGTGTGATGGCGGAATAAACGGAAACCTTCCTGCAGTTCAGCCGGGACTGCGTCTTCTAACCAGAATAATTTGTACGGTTCTAACGACTTGCCGAGCTGCGCCGCTTCAATCGGTGTCAGACGGTGGTGCGTGTCGTGCAGCAAATGGTGGTCGTAACCGTAGGTTTCGCGCAGCACTTTAAACAGCTCAGGCACACTATTCAGATATTTGCTGGTCGACCAGACGTTTTCGCTTGGCAGGTCGTTGTCGGCCGGCTCGTAATACATTTTGTCTTTTGACACGCCGTAAGTGCTGGCAAGGCCTGGCACACCGGTCTGAGCGCGGATGGCTTTGTAACCCATGTCGATATAACGGCCAACTTCGGCGACAGTTTCGGCGATTGTGCTGCCATTGGCATGGCCATACACCATCACGCCGTCGCGGCTGCGGCCACCAAGCAGTTGATACAGTGGCATATTGGCGGCTTTGGCTTTAATGTCCCATAACGCCACATCAATCGCCGCGATGGCGGTCATGCCAACAGGACCACGGCGCCAGTACGCGCCACGGTAGAAAAATTGCCAGATATCTTCAATGCGGCTGGCGTCACGGCCAATCAGACAAGGGATCAGATGGTCCTGCAGATAACTGGCCACCGCCAGCTCGCGGCCGTTTAAGGTCGCATCACCGATGCCATACAGCCCCTGATCCGTGGTGATTTTGACCGTGACAAAGTTACGGTCCGGGCAGGTAATAATGACTTTTGCATCAATGATTTTCATCTGATTCCTCTGAGGTTCCGCATACGGAACGGCTAAAATGCTATAAACCCAACTGTTACTGCCACCGCTGGCATCTGCTGTTAAAAAAACGCAGCGGCTTTTTTTACTGTCGGCTTTGACCCTCTGACGGCTGTTACGACCTGCTGATACTGCAGCGCCGGCCCGGCATCTGGTCTGACCGCTTACAAACTAAACGCTGAAAAGTTGCGTCTGCTGCGCCTCGCGGCTAAATTGGTCAAGCCTGTTGGATTTAACTTACATTCGGACAGGCCAATTTGCAACTATAAATTTTTGGTCAAACCACTTCCGCAGGAACTCATGAACGACAGCAGCCCTCTTCCGCTCACTCAGCCGAATCCACGTCAGGCCCAGACGTCGAACTCCAGACTGTACTTACAAATAGCCGACAAGCTGGCGCAACAAATCAACAGTGGCGGATTAAAACCCGGCATGCGGTTACCGGCCGAGCGTGATTTAGCCCAGCAATATGACGTCAGCCGCCAGACTGTGCGCGAAGCACTGATCGCCCTGGAAGTATCGGGACTGGTGGATATCCGGCCTGGCTCCGGTGTTTATGTGGTGCAGGAAGCCAGCCTGAAAAGCTCAATCCTGGCCGAAAACGCGCCGGGCCCGCTGGAGATTATGGAAGCGCGGTTATTACTCGAAGGCGATGCGGCCGCGCTGGCGGCAGAACGCATTAGTAACGAAGAGCTGCTGAAATTAAAAGCTTATTTAAACCAGATGATTAGCCTGGTGCAGCAACAAAGATCGGCCGAAGCTGAAACTTTTGACGGCAAATTCCACCAGCTCATCGCCAGCGCCACCCGCAACAGTGCGTTGCAATCAATGATTGAATGGTTGTGGGCGCTGCGTGAAAGCTCCGAGCTTAGCCAACTGTTCGCAGAAAAAATTCGCCGGCAGGTGGCAGGCCCGAATATCGAGGCGCATGAAAAAATATATCTGTGTTTAAGCCGGCGGGATGCCGCAGGCGCTAAAGCGGCGATGCAATCGCATATCGCCCAGGTGACTGAAGCCTATGTGTTGTTAATTGGCGAGTGACTTGGCTGAAGCAGAAAATCCGGACAAATCAGCTTGCAACCAGTCAGGCCTGCCGCAATTGGACAGGCCTATTGCAATTGGACAGGCCAATTGATATAACCAGCGCAGACCTAATAAAGGAGCTGGTTGATGCCTGTCCCGAATTTTTCTGCCGTAGCGCTGAATAGTCGCCGAGTTTTGTTTCGGCAAGTTGCCCGCCATTTAGTCTGCAGCCTGCTGTTAGTGCCTGCGATCTCAGTCATTGCGCAAGAAAACACGCCAAACAAAGCAGAACCGGCAGGCTTTGCCAAAGAGCCGGCAGCGCTGGTGTATCCGTTTTTGGATACTGCCAACAGCCGCTGGTTTTATTTCTCCTCCGCAGCGCGGCCTTTTGGCATGGTGAGTTTGTTTCCGGATACTGCCATCGACGGTGAATGGGGCAGCGGTTATCGTTATAACGAGCCGACAGTCAAAGGTTTTAACCATATCCACGAATGGCAATTGGCTGGTCTGTCGCTGATGCCGCTCTCAGACGAGCGCTCGTTGGCTGAACAAAAAGCCGATTATGCGTCGGCTTTTTCGCATGACACTGAACAGGTTCGGCCTGGCTTCCACCATCTGACATTGCAACGCTACGGCATCGACGTTGACCTGACCGCCACCTCACGTGTCGGTTTTTCGCGTTATCAATACCAAAAAACCAAGCCGCAACAGCTACTACTGCAATTAGGCGGCGTGCAAGGCCCGTCAACTCTTGGTCATGCCGAAGTCTGGCAAGTCGATGCACAAAACATCGCCGGTTTTATCACCAATCAGGGCACAGAGCGTCGGGTCAAACCGGTGAAAGTGTTTTTCCATCTGGCCTTTTCCACGCCGGTACAGCAGTTTGATGCCTGGCGCGGCGAAATGTTATTCAGCAATGTCAGCAGCATCAGCGGCGATAACGCCGGGGTGCGGCTGAGCTTTCAAAGCCCTGATCAGACAGTGTTGGTCAAAGCCGGTTTTTCTTATGTCTCCGCTGACAACGCCCGCCTCAATCTAAATACCGAACTGCCCGGCTGGGATTTTGCCGGCACCAGCGCGCAAGCCTATAACGAGTGGAACCAACTGCTGGCACGCATTCAAATTAAAGGCGGCAGCGCGGCGCAACAACGGCGCTTTTACACCGATTTATGGCATGCGCTGCAGGGCCGGCGTGTGGTGTCCGACGTGAATGGTCAATATGCCGATTTATCAGGCGCCGCACCAACAGTCCGCCAGTTGCCGCTGGACGCAACAGGCCAGCCTCAATTTGCCATGCATAACTCAGATTCGTTCTGGGGTGCGCAGTGGACAATCGCGACCTTATGGCCGCTGGCTTTTCCGGAAAAAGCCACAGCAATGGGCGAAAGCCTCATTCAATACGGCCGGGACTTTGGCCTGATCCCACGTGGCCCGTCCGGTGGTCAGGACACACTAGTGATGCCCGGCGTACCGATGACACCATTTTTAGTCTCGCTGGCGCAAAAAGGTTTATTGCAAACCACTGCAACCGAGCTGCTGCCAATGTTAGAGAAAAACCACAGTAGCGCGGGCCTGATGGCCAAAGCTGGTTACGAGCACTATAGCGCCAGCGGCGGCGGCATCAGTTATTACCTTCAAAAAGGTTACGTGCCCTACCCGCTGCCCCAATCCGAAAGCAATTACGGCAGCCACAGACGCGGCGCCGGTCAGACATTGGAATATGCCTATCAGGATTTTGCGCTGGCGCAGCTGGCAATCAAAGCCGGCAAAACGGACGTTGCCGGGCAGTACCTCAAGCGCAGCCAGAACTGGCGTAATTTGTATGACGCCAAAAGCGGTTTTATCAGACCCAAAGAAGTGGACGGCCGCTGGCGCACGCCTTTTGACCCACTGGAATATGAAGCCGGTTTTATCGAATCCAATGCCGCCCAGGCGACCTGGTTTGTGCCGCATGATATCGAAAGCCTGACCAATCTGATGGGCGGCAAAACAACCTTGATTAACCGGCTGGAGACTGCATTTGAAAAAGCCGCCAAACAGGATTTCACCGCCGGCACAGCCCATGCGCAGGAAGGCCATCCGGAGTATCGGCGCACCCCAATTAACTATGGCAATCAGCCCAGTATCCAGACCGCGTTTATCTTTGCCGCTGCCGGCGATGCGGCAAAAACCCAGTATTGGTCACGCCGTGTCAGCGACACTGTGTACAGCCATTTAAGCCCGGAGCGCGGCTACAACGGTGATGAAGATCAGGGCCTGATGGGCAGCCTCGCCGTGCTGTTAAAACTTGGTTTATTCCAGTTAAGTGGTGGTTTAGAGGCCGACCCGGTTTATAAGCTCGGCAGCCCATTATTCGATGAAGCCTGCCTGCAACTGGCCAACAAACGCAACTTTTGTATTAAAACTTTCGACAATGGCGCCGAGCGGCCTTATATCCACCAAATCAAACTGAATGGCAAAGTGCTGCCACGCGCGTATCTGCTGCACAGCGAGATTATGGCAGGCGGCGTGCTGGAACTGCAGATGGCCGCGAAGCCATGAGCGTGGGCGTCAACACAGCCATGAGCGAACCGGCAGTGCAAGCGCCGGCAAGGCGCATCCGCGCAGTGCTGTTTGATAACGACGGCACGCTGGTGGACAGCGAATATCTGTGTAATCTGGCGCTGCAGCAGCAATTTGAAAGCTATGGTGTGGTATTAACGCTGCACGAGCTGATTGCCCATTATCGCGGCGGCAAGCTCAGCGATATTTTCACTGCACTGTGCAAAACGCATGATATTCGCCGGCCGGCCAATTATGAAACCGAATACCGGGCGCGCCTGCAACAGCTTTTTAGCGAAGCGCTGAAGCCAATCGCCGGCGCCGCAGCGCTGCTGACAGCGCTTAAACAACAACAGCTGCAGCTGGCGGTAGTCAGTAACGGGCCACAAAGCAAAGTGCGTTTTACCCTGGCGCATTGTGGTCTGCTGGAATATTTCACCGACCATACCGCGCCTGAGCGCCTGTTCAGTGCCTATGACTGCAACTTGTTTAAACCGGACCCTGCGCTTTATCTCTATGTGATTAAAACGTTAGGGCGAGAGCCTGCCGAGTGTGTGATAGTCGAAGACAGCCAAACCGGCGTGCAGGCCGGCCTTGCCGCCGGGGTGCGGACTTATTTTCTCAATCACTATGACGAGGCCTGTCCGGACGGGGCTATCGAAATTAAGCAGCTGTCGGACCTGCTGAGTGTGCTCTGAATTCAGCCCGGTTCACGCAGTAAATGGTTACGGGCCAGGCCACGGCGCACGCTCAGGCACATTTTGCCAAAGCGGCGAATTTCGTCAAATTTAGGGATCACACCCCGCTTCATCGCGCTCTCCCAATAACAAATCTCACTGTCGACCATTTCCAGCAGTTTTTTTGGGCAGCCGGCGCAGTCGGTATTGGCGCCGCAAATAAAGGTACTGGGTTCGTATAGCGGAAACTCTGCTTTGACCTGTGCAATGATTTGCCGCATGGCCGTGACGCGATCAGGTTTCATTCGCAGCTCCCGGCGCCGGCATCCGGTTTATCGGCCGGCGATGCCTGCGTTGCCGGCCGGGCTGCGCGCTCGTCCAGCTCCTGCTCCAGCAATTCGCGGAAAAACACCAGGTGTTGATCGAGAAACCGAATAGCCTGCAGCAGCTGCTGCTGGGCGCCAATGGCACGCGCAGCGGCTGGATCTGCCGCCATTCCGGCAGCGCTTGCGCCCGCAATATCGGCTTGGCCTGGTAAAAATTCGCTGGCTGGTTTGGTCATGGCACCACCGCTGCTGACAGAAAAACTGCTTTATGTTGCAGTGACCGCAGCGCGCTGGCAATTCACCAAAAGAGGTAATCCGTTCAGGCCGAAATTCTTTCGGCCAGATAAGCCGGGAAGAACTTAAAATAAACCCCGGTGCCGCCTTCAGCCCGGCGTGCGACCCGCAATTCCCCTTCCAGCTGCCGGCTGCGTTCCTGCATAATCGCCAGGCCATAGTGATTGAGCTTTTCGGCTTTGTCCGGAATGCCCACACCATTGTCCTCCACACAGAGCTCAACCCATTTGTCGTCAAGTTGGGTCAGCCGCACCAATACTTCCGTGCCTCTGCTGTGATGCACCGCATTTTGGCTGGCTTCGCGCACAATCTGCAGCAAGTGGATCTCTTCCTGCGGTGATAATGGAATATTCGCTAACTGGTAATCGACGCGAAAGCGCATGCCGGATTGTTCCGCCAGCACCACCACCGCTTGTTGCAGCGCCACTTCAATACCGCCGCCGTCCACTTTCAGCCGGAACGTGGTCAACAGTTCACGCAGCTGCCGGTAGGCATTGTCCAGCCCCTGCTTCAGCTCAGCCGTAATATCCTGTAATAACTCAGGTTTATTCAGTTCTATCGCTTTGTTGAGCCGGGTGACCTGAATTTTTAAGTAAGACAGCGCCTGCGCCAGCGAATCATGTAATTCACGGGCAATCACGGTACGTTCCTGCATCAGCACCAGCCGCCGGCTTTGTTCCTGCTCTTGTTTCAGGCTGAGCGCAATGGCGATGTGGCCGGCGACACTGCGAAACAGCTGCAGCTGCCAGTCATTAAGTTTGTCAGTGGCATAGGTGCGCACCACCAGTACACCGTGATGCTGGCTCTCCCGCTGCACCTGAAAGCGGTAGACCCAGCCGCTGTTATCCAGCTGGCCGGTTTCGCTGGCGCTGGTGCAATCATGACAGGTGTCTCTGCGGCATTCCTGATGACTGGGCTCCGGCAGAATCTGTAAATAAGGCCGGCTGCCCTGCTCGGTCAGCAAACACAGTTCGATATCCTGTACCGCCACCACCTGCTGTAATTGCGCCACTATAGTGTCAAGCCGGGCGCGGTCGATGGTTTCTACCGTTAAGTCCCGTACCATGTCATATAAAAACTGCAGTTTGGTATTGGAGATTTGCAGCGCATGCGTCTGGGCATCCACCCTTTTTTGCAAAGTGCCGTACATCGAGGCGATAGCATCGGACATTTTATTCAACGTCTGCGCCAGCACGCCAAGTTCATCCTGTTCCTGCGGCTCCACCCGGCAGGTAAAATCGCCCTGACCAATCCGATGCGCCGCGCGGGTTAATTCGCTTAAAGGCTGCTCGACCCGGTTCCGCAGCCAGTGCAACACCACGGCCGCCAGAAATACCGTGGTAAAAAGTGCAAAAATCTGCACGATACGCAGCATCCGCACTTTGCGTTCAGCGTCCTGCTGAATGGTACTGACCAGCACTTCAATCTGGCTGACCTGCTGCTGCGCCCGCTGAAACCTCTCGACAGCCGGCAAACCGGCCAACTGTTGTTCCAGCAACAACCAGTTTTGCCGGGCTTTGACAAACTGCAGATTCAGTTCCGGATTCACCGATTTCATGTGGCTGAACACCGGGTGTTGCCAGCTTTGTGTCAGTTTTTCCCGCGCGGCGAGAAAATCGGCGCTGTCCGCCTGGTCGCTGAGCATCACCACTTTAAAAGTCTGCATCCGCAGGGAGCCGGCGACGTTGATAGCCAAAGCATCGCTGTCTGCCCGCTCAGACAGCCAATAAGAAATAATCATAGTGCCCAGTGCCAGGGTCACGATGATGCCTAACGCGATGCCAATCCGGCTGACGATGGAGGATTGGTGCTTCAGCAATGGTTTTGTTCCGGACATAACGCCCCCTTGTTTTAATCCCTGCATATTACCGGTTTCCGCTGCCAGTTTCAGGGGCTACTCCTTTTGCGCTGCGCCTTGAAACAGCTGGCAGTCACAACCGGGCCACGTAGCACAATATCAATATAAATCAGTTCTTTATAAAACTGACACACTACCCACAAAGAGGTATTTTTCAGCGTTAGTACCTATTCCTGCTCCGTGGATTGCTTGCGCCAAATCAATCATGATTCGGCTTGCGCATTCCAGACTACTGGCAAGTTCAGCAAATGATCCGGCATACCAATAGCAACCGGGTCGGCAAGCAGGAGTAACACAATGAGTCACTTGCTCGACAAACTGCGTTTTTTTAAAACGCGCAGCACGCCCTTCGCCGACGGGCACGGCGTCACCACCAATCAGGACAGAACCTGGGAACAGGGTTACCGGCAACGCTGGCAACACGATAAAATCGTCCGTTCCACCCACGGCGTGAACTGTACCGGTTCCTGTAGCTGGAAAATTTACGTCAAAGACGGTCTGGTCACCTGGGAGACCCAACAAACCGACTACCCACGAACCAGACCGGATTTACCGAACCATGAACCGCGCGGCTGTCCGCGCGGCGCCAGCTATTCCTGGTACATCTACAGCGCCAACCGGCTGAAATACCCGAAAGTGCGCCAGCATCTGATGAAACTGTGGCGCGAAGCCAAAGCCGTGCATCAGGACCCGGTTTTAGCCTGGCAGTCGATTGTGTCTGATCCGGTTAAAGCCAAAAGCTACAAAGAACGCCGCGGTTTAGGCGGTTTTATCCGCGCCAGCTGGGATGAAGTCAATGAACTCATCGCCGCCGCCAATATTTACACCACCAAACAATATGGCCCGGACCGTGTCACCGGCTTCTCGCCCATTCCGGCGATGTCGATGGTATCTTACGCCGCCGGCGCGCGGTATTTGTCATTAATTGGCGGCAACTGCTTAAGTTTCTATGACTGGTACTGCGATTTACCGCCGTCATCCCCGCAAGTCTGGGGCGAGCAAACCGACGTGCCGGAATCGGCCGACTGGTACAACTCCAACTACATCATCGTCTGGGGTTCTAACGTGCCGCAAACGCGCACACCAGACGCGCATTTTTTATCTGAAGTACGCTACAAAGGCACTAAAACCTGTGTCATCACCTCGGATTATTCCGAAGCCTCCAAATTCGGTGACACCTGGCTCGCGCCAAAACAAGGCACAGACGCTGCGCTCGCGATGGCCTTTGGTCATGTCATCTTAAAAGAATTCCACGTTGACAGCCCGAGCAGCTATTTCACTGACTATGTGCGGCGTTACACCGATATGCCAATGTTAGTCCTGCTGGAAGAACACGACGGCAAACTGACGCAAGGCCGCTTCCTGCGCGCCGCTGATCTGGTCGACAACCTTGGTGAAGCCAATAACCCGGACTGGAAAACCATCGGCGTGAAACAAGATGGCAGCCTGACCAGTCCAAATGGCGCTATCGGTTATCGCTGGGGCCAGAACACCAATCAGGTGGGCAAATGGAACCTGGAACAAAAAGACAAAGACGGCGACATCGAGCTGAAACTGTCACTGATTGACGCGCACGACAGCATCGCTGAAGTCGCCTTCCCGTATTTTGGCGGCGCGCCGCACGAGTACAAATACTTCCAGCACACAGAACACGACGAAGTACAAATTCGTCGTATTCCAGTGCGTAAAGTTCAGCTCAAAGATGGCACTGAAGCCTTAGTCGCCACTGTCTATGACCTGACGCTGGCGCATTATGGCGTGGATAACGGCGCCGCTTTTGGTCTCATTGACCCGAATCGTGCACAGTCTTATGCCGACAACGTGCCTTATACGCCGGCCTGGCAACAAGCCATTACCGGTGTCGAGCCAGAGGCGCTGATTCGGGTTGCCCGTGAGTTTGCCCGCAACGCCGACAAAACCCGTGGCCGCTCGATGGTCATCGTCGGGGCAGCGCTCAACCACTGGTATCACATGGACATGAACTACCGTGGCCTCATCAATATGCTGATGATGTGCGGTTGTATCGGTCAAAGCGGCGGCGGCTGGGCGCATTATGTCGGTCAGGAAAAACTGCGGCCACAAACCGGCTGGGCCCCGCTGGCCTTTGCGCTGGACTGGCAAAAACCGCCACGCCATATGAACGGCACCTCGTTTTTCTATAACCATGCCAGCCAATGGCGTTATGAAAAACTTGATATGGCCGAAGTGGTATCGCCACTTGCCAATAAAGAAAAATGGACTGGTTCTATCATCGACTTTAACAGCCGTGCCGAACGCATGGGCTGGTTACCGTCTGCGCCGCAGCTTGGCACCAACCCGCTGCATTTAGTCAGTAAAGCCAAAGCGGCTGGTGTGGATGTCAAAGACTATGTGGTGAGCGAGCTGAAAAACGGCGGCCTGAAATTCGCCTGTCAGGAGCCGGAAAATCCACAAAACTTCCCGCGTAATATGTTTATCTGGCGCTCCAACCTGCTGGGTTCGAGCGGTAAAGGCCATGAATATATGCTGCGGCATTTACTCGGCACCAAACATGGTTTGCTTGGTAAAGACTTAGGCGGTTTTGGCGGCAAAAAACCGGAAGACGTTCAGTGGACCGACAACGCTGCCGAAGGCAAAGTCGATTTGTGGGTGACGTTAGATTTTCGCATGTCGACCACTTGTCTGTATTCCGACATCGTATTGCCAACTGCCACCTGGTATGAAAAAGACGACATGAATACCTCGGACATGCATCCGTTTATTCATCCGTTATCCGCCGCCATCGACCCGGTATGGGAAGCGCGCAGCGACTGGGAAATTTTTAAAGGCATTGCCAAAGAATTCTCCCGCCTCTGCCCGGGCCATTTAGGGGTTGAGACCGATTTGGTCACCACGCCGATGCACCACGACACCCCGGCCGAATTGGCCCAGCCTTATGGCGTCAAAGCCTGGTGGAAAGGTGAATGTGAAGCCATTCCTGGCCTGACCATGCCGCACCTGAACGTGGTCGAGCGTGATTATCCCAATACTTATCAGCGCTTTACTTCACTGGGGCCATTGCTGGAAAAAGCCGGCAACGGCGGCAAAGGCATCAGCTGGGATACCAAAAATGAGGTGCATTTCCTCAAAGAGCTGAACCGCACTCATACCGCAGAAGGCGTCAACAAAGGCCTGGCGCGGATTGACAGTGCCATTGACGCCTGCGAAGTGATTTTAAGCCTGGCGCCGGAAACCAATGGTCAGGTCGCTGTGAAAGCCTGGGCGGCTTTATCGAAAATTACCGGCCGCGATCACCGTCATCTGGCGCTCAACAAAGAAGACGAAAAAATTCGCTGGCGCGATATCGTGGCGCAGCCGCGTAAGATCATCTCCTCGCCAACCTGGTCAGGTCTGGAAGACGAGCATGTGTCCTACAACGCTGGCTACACCAACGTGCACGAGTTGATTCCATGGCGCACCATCACTGGCCGCCAGCAGTTTTATCAGGATCACGAATGGATGCGCGATTTTGGTGAACAACAATGTGCGTACAAGCCACCGATCAACTTAAAAACCGTGGCGCCGGTGCTGCATAAAAAACCCAATGGCAACAAAGAAATAGTGCTGAACTGGATCACGCCACACCAAAAATGGGGCATCCACAGTACCTATTCCGACAACTTGCTGATGCTGACCTTATCGCGCGGCGGCCCTATTGTCTGGCTCAGTGAGCTGGACGCCAAAGCGGCTGGCATCGAAGACAACGACTGGATTGAAATTTTTAACGTCAACGGCGCTATTGCTGCCCGCGCCGTGGTGTCGCAGCGCGTGCCGGAAGGTATGAGCATGATGTACCACGCTCAGGAACGCATCGTGAACGTGCCGGGCGCTGAAACCACCGGCACCCGTGGTGGTATTCACAACTCGGTGACCCGCGCTGTGATGAAACCAACGCACATGATCGGCGGTTATGCCCAGCAAGCCTACGGCTTTAACTATTACGGCACCGTCGGCTGTAACCGCGACGAATTTGTCATCGTGCGCAAGATGAGCAACGTCGACTGGTTAGACACCAAATAAGCTTGGAGTAGCAATTTATGAAAGTCAGAGCCCAAATTGGCATGGTGTTAAACCTCGACAAATGTATCGGTTGCCACACCTGCTCTATCACTTGTAAAAACGTCTGGACCTCGCGCGAAGGCGTCGAATATGCCTGGTTTAACAACGTCGAAACCAAACCGGGCATCGGTTTTCCGAAAGAATGGGAAAACCAGCAAAAATGGCACGGCGGTTGGACCAAAAATGCCAGCGGCGAGCTGGAACTCAAAATTGGCGGCAAACGCCGGGTGCTGGCGAATATTTTCGCCAACCCGGACTTACCGGAAATTGACGACTATTACGAGCCGTTTGATTTTGATTATCAGCATCTGCATAACGCACCAGACAGCAAGCACCAGCCGGTGGCGCGGCCGCGTTCGCTGATTAGCGGCCAGCGGATGGAAAAAATCGAATGGGGGCCAAACTGGGAAGAGATTCTCGGCACTGAGTTCGAAAAACGCAAAAAAGACCAGAACTTCAACGACGTGGTGCAAAAAGACATTTATGGCCAGTTTGAAAAAACGTTCATGATGTACCTGCCACGGCTGTGTGAGCACTGTCTGAATCCGGCTTGTGTCGCGGCCTGCCCCAGCGGCGCTGTGTACAAACGTGAAGAGGACGGCATTGTACTGATTGATCAGGACAAATGCCGCGGCTGGCGCATGTGTGTGTCGGCCTGTCCGTACAAAAAAATCTATTACAACTGGAAAACCGGTAAATCAGAAAAATGTACTTTCTGCTTCCCGCGTATCGAAGCCGGTCAGCCGACTGTCTGCTCCGAAACCTGCGTCGGCCGCATCCGTTATTTAGGTGTGTTGTTGTATGACGCCGACAAAATTGCGGCCGCGGCCAGTGTCGCCAACGAGCAGGACCTGTATCAGGCGCAGCTGGATATTTTCTTAAATCCAAACGATCCGAAAGTCATCGCCGCCGCCCGCGCCGAAGGCATCAGCGATAACTGGATTAAAGCAGCGCAGCAAAGCCCGGTGTACATGATGGCAATGGACTGGAAAATCGCCCTGCCACTGCACCCTGAGTACCGCACGCTGCCGATGGTCTGGTATGTGCCGCCACTGTCACCCATTCAAAGCGCTGTGCAGGCCGGCCATGTTGGCATGAATGGCGAAATTCCGGACTTAAAATCGCTGCGTATTCCACTGAAATACTTAGCGAATTTGCTGACCGCCGGCGATGAAAAACCTGTGGTGCGCGCCTTAGAGCGGATGATTGCGATGCGTGCCTTTAAACGGGCGCAGCAGGTCGATGGCGTCGAAGATTTAGCGGTACTGCAGCAGGTCGGCCTCACTGCCCATCAGGTGGAAGAAATGTACCGCTATATGGCGCTTGCCAACTACGAGGACAGGTTTGTCATTCCGACCAGCCATCGTGCTTATGCCGAAAACGCCTATGACCTGAAAAGCTCTTGTGGCTTTAGTTTTGGCAACGGCTGTGGCGATGGCAATAACGGCGTCAACCTGTTTGGCAGCAAAGCCAAAGGTGTGCGTCAGGTCATTCCGGTGGAATTGAAGGATTAACAACATGCAAATACTTCAGGTGATTTCGTTATTGCTCGACTACCCGACTGCACTGTTACACGACAGTCAGGCCGAACTTGAGCAGATTGTGCAGGCGGCGGCGTTGTCCGACGCCGCCAAAACGGCGCTGCTGGCCTTTATCAGCCAGCGGCTTGGCAAAGATTTAATGGACTGGCAGGCCGAGTACGACAGCCAGTTTGAACGTGGCCGCAGCTTAAGCCTGCTGCTGTTTGAACATTTACATGGCGAATCGCGGGACCGTGGTCAGGCCATGGTCAACCTGCAGGCGCAGTATCGCGAAGCCGGGCTGGATATCTCCCAAAAAGAACTGCCGGATTATCTGCCGCTGTACTTAGAGTTTTTATCCACGCAAGGCGATGACAATGCCCGCTTCGGTCTGCAGGAAGTGGCGCCGATTTTGGGCCTGCTGGCGGCTCGCCTTGCGCAGCGCGATTCGGATTATCAAATCCTGCTGCACAGCCTGCTGGAGCTGTCCGAGGCTGAGATTGATCTGGCTGATCTCAGCCAGCAAATCAGCACTGAACAAAGAGATGACACACCCAAAGCGCTGGATAAAGTCTGGGAAGAGGAAATGGTCAGCTTTATGTCGGCTGGCAATAACGGCGGGGGTGAAACCAGTTGCCCCAGCAGTCAATACCGCCCAACTGAAAGCCAACGCCGCGACCAGCTGGTGCCGGTGCAGTTTTTTAATGAGGCGACACCCGCTGCCGCTGCAGCTTCAGGAGTTTTATCATGAGTTATTTTGATCATCTCGCCTTTGGCATTTACCCCTATATCGCTTTTGCGGTGATGTTGATTGGCAGCTGGATCCGCTACGACCGCGAGCAATACAGCTGGAAAACCAGCTCCAGCCAGTTGCTGGAAAAGAAACAGTTACGCCGTGGCAGTATCCCGTTTCATATCGGCATTCTGGCCATTCTGGGCGGTCATGCTGTTGGTCTGCTGACACCGGCCGAAGTCTGGCACGTGCTAGGCATCAGCGCAGCGTTTAAACAGAAGATCGCGATGGGCGTCGGCGGCTTTTTTGGCCTGATTTGCCTGTACGGTTTAGTGATCCTGCTCAAACGCCGGCTGACCAATCCACGGGTACGGGCCAGCAGCAATCCGATGGACATCGCGCTGCTGTGGCTGTTACTGGCGCAGCTGCTGCTGGGTTTAACCTCGATTTTTGTCTCCGCCGGTCATATGGACGGCAGTGAAATGCTGAAGTTGATGGCCTGGGCGCAAAACACTGTGACCTTTGACAGCGCAGAAGCAGTCGCGGCGATGCAGGGTGTGCACTGGATTTTTAAAGCGCACATTGTGCTTGGCATGACGCTGTTTGTGGTGTTCCCGTTCAGCCGTCTGGTGCATATGCTGAGCGTGCCGCTGCAGTATATCCGCCGGCCGCATCAGATCGTGCGCCAGCGTTTTGTGCGCTAGCCAGCCCCGGAAAAAAGTTAAGCCTTTACCAGAACAAAGGCCAGCACAGCGCTGGCCTGTTGGGAGTTCAACATGATTGAAGTCAATCAGCAGCAAATTTCCGAAGCGGAGATCTTTGCTGAGATGCAATATCACCCGGCGGCCGACAAACGCGCTGCTATGGTCGCTGCCGCGCAAAGTCTGATTATTGAAAAGTTAATCTGCCAGCGCGCCGACGAACTGGGTTTAACCAAAGAACTTGCTGCGTTACAACAGACGGAAAACACCGATCAGCGTCAGGCTGCGCAAGACAGATTGGTGCAGCAAGTGATCGATTTGGAAGTCACAGTGCCCAGCGCCAAAGCGGCGGACTGTGAGCTGTATTATCAGCAAAATCCGCAAAAATTCGTCAGCTCGCCGTTATTGGAAGTACGGCACATTCTGCTGGCCTGTGCGCCAGACGACCAGACCGGGCGCAGCAAAGCGCAACAACAGGCTGAAGCGCTGATCGGGCAAATTCAGGCGGGCAGTGCTTTTGCCGGCTTCGCCAGTCAGTTTTCCGCCTGTTCGACCAAAGACAGTGGTGGTTTATTAGGCCAGATCTCCAAAGGCCAGACAGTGCCGGAACTGGAGCGGCCGTTATTTCGCTTACAGCCGGGTTTATTGCCTTATCCGCTGGAAAGCCGTTATGGCCTGCATGTGGTTGAAGTGCTGCACAGGGTTGAAGGCCAGCAGCTGCCCTATGCTGCGGTTTCACAACGCATTGCCGACTACCTGAACGAAAAAGTGCGGCGTAAAGCGGTGGCACAATATATCTCGGTGCTGATCAACGAGGCGCAAATCGCCGGTTTTGATTTTCAGGTGAACCCTTCGCCGCTGATGCAATAAGGCCGGTTGCTTCAGGCTGGTGCAAAAAAACCGGGCTTAACTGTTTGCAACGGCAGATTGCACCGACTGATTGCACCAGTTTGGCGCAAACCGCTGGGCGATTGCACCAGAGCTGGTTAGAATGGTGCTCTTTTTTGCAGCAACTCGCTGTAACGACTATCTGCAGCAATCACGAGCAGCGACAACATCTATGGCCCCAGCTTCTTTACGGCAGCGCTTCCTGCAGCTGCTTGGTTTGTACCAGCCCAATGAACAACATCTGTCAGCCATCACGCTGCGCCACCGCTTAAAAGTGGTGGCAGCGGCCTTTGTCGCTTTGTTGCTGGTTTCGCAAATCAGTCAGTGGTATCTGGCGGGCAGCGGTCATGTGTTGCTGTTGGCATCGATGGGCGCCTCGGCCGTGTTGTTATTTGGTTTGCCCGGCAGCCCGCTGGCCAAACCGGCGGTGTTTTTATGGGGCCATCTGTTACCGGCGACGATAGGCCTTGCCTGCAGCCATCTGTTCAGCAGTTTTCCGCTGATGGCCGCTGCCACCATCGCGCTGGTGTTATTTGTGATGTATTTGTTTGAAGCCATGCATCCGCCGGGCGGCGCTACCGCTTTGGTGCCAGTCATCGCCACCACCACAGGCAATGCTCCCGGCCTTGATTTTCTGCTGTTCCCGGTAGGACTGAATTTAGGGGTGATGCTCGGCGTCAGCCTGTTGTTGCAACGGTATCTGCGTCCGCCGCGCCGGGTGGTGCCAGGCCCTGGCACGCCGGTCACCACCGACCTGCCCCCCTTAAGCCGCAGTCAGCTGCAACATGAAGATTTGCAGGCGGCGATGGATAAGTTTCAGTCGGTACTGGATATCAGTGAAGCTGATTTGGTGCAACTCTTTAGTCTGGCGCAACAACATGCCCAAAGCCGGCAGCACTCGGCGTTAAGCTGTGCCGATATTATGGCGAAGGATTTGGTGACCGTAAGCCCACAAACGCCGCTGCGCGACGCCTGGTTGCTGCTGCGCCAGCATAAAATCAGTATGCTGCCGGTGGTTGCCGCTGATGAGCGTTTAGTTGGCGTCATTTCGGTGCCGGATTTTCTGAAAGATTTGGCCTTACCGGAACTGACCGGCACCCGTCAGCATTTACACAGCCTGTGGCTGCACCTACGGTTGAAATGGTCTGGGCAGAAATCGACCAAACAAGGCGGCCTGCGCCAGCCCAACGTTGGCGATAAAATGAGTACGCAGCTGGTGGTTGCTGCGCCGGACGATCCCATCACCACTTTAGTGCCACTGCTGGCCAATAATGGCTTACATCATGTGCCTATTGTGGCGGCCGACCAAAAACTCTGTGGTGTAGTGACGCAATCGGATTTGATGGCAGCACTGGCCCACCAAAGGCTGGCTTAACACAGCAAATCCGGGTTACCTATTAATGGTTATCTGACTGTTTCTATTGGTATTTTTTACATAACGTACCGCTTGCGCCTTACAATAGGCGCAGCGAACCGCATGAGGAAATCACAATGAAACGCGTGTTATTGCTGGCCACTTTGGCCACCGGCTCTCTGGCCACCAACACAGCTGCCGCTGCGGCAGCCAATCCATTCTGGCAAGATGCTGCCGTCAAATGGAACTTCCGCTATCGCCTCGAGCAAGTGCAACCGGATGGCGCCTTAGAAGACGCGCTGGCCTCCACCTTGCGCAGCCGGCTGACGGTCAATAGCGGCAAATGGACGCTGGCAACCAATCAAAGTATCAGTGCACTGATTGAAGCCGACCATGTTGCCGTGCTTGGCGGCGACACTTACAACAGTACCGTCAATGGCTTAAGCCGTTACGCCACTATTGCTGATCCGGATGGTCTGGACCTGAATCAGGCCGCGCTGTTATTTAAAGCCGGCAGCAACAGCCTGGTCACCATTGGCCGGCAGCGGTTAAATTTTGGCGACCAGCGTTTTATCGGCAGTGTTGGCTGGCGGCAAAACGAACAGACCTTTGATGGCGTACGCCTGACCCAACAGTTCAGCCCGACTGTGCAGCTCGATGTGGCAAGTCTGCATAATGCCAACCGGGTGTTTGGCCCGGACGGCGCCAATGCCGACTTACACGGCCGCTTTAACCTGGCACAGGCGCAATGGACTATGGCGGCCGACCAGGTGCTGCAGGGTTATTTTTATGACCTCGACTTTGACACGGTAAGCGCCCGCTCTGCCAGCACCACAGGCCTTGATTACAAAGGCGGTGCGCAAGGCTTTAAATGGCAAACGGCCATTGCGCGCCAGCACGATGCGCATGCCGCCTCTGCCGATTATGGCCTGAATTACCACAGATTTGAGCTCAGTTATCCGCTGGGTAAAGTCACCCTCAAAGGTATTCTGGAGCGACTTGGTTCAGACGGTCAAAACGCCTTCCAGACGCCTTTTGCCACTTTGCATGCCTTTAATGGCTTTGCCGATATGTTTTTAACTACGCCAGCCAAAGGGTTACGCGAACAGGCGGTGCAGCTGGCGTTTCCGGTACTCAAAGCCAAAGCGGCGCTGTCCTGGCATCGTTTCCACAGCGATGTGGCCAGCAGCCATTATGGCAATGAGCTGGACGCCAGCCTGGTTTATGAGCTGAATAGCCAGTGGCAACTGCTTGGCAAAGTGGCGTTTTATCAGGCTGATACCTTACAGGCCGACACCCGTAAATTCTGGCTGATGGCGACTTATCAGCCTTAATCCTCTGTTTTGCTCTCTGTGTACCGGTCACTCCACGCCGGTTTTTTGCAGCGCCATCTCAGCTTGATTTGGCGCTCTTTTTGTGTTCTGTTTGCGTTTTTTCAATCACAAGTGTGGCCACTTCGAACAACGATTGCTGCCGGTCCATCGCCAGTTTTTGCAGCTGATGATGCGCCTGCTGTTCGCTGATTTGATGCTGTGCAATTAACATCAGCTTGGCGCGCTGCACCATTTTCAGCTCCTGCACCGCGGCCCGCGCCTGTTCCAGTTCAGTTTCGATGTTGCCGATATGCTGCGATTGCTCGCGCAGCAGCTGCAACAACGACGCCTGGCCGTTTTGTTCGTGGCTGAGTGGCCAGATCCCGGCCAGCCCCGGTGCCTGTTGCGCTGGTGCGACAGCTAAAGCATTGACTGGCGCAGCCTGGCGCTTCAATAGCTGCTGCTCCTTGGCATAAGTTTGTTTTGACGCGGCCAGCTGTTGCTCCAGCGCTTGTTTCAGCGGCTCGAGCAGCGCATGCAGCACATCAATACGCCGGCTGGCGCACTGAAACCACAGTTCAGCCAGCGCCGGCGACGCCTGCTGATGCCGGCACAGGCCAAGCATCATCTCTTTGAGCTGCACATATTGTGCGTCGGCTTGCTGGCAAAGTTGTGGCTGATAGACCTGACAGAGCGGCGCAGCAAGGCCAGGCCACAGCGCCTGCAATGCATCCTGTTGCGACTGCGCCAGCACCTGCAGCCGCTCGGCCAGTTCATTGCCATTGGCTTTACCGGAAAACGCCACCACGCCCCAGGCGCGCTCCTGCCCGGCAAATTCTTTCGCCTGCAACAGGTAGATGAGGCTCAGCACCAGTTGACTGACCGCCGGCGACACCGATAGACCAGCGGCTTCTATCACCACGTCAAGCCAATGCCGGATCAGCTGCGAATACTGTTCACAAGGCGCCTGGCTGCATGCCTGCTCTGCCTGACACCCAGCCACTGCCAGCCGGACTTGCGCCAGAACCTGACTCTGTTGTAAAGCACAGGCCAAAGCGCTTTGTAAACGCGGCGCCTGCAAAGCACCGGCTGCCAGCAGCTCTGCAATCAACGCGGCCGTTTGTGTCAGCCGGCTGCTGACCTCACCCTGCTGTTGTTGCAGTGCGCTACTGAGCGCCGGCTGCGGCGTATACATCAGCATATTGCTGAGACCACGTTCGCGCTGCAGCTGATGCACCAAATCACCAATGCAGGTGACCACTTCAATCAGGCTGTGTAACTGGCGCAGCGCCGCCACATCCTGTTGTTTTGCCGACAGTAATAAACGCAGGACTAATGGATCCATAGCGGCCCGATCTGAACATCACAGATCCCTGCTGCGGCAAGGGTTGTTCCAATCTGGCTTAAAGCGCGGCATCTGTCTGAAAATAAACAACTTTAGCGTGCTATTCGGTACTGCAGGCGCGCCTGCTAATCAGACGCTTGCGCCAGTTCCGTGCAACCACTGCACTGAACTGGCGCAGCCGTGCCGGGGTCGACAGCTGACCACAATATTTTTGGTTTATAAATGAATGAGTTAATCAATATTTCAAACTGGCATCTGAAATGCATTTGATCACTTGAGTGCAAACGCATGCGGTCTGCTCCAGCAGTCGCACCGCACAGACTCCAGACAAAACAAATAAGACAGACAATAAAACCGGACACAGGCGTCCGCTCCTCAATCGAGGGCGGGCGCTTTTTTTTTGCAACAAAAGAGGAAAAATCATGGCATATCTCATCCCCGCTGAATTTGTCAGCAAAATGGTCGACGCCGGCGAAGCGAAAATTTTTATGTCGACCCGCGACACGCTGATCCGCGCTTTTATGGCCGGCGCCATTTTGGCTCTGGCGGCAGTGTTTGCCGTGACGGTCAGTGTGCAGACCGGCTCGCCGCTGGCTGGTGCTATGTTGTTCCCGGTCGGATTTATCATGTTGTATTTAATGGGCTTTGATTTATTGACCGGCGTCTTTGTGTTAACGCCGCTGGCCTGGCTGGACCGCAGAGCCGGCGTCACTGTCCCTGGTATTTTACGCAACTGGGGTCTGGTGTTTTGCGGCAATTTTGCCGGCGCTTTAACCGTCGCTTTTATGATGGCCTTTGTCTTTACCATGGGCTTTGATGCACCCGCCGGCCCGGTCGGCGAAAAACTGGCCGGCGTTGGTGAAGCCCGCACCGTGGGTTATGCCGCCCACGGCGTCAGCGGCTGGCTGACGATTTTTCTGCGCGGCATGTTGTGTAACTGGATGGTGTCGATGGGTGTGGTTGGCGCGATGATATCCACCAATGTCAGCGGCAAAGTGATCGCGATGTGGATGCCAATTATGTTGTTCTTTTATATGGTGTTTGAGCACTCGGTCGTTAATATGTTTCTGTTTCCTTTTGCCCTGATGATGGGCGGCGATTTTTCCGTGATGGACTATTTGCTGTGGAACGAAATTCCGACGGCGCTGGGCAATCTGGTCGGTGGTTTAGCCTTTACCGGTCTGACTTTATACAGCACCCACTATAAAACCGCGCCAAAACGCGAGTTATTACAAAGCAGCAGTTTCAGCGGCAATAAAAAGGCTGCCTGAACATGAGCTTACAGCTGAAGGCCGGCCAGCACAGCATGGCTGGCCGCCAGTTCATCAATCAGGATTTTGCTGACTTCAGCCTGCCCTCTGCAGGCTTGTTGCGTGATAAAGGCGCAGTGTTTGCGATAGCCGACGGCATTGGCAGAGATCGGAAGAGCACACGTCTGAACTCCAGTCACGAATCACCACCTCGT
>CALJUX010000008.1 GCA_937978655.1 uncultured Chromatiaceae bacterium
AAGGACCAGCGTCAGCAACAGTACCTCACCGTCAGGTGAATTCTTTGCTAGACGGTCTTGCGGCAGCAGGAAAAAATGATTAAGACAACCAAGCCGTCGCCCGTAGGGCAAAAAACAGCGTCAGGCGACTTGCTTCTCTGCCAGGTGCAATTCCATCGTGGCTTTGAGTAAACGGAACAGCAGCACTGAGGCGTCGATTTCTTCGCGTCTGTTGGTCAGACTTTCCACGTTCAGACCCAGCGGAATATCTAAGCTGGCACAGTGCGACAGAATTTGTTGCAGGTTGTCGCGGCAGATGCGGATGGATTCGTTCAGCGGGTTTGCCGCGTCCAGAATACGGTAGCGCGCAGCCTCTGGTACTGAAATGCCCAGCCAGTGCATAAAATCCAGCGTTTGCTCACCGCCGCATGGCGTGAAAGTCAGAATAATGCGGCTCGGAGTCAGGCCTTGCTGGCGGCAGCTGCGGGCGTAGCTGGTCAGTAAATCGATAGTGGCCTGGGCGTTGTAGACCGCCTGGGTGATAAAAAACTGGCAACCCTGCGCCGATTTTTCAATCAGGCGCTGATGTTCGTTGCCTTTGCTGGCGTGGCGCTCGGCAATGGCCACTCCGCCCAGATAGACGTCAGCCGGGTGTTCGGCCAGTTCGCGATAGGCGTCAGCCAGGCTCAGCTTAATAGTGCCATTCGATGACGGGCTGCCGACCAGTACCAGATTCTGCAGCTGATAATCGCGGGCAGTTTCACCGAGCCAGTCACGAAATTCGGCGGCGTCCCGCTGTGCCACAGATTTATAAGTGATCACGTCGCGCCGGGCCAGTTTACGCAACAACTGGCTGTAGTCGCGTGGGTCTAAGGTGGCGTGAAACGGAAAGGGCCGCTCGCTGCTGACCCGGCTGCTCTCATCCTGAATGTCATATACCACTAAACCGTCGAATTCGATTTCGTTTAAGCGTTTCAGCAGCTTACCGGCAATGCGCTCAGTTTTGTCTGTGGCAGTGCCGGCTTTTGGCGGTGTGGTGCCTATCAGATAGACGCCTTGCGTCGGGTCCTGAATTTTTTGCTGCAGACTGAGCGGCATAATCGAAATCTCTTATAGAAGCTAATGCGGCTAAGTATACAGATGTTTGGATGGCTGGCCATCTAAATTTAAATGAATTTTTTCGAATCTTCACTTGAGTAAACCTCAAGCAGCATGGCGGTGCGGCGGCAGCGCTGTCTCAGGCTGGTGCTATGCCCGGTCGAATCCTTATAGTTTCTTTATAAACTGCGCACGGCGGCGGTTATACACTGAACATCTCTGAAGTGGATGGTGTTTGCAGATGTCCAGCCCCCGGTTATCGGTGCCGCGCCAGAGCGGTCGCCTGCTGATTTATAAAGTGTTGGGTTATTTGCTGTTGCTGTTGTCGCTGGTGCACTTGTCTGGCGCTGCAGTGTCGGTGTATTTCAAAGAAAGCAGTTTCTGGGCTTTTCTCGGCACTGCGGCCAGTTGTGTCATCGTCGGTTACAGCCTGACGCTGCTGGGGCGGGATGCCGAAGCGATGAAACAGCGCCAGCTGTTTTTGCTGACCACCTTAAGCTGGCTGATTATCTGTGTATTTTCGGCGCTGCCGTTCTGGCTGATTATTCCCGGTTCCAGCTTTACCAATGCCTGGTTTGAAACCGTGTCCGGTATTACCACAACAGGTTCCACTGTGTATGCCGGTCTGGACAATATGCCCAAAGGTATTTTGTACTGGCGCGCCATTCTGAACTGGATTGGCGGTATCGGTATTATCGTAATGGCGATTGCGATTTTGCCGGCGCTGAAAATCGGCGGTATGCGTTTATTTAAAACCGAAAGTTCAGACACCTCGGAGAAAATCCTGCCGCGCAGTTCTTCGATGTCCGCGGCTATTGGCGGCGTGTATCTGGTACTGAGCCTGGTCACGGCCCTCAGTTATTATCTGGCGGGCATGAATGGCTTTGATGCTGTCACTCATATGATGGCAACTGTCGCCACCGGCGGTTTTGCTAACTACGATGCGTCTTTTGGTGTCTATAAAGACATGCCGCAGATTTATTGGCTCAGCAGCTTGTTTATGTTGCTGGCGGCCATGCCGTTTGTGCTGTTTATCAGCATGGTCAAAGGCGATCGCAAAGCGCTGTGGAAAGATCCGCAAGTGCGGGCTTTTTTGTTGATTGTAGCCTTTTGTACCGCTTTGCTCAGTTATTATCAGGTACAGCACAATGCGCGCGACGCTTTTGATGCGCTGACGCATAGCCTGTTTAACGTCGTTTCTATCATCACCACTTGTGGCTTTGCTTCTGAGGATTACACCTTGTGGGGCAATATGGCGGTGATGTTATTCTTTTACATCACTTTTGCCGGCGCCTGTTCCGGTTCCACCTCCGGTGGCCTGAAGATTTTCCGCATTCAGTTGTCGGCGCTGTTGCTGATTAAACAGCTGAAGCTGCTCATTCACCCCAAAGCGGTGTGGAGCCAGAAATACGGTGGCAAGCCGGTGGATGACCAACTGCTTGGCAACGTGCTGGCATTTTGTTTTATCTATTTCGCCAGCATTGGTTTTATCGCGCTGATGCTGTCGTTTTATGAACTGGATTTGGTTACTGCTGTGACCGGTGCCGCCACGGCTGTGGCCAATGTCGGACCAGGGCTTGGCACTATTATTGGCCCGGCCGGCAATTTTGCCAGCTTGCCAGATGGCGCTAAATGGTGGTTAAGTTTAGGCATGTTATTGGGCCGGCTCGAAATTCTGACGCTGGTGGTGTTATTTACTCCGTCGTATTGGCGGTATTGAGGCATGCAGGTGCGCTGGCAGCAATTCAGTTCAGTGTTGGCGGGAAAACCGCTGAAAGCCGGGACCACGGCTTATTGGCTGTGGTCAGCTGGTGGCATTTTGCTGCTGCCGCTGCTTGGCTGTTTACTGCTGTTCCCCCTGCGGTCTGCCGTCAGTTCAACCGACGTGGCGATGCTGATGTTGCTGTGGATCAGTGCGATGGCGCTGCAGTTTGGCAAAACGCCGGCGCTGCTGACAACCTTATGGTCGGTACTGCTGCTGAACTGGTGTTTTGTGCCGCCTTATTACACGCTGGACGTACATGACACCAACAACTTTATCAGCTTTTTTGTCATGGCTGCTTTTGGGCTTTTTATCAGTTATCTGGCAGACCGGCTGCGTCGGCAGCAGGAACACAGCGCCAGGCAGCAACTGCAGGTAGAGCTGGAGCAACAACGCGCTGTTTTGTTGCGCAGCCTGTCGCATGACCTGCGTACGCCGCTCGCCACTATTATGGGCGCGTCCAGCATGCTGGCTGACGATGCACTGCAACTGTCTGACGCGCAGCGCCGGCAGCAGGCACAAAATATCTATCAGCAAAGTTTGCTGCTCAATCAACACTTTGAAAAAGTGCTGGAACTGAGTAAAGCCCAGCTGATGGGCGATTCATTACGCCGTAGTAGTTTCAGTGCCGCCGATTTAATGGCTGGGGCACTGGCGCGCCGGCCGGAAGATGCCGCTTTGCTGGCGCCTATCTGTCAGCAAAGCCCTGAAGCGGACGGCCAGCTGTTTAGCGGCGATGCGGAGCTGTTGGAAATGGCGCTGGCCAATATGCTGGAAAACGCGCTGCGTCATGGCTCGCCGCCGTATCAGCTGCAACTGAGTGCTGCCAGCGGTTGGTATCAGCTGCGCCTTTGCAATGCGCCGGGGCGGAAAAATACCGTGCAGCGCGATAGCGGCACTGGTCTTGGATTACGCATTTGCCAGACCGTGGCTGCGCTGCATCAGGGCCGTTTTGCACTGGATACTGATGCGCGCGGCGTCACGGCTTTGCTGGAGTGGCCGCAATGAACACTACCACTGTACTGGTGCTGGAAGATGACGCCGGCATGCAGAGTTTTTTACAGACTTTATTACAAAGCCAGGGTTATGTACTGCAGCTTTGCGCGGAAGGGCAGACCGGTTTGCAACTGCTGGCCAGTCAGGCATTTGACCTGCTGTTGCTGGATTTAGGCTTGCCCGACATCGATGGCATTGAGCTGTTACGCCAGTTACGGCAATGGTCGGACATTCCGGTGATTGTGATTTCTGCCCGTGGTAAAGAGCAGGACAAAGTCACGGCACTCGACAGCGGCGCCAACGACTATGTAACCAAACCCTTCAGCGCCGGTGAATTGCTGGCGCGGCTGCGTGCGGCGTTGCGGCCACGTCATGGCCAAAGCCCTGTGCTGAGTTTTGGCGCCGTGCGGGTCGACCCGGTGCAGCGGCTGGTGCACAAAGCCGGCACTTTGGTGCATCTGACCAAAACCGAATATGAAATGTTGTTATGCCTGCTGCGCCACGCCGGCTCGGCGCTGACCCACAACCAAATTCTGACTCAGGTCTGGGGCGCAACTTATCAGGACAGACCGGAATATATCCGCGTGCATATGGCCGGCCTTCGGCAAAAACTGGAAGATAATCCGGCGGCGCCACAGTATCTGAAAACCGAAGCCGGCGTCGGATACCGGCTGTGTTTGCAGGCGGGGTAAGGGCTGGTTAATCCAGCACTTTGTCGCCAAAAATCCGTTTTATGGTGCCATCGGTTTTCATTTGTATCAGCGCGGCGCGGATCCGTGCTTCGAGTTGTGGATCGCTGATGTGGCGTGACAAGCCGATGTAGACATGCTGCGGCGCCACTTTGTCGCTGGCAAAACTGACTTCACGTAATTGCGCCGCCAGTCTGGGTTGCTGGGTGAAGATATGACTGACCTGGGTAGGGGGTAATAAGGCGCCATCGGCCCGGCCCCGGACCACCATCTGTAACGCGGTTGCGGTGGAGTCGACCTGCTGTTTTTGCTGCGGTGGCAACGCGTCCGCCACCTGTTGTATCGACGGATGCAAACCAAAGCCCCGCACAGTGACCAGACTCAGCCCGCTCAGTTGCAGCAGATCGGTGATATGACGGGGATCGTTCGCCGCCAGATACAGCCGGTCCGGAAAGCGGCTGGCGAAGCGGATTAAAATCAGGCTGTCAGACCTTTGGCTGGAATACAACAAGTTGGCCATCAGTTCCGCCTCGCCGGCGGCCAGCTGTTTCAGACATCGGCCGGGCGGTGTTTTCGTGCCAATTTGCAGCGTGAAACCGGCCCGACGGGCCAACTCCTGCATCATGGTGACTGAAGGACCGACCGGTGTGCGGTCATTGCCGGTAAATTCATGAAACCCCGGAAAATGGCCAAGGCACCAGCGCAGCAGCGGCGGTTCTGCCGCAGACGCGGGGGGGGCCATACTGAGCCAGATGCCGCAACACAACAATGCGCCTTGCCGCAGCCAAATTTGCAGAATACATCCTTTGTTCATACCGAACTTGCCGTCACCGCAGAGGCAGACACAGGGCTACAGATTAGCACTGGCGCGCACGGGCGACAATCAGCGGGCCGGACGGTAATTTTACGCCTTCTTTACGCCCATCCGCTTTTTAGCTCTGGAGACTTTACGGCCCGAAATCCGACAATTTTCCGTGGAATTACCACTGAGGAATAGTCATGAACGGGTTGTTGTTTTTCACCTTGTGTGCACTGGCGTTAGTGCTGGCGGAAGCCATGCGTGCGCCAGAAAAGTTTTAGGAGCGCTGATGGACGTCATGTTGATTTTACTGGCGGCGGGGCTTCTGTCCTGGCCGCTTGGCCGTTATATGACGGCGGTGTTTGCCGGTGCGCCGCACTGGTCGGATAAAGTGTTCTTACGGCCGGAGCTGCTGATGCTTCGCCTGTTTGGCGTCGACGGCCGGGCCGGCATGAACTGGCGGCAATATGGCCTGGCCTTTGTCGCCGCCAATTTACTGCTCGGCATCATCGCTTATGTGCTGTTGCTGTGTCAGCATCTGTTACCGCTGAACCCGGATAACGTCGGCCCGCTTAGCTGGGATTTGGCGCTGCACACTGCAGTGTCGTTTTTAACCAACACTAACCAGCAGCATTATTCAGGTCAGCTGCAACTGAGCTTCTTCAGCCAGAGTGTGGTGCTGGTCACCCTGCAATTTTTAACCCCGGCGATGGGTCTCGCTTTAGCACTGGCCGTGCTGCGTGGCATGACCGGTGGCCTCAATAGCGCAACGGCGAAAGCCGGCGAACCGCGTAACCTCGGGAATTTCTATCAGGACAGCCTGCGCGCATTTACCCGCGTATTGCTGCCATTGTCAGTAGTGCTGGCACTGCTGTTAGGCAGTCAGGGCGTGCCGTCGAATTATCAGGCAGCCACTGAAGCGGTGTTGCTGGAAGCACCTCAAAGTGCTGAACAGGCGCACAGCCAGAAAATTCCGCAGGGCCCGGTCGCGGCGATGGTCGCCATCAAACAGCTCGGCACTAATGGTGGCGGCTGGTATGGTCCAAACAGCACGAACCCGCTGGAAAACCCAACGCCGCTGTCTAACGCCTTAGAAACCATAGCTCTGGTGCTGGTGCCGATGGCGATGCTGTGGATGATGGGCGGCATGTTAAGTCGCACTGCCAGTGTCAACGCCGCAGCGGCCAGTCAGGCCGGGTTGACGGCTCAGACAGGGCTGACGCCTCGGGCCGGTCAGGGTTTTGCCCGCATGAGTTTTGCCGTGATGGCGGTATTAAGCCTGTGTTTTGTGGCCGCAGCTGTGTACAGCGAAATGCAACCGAATGCCGCCTTTGCCGGGCTTGGCGCCAGCGGCGGTAATCTTGAAGGCAAAGAAGTGCGGTTTGGCACCGATTTGTCGGCGCTCTGGTCAACGCTGACCACGCAGACTTCAAATGGGTCAGTCAATGCGATGCATGATTCGCTGAACCCGCTGGCAGGGCTCATCAGCCGCGCTGGCATGCTGATCAACGCCATCTGGGGCGGCATAGGCTGTGGTCTGATCAACTTTATTGTCTACATCTGGCTGTCGGTGTTCATCGCCGGACTGATGATTGGCCGTACGCCAGAGATGTTTGGTCGCAAGCTGGAGAAAACCGAACTGAGCTGGCTGGGCCTGTTACTGGTGCTGCCAAGTGCGGTGATCCTGATTTTAACGGCCATCACCTTGTCGGTACCGGAATGGACAGCGAACAGCAACCCTGGGCTGCACGGTATATCCCAGGTGTTTTATGAGTACACCTCGGCTTTTGCTAACAACGGCTCCGGTTTTGAAGGCCTTGGCGACAACACGCCCTGGTGGAACCTCAGTACTGTGCTGGCGTTACTGCTCGGTCGTTACCTGCCGCTGTTGATCCCACTGATTATTGCCGGTCGTCTGGCGCAAAAACAAGTGACGCCACCGGGAGCAGCCAGCCTGCCGCTGCAAAGCCTGACCTTTGGTGTGACTGTAGTGGTGGTGATCCTGTTGCTGAATTTCCTGTCGTTCTTGCCGTCGATGGTGCTTGGCCCTATTGGCGAAGCCCTTGTTGACCTGCGTTAGTGTCTTAATTCTGTGGAGTCTCTGATGAATCATTCAATGCAGATCAGTGCCGGTGCTGTGCGCACCGCCAGTCTGGATGCGTGGCGCAAACTGGCGCCGATGCAGGCAATCAAAAGCCCGGTGATGTTTGTGGTCTGGGTTGGCACCTTGTGGTCATTTGCCATGACAGTTCAACGGCTGTTGCAAGACCAGCCCTATGGCTTTGCCTTGTGCTGCAGCCTGATTTTGTTCTTTACCGTCTGGTTTGCCAATTTCGCCGAAGCCATTGCCGAAGCACGTGGCCGCGACCAGGCTGCGAGCTTAAAAGCGACGCGGCGCGATTTAACTGCCACTTTACGCAACAAAGCCGGCCAACTGACACAGGTCAACGCCAGCACTTTGAAACAAGGTGATGTGGTGGTGGTGGAACCCGGCCAGCTGATCCCGGCGGACGGCGAAATAGTGCAAGGCGTGGCCTCGATCAATGAGTCGGCGCTGACCGGTGAATCGGCGCCGGTACTGCGTGAGGCTGGCACTGATCACTCTGGCGTGATCGCCGGCACCAAGCTGCTCAGTGGCCGCATTGAAGTGCAGGTCACTGCGGAATCCGGTCATAGCTTCTTAGACAAAATGATCCGGCTGGTCGAAGGTACGCAACGGCAAAAAACACCAAACGAACTGGCGCTGACCGTGTTGCTGGCGGCGCTGACGCTGGTGTTTTTGCTGGCAGTGGCCACCTTGCCGGCGCTGTCTGAATTTGTCGGCATCACGCTCGACCCGCTGCTGCTGATTGCGCTGCTGGTGTGTTTAATCCCAACCACTATTGCCGGTTTATTACCTGCGATTGGTATTGCCGGCATGAACCGGGCTTTAGCCGCCAACCTGATTGCCAAGTCGGGTAAAGCCGTGGAAGTCGCCGGTGATATCGACACTTTGTTATTGGATAAAACCGGTACTATCACTTTCGGTGACCGCCAGGCCACTGCATTTCTGCCATTACCTGGGGTTACCCAGACGGAGCTGGTACGGGTTGCGGTATTAAGTTCACTGCAGGACCCGACGCCGGAAGGCAAATCTGTGGTGAAACTGGCGCGTGAACTTGGTGATATCACAGAGTTGCCGCTGGCTGCTGAGTTTGTGCCTTTTAGCGCGGAAACCCGTTTGTCTGGTTTGCGTCTCGCTGCAGAAGGCGCGGGTGCAGATCAAGGCTTTGCTTCCTCTTTTGCCTGCTCTTTTGCTTATAAAGGCGCCAGCGATGCCATCTGCCGTTTCGCGTTGAGCCAGGGGCTTTCTGTACCGCAGGCGCTGGAAGGGATCGTCAGCAAAGTTGCGCAACAAGGTGCCACGCCGCTGGTGGTGGTGTCAGCCAAACGGATCCTTGGCGTGATCCAGCTGTCCGACGTGATTAAACCCGGTGTGGCGGAACGCTTTGCCAAACTGCGGGCGCTTGGCGTGCGCACTGTGATGGTGACCGGCGACAACCCAATCACTGCCGGTGCAATCGCAGCGGTGGCTGGTGTTGATGATTTTGTCGCTGAAGCGCGGCCGGAAGACAAGCTGGCGCTCATTCGGGCGGAGCAGGCCAAAGGCCACTTAGTGGCGATGGTGGGTGACGGCACTAACGACGCGCCGGCGCTGGCTCAGGCCGACGTGGGCCTGGCGATGAATTCCGGGACTCAGGCGGCCAAAGATGCCGGCAATATGGTGGATTTGGATTCTGATCCAACCAAACTGCTGGCTGTGGTCGAAGTGGGTAAACAGTTACTGATCACCCGCGGTGCGCTGACCACGTTCTCGCTCGCCAATGACGTTGCCAAGTACTTTGTCATCATTCCGGCAGTGTTTGCTGCGTCTATGCCCGGCATTGGTTTGCTGAACCTGATGCAGTTGCCCGACCCGCAAATCGCGGTGATTTCGGCGCTGATTTTTAACGCCGTGATTATTCCGCTCCTAATCCCGCTGGCACTAAAAGGCGTGGCTATTCGCGCCATCAGCGCAGAAAAACTGCTGCGCAATAACCTGTTGATCTACGGCCTGGGCGGTCTGCTGCTGCCTTTTGTCGCGATCAAACTGATTGACCTTGGCCTGAACTGGATGCTCTGAAATGAACCTGAATTCTGCTTTTACTCAATCTATGTCTGCCCCCACCGCTGCCCCTACCGCTGAGAGTGCGCCTGTACAGCAGCATGCCTTATGGTTACCGGCGTTACGTTTCAGTCTGGTCGGGCTGGTGTTCTGTGGCGCTTTGTATTCCGGCGGCGTGACGCTGTTGAACCAGCTGCTGTTTCCGGTGCAATCAAACGGCAGTTTGATCCAGGCCACCGACGGCAAAGTGCTGGGCTCTGTCTTGGTCGCCCAGCCGTTTAGCGCTGAGCGTTATTTTCATGGCCGGCCAAGCGCTGTCAATTCCGACCCGATGAATACTGCCGGTTCGAACCTCGCGCCATCTAATCCGGCGCTGCGGGAACGGGTGGCGGCGGAGAGCAGCCGTTTAGCGGCTGTATACCAGGTCAATCCTGAGAGCTTGCCGCTGGATTTGCTAGCCAGTTCCGGCTCTGGCGTCGACCCGCATATCAGCCCGGCGGCGGCACAACTGCAGGTTGAGCGTGTCGCCAAGGCCCGCGGCTGCGCCACAACAACGGTCACTGCGCTGGTGGCGCAGCAAACTCAGGCGCCGCAATGGGGTGTGCTGGGTGAGCCCCGGGTTGCGGTGTTGCCACTGAATCTGGCGCTGGATCAGGCCTGCCCGGTGCAAGCGCCATAACGGCGTGATTTGTCACCGGCTGCTTGTTGTTGTTTTTTGCTGTGATTTAACGGGATAGCAGCAGCTGTGTGGCCGTCAACTGACATTGTTGTCAAAACAGTGACTGCGGGTTGGCCACGCAGTTTTTTCCCCGTAATGACTGTGTTGAAGGATCTTTATGAAAGCTTTATCTCGTGCCGTGTTTGGTTTCGGTAAAATTTGTGCGGTAGCCGCGTTATTAAGCAATGGCGCACAGGCGGAGCCTGCGGCTTCGGCCTGGCAAAGCAGCGGCAATCTGACTTATATCTCGGATTATCTGTTTCGCGGCATTTCGCAGACCAATGAAGGCATGGCGCTGCAGGGCAGCCTGACGCTGGCAAATACCGACGGCTGGTATGTCAGCAGCTGGGCCTCCAATATCCGCTTTGGCGAGGGCAGTCTGGAACTGGACCTGCTGGCCGGGCGCAAATGGGCGCTGAATGAGGATATGACACTGGACTTAGGTGTGATGCAATACCGCTATCCGGAAGGGCACAACAGCAGTAATGGTTTTAATTATTGGGAAGTTTACAGCAAGCTGGGCGTCGGGCAGTGGACCTTTGGTCTGGCGTTGACTGACAACTATTTTGCCAGCGGTGTTGGCAAATTTGGCTACCTGAGCGCGGACTGGCAGCAGGCGCTGACTGACAGCGTGCAGCTGCAGGCCCATGCAGGGTTGAACCGGTTCGCCTCGGCTACTGAGTTCAGTACTTTCCTCGGAGGCGACACTGCAGCCCGCAGTTATCTGGACTGGAGTCTGATGGTGCAGGCGCAGTGGTTGCAACTGGACTGGGCAATAGGTGTGGCCGGTACTGATGTATCTGCTGACGCCTGCCCGGCTTTGTGTGATGAGCGTGTACTGCTGCGCTTAAGCCGTAATTTTTAAGGATGTAACAGATGAACCCGAACCGATCTTCTTCCGCTGCTGCGCAGCCAGGCTCGCAAACAGATCCACGCAGCCAGCAGGCGGATGCGCTGTTAAAGTCACTGCAACCCAGTGGCGGCAAGCTGAAGATTTTTCTCGGCGCATCACCCGGCGTTGGCAAAACCTGCGCCATGCTGGAAGCTGCGCGCGAGCGGATGCAGCAAGGGGTGGATGTACTGGTCGGGCTGATTGAAACTCACGGCCGCAGTCACACGGCGGCTTTACTTGATGACTTCACGCTGTTACCGCGGCGTGAAGTGCAGTATCAGACGCAGCTGCTGACGGAGTTTGACCTCGATGCGGCGCTGTCACGAAAGCCAAAACTGATTCTGGTCGATGAGCTGGCGCACACCAATATTCCCGGCAGCCGGCACAAAAGACGATATCAGGATATCGCCGAATTGCTGGCGGCCGGCATCGATGTCTACACCACGATGAATATCCAGCATGTCGCCAGCCTCAACGACCTGGTGCTGCAGGTCAGTGGTGTGCGCGTACGTGAAACTGTGCCAGACCAGTTTATCGACAGCGCGCGGCAGCTGGTTTTTGTCGATTTGGAACCGGCGCATTTATTGGAGCGGCTGGCGCAGGGCAAAGTCTATCTCGGGGAATTCGCCGAGCAGGCACAGCAGCAGTTTTTCCAGCTGGAAACCTTAACCGCGCTGCGGGAAATGGCGATCAAGCTGGTGATGCATCATGTCGACAGCCAGCTGAAAACCGAACAACAAGCCAAAGCTACTTGTCAGGATTACACCATTGCCGACAAGCTGTTGGTGCTGATCTCAAGCCGGCGTGACCACGAATACTTAATTCGTATCGGCCGGCGCGTGGCAGAAAAACGTCAGGTGCCCTGGGTAGTGGTTTGGGTTGATACCGGCGCCATGCAATATCAGGCGCAGCAACAACGGCTGCAGGCGGCTTTTGCCCTGGCGCGGGAACTCGGCGCCAGCACTGATGTGCTGCGCGGCCCTTCAACCTTGCAGACCATCGGGCCTTATATCACCGAACAACGTATCAATGCGGTACTGGTAGGCGCCGGCACGCCGCGCTGGTGGCAGCCATGGCGCCAACCTTTGTATCAGCAGCTGGTCAACAGCGGCCTGCCACTGGAAGTGTCGGTATACCGCGCTGATGCGCAAGGCAGTGCTGAATTACCAATGCCGGCCAGCCCATTTGGTCAGACCGCCGGTTATGGCGTGGGCCTGCTCTTGATGGCGCTCGCCAGTAGTGTCGCGATTGTGCTGCACCGGGTGCTAGATAACGACAATCTGGTGCTGATTTATGTACTGGCGGTGGTGGCTTGTGGCCTGAAATACGGCGCGCGGCCGGCGATTTTCACTGCAGCCTTGTCGTTTTTCAGCTTTAACTTTTTCCTGACTGCACCTTATTTCAGCTTTAACGTCAACAAAAGTGACGACATCACCACGCTGATTTTTCTGTTGGTGATTGGCATGATTTGCGGGCCAGCCGCGTCGAAAATCCGCCAACAGCTGTTATTGCTCAAAGCGGCCAACCGCTATTCCGAGTTTCAGCGTGATTTTGCCGCCAAGCTTACAGTGGTGCATCAGACCGAGGAACTGGCGCAGGTGCTGGCGGCACAGCTCAGTAGCGCGCTACAGGCTCCGGTGCATCTGGCACTGCCGGCGGAAAATCAGTGGCAGTTGCTGCCAGCGCCGCAAGCGCCGTTGTTGCCGATTGACGGTGCGGTGCTGGACTGGTGCGCGCAGCATCAGGCGATGGCGGGGCGCTTTAGTGAAACCCTGACCGCCAGTGTCTGGAGTGCATTTCCGCTACGGGTACAGCAACGCACAGTAGCAGTGTTGCTGGTGCGCTTTGCACCTGAACTGGCGGTGCTGCGGCCAGACGATGAACGGCTGATCACCAGTTTGCTGCAACAGGCCGGCTCGGTGTGGCAACGCATTAGTTTGAGTGCTGAGCTGGAAAGCTCGCGCGTGAAAGCCGAAATGGAGCAGCTGCGCTCGGCGCTGTTAAGCTCAGTGTCGCATGACTTACGCTCGCCATTGTCGGCAATGATGGGCTCGGCGGAAAGCCTGCTGGTGCTGGAACAACAGCTGAGTCCGGCCGACCGGCATGAACTGCTGCAGACCATTTTAAGTGAAAGCCAGCGGCTGGACCGTTATATTCAGAATTTACTCGACATGACCCGGCTTGGGCACGGACAGCTGAAGCTGGAGCGCGATTGGGTGTCGGTCAATGACATCCTGGCCAGTGCGCGGCAGCGGTTAAAACGTTTTTTCCCGCAGCAAAGCTTAATCTGCCAGGTCAGCGCTGATTTACCGCCGTTGTTTGTCCATGCGGCGTTGCTGGAGCAGGCGCTGTTTAATATTCTGGAAAATGCCGCGCGATATAGTCCGCCCGGCGCGCCTGTGGTGGTGACAGCGGAACTTAGAACCGGGCCGGAGCGGCGTTATTGCCATATCGAGATTGAAGACGAAGGCCCCGGTATCGCCGCAGACTTACGCGAAAAAGTCTTTGATATGTTTTATGTGGTGGCCGACGGCGACAGCAAACGTCACAATACCGGCATGGGGCTGGCGATTTGCCGCGGCATGATTGGCGCGCACGGCGGCACTGTTGAAGCCCACGCCGCCAAAAGCGGGCAGGGTTCCTGTTTTGTCGTCGAGTTGCCGCTGCCTGCACAGCAGCAGGCCAGTGAGGAGATGGTGTGAAGGCAAAAGTGCTGGTGGTTGACGACGAAATGCAAATTCGCAAAATGCTGCGCATCGCGCTGAAAAGTGTTGGCTATGAAGTCGTTGAAGCCGATAGTGTCGAGTCTGGTCTTGCCGCAGCAGTGCGCCAGCAACCGGATTTACTGGTGCTGGATTTAGGTCTGCCCGACGGCGATGGCAGCGAGTTGCTGGCCGAACTGCGCAGTTTCAGCAAAGTGCCGGTCATCGTGTTATCTGTACGTGCCGGCGATCGCGATAAAATTCAGGCGCTGGATTTAGGCGCGCAGGACTTTGTCACTAAGCCGTTCAGCGTTGAAGAATTATTAGCCCGGGTGCGGGCGCAGCTGCGGGACCGACAACTGCAAACCACATCACCGGTATTAACCGACGGCCATCTGAGCATCGACTTGGCGCTACGTCAGGTGCAGGTCGCCGGGCAGCCGGTAGAACTCACGCCAAAAGAATATGCGGTGCTGGCCGCTTTGGCGCAGCAAGTGCACAAAGTGGTGCTGCAAAAACAGCTGTTGGAACAAATCTGGGGCCCGAGCCACGGTGAAGACACGCATTATTTACGCATTGTGGTCAGTCACTTACGGCAAAAACTCGGTGACGACCCGACCGCGCCCCATTATTTAAAAACCGAAGCCGGAGTGGGTTACCGTTTGTGTCTGTAACGGGGCTTTGCCGGTGTTGGCTTTGTTGATGGTCAAATGCGCCGTCCGCATCAGGGGGGACATCAACAGCTAAATTGATGATGGCTGCTGGTCTGATTTCAGGCTAATCAATACCGTCAACAGCAAAAACGCACTGGAGAGCCACAAGCAGGCGTCGAGGCCGGCGCGCTGATAAATCCAGCCCGACAGCACAGTGCCCATCAGCCGGCCCATCGCATTGGCCATGTAATAAAAACCAACATCAAGCGAGACACCATCGCGCCCGGCCAGGCTGACGATAAGAAAGCTATGCAAAGATGAATTGACTGCAAACACGGCGCCAAACAGCATCAAACCCCCAATCAGGACATAAAAAGGGCTACTGCTGTAAGCCATGCCAATACTGATGAACAGCGGGATCGCACAAAGTGCAGCAGCCCAGCCCACCACAGCATGATGGCCGGGAACTTTACCGGCCTGTTTACCCGTGATCATTGGCGCGAGTGCCTGTACAGCACCATAACCAATAACCCATAGCGCTAAAAAACCACCAATCGAGGTCTGGCTCCACTGAAACTCAGTGGCCAGATACAACGGCAAGGCGATGACAAACCAGACATCACGGGCGCCGAATAAAAACAATCTGGCTGCGGAGAGCTGGTTAATCGCTGCACTTTTGGAAAACAAGTCTTTGAATTTCGGTTTGAATTTGCTTTTGCCAAGGTCTTTTTTCAGCAAGAACAAGCTCAGCAACCAAATGCCTGCAAGCACAGCGGCCATGCTCGCCACGGCGCCCTGAAACCCCAGTTGCGCTAACAGCAAACCACCTAAAAAGAAACCAACGCCTTTCAGGGCATTTTTCGAACCGGTCAGAATCGCGACCCATTTGTATAAAGCCCCTTGCGCATCTTCAGGTAACAGCAGTTTCAGCGAACTTTTCGCGCTCATTTTGTTTAAGTCTTTAGCGATCCCCGACATCGCCTGCGCCGCCATCACCCAAACCACGCTCAGCATTGACGCTGGCACCAGTAGCATCGATAGCGCTACTACTTGCAGCAGCAAACCGATATGCATGGTCTTATTCAGGCCGATGCGGGCGCCGAGCCAGCCGCCAACCAGATTGGTGATCACGCCAAACAGTTCGTAAAACAAAAACAAAGACGCAATCGCCAATGGGCTGTAACCGAGACTATAAAAGTGCAGCACCACCAGCATGCGCAGTGCGCCATCGGTCAGGGTGAAAGCCCAGTAGTTGCCGGTCACGACCAGATATTGGCGCAGGCCGCTGTTGTTAAACGTCTCTGACATGGGTCCCATATCCGTATTTTTGTTTTATGAAACGGTTGCAGTGATTAAACAGGTATCTCTGCGATCGCTGTTGGCACTTTCAGCTAAAAGCTGCAATGTTGGTGGTTAACTAAGGTCGGCCAAACCCACCATACGGGCCAGTTCCACAGTCCGGTTGGCATAACCCCATTCATTGTCATACCAGGCATAGATTTTGACCTGCGTGCCATTCACCACCATAGTGGACAACGCATCAATCACACTGGAACGCGGATCGGTTTTGTAATCCACCGACACCAGCGGACGCTCTTCATAACCCAAAATACCCTTGAGCGCACCGTCGGCGGCGACTTTCAGCAGCTGGTTTACTTCTGCTGCCGTGGTGGCACGTTCGACTTCAAACACACAGTCGGTTAAAGATGCATTGGCGAGCGGCACCCGCACCGCGTGGCCGTTTAAGCGGCCTTTCAGTTCCGGGAAAATCTCGGTAATTGCCGTGGCAGAGCCGGTGGTCGTCGGAATTAAACTGGCACCACAGGCGCGGGCGCGGCGTAAGTCTTTGTGCGGCGTATCTAAAATCGACTGGGTATTGGTTAAATCATGGATAGTGGTGATGGAACCATGTTTAATACCGAGGCTTTCATGGATCACTTTGACCACCGGCGCTAAGCAGTTGGTGGTGCAGCTGGCGGCAGTGACAATGCGGTGTTGGTCCTTGTTGTACAGCTGATGATTCACCCCCATCACCACGTTGAGTACACCCGCTTCTTTCACCGGCGCACTGACCACCACCCGTTTGACGCCTTGGGCTAAATACGCTTCCAGCACCGCTTTGCTTTTCATTTTGCCTGAGCATTCAATGACGATGTCACAACCAGACCAGTCGGTCTCGGTGATGTTTTTGTGCTGACTGACGGCTATCTGTTTACCGTTGATAACGATGCTGTCATTAGTATGGGTCGCCTCATGCAACCAGCGACCATGCACTGAGTCAAAGTTCAGCAAATGGGCAAAAGTGGCGGCATCACCGGCCGGGTCATTAATACGGACAAAGTCAAATTCCGGCCAGTCAAAGGCTGCACGTAGTGCCAGTCGGCCAATACGGCCAAAACCGTTGATCCCTACTTTAATCGTCATGAAAATTTCCTCAGTTTTACGCTTTTAACCACTGCTCAATTGCATCCCGATGCGGAATTGAACCGGCGTGAACAAGGACTTCATTCAGCACCACTGCAGGCGTACTCATCACGCCGTAGGCGATGATTTGCTGTGGATCTTCAATTTTTTCAATTTGCACTTCGACACCGAGCTCTTTGGCAATGCGCTCAATAGACTCCACTGTTTTGGCGCATTTGCTGCAGCCCATGCCCAGCACTTTAATCTGTTGCATTGCTCATCTCCTTAAAGACGATTGAAATATTGGATATGCGGCTCCAGCGTCAATGCGAAAGGTCGCAGCGCCTGCACCGTGCTTTTCACGGTGTCTTTGCTCTTACCTCGTTCCAGCAAAATTTGTGCGGCCATTAAACCGGTGCGGCCAGAGCCGCCTTTGCAGTGAATGGCCACTGTTTTACCTGCATCCAGCAGTTGATGCACCCGCGGGCCTGCCTCTTGCCAGGCTGCCGCAAAATCAGCAAGTGGCGCATGGTCATCTTCAATCGGACAGTGAAACCACTGCAGCCCATTGGCATTGACCTGTGCGCCTAAATCGGCGACCTGCAAACTTTCAAGCTCAGACATGGGGTTGAGTGAAATCAGCGCCGCAGCACCAGCTTGCTGCAGTGTGGCGAGCGCCTCAGCAATCGATGTGCCTTTAGTACCAGGACAAGGCGTAAAAATCAGGCCTGCAGCAGCCGGAGAGTCTATTGGTAATAAATCGTAGGGATGAGACATCAGAATTCCTTTATAAAATCAGCGAGATTTAAACCAGTGGCAGTACCGTTGGCTAAAAATACCTAACAACAGGCTTTGGCGCGCTCTGGCCGCTCACCCATAGCACACAGATTCTGCATCAGCGGCGTTAATAACTCTGGGTTCTGAGCCCGCGTTTGCTCCAGCGTTTCAGCAGCCCAGGCCGGCAATTCCGGATTGAGCCGGTAAAACACCCACTGGCCTTGACGGCGGTCTAACAGCACTTTGGCGCTGCGAAGCATCGCCAGGTGACGGGAAATTTTCGGCTGCGACTCATTCAGGGCTGAGGTCAGCTCGCAGACACAAAGCTCGCCTTCCTGCACTATTAATAACAGTGAGGACAAGCGGGTTTCGTCGGCTAGTAATTTAAAGAACTCAACAGGAAGCATGGGGTAAGGCCTCAGGTGGCTTATACAGGCGGCGCTTGAGCGCCGGGTAAATTGCTTCGCTGCAGACTGCACCGCGAGCAATGAAGTATACGAAATATCATATATATGTTTTTTCGTATGTCAATGCTATGCTGCCTTGAGCATGGCAGTAAAAGGTGAACCAATGGAAATCTGGGCATGGCTGAATAACCAGCTACTGAAAATGCAATGGCTCTCTGACTTGGTCAAATTATTGGTCGAAGATGGCTTTGGGTTGTCGCTGCAATCCCCGTGGGGCGCCAGCCTGCATTTTTTTATCTACGACGTATGCAAAATTTTCATCTTATTGTCGGTGTTGATATTCAGCGTGTCCTGGCTGCAAAGTTACTTTCCACCAGAGCGCACCCGGCAAATACTTGGCGGCAAAAAAGGCTTTAAAGCCAATCTGGCCGGCGCACTACTTGGCACCGTCACGCCTTTTTGTTCATGCTCATCCATTCCCTTATTTATCGGTTTTACCAGTGCCGGTTTACCGCTAGGTGTGACCTTTTCATTTTTGATTTCCTCACCTTTGGTAGATTTAGCTTCGGTGATTTTGCTGGCCAGCGTTTTTAACTGGCAGGTGGCGATAGCCTATGTCGTGGTTGGCGTGGTGCTCGCAGTCATTGGCGGAACCATCATTAGTCATGCCCGCATGGAGCAATATGTCGAAGGTTTTGTGTTACAGAGCAAAACCATCAATCTGCCGCAGGCCCAGCTGTCCCGCTCTGACCGTTTTGTTTATGCCAAAGAACAAGTTGCTGAGATTATTGGAAAAGTGTGGCTGTATATTCTGATCGGCGTGGGTATAGGCAGTGCCATTCACAATTGGATCCCCGCGAGCTGGATCCAAAGTCTGCTGGGCCAGAACCATTGGTGGTCTGTGCCACTGGCAACCTTGATTGGCGTGCCAATGTATGCAGACATTTTTGGCACTTTACCTATCGCCGAGGCATTAGTCGGCAAAGGCGTCGGGATCGGCACTGTACTGGCCTTTATGATGGCCGTCACTGCATTATCGTTACCATCGTTGGTGATGTTGCATAAGGTAGTTAAAGCCCGGCTACTCGGCCTTTTTGTCGGGATTATCGTTGTAGGAATTATGCTGATTGGCTGGTTGTTTGACACCTTCGGTACGCTGTTGTGGTGAAGGACATGACCTCTGCGGCGCAATGAATGGCTGAGCCCGGCTGTGGATTTTGTTACCATAGCTCTGGCGCACCTGTCCCCGGCTGTGCTGTTGATCTTTTGTTTTGGAAATGACGATGTTGAATTCCCTCCGACAGCATTGGCTGTCTAATGTCCGCGCGGATGTGCTGTCCGCTATCGTGGTTGCACTTGCCCTTATCCCTGAAGCCATTGCCTTCTCGATTATCGCCGGGGTTGACCCCAAAGTGGGTTTATACGCCTCCTTTGCCATCGCCGTGATCACCGCCTTTGCCGGCGGCCGGCCGGCAATGATCTCTGCCGCGACCGGCGCGATGGCGCTGTTGATGATCACGCTGGTGAAAGAACATGGTCTGCAATATCTGCTGGCTGCCACACTGCTCTGTGGAGTGCTGCAAATTGTGTTTGGTCTGTTAAAACTCGGCGAGCTGATGCGGTTTGTCTCGCGCTCAGTGGTCACAGGTTTTGTTAACGCACTGGCAATTCTGATTTTTCTGGCGCAGTTGCCAGAGCTGATAAATGTAACCTGGCATGTCTATGCGATGACCGCAGCCGGTCTTGGCATTATTTATCTGCTGCCACTGCTGACCAAAGCGGTGCCGTCGCCACTGGTCTGTATTTTAGTGTTAACCGCGATTGCCGTGTATTTCGGCATTGATGTGCGCACCGTCTCCGATATGGGTGAGCTACCGGACAGTCTGCCAATATTTTTATGGCCAGAGGTACCGCTGACGTTTGAAACCTTGCAAATCATTTTCCCATATTCATTGGCTCTGGCGCTGGTCGGCTTGCTCGAATCTCTGATGACCGCCACGATCGTCGATGACTTAACTGACACCAACAGCAACAAAAACCGCGAATGTGTCGGCCAGGGTGTTGCCAATATCGGCTCGGGTTTACTCGGCGGTATGGCCGGTTGCGCCATGATTGGCCAGTCGATGATTAATGTGAAATCTGGCGGCCGCACCCGCCTATCGACCTTGCTGGCCGGTCTGTTATTGCTGTGTTTTGCCGTGTTCTTGGGCGACTGGGTCGGCCTGATCCCGATGGCGGCCTTGGTGGCCGTGATGATCATGGTGTCAATCAGCACCTTTAACTGGCAGTCGGTCAAAGACATGCGTACCAATCCAAAAAGCTCCAGTATTGTCATGCTCGCCACCGTCGCTGTAGTGGTATACAGCCACAATCTGGCCTTGGGTGTGTTTGTTGGCGTGTTGCTGAGCGCGCTGTTTTTTGCCAATAAAATCGGCCAGTTACTGGCGATCGAAACGGCAGTTTCTGCCGATGGTCAGTGCCGTAGGTACACCGTCACCGGTCAGGTGTTTTTCACTTCGGCTGAGCAGTTTGTCCAGAGTTTTGCTTTCAGTGAAACCTTGCCCAAGGTGTTGATTGATTTAACTCATGCCCATTTTTGGGATATCACTGCGGTCAGTTCTCTGGATAAAGTCGTACTGAAATTGCGCCGTCTGGGTATTGCGGTAGAAGTCATTGGCCTGAATGCAGCCAGTGCCACTTTGGTGGATAAATTTGCTATCCACAACAAACCTGAAGCGATTGATCGTCTGCTGCATCATTGAGGGTGTCATACATAACCATCTTGCCGCGGGTCAACGCAGCAAGATGGTGTCGAGCACAGCGCCACCGCGATGCACACCGCCTTCATTATTCTGTGCCGGTTTTGTCCGGCACAGATAACCACCGTACCATGCCGCGTCTCCTAGGCTAAAAATCCCCAGCTCACTGATATGGCCGCTGGCGACAGTAACCTTGCCATGACGCAAGCTGTAAAGCGGTTCGTGCCGCACCTGTGCGTCAATCGGTGCCATCAACAGGTCGGAATCATCCGCCGCCGCTAATTTATGCAAAGCTGCCTCGGCACGCGCTACATTGCCGCCGCCTTCTTGCTGCGTTTTATACCAATAGCCTTGTGCAATCAGTTGTTGTGCCTGCGCTGGGGTGATTCCGGCCACGGCAAAAGAGGGCAACACCGCCTGTTGCAACAAAGTGATGTCGCTGCTAGTGAGCGCAAACCGTGCCGCGACCACCTGCGGCTCACCAAGCAATAACGCCGTGAATTGATGCTGGAACCATTTACTGCCGGTCAGCTGACCGGCGAGTGTCGGGCATTGCGTGACTTCCGCCAGCTCCAGTCTGGCTCGGAACTGCCAGAAGGCGTCACTCAGTTCTGCCGTTGGATTGTAGCCCGTGCGCCAGTACAACAAATCGACCTGCTGCGCCTGCCAGAACAACTGATGTTGCCGGTCAATCTGACTGTGCAATAACTCCGGGATACTTACCCGTTCGACACGCACACCCAGGCGCTGCACCTCGTCGCACAGTAGTTGCTGGTCAAAAATATTATCTTCCTGCGCTTCCACCACAATCAGCATCAAAGGTTGTCTGGCTGTTGCAGGCTGCCCAGCGCGTGCCAACGTGGCCTGCGCCAGCAGTCTGGCCTGCAATCTGATGGCATCGTTAATGGCATAGTTACTGGCATAGTCCGCAGCAGTCGCGAAAGTCAGGTCTTCTGCCGGCTGGTATTGCTGCAGTATTGCCAAATATCTGCTGTTCAACGGCCCCATCCCTGCAGCGATGGGATTCGATTCCACCCAGCGCCATTGCTGATGCTGGTCCTGCAGAAAATCATGCCGGTTCAGCATCAGATTGTGGTTGAGCGCCGTTTCAGGCGCAGCAGGAATGCCGGAATTTCCCTGATAAAGCCGCTGCAAGGTGCGCCAAATCTGTCCGGGCACAGTGGCGGAAGTCTGCAAACCAGCGGTTAACTTCAGCAGCCACTCTGGGTACAAAGCGGCTTTCGCCTGAATTTTCCCGAGCAGCACAGCCAATTGCCGGGCTTTGGCAAACTGGGCTGTCCTTAGCTGCCAGGGCGTCAAAGAGACTGGCACTGGCATAAAGCCGGCAGTTGTTTGTAAACCGACCTGCTGCGAGACGAGTTGCTGCGCGATGAACTGCTGCGATGCCGTCGGCAGCTCAGCAACCTGCGGCTCTGGCTGCAGTGATTTTGCGGGCACGAATGTGGTTTCTGGACACAAGCTCTGTTGCATGATCAGGCCCCTAATCCAAAGTTGCCGTTGTGAACAAAAGTATCAATGCTGACGCCGGTGAGACAAGCGGTCAAAAACACCACGCCGATAAACGCCAGTAACAGTGGCCATTGAAAAATCCGTTTTAAAATAATCATTTCCGGCAAGCTGGCACCGGCACCACCAATGGTCAGAGCCATCACCGAGCCATAACTCATGCCTTTGCCAACCAGACTCAGTGCTAATGGGATCATCGAACTGGCACGAACATACAGCGGAATGCCAATCAGTGCTGCGATCGGGATCAATAACCAGCTATTAATACTGCTCAGCGACTTAAAAAAGTCAGCGGGGACATAACCATGAATAACAGCGCCTACCAGCACCCCAAATAACAAGTGCGGTAAAAAGCTGCTGGTTTCGCGGATGGCCCGGACAAAGAGTGAGCGGCCATAGTCGAACGACCATTGCGCAGGTCTCGCAACCTCCTGGCTGGAAGCGCCGGCACTGCAACCACAGCTGGTCAGTTCAGGCAATGTGACAAAACGTTCAAAGCGGAGCAATGACAATACCCACCCCGCAACCAGCGCAACAGTCAGAACACCGAGGCTATAGAGCAAAGTTAAAGGCCCGCCAAACACGGTAAACAGCAATACCACCAGTACCGGATTGAGCAATGGCGATGTCAGCAAAAACGTCATCACAGGCCCAAACGCTGCATTGGCCCGCAACATGCCGACCAGCATTGGCAAGGTGGAGCAACTGCAAAACGGCGTGATTGCCCCCAATGCAGCAGCAGTGAAATAACCCCGGCCGCCACTCAGTAAGGCCTGTATACGCTTAGCCGGGAATCTGTCTTGCAGGACAAAAACCAGCATACTGATCAGAACGAATAAAATCAGTAACTCACTGAATGTACCAATAAAGAACTCGACACTCGCAGCAAATGACTCTGCCATTTTTTCACCACTCATCACCACCTCCACCCTATATTTCCAACATTATAGAAATAATATATTTCCGCCATCATGGAAATGTCAAATTTATTTCTATAAAGTTGGAAATGAATGAGTTCGAGCGGTACACTGCACAACGTGCTTGTTGATCGGGGATTGTCTATGGAAACCACAATGCAGTTAAACACAGCAGCCGCGCAGTTAGCTGAGCTTGGTCACCCAACCCGGTTGGGGATTTTCAGAGTCTTGGTCAGAGCAGGGCGTCAGGGCGTGCCGGTGGGTGATATCCAGCAGGTGTTGGCTATCCCACATTCAACCTTGTCGCACCACCTGAGCCGGATGAGCAATGTTGGCTTGATGGAGCAACGCCGGGAAGGCCGGACGCTTTATTGTGTTTTACAATTTGGCACTGTAGAGGCCTTGCTTGGATTTTTGTATTCAGAGTGTTGCCAGGGCGTTGAGGCGACCGCTCTGGCACCGAACACCGACAACACGCAGTGCTGTGCTGAATAGTGTTTTTAAGCCGCCGGCCGCGATAGCACCGCGAACCGGCTGCGACAACGCTGCTCACGCACCTGGCGGCACGGATTGCAGTATGCTTACAATTGGTACAAGGCTGGCATTATCACCAAGGTAAATGGCCGGTTTTTACCGAAATCACCGTCTCTTCGCGGACAAAAGGCTGGTGCTGGCTTTGATGCGGGCTACGCAGCCAGCTGAGCGGCGGATATTCACCAAATTCATCGCAAAATGTGCCACTCAGCACCAGGATCTCTTCGCCGCCAAAATGGCGGTGCGGCAGAAATACTTCGCCGGCCGGCCAGCGTACCAGCGCAGTATGTTCAGCTTCGAAGTTGTGCAGTGGCATCACTTGTAAGCCGCCGTGGCCTGGCAGCCATGCAGTGTTGCTGGTATCGACCCGCACAGTGGCCTGATCGGCGGGGTTGAACTGATGCAGCTTCACAAACAAAATGCAGCCGTCCCGGCTAAAAGGCGCATGTTGGCTGCCCGGCGGGTTGCGCAGATAACTCCCGGGACCATAATCACCGTGTTCATCGCTGAATACACCATCCAGTACCAGAATTTCTTCGCCACCCGGATGGGGATGAGCCTTAAAACTGGAGCCCGGCGCATAACACACCAGACTGGTGGCATGGCCGGATTCTTCACCACCGCGTGACAGCGGTTTGCGCTGTACCCCCGGCATCGGACTGGGTTGCCACGGCTGTTCGGCGGTATTGATCACAACACGTTCGGCAAAATTCATATTGAGCATGTCAGGCTCCGTTGTCGTTGTTTTGTAGCTGATTGTACCGCCGCCGGCCGCTTTCAGATCAATTGCGCTGAGCCCGGGCATGCTGGCAGTTGATATCGGTACATCAAATTAAATCTGGCTGGTACAGCTTGCATGAACAGGTTGGAAAATGATACTTTTAGTCATCAATTTTGTGTTAAGGCTTTTATGTTCGAACAGCTAATCAGGTATAACCATATCCCTGTCCAAAAATCTACGTTTAAAGCAGGGCTGGCCAGTCACGTGCATCGGTGGTTCAGACTGACCCCCAGCTTCGGACCTGACTTAGTGCGCGAGATGATTCAGGAGCTGAAATGTCAGAAAGGCGAAATAATTCTGGATCCATTCAGCGGCGCCAGTACAACCCTGATTGAAAGCCAGCTCGAAGGCTATAACTGCTATGGATTTGAAATTAATCCTTTCCTGCATTGGGTCGGTCAGGCATCAACGCACTGGGATTTAGATGTTGCACAGCTGTTGAAAGACCGAGCAGATATCATTTCTCAGGTGAATGCTCAGCTCCAATCGATAACCTATGAAAATTTAGCATCCCACAATCTGCACGTGCCGCCGATACACAATCCGCACAGATGGTGGCGAAACGACGTGATCACCGCACTCCTTGTGCTGAAAAGAGCCATCAGAGAACGTGCTTCCACTGCAGCAGCCCGCGATTTCTTTTTACTTTGTCTGGCGGGTGTCTTAGTTCCTGATTTAACCAATGTCACTTTAGGCAAACTTCAACTGCATTTTATTAATCGTGACAGCGATAAAATCGACGTGTTGGATACTTTCTTAAGACATTTAGATTCGATGCTCGAAGACCTGGCAAATATCCAGACTTTAGCACTTGGCACAAAATCCAGAATTTTCCATACAAACTCTGTCACTTTAGAAAATGTGGGTCAGTTGGAACCGGTCAGTTGTGTCATTACTTCTCCGCCATATCCCAACAGATACAGTTATGTGTGGAATACCAGACCGCATTTGTTTTTCCTCGACTTTTTCACCAACCCCAAACAGGCTGCGGCCTTGGATAAAGATACAATTGGCGGAACCTGGGGAACTGCGACCTCAATCCTCAGTAAAGGAATTATTGAACCGGCCTTTGAGTGTTTAAAAGGTAATGCGTGGCACCTAGTCGAAGATATACGACAAGATGATAATCTGATGGCCAACTACGTGATGAAATACTTTAATTTACTTGCCGGGCAGATTAAAGCGATGGAAAACATTCCACAACATAACCTGCGTTGTGCATATGTTGTTGGAAACTCGCGGATCAAAGGCAGATATGTTGCGACGGATTTAATACTGGCGGAGATTTTTGCCGGTTTAGGCTACAAAATCAACTCGATTGACCGGTTCAGAAGGCGAAACAGCGGTAAGGATCTTTTTGAATCAACCGTTTATGCGCAAAAATTATATTAAACATTGATGGCACCGCTGTTTGTTTATGGTAAACAGCGGGCAAGCGGCTATTTAATAAACTGCTGGAAAGAATATGATTTCTTGATCTCAGACATCATGGTATTAATTTCTTTGCGGATTTCTTTTTTAATTGCCGGACGGTCCCAAATTTCCGCCAAATCCATGCCAAGTAATTCGGTGGTAAAATCTAAGGCACTTTGACCCACTAAAAACTTCCAGCCGGCTCTTTCCAGCCGGCTGATGGCTTCGTCCCGTGGACTGATGGCGCTGAATATAAGGTATACCGGCCGCAAACCGGCTTCAATCAGCTTTGATGCCATATCACAATCTTTGCGCAGGCGGGAACTGTCATTCGGGTTAAAATTGTACCGAATCTCAATACCTATACCATCAGTCACGATTTCCTCATCGAGAAATTTTTTGCATACTGACTGCACAAACTTAGTATGTTGCTCGCCTATCGTTGAAAACCTCAGCCCGACATCTAATTTCAGGCCGCCAACTTTTGGCGCGACTTGTTTTGGTGTCAGTGAATACTTCTCCATTGCCAGGCGGCGGGGGATTTTGTCGTAAATCTCTCCAAGCCGCCGGCCAATACTGATGCTCACCCGTCCCATAAAACGAATATTGACGTAATCCGCTGTATCTAAATTAAATTTTGGATATAAAGGGTCACTCTGCAGTGCTGCCAGTTCATGCCGGTAATTTTCTTCCGAGAATTCGCTGCTGATTTTTTTACGCCATCCCGCCAGGTGATGCCGTAATTCTGCAATCACCGCTTTTTCCAAATCCGTGTCTGATGCAGGCATCTGTTTTCCTAATCTTGCTGAAATAATTCCGGGATGCTGGCCGACAAACAAGCAGCGATAATTTCTACATTTTTTAGCGTGATATTGCGTTCGCCTCTTTCGACAGCACCGATATAAGTTCGATGCAAACCAGAAAGCAAAGCGAGGTCTTCTTGGGATATGCCTTTGATTTTTCGTAGTCTTTTGACATTCGCACCAAAGGTTTGATTCAGGGTTTTCATCATTGCAGGATATAAAGAATGCACACTATAAGTCGACAGACTATAAGTAGCATTTCCGCTGGGTAATTCAGCTGGATAGCAAAATATGAAACATTTTCAGATTTAACTTGTGTTTAATTTTTCGGCTGCGGTAAAATCTGAAAAATATTCAGGTTTGAGGTGCTGCTTTTGAGGTGCTGCTAATGGACCAATCCCAACACAATCCGGTGCGCGCGCCGCAGCAACAGCGCAGTAAACAGCGCGCTGACCAGATTCTGGCCGCGGCGCGAGCCATCATTTTGCAAAAAGGCTGTGCCAATCTGACCATCAGTGAAATCGCCGAAGTGGCTGGCGTGACGCCGGGGTCGATGTATCAGTATTACCGCAACAAAGCGGCGATAGTGCTGGCGCTTGGGCAGTATTACGTCGAATTGTTTCAGCAGCAGCTGGCGCAGATTTTCACCGCGCCGGTCACCAGCCGCGAGCAGCTGGCCGAATTGTTTCTGCAGGTGCTGGAACAACATTATCAAATGTTTCGCGACGACCCGGTGGTGCGGGATGTCTGGGCTGGCACTGCGACCGACAAAGATATGCAGAACCTGGAGCAGCAGGATAACGAACGTCATCTGCAGTTTTTTTGCACTGTGGCCGCGCCGTTTTTCCCGCCATCCGCCGCAGCTGATTTGCAGCGCACGCTGAATCTGCTGCTGCATTTTGGCGTTGCCGCCTCGCGCCTGGCGCTGGAGCAGGATGAGCGCGAAGGCCGCGCCACGCTGGATGCGGCGAAAAAAATGCTGGGGCAGAACTGGCAACAATTCTGCCGCAACTACACTGTTTAAGTTTACCAATCGCAATGCCAACGCCAATTCCATCATCAGGAGCACTTATGCCTGCTTTTCCCGCGCTTTCCCGTCAACTGGCCGCCTGCTGTGCGCTCGCGGCTGTTGCTTTGCTCAGCAGCTGTTCTGACGCGCCCACTGCGCCGGCGGAAACTGTCCGTCCGGTTAAAACCATCCTGGTCAGTGCCGGCACCGGCGCAGAAAAGCTGGTGCAAACCGGCGAGATTAGGCCGTCGGAAGAAACCAGCCTCGGTTTTCGTATCGATGGCCGCATTGTCAAACGGCTGGTTGATGTCGGCGCTGTGGTCAAAGCCGGTGATGTACTGGCGACGCTGGACCCCAGCGACAGCGAAAACCAGTTAAAAGCCGCCAAAGCGCAGCTCGACAGCGCCGTCACCGCTGAAAAACTGGCGTTATCAAACTTTAAACGCTTAAAACAACTGGCGCCCGGCGGGGCTGTGTCGGCTGCACAGTTAGAGCAGGCGCAGTCAGACCATGAAGCCAGTTTGTCGGCGCGTAAAAGTGCCGAAGCCAATGTCACCAGCGCGCAGGACCGGTTGAATTTTACTGCGCTGACCGCAACCAGCGAAGGCGTGGTATCGGCAGTGACAGCAAATCCGGGTCAGGTGGTCAGCGCTGGTCAGGAAGTGGTGCGGCTGGCGGCGCTGGCCGGGCGCGATGCGGTGTTTGATGTGTCAGAGAGCCTGGTCAACAGTAATGTCGGCCATCCGCCCGTGTTAGTGACCTTGTTGTCTGACCCGGGTATTCAGGCGCAAGGCCGCATTCGCGACGTCAGCCCGGTGGCGGACCCGGTGACCCGGACAATCCGGGTACGGGTCACGCTGGAGCAGCCGCCGGCGGCTTTTGGTTTTGGCGCCACAGTGCAGGGCAGTATCGACAAACCAGCTTCTGATCAGCTGATGGTACCGGCCAGTGCCATGACCCGCGACGGCACTGAGCCGGCGGTGTATGTGGTTGACCCGGCCACATCGCAGCTGCAGCTGAAAAAAGTCAGTGTCAGCCGTTATTCCGACACTGACGTTTTTATCAGCGCTGGTTTAGGCGCCGGTGAGCGGGTGGTGGTGGCTGGCGTCGGCAAACTGCGGCCTGGTCTTGTGGTGAGCTTGTTGCCGGAGCCAAAAGCATGAGTTCAGCCCCTAACACTGCCGGGAACACTGGCTTTAATCTCTCCGCCTGGGCGCTGGCCAATCAGCAGTTAGTCGCGTTTTTACTGCTGGTGGTGATGGCCTGTGGTGTACTGAGTTATGACCGGCTGCCGCGCAACGAAGACCCGGCATTTACCATTAAAACTGCGGTGGTTTCTGCCGGCTGGCCGGGCGCTACTGTGCCCGATACGATGAATCTGGTCACTGAGCCGATTGAGAAAAAGCTGCAGGAAATTCCTTATCTGGATTTTGTTGAAAGTTACACCAAAAGCGGTGAAGCCGTGGTGTTTCTGGCACTGAAAGACAATACGCCGCCCGAGATGGTGCCGGATATCTGGTACAAAGTGCGGAAAAAAATGCAGGATCTGGCGCCCAGTTTGCCGGCAGGTGTGTCGACACCGGGTGTGAACGATGAGTTTGACGACACTTTCGGCACTATTTTTGGTTTTGTCGCTGACGGCTTCAGTCCGCGTGAACTGCGCGAGTATGTCGAAGATATACGCACCGCGCTGCTGCAGGTGCCGAACGTCGGCAAAATTGACATCTTAGGCGTGGAAGAAGAGCAGATCGTCGTCGAATTTTCGCCAAGGCGCATGGCCGGGCTTGGGCTGGACCCGGCGCAGGTGCTGCAAAGTATTCAGGCGCAAAATGCGGTGACCCCAAGCGGCGTGGTGCGTACCGATAAAGAGCGCATCAGCCTGCGGGTCAGTGGCGCTTTTACCTCGGAGCAAAGCATCCGTGATATTACGCTGCGCCTGGGCGACCGTTTTGTTGCCTTGTCGGAAATTGCCACAGTGTCGCGCCAGCTGGCCGAACCGCCGGTGCCGCTGTTTAAAGTCAATGGCGACAAGGCGCTGGGCCTGGCGATTTCAATGGCGCCGACCGGCAATATGCTGGAATTTGGTCAGGCGATCCGCGAAAGCATGGCAAAGTTAGCGGCGGATTTGCCGCATGGTATTGAGCTGCATGTAGTGGCTGACCAGTCGGCAGTGGTGAAAGAGGCCGTGGGCGGTTTCCTGAAGGTCTTGCTTGAAGCCATTGTCATCGTCCTGGCGGTGTCTTTTGTTTCGCTCGGCACCCGTGCTGGTTTAGTGGTGGCGGTGTCAGTGCCGGTGGTGCTGGCGATGACTTTTGTTGGCATGGAGCTGGCGGATATCGGCTTGCAGCGTATTTCACTCGGCGCTTTGATTATTGCGCTCGGGCTTTTAGTCGACGATGCGATGATCACGGTGGAAGCCATGGTGTCCAGGCTCGAAGCTGGCTGGGATTTACGCCGAGCTGCCACTTATGCCTATGAAACTACAGCATTTCCGATGCTGACCGGCACCCTGGTGATGATCGCCGGTTTTATTCCGGTGGGTTTTGCTTCATCCAGCGCCGGTGAATATTGTTTCTCGTTATTTATGGTGGTGCTGATTGCGCTGATGAGTTCCTGGATTGTCGCGGTGCTGTTTTCGCCGCTGTTAGGCGTCTGGTTACTCAAAGCCACGCCGGGCGCGGCCCATCCGGCGCCGGGGCGTTTTATGCTGGCTTATGACCGGCTGCTGACGCAGGCGCTGGCGCAGCGTGGTAAAAGTATCGCACTGGCGCTTGGGGTCTTTGCGCTGGCGCTGGTCGGCTCGGGCCAGCTGCAGGAAGAGTTTTTCCCGGCGTCCGACCGGCCGGAACTGCTGGTCAGTATCAATTTGCCGCAAAACAGTGCGCAGGCCGAGACCGGGCGGCGCACGGCGGCGCTGGAACAAGCGCTGAAAGCCGATCCGGATGTCAGCTATTTCTCCAGCTACATCGGCTCTGGCGCCATCCGTTTTTATCTGCCGATGGACGTGTTGTTAAGCCACGAGCATGTGGCGCAGATTGTGGTGGTGACCAAAGGTCTGGCGGAGCGCGACGCGGTGCGGGCCCGGCTGGAAAGGCTGGTGCAGCAGCAATTCAGTGATTTAGTGGTGCGGGTGTCGCCACTGGAACTGGGGCCGCCGGTCGGCTGGCCGCTGAAATACCGTGTGATGGGGCCGGATATTGATGTGGTCAGGGCGCAGGCGCTGGCGCTGAGTGGCATTATCGGCCAGAACGCCAATACCCGGGATGTGAATATGACCGCCGGCGAGCCGGAGCGCACTGTGCTGGTGGAAGTGAATCAGACCGAAGCCCGTGCCGCCGGTTTTAGTTCAGAAGATGTGGCGTCGGCCCTGGCGACTATTTTCTCCGGTCAGATTTTAACCTCGGTGCGTGACGGCAAACGGCTGGTGAATGTGGTGGTGCGTGGGCAAAGTAACGAACGCGAAGATTTGGCCACAGTGGCAAACTTACAGATCCGCACCGCCGATGGCCGCGCCGTGCCTTTGCGGCAAATCGCCAAAGTCAGTTATGGCCTGGCCGACCCGATGGTGTGGCGTCGCCAGCGCCAGGCGTTTATCACAGTGCAGGCCGATATCGCGCCCGGCATGACCGCGCAGGGTGTGGTGAACAGCCTGGCGGCTGATGTCACGGCGTTCAGCGCCAAACTGCCGGCTGGTTATCAGCTGGAAGTCGGCGGCGCAGCGGCCGAGTCGGAAAAAGGCAACGCATCGATTTTTGCTGTACTGCCGGTGACGATGCTGGTGATGCTGGTGCTGTTGATGATCCAGCTCAAACGCATTTCGCGCACAGTGCTGGCCTTTATCACCGCACCTTTTGGTCTGATTGGTATTGTGCTGGCGATGTTACCCACCGTCACGCCGATGGGCTTTGTCGCTTTGCTGGGTGTGATTGCGCTCGCCGGCATGATTATCCGCAATGCGGTGATCCTGATTAGCGAAGTGGATACCAATGTCGAACAAGGCATGGCACGGGATGACGCTATTATGGCGGCAACGCGCCATCGCGCCCGGCCGATTTTGCTGACGGCAGCAGCGGCAATTCTGGGCATGATCCCAATCGCCGGCCAGGTGTTCTGGGGGCCGATGGCTTACGCCATTATTGGTGGTTTGTTTGCCGCGACTATTCTGACATTAACTGTATTGCCTTGTGCGCTCAGTTTACTGATGCAACGCGAAAGCCGGGCCCTGACTGCGCCTCAGCAAGGCGGCTAAGCGCCGGCGGCTGATAGCGGAACAGGCAGATAAAAAAAGCCCCGGCAGGTTGCCGGGGCTTTGTTTGTCAGCACAGTGGTGGCTTTAGAACTTGACGCGGACCCCGGCGGTATACACCGGACCAATGGCGTCATATAACAAAGTGCCGCCGTTGATACCCGGCAGGAAATCCGGTTTGGCGTTGGTAATATTGTCGCCGTTCAGATACAACTGGGTTTCGTCGTTGTACTGATAACTCAGCTGCACCTGATGTTTGCTGTACGCATCCACCTTATTATCAAACCAGGCCGGATAATAACCGTCTTCAGTGTTGACCTTGTTAAAAGTTGCGGCGCCGATATGCGTCACATTCCAGCCGACCCGCACATCGCCGTAGCTGTACATCAGGCGCAGGTTATGGCGCCAGTGTGGGTAGCTGTATGAGCCGGCATCGTTCACCACGGGTGTCAGATTGGCCGGGTTCTGCCAGAATTCGCGCGTATCGAGGTAGGTACTGATCATGCCGGCTGATAACTGGCCGCCCCACAGGTCTGTGCTGTAATGCAGATCCAAATCCACGCCATTGGCGAGGAATTTTGAGGCGTTGATATTGGTCACGCGCACCAGATTGATTTGTTTGTCCGCCCGTCGCTCGACCAGACCGCAGAACTCAGCATCCAGGCTGGCGCCATCGACACAGTTCGCCAGAATGTCAGTGCCGCTAAACTGCGTGATAGCGTCTTCAATTTCGATGTCCCACAAGTCGGCCGAAAACTCCAGCCGTTCTATCGGTTGCCAGACCAGACCCAGGGTATAGGTCAGAGCTTCTTCTGGTTTCAGCTCCAGATTGCCGCGGGTCTGAATACTGCGGGTACCAAAGGAGGCTTCGGACACAAAATTGGCCGGAATGCCAAGCGCTGCGCAGTTTTTCTGCCGGTTTTGTGGCGAACGGCCTTCATCCAGCTCATCTTTGTGGCATGGGTCGGTCAGGCGCTCGGCAGAGATCGAATCCGGTGCAAACAATTCACCGATGTTTGGCGCCCGTACCGCTTTGGAGTAAGTGCCGCGCAGGCGGAACTCGTCCGTCAGCTGCCAGTTCAGTGCCGATTTATAGGTGCTGTCGGTGCCGGTCACACTGTTATTCGATACCCGCGCCGCCAGTTCCAGGTCCAGTGACTGCACCAGGAAACTGCCAGATAACAACGGAATACTGACTTCACCAAACAGCTCTTTGACCGTGAAATCGCCTTTGACCGGCGTCAGATAGGAGTTTTGCACCCGGGTCGGACCAGTGCGGCTGCCGACCAGACCGGCACCAACGCCATCGGCGTCACGCGCCTGAGTCAGCAGATCCGGAGTACTTGCTGATGACTCGCGGCGCAGCTCCACGCCGGCGGCAAAGGCAATGGCGCCTTCAGCGGTGTCCATCAGATCGCCGTTCATCGAAAACGCTGCCACACTTTGTTTGATTTTTTGCTGCTCGGTCAGGGTGACGCCGACATAATCCTGGGCCGCTTGTGAAGCGCGGTTAAAGATCGGGTCAAAGGCGACACAGCCACTGTTGCCACTGCGGCACACGGCTTTGCCGTTGGCGTCGGTCACCGCATCCAGCGCTTCATAATATTTTTTGTTCAGCACGTCACGGCGTTTCACATCGGCGTCAACTTCAGCATGTTGCAGATAAGATTCATAGCTGTAGTCGCCGAAGCTGCCTTCGGCACCGAAGGTGAACTGCATGGTCTCCCGGATGGTTTCGACCTGATTGTTCATGCCGACCACCGCCAGTGCGGCAGTGCTGACTTTGCGTTGTTGCATCAGGCTGCGCAGTTCCTGTGGCAGGAATGGGTTGTCCAGTTGCAGCGCCACCAGCGGGCCAAAGTTGTCGTCGTGAAATACGCTGGCCTGACCGCTGGCCGCCGATTCGCTGCGGCCATATTTCATATCGGTAAACAGCGTCAGATTGTCGGCTTGCTGGTAGCGGGCGGCCACACTGAATAAAGCGCGATCACTGGGTGTGATCAGGGTGTTGGTTTCTTTGGTACGGAACCCATCGCCGCCATCACAAGGCACCACAGTACAGTTTTTGCCGCTGACAAAAGGCCGGAAATGGCCGTCAGCACGGTCAATGGTGAAAGTGTCGTAGCCAAAACCGAAGGGGTCACCGGCAAAGGTCGGCGCCGGCAAAGTGGCAATAGAATTGTTGCCAAAGGCCCAGCGTGCATTCGGCAGGTAAATCAGGCCCTCTTCACTGAGCGCCTGAAAGCGTAAATCTTCGGCCAGATAACGCACTTCTTTATCGGCAGTGCTGGCGGCCTGATCGGTGATAAACGACGGGTTTTTGTTGGCAAATGGCCGGGCTGTGATCGGCAGTTCATCGCGGCTGGACAAGTTCAGATGGCCGCTGACATTCAGTTTGTCGTTGAGGAAATTGTCGCCCAGCGTCAGCGAAAAATCTTTACGTTTGTTGTCGCGTTCACTGGTGTCGCCATAAGAGGCATCCAGCTCGACGCCACTGAAGTCTTTTTTCAGTACGAAGTTGACCACACCGGTCACCGCATCCGCACCATAAATGGCTGATGCACCGCCAGTGACGATATCAATGCGTTCGACCATCGCCGTTGGGATCATCGCCAAATCGACGGACGCTGAGCCAGCTGCACCCGGCACATGGCGCCGGCCGTTGACCAGCACCAGCGTGCGGACAGCGCCGAGGCCACGTAAGTTGGCCAGTTCCAGGCCGGCCGCATCCAGGTTACCGCCATTGCTGTCGCTGGCAGACACGGCACCGATACCGCCGGCTAAGGCCGGTAACTGATGCATCAGATCGCCGATATTTTTTGCGCCTGTGGCCGCAATCACGCTCGCGTCAATAATAGTGGTGGGTGTTGGCATCTGACCGCTGGAGCGGCTTAAACGAGAACCGGTGACCGTGATAGTCTCAACCGGTTCTGCTTTATCATGTTGTTGCTGCGCCTGACTGAGCGGAGTGAACAGTTGACTGGCGAGCAGCGCCAGCATGGTTTTTTTAAATTGCATCTGCATGTTCCCTGTGTGAAACGCCCGATCTGTGGTGTCGGGTCTGCGGTCAGCATATAAAAACATTAATAAAATGTGTATAAAATGTAATTTTCTAATATTTAACATCAGGCCGCCCTAATGAATCAGCAAGGACGGGCCTTGGCCGTGAGGCAAAAAAACGCTGTAAAATTTTGCGCGGATTCTGTATGAAGTTTTTTACACAGTCTGCCGGTTATGGCAGCGCCTGCGGGTTGTGCCGGCCGGCAAATACCAGCTGCAGCACAAGGCGGCTGATGTCAGGCGCCGCCGTCGGTGGCAAAGCGCCTGCAGTTGCAGATGGAGGGGGCGGCCGGGGAGACCGCTGTAGCCTGTGTGGCGGCAGTGGGCAGCGCCTGCGGCCGCTCAGCGCGGTGGCTCGTTGTCCGGCGGGGTCGCTGTGGTGCTCTGCTGCTGTTTCAGTTGCTCCAGCTGGCGCGCGGTAAAATCTTCATAGGCCAGCGCCGGGTCAATGTAATAACCCTCCAGGGTGTCCTGACGGCCAATGCTGTAGGCATGTTCAAATACGGTACGGGTCAGGCTGGACAATAATTGCATGTCAGTCTGATGCAGGCTTTCAGTGCAAAGCTGCAGGGGAAGCAACGCCGGTTTTTCTTTGACTGTCATATGCTGGTGTCTTTTTGGTTAACTGTAAGTAATTGTTTATGAAAAGTTAAATTTAAGGAATCTTCAGTGATGCCTTTGTATTAATGTGCAATGAAGATATGTCAGCAAGGTGATAATTAACTAGTGGTTAAGTGACAAAAAGTTGATATTTCCGTTATATCAGCGCCTGGCCGCTGACTGCTGGCATGCCCTGGTGGCAGACTCGGCGCCGGTATCGTCAGCAGGCACGAACACTTATATCGCTGGTGCTGCGCTGTAATTGCTGTGCTGTTGAGGCGGCTGTAAAGAGCGGCGAAATTCATTTGATATGCGCCAGTCACGGTCAGCGTAAATGTCGTATTTGTGTAAATGAGATATTGATAATAAGTTTTTTACCGTTTATTTTATGCCACACTTCGCAGCCTGTGGACCTTTTTTGGTACCAAATAATAACGCCGCGGTCCGTCGTGACCTGCCGGGTTCAGACTGACGCCTTTTGTCGGGAAGCAGAGGATTTGTATGGATACAGCAAAACGCAATCCGTGGCTGATTAAACCAAAGCCACGTCAGCACGCCGCCGTTAAATTATTGTGTTTTCCCTATGCCGGCGGCGGTGCTGCGGTGTATCAGTCCTGGGCGGAGCGGCTGCCTGACGCCGTGGAGCTGAATATTGTGCAGTTACCGGGACGTGGCACACATCTGATGCAGTCACCGATAGCCTGCATGAACACGTTGATTGAAACATTGTTGTCAAATATCACTGAGATAATCAGAGACCGGTATGTGGTGTTTGGCCACAGCCTGGGCAGCCGGATTGGCTTTGAGCTGGTCAGGCGGCTGGTCGCAGCCGGACAGCGCGGACCCTTGCATTTTTTCGCCTCCGGCAGTGCCAGCCCGAAACGTCCTAGTCTGTGTCATGGCACGGCCGACCTGCCAGAGCAGGCGTTTATTGACAAGCTGCGGGTGATGAATGGCACCCCGCCTGAGGTGCTGGCAAACCGGGAGCTGATGCAACTGCTGTTGCCGATGTTGCGGGCCGATTTTCGCCTGGCGGAGACTTACAGTTTTACCGATCCGCTGACATTGCCAACCGGTTTGACGTTATTGTCCGGCACCCGTGACGACATTGCGCCGGAACATCTGGCCAGCTGGGCGGATTTTTTCACCCATAGTGAAACGGTTGAATTTGAAGGTGGCCACTTTTTTATCGACACGCACCGTCAGCAAGTGCTGGACGTGGTCAACGCCCGCTTACAGGCCATCCTGTAAAGCAAAACAACAGATTTGGGCAGATCTCACGCATGAGATCTGCAGCGGCGCATCAGCACAGGATGGCTATAAAACCCGGTGCTGTCCGGCCGGCCGCAAGCGCCGGGCCTGTGGAGTTTTTTAATCTTATGAATGGTTATGGAAAACAATGAAACAGTTCTTAATGACGCTGGCAGAGCGGGGCGTACGGCTGACCGTGCAGGATGGCAAACTTTTTGTCGCAGCCGGGCTGCAACACCTGACCGACGCCGACAAACTGCAGTTACAGCAACAGCGGCAGGACATTATCCGTTTTATCGCGGCGCGCGACCCGCACAATAGCAGACCTGAGATCCGGACGGCCGCTGCGGGTACACAGGTGTTATCATTTGCCCAGCAACGTTTGTGGTTTATCGACCAGTTACAGGGCGGCTCGCCCGAGTACAATATTCCGCTGGCCTTTTGCCTGCACGGGCAGCCGGATCTTGACGTCATCGCCGCTGCCTTTAATCAAATCCTGCAACGCCATCAGATCCTGCGCACTGTGTATCGCACGGTACAAGGCATGCCACAGACTGAAGTGTTGAGCACGGCGCAGCTGGTGCTGAATATCGTGGACCGGCGCCAGGCGCTGGCAGCGCCACTGCCCGTCAGCGCCTGGCTGGCGCAGGAAGCCGGCCGGCCTTTTGACCTTGCCAATGATTTGATGCTGCGGGTCAGTTATCTGCAACTGGCTGATGCTGACCGCGCCGGTTATGGCGACGCCGACGGCATTTTACTGCTGAATCTGCATCATATCGCCGCCGACGGCTGGTCGATGGACGTGTTATTCCGCGAGTTTGTGCAGGCCTATCAGCTGGCGTCCGGCGCTGAGGTTGCGCCCTTGCCGCCGCTGGACATTCAATACGCCGACTATGCCAGCTGGCAGCGGGAGTGGGCGCAGGGCGCGCGCCATCAGACGCAGCTGCAGTATTGGCAACAGCAGCTGGCCGATGCGCCGGTGTTGCACCAGTTACCCCTGCAACAACCAAGGCCGGCGACCAAACAAACGGCCGGCGCGCTGGTCAGTGCCACGCTGGGCTCAGACTGTGCTCAGGCGCTGCTGGCGCTGGCGCGGCGTTATCAGCTGACGCCTTTTATGTTGTTGCATGCCGCGCTGGCGCTGGTATTGTCGCGCCACAGCGCCAGCCATGACATTGTGCTGGGCAGCCCGCTGGCCAACAGGCCCGATCCGAAGCTGGAGCCGCTGATTGGCTTTTTTGTTAATACGCTGGTGTTCCGGCTCGATACCCGCAAGCCGGATCTGGCCAGCTATCTGGCCCATGTCCGCCAGGTGCATCTGGACGCACAGCAACACCAGGATGTGCCGTTTGAGCAGTTGGTTGATCTGTTACAAATTCCGCGCGCAGCCAACCACAGCCCGTTATTTCAGATCCTGCTGACCACCAGCAATGAGTTTCAGCCGCTGCGACAACCGGTGGCGGCGCAACTGGGGAATGTGCAGATCCGGCCACTGGACGACAGTGAGCTGACAATTAAGTTTGATTTGGATATTCATCTGACGCTGAACGACGACGCAGTGTCCAGCGGCTGGATTTATGACCAGAGCCTGTTCAGTCACGAGCAGATCAACCAGATGAACCAACATCTGCTGAATGTGCTGCAAAGCCTGGCCGCACTGGCAGAAGCCGAGCCGGCGCAGCCCGTCGGTTTAGCTCAGATCCGGATGCTCAGTCACACCGAATTACAGCAGCTGCAGCTGCAACCGCGGCAGCACATGCCGTTACCGGTGGCCGGCATCCATCAGCTGTTCGAACAGCAGGTGCAACAGCAACCGGCGCAGATCGCGCTGATCGACGGTACGCAACAGCTGAGTTATCAGGCGCTGGATCAACAGGCTGAAGCGGTGGCGGCATATCTGCTGGATGTTTGCCAGCTGCAGCCGGGCCAGCCGGTCGGGATTTATATGACGCGCTCGGCGGCGCAAATCGTCACAGTGCTCGGCATCCTCAAAGCCGGCGGCGCTTATGTGCCGCTCGACCTGACGGCGCAGCCGCAGCGGCTGGCTTATATTGTGGCGGACGTGGCGCTGACGCTGCTGTGCCATGATGCCAGCGCCTTGCCTGAAGTCCTGGCGGGGCTGCATCAGGTACCGATCGCGGATGTGCTGGCAGTTGCCGCGCCAGATGCCGGCCGGGCGCCGCAGCCGGTGCAGGCAACGGACCTGGCTTATATTCTGTATACCTCGGGTTCGACCGGCACGCCCAAAGGCGTTTGCCAGACCCACGGCACCTTGGTGAATCTGGTGGAGCATCAGGCACAGGCGGACGGCGTGACAGCGGCGCTGCCGACCTTGCAGTTTACGCCTTTGACCTTTGACGTTTCAGTGCAGGAGCTGGCGACCTGCTGGCGTACCGGCAGCCCGCTGGTGCTGTGCAGTCAACAGCAAAAGGACCAGCTGGACCAGCTGGCTGACTTGCTGGCCCAACAACAGATCGGCCGGTTGTTTTTGCCACCGGCAGTGTTTGAACTGTTAACCGAGCAATTGCAGGCCACTGGCGCGACCTTACCGGCATTGCGTGAAGTTTTTGTCGCTGGTGATGTCTGCCGGATGACACCGGATCTGCGCAGTTTTATGCAACAACATCCCGACTGCCGGGTGTTTAACCATTATGGTCCGACCGAAACCCATGTGGTCAGCAGCTACCAGCTGCACAGCAGCGACGAAGGCGACTGCAGTATCGGCGTGGCTGTCGCCAATACGGCATTGTTAGTGTTAGATCCGGCACTGTCGCCAGTACCGCCGGGCTGTATTGGCGAATTGTATGTCGCCGGCCCCGGCGTGGCGCGCGGCTACGCCAACAGCGAGCAGCGCAGTGCTGACAGTTTTATTGCTAATCCATATGCCGGGGATGTGCCGGCGCTGGCGCGGATGTATAAAACCGGTGATCTGGTGGTGCAGCAGGCCGACGGCCGGCTCAGTTTCATCGGCCGTGCCGACCAGCAGCTGAAGATCCGTGGTTTTCGGATTGAACCGGCGGAAATTGAGCTGCAATTGCAGCAATATCCGGGCATTGACTCGGCATTGGTGCTGGCCGTGCCAGGCCCGGCCGGGCAGAAACAGCTGGTGGCCTATCTGCGGCGCACGCCGGATGCGGACGCCACCGCAGAAGCTGAGCAGGCGCTGGCGGGCGCGCTGAAAAACTATCTGGCCAGCGTGCTGCCGCCTTATATGGTCCCGGCGCAGCTGCTGTTTGTCAGCCAGTGGCCGCTGACCGTCAACGGGAAAATCAACCGGGCGGCACTGCCACCGGTCCGGCTGCTGAGCGCGACGCAACAGCTGATTGCGCCGGCCTGCCCGCTGCAGTCGGCCTTACGCGACATCTGGGCCGGCTTGTTGCAGGTGCCGGCAGAGCAGCTGTGTGTCCAGGCGAACTTTTTTGACTGTGGTGGCCATTCATTGCTGGCGGTGCGGCTGGTCGCGGCGGTACGGGCGCAGCTGGCTGCTGAACTGACGGTGCGGGATATTTTCAGCGCCGGCACTATCGCCGCGCAGGCGTTGTTATGCCAGCAGCGGGCCGGTCAGCCGGTGCGGCCGCCGCTGACCGTGCAGCCACACAGCGCTGATGGCGAGCCTTTGTCGTTTGCCCAGCAGCGGTTGTGGTTTATCGACCGGCTTCAGGGCAGTAGCCATTACCATATGCCGTTAGCGCTGCAGGTGGAAGGCGCGCTGGATCTCAGCGTGCTGGAGGGGGTGCTCAGCGAAATTGTGCGCCGCCATGCCATTTTGCGCACTGTGTATCAGGACGGCCCCGACGGGCCTTGTCAGCGGGTACTGCCGGCGGCGCCGGTGGTGCTGACGCGTTATGACTGCACGGCGATGAGTGCTGCAGCGCAACAAACGCAGGTGGCCCTGTTATTGAGTTCGGTGGCGGCAGCGCCTTTTGCGCTGGAGCGTGACATCCCGCTGCGTGGCTGTTTTATTGGCCTGACGCCGGCCGCCGAAGCGTCGGTGGCGGCGCCATTTAGCCGCGGGATCCTGCTGCTGAATCTGCATCATATTGCCTGTGACGGCTGGTCGCTTGGCATCCTGCAGCAGGAAATTTTCCGTCTGTACCGCGCTTTTGCTGCTGGCGAAGCCAGCCCGTTGCCGGAGTTAGCGCTGCAATATGCCGATTTTGCCCGCTGGCAGCGGCAGTGGCTGCAGGGCGATGTGTTGGCGACACAGCTGCAATACTGGCAACAGCAACTGGCGGACGCGCCGCCGGTACATGGTCTGATCGCAGACAGCCAGCGCGCCGGCAGCACCGCGTCCTGGCAAGGCGCCAGCCTCAGTACGCTGCTGCCGTCCGACCGGCTGGCGGGGTTGCGTGCGTTGGCGGCCCGTCATCAGTTAACTTTATTTATGCTGCTGCAGGGGGCGCTGGCGCTGGTGCTGAGCCGGCACAGCAATAGCAGCGATATTGTCACCGGCACGCCGGTGGCCAACCGGCTGCAGGCCGAACTGGACGGTCTGATTGGCTTTTTTGTCAATATTCTGGTGCTGCGTGTTGATACCGCTCAAGCGACGCTGGCGGATTATCTGGCGCATGTGCGCGACGTGCATCTGGCGGCGCAGTCCCACCAGGACATTGCCTTCGATCAGCTGGTTGATATGCTGCAGATCCCAAGAACAGAGGCCTGGTCGCCGCTGTGTCAGATCATGCTGAGCCTGCATGATGGTGAGCCGCCGGCCCCTGCGGCGCTGCCGGGGCTGACATTCAGCCCGCTGGCGGCCACAGCACCGGTGGCCAAGTTTGAGCTTGATATTGAGTTTGTCGCCCAGCACGACGGCCTGACCATCAACTGGACTTATGCCACGGCATTATTCACGCCGGCGCAGATCAGCCAGCTCAGTCAGCATTTGTGGACGGTGCTGGACTGGTTGGCGGCGCAGACTGCGGCGGATGGCCGGCTGGCGCAGATGCCGATGCTGCAGCCGGCAGAGCTGGCGCGGCTTGGGGTATTAAGCGGCCAGCGTGAGGCTTATGACGACAGCCTGTGTATTCATCAGTTGTTTGAGCAGCAAGTGGCGGCTAGCCCACAACAACTGGCGCTGATTTGTGGTGAGGTGCAGCTCAGTTACGCCGCGTTGAATGCCCGCGCCAATCAGCTGGCACATTATCTGCGCGCGCATTCTGTGCTGCAGGCCGATACGCTGATCGGGCTTTGTGTGGAACGTTCGCCGGACATGATCATTGCCACGCTGGCGATTTTAAAAGCCGGCGCCGCTTATGTACCGCTGGACCCGGCTTACCCGGCCGAACGGCGGCGTTACATGCTGCAGGATTCCGCAGTGACATTGGTGCTGACCGATGCCCACACCAGCCATTTGTTTGACGGCGAAGCGGTACAAACCTTGTGCCTGAGCCAGTTGCCGCTGGCAGGCAACACGGACAATGTCGTGCTGGCGCCGGGTGCGTTGCAGGCTTCGGATCTGGCCTATGCCATTTATACCTCGGGGTCGACCGGTCAGCCAAAAGGCGTGTTGCTGGAACATCGCGGCATCATCAATCTGGCGCTGAATCAACGCAAAACTTTTGCCATTGATCAACACAGCCGGGTGCTGCATTTTGCCTCGATGAGTTTTGACGCCGGCACCTGGGAATATGCGATGGCGCTGTTAAACGGTGCGACCCTGGTGATCGCGGACAGCAGCACCAGGCTGTCGCCGGAGCTGCTGTGCGATTTGCTGGCAGATCAGCAAATCAGCCATGTCACCTTGCCGCCGGCGTTTCTGGCGCTGATGCCGTGGCGCGGCGATCTGGCGCTACAGGCGTTAATTGTCGCCGGCGAAGCCTGTGATGCCGAGCTGATGGCGTTATGGGCGGCGCAGTATCCGTTTTTTAATGCCTATGGCCCGACCGAAACGTCGGTTTGCGCCAGTTACACCCGGTTGTGGCCGGGTCAGAAAATTTCGATTGGCCGGCCGCTGGACAATGTCAGCCTGCATGTTCTTGATGCGCAGCAAGCGTTGTTGCCAGAGGGCATCTGTGGCGAGTTATATATCGGCGGTGATGGCCTGGCCCGCGGTTATCACCGCCAGCCAGAACTAAGCGCCGACAAGTTTATCTGGCACCCGCAGCTGCAGCAGCGCTTGTATAAAACCGGAGATCTGGTGCGCTGGCTGGAGGATGGCAATCTGGCATTTGTTGGCCGGCTCGACAGCCAGGTCAAAGTGCGTGGCTTTCGGATTGAACTGAGCGAAATTGAAGCGCAGCTGCTGTTGTGCCCACAAGTCGATTCGGCACTGGTGCTGGTCCGGCCGGCACCAAACGGCAGTGCGCAATTGGTGGCTTATGTGCGGCCGGCGCAGCAGTCCGATCAGGTATCCGATCTGGCATCCGGGCAGGCATCTGCCGCTTTCGCTGCGCTGGCGCAGCAGCTGCGCCAGATGTTACTGCAGACATTGCCGGCTTATATGCTGCCGGGCTGTTTTACCGAAGTGCGGCAGTGGCCGCTGACGCCGAACGGCAAAATTGACAAAAAGGCCTTGCCGGCGCCGGTCTTTACCAGCTGCGAATTTGTTGCGGCGGTGACGCCGGTCGAGCAGAAGCTGGTGCAGCTGTGGGCGCAGTTGTTGCAGCTGCCGGCAGCTGAGATCAGCACCAGCGCCGACTTTTTCCAAAGCGGCGGCAGCTCCATTCTGGTGACACGGCTGGAGAGTGCTATCCGGCGCGAATTTGCGCTGGAGTTCAGTCTGCGTGATTTATTTGCCGTCAGTGTGCTGGCGCAGCAGGCGGCGCACATTGAATATCTGCAGCTGCGTAACCGCAGTGATGAGCAGGAAGACATTCTGGTGGATATGGACTGGTAGCCGTAGCAGCACAGGCGGCGTGGGGACCTCATCAGGTCGTGGTAATGATTAACTCTGAGCGAACACTTATATGATAAATCTGTTGATAGATCTGGAGCGGGCCGGCATCAGGCTGTATCTGGAAAATGGCCAGTTAAAATCCAAAGCCAGACCTGACGCGGTGACGGCGGAGATCGCCGCCCAGATTAAGCAGCATAAAACCCAGATCATCCGTTTTCTGACGGAGCAGGCCGGGTCACAGGCGCCGTCAGACCTGCTGCCGCGGGCAGATCAAGCCATCTTATTGCCATCTTACGCCCAGCAGCGCCTGTATACGCTTGATCAGATCCAGGGCGGTTCGGCGGAATATCATATGCCGCTGATCTGCCGGCTTAAAGGCCACATCGACACGGCACTGATCACCCAAGTGTGTCAGGCGCTGCTGCGCCGGCATCAGGTGCTGCACACTGTATTTGTGAACACTGCCGGGTTTGTGAACACTGGCGGCGCTTTGCAGATGCGCCTGCTGGACCCGGCCGATTTCCGCCTGCGACTGGCACCGGTGACGGCGACACAGCTGACAGAACAGATTGAAGCTGAAGTGGCGCGGCCTTTTGATCTTGAACAGGATTTTATGCTGCGGGTCTGTTACCTGCCGCTCGCTGAGGCAACGCAACCGCATGAAGGCGTGTTGGTGCTGACGCTGCACCATGTCGCCTGTGACGGCTGGTCGATGCAATTGCTGCTGCAGGAATTTGTCGCTTTGTATCAGGCTTATCAGGCCGGCACGACGCCGGAATTAGCGCCATTGCAAGTGCAGTATGCCGACTATGCGCAGTGGCAGCGGGACTGGCTGCAGGGCGATGTGCTGAACCGTCAGCTGGATTATTGGCAGCAGCAGCTGGCCGGGTTACCGGTGCTGCACAGCATCCCAACCGATCGCAACAGGCCGGAGTTCAAAACGCCGGCAGCCGGGCTGATCAGTGCGCAGCTGGATCTGCAGGTCAGCGCGCGCCTGCAACAACTGGCGCAACAACTGCAGCTGACTCCGTTTATGCTAATTCATGCCGCGCTGGCGCTGGTGTTGTCACGCCACAGCGGCAGCCATGACATTGTGATCGGTACACCTGTGGCCAACCGGCGCCACAGCGCACTGGAAAACCTGATTGGGTTTTTCACCAATACGCTGGTATTGCGGCTGGACACCCGGGATCAGGCGCTGGCCAGTTATTTTGCCGCAGTGCGCCAGGTGCATCTGGATGCGTTGTCGCAGCAAGACCTGCCGTTTGAACAACTGGTCGAAGTGTTGCGGGTGCCACGCAGCAGTGCGCACAGCCCGCTGTTTCAGATCATGCTGAGTCTGCAGTCCGACTACGGCCTGGGCCATGCGCCGGCGCAGCAGGCATTGCAACTGCCGGACCTGCAGATCACACCGCTCAGTGCCGACGGTGTCAGCACTAAGTTTGAGCTGGAGATCGGCGTGACCTTGCACGACAGCGGCATCAGTATGGACTGGACCTATTATCAGGCGATATTTGATGCGCCGCGGATCACGGCGATGGCAAACCACCTGTGCCGGTTATTGCAGGCGCTGGCGGACCAGCCGGCGTTGCTGCAACAGCAGATCTCGGCATTGCCGTTATTAGATGTCGCGGAGATCCGCCGGCTGGAGCAGTGGAATAACAATGTACAGCCTTATCCGACTGAGCTGTGTATTCAACAGCTGTTTGAGCAGCAGGTGGCGCGCACGCCGGATGCGGTGGCGCTGGAGTTTGAAGGGCAGACGCTGAGTTATCAGGCGCTGAACCAGCAGGCGAACCAGCTGGCGCATTACCTGCGTGCTGAGCATGGTGTGGGGCCGGACGTGCTGGTCGGGCTTTGTTGTGAACGTTCGGTTGCGATGGTGGTGGGGCTTTTAGGTATCCTCAAAGCCGGCGGTGCTTATGTGCCGCTGGACCCGGATTACCCGCCGGCACGGCTGGCTTATTTACAACAGGATGCGGCCGTGCGGCTGGTGTTAAGCCAGCAGGCGGTGGCGACGCGGCTGGGGCTTGTGGATGCGGTGCTGCTGGATGCTGCTGACCATTTTACCGCTTATGCCACAGACAATATCGATGTCACAGCCACAGGCCAGCAGTCT
>CALJUX010000009.1 GCA_937978655.1 uncultured Chromatiaceae bacterium
AATGCTGCCAACTAGTCAAACCTGGGGGGCACCTGTTGATTACCGCGTCCCCCCCGGGCGATTCATTTGATTTCACCGTATACCGGGACAAGTGGCGTCTGCTTACCCCCCTGGAGCACATCCACTTTTTTACCATCAAGTTGTTGTCACAATTATTGGCTGAGTTTGGGATGGTCCCGGTCGCGCACCACTATCAATATGAAGAGACCCCCTATGCCAACCCAACAGAGGACTTCAGCCAGATCCAACAGGATATTGTTGCTATTGCTCAGGGTAAAAAAGATGAAATCAAAAGTTCTGTCCCCTTCCCCGGGAGCATGTTGACGGCTGTTTGGCAGAAGCGAGCCGAATAAAATTCAACCGTTTTCTGGTCAATAAAAGAGTTATGATGAATGCTGTGACTGTTATCCCCGTCCATAATGGTAGTAAACGTGTATTGAAAAAACATTCGTTTGCTCAATGGGAAACCGTCGTAGAAGTCGCAAGTGAACATTACCGATCCTGACGGTGCTGCCCGCATGGCATTGTTCAATCGCATTTGCCTGAATATCATCAGACAGCGTACGGGAAAAAGATAGTTTGGCAGTGAAGTGAAGAGCAGCTGCATGGAATGGCGATTTTCGTGCAGAACTATTTTTTCGTTAAAAGATGGTCAAAGTGGAATCCTGCCCTGGTATTCGATGAATTACGCAAGGCGGCCTAATTGAGCGAGTGGTGCACTTCGGAGTTGAATTCGTGGATAAAAAATAACAAAATTTACACACTCATCCATTTTTGATTAAAGCTCGTGAACGTGAAAGCATTCTCTGTTTATTATTAAGTGGGAGTCGTGTTCACAGTATAAAAATAGCTTTGGCGAAACTAAATGATTCGGTGTAAGCGGCTGCTGCAATTGAAAATAGCTCTAAAAGCATAATAAAAAATTTTAGGCCCAAGCCAGCATATTTTTAACCAGTCTCAATGCGAATTAGACAAAGTTAATTAGCCTTCTGGAATAAACATATTATTGAGAATAAGTAAATGCACAGAATATTGGCTGTAATACCAGCGAGGTCTGGCAGTAAATCACTACCAGATAAAAATATTCGTTCACTTAAAGGCAAACCACTTTTAGCGTATTCCATTGAATACGCTAATCGCTGTCCTCTAATATCCAATACTATCGTATCAACAGACAGCGAACTGTATGCTCAAATTGCCAGGAATTGGGGTGCCAGCGTGCCATTCTTGCGTCCCCAAAATATCGCAGAGGATGACAGTCAAGACTATGGGTTTATGAGGCATGCTTTAGACTTCTTCATTGAACATAAAGATTATTACGATTTTCTGGCACTTATTCGCCCGACATCTCCGCTTAGACCAGCAAACTTAATAGAAAAAAGCATCGAAATTTTGACGAATAATCCCGCCGCCACTTCAGTACGAACGGTAGCTCCAGTTAAAGAGCATCCTTATCGAGTTTGGTCAATCGCAGAAGATGGAAGTATGACAGGGTTTGTTGAGTCAAAGCGAGAACCCTTCAACATGCCCCGACAAAAGTTACCCAATTTATACTTTCAAACTGGGGATCTCGAGATGGTGAGGGCGTCCACTCTTCTGTCCGGTTCGGTAAGCGGAGAAAACGTATTCCCTTTGGTTGTAAGTCACGATGATATGGTGGACATCGACAGCCTCTCGGATTTCCATCAAGCTGAGAAAAAACTGATATGAAATTTTTAATCTGTGGTATGGGGTCAATAGGCGTCCGTCACTTTCAAAACCTTAAAAAGTTGGGATATGACGATATAATTTTATATTCTACCGGTCACAGTGTATATCCCGATGTACAAAACATCATTGCAGAAACGCCTAAATTCTCAGATATTAACGAGGCGCTTTCACACTCCCCTGACGTATGTATTATTGCTAACCCAACCTCTCTGCATGTTGAAACCGCCTTATTAGCTGCCAAGCACGGATGTCATTTGTATATTGAAAAGCCTCTCTCCCACAGCTTAGAAGGCTTAAAGGAATTAAGTGCTACTGTGGATGAAAATGATTTGATAACTTTGGTTACGTATCAATTTCGTTATCATCCACACATTCGCTTACTAAGTAACTTAGTGGTAGAGGAAGATAAATATGGGCGTCCTTTGTGGGTATCTGCGCAATGGTCAGAATACTTGCCTGATTGGCATCCATGGGAAGACTATAAAAAAGGATACAGCGCAAGGAAAGATCTCGGAGGAGGTGTGTTGCTTACACAAATTCATCCTCTGAATTATCTCAGCTTTATTTTCGGCGAGATTACAAAGCTGACAGTACTAACACAGTCAACTGGCAGTCTCGGAATAGATGTAGAAGACATCGCAGATATTCAAGTGGAATTTGAAAATGCAATGACCGGCGTCATACACATTGATTATCTTCAGAAGCCAAGAGTCCATGTAATGACGATTATAACAACCTCGGGGCGGTTTGAATGGAACTATCACCAGAACAGTTTGATTTTTTTAGATAGAGAAGGTCATCAGGTATCCTTTCCCAATGACAAGTTTGAACGAAACGATATGTTTCTTGAAATGCTGAACAATTACATCTGGTGCGTCAAAAATGGTGCACAAACGTGTTGCGGCATAAATGAGGCTATACGTGAATTGGCCTTGCTCGGGTTATGATTCAGCAACGATCCATTTGCTTTTGTAAATGCGAACCGATAAAACCTTCTGCACCTGTCACTAATACATGAGGCATAAACGCTCCATTTTGAACAATAAAACCTCAGAAACCAAAGGAACCCGCCACTACTATCAGGATTTATTATAGTATTTCCAACGTCATAGTTCTCGCCAGCTTAATACTTTAACTGCCGGCAAAATTTGTTGAATACTTGCCGTAATATCGGCTTCATGCACCCCTTCAATACAATTAAGCACCAGCTCAAACTCTGTATCATTCTTAACCTCAGATAAGGAGCTTATCTTTATGCCATCGATCTCTGAAATATCCTGTTTAGTCGATGTCAAAAAACAAGTGACGACTGCGCCAGACTTTATCATTAACTTGCTGACAAGAACTGAAAGATCTCTGGTTCCAAATACAGATACTTTTATGCCTCTATAAAATGAAAAAACATCTTCACCAAGCAGCATCTTTTGCATCAATAACTTCAAGGAATTAATGTTATTACTTAACTCGGCTTCCCGATTTGCTTTTTCCTCATTCAGCAACAATCGCATCGCCTGAAGCTCTCTTTGTATGACGTTCTGGTTATTTATGTTTGAGCTTAAACCGCCCTGACGGAAGCAAGCGACGACTCTGTCGACATGCAGTCCGTGGAAGTTAGCGATCGCAAACTTCATAAAAAAGCTATCAGCGACAATCCTGAAACACTCGCTAAAAAAACCAATTTTTTCAAACAAGGCCTTTCGACAAAAAAAACCTTGATGGCAAGGATGAGCGCCTTCTCTATCTAACAAATAGTCGGTTAGCCACTTTTGGTCCGAATCATCAAAAAAACACAAAACGCGAGCCAGGACATAATTTATATCCGAGGTATGAAAATAAGAAATCACATCGGCTATTACATTATCATCATGTAGAAGATCATCACTTCCAAGAAAATAAATAATATCTCCACTGGCAATTTCAACACCTCGGTTAAAAGCATGAAATATACCTCTGTCTTCAGCAGAAATTATTTTCTTTACATGAGGAAAATCTGAAGCTATCAACAACGAGTTATCAGATGAACGCCCATCGATGATAATGTGCTCAATTTCATTTAAAGCGGTTTGTTTTGCAACACTTCCAAGACACTGCCTGAGCGTCTCAGCACTGTTGTATGTCGCTGTAATAATACTTACTTTCATAACCCACCCAAACTATAAATATGTACACTGATGAAATTGCAAACACCATCATACAAATTAGTGAATCTTCCACTTTAAATGCGTCCAGACTCACTAACACTATAAAAGCACAGAACACCCCTATTATTTAACTCAATCGCTGAGATAAGAAATCACAATAGGTGCATAGTCCTGATACTTAGATTTAATGTCAGAAACAATCTCATCAGCAAACACTTTAGAAGCGACCGCAAATATTCTTTCGCCACGGTTGAAGGCCTCATCAAGCGTAACCACAGGATAACCATCAAGTTCAAAACTACCCGCCGCCGCACGGCGGTCAATCACCAAGCTCACCGCGATCCCGTGCTCGCTTAATAACCTTAAAACTTGTGTTCCTAACTCCCCTGCTCCATACACTGCGGTCTGTTTGATATTGTTATGCTTCAATTTGGCTAACAACAATGGCGCAACGATATCATCGCCAGCACTCATCCCGAGTTCTCCAAGCAATCCTGTGCTACCTGGAAACGCCATCGCCAAAGTGCCTTCATTCCAAAAACCACGCAGAGAAGAGACTAATCTGCCTAAATTAGTATCTGTGAAAGCTTCATCTGCTCTTGAATAATGTTGCTTAAATAACGTCACGGCATCTGTATCAATCAATTTGGCAGTGACACCGCATGATAAAGGAACCGGCAGTTGACCAAGACAAGCAGCTTCGGAAAACAGTGGATAGCGGATAAGACGATACAGTAAAGTAGCGACGGCTTTTCGTGTGTTGTGATCAATAACCGGAATAAAACCGCTTCCGACAGCTAATGCAGCAAAGGAATCTACGCCACGTCTGAAGCCGTTTAACAACATCGTCTGAGCCGGTGACATGCTCGTCAAAGGCACTGATTCAGGATGTACCTTCCCTTCTTTTGTACAGTAAGCGCGGGTAGAACAAAGAATGCCATTTAACAACACTTCGGAAAGCTCCGGAGATTTGCTCAGCGTATGTGCGCGCGCGTCTCTGGGCATAAAGATTTCTAAATGATGGCGTAAAGAAAACGACTCTGATTTAGCGCTCGCATAGGTCATAAAAAATTTAGCTTGTTGCAGCGGCATGAGTTCAGCAAGGCTGGTAAACAAACTCGCACCACATCCCCAGTCCCAAAATGCGATTCCAGGCCGGTTAGTGACACCAATATCAATCAGATAGCTAAGCAACTGCTGACGTTGCGCTTGCAAATATGTGCGAATCTCATCTTTTTTATCCGCAACTGTTAACAACAGCTCGTCCCAGAACTCAGTCCCAACCATAGTAGAAAGGCAAGTTGAGGCAAGCGCTTGCCAATGTACAGGCAGTTCAAGTCCTAAATCTTGCATACATTCAAAAAGAGTGTAGCCCCGCCGTTGGCTTAACTGGTGTAATACCCCAGGCGAAAACTCTGAGAGACAAGGTAAATAACTGGAACGTCGGGATATATAAACAGTTTTAACTTCAAGCCCATGACACTTCAGTGATTGTAATAGCGCGGATATCACCTCACCTTCACGAAGAAGACAGAATATTGTATCGACGCCCAATTCTTTACAACGATTTTTCAGCCAATGTGCAAGATAAAATAAAAAGGGACCATAAACTAATGCCCCCAGCTGGGATACAGTACTTTCCTCTGGAAATTGCCATAGCCAGCGCCGTCTTAACGCGTCAACGCCACGCAGAGGAGCACCCAAACGATGCTCATAGCCGGTCAATAACAAAAAGTACTCTGGCGGCGACACAACCAGACAATGGAGCCCTGCAGCACGCGCCATCTGACCGTCGGTGACAGGATTGTCACCGATATGAAGTATATCGGCCGCTGCGACATGGCTGCTATCAATCAACCTGGGAAATAAGCCCCCATCTTGTTTACTGCATTTCATCTCACCAGATACAAGTACCACATCCAGTGTTAAGGCCGGCATTTGTTGTTTGATAAACGATATAATCTGGCGGGAATCAAGATACATATCCGATACAAGAGCAATTTTTTTGCCTTCACCGAATACTCCTTTCAGCCAATGAAATGCAACGGGATTGATGCTCCATCCGGATAACTCCAGTTCAGTTTCAAGTGCGCACAATTTGGCACTTTCAACAGCAGGCCAATGACTATATATCTCAGCCAGAGTCACTTCCCGATGACCGCTTTGTAAAAAACGGACGCGTCTTGCGGTATCTTCAGCTTTTCGCCGTAACTTAACAAAACCGGGGTTATCGTCGCCCAGCCACAGACCTGTTTGCGCTGCTTGTTCAGCTAACTGTAAAAAAAAATCGTCTGGAGTTCCGGCCTGGCGAAAAATCAAAGTATCAAAGACATCAAAACTGACTAACTGAATATTGTTTTTGCGCCCTTCAGGCCAAGGCAAAGACGGCAAACTCATCATGGCAAGTCCTTGCGGAAAATTGATTGTTGCAGAGCATCAAATCTCTCAAGTGCGTTATCCACCGCGTCATCCATATCAAAATAGCGGTATTCAGCTAACCGGCCTAACGCCAGCAGCTGTGGCATCGCCGCCAGCCGTGCGCGGTATTGCTGATAACGCTGCTGTGCTTCGTCGGTAAAAATCGGATAATAAGGCTCCAGTCCTTGCTCCGGCTGATAATCGCACGGATATTCGTAGACAATACTGGTGCCGGCATGTTGCTGACCGGTCAGATGCTTAAACTCCGTGATGCGGGTGTACGCTTCTTCGTTCGGATAGTTCACCGTTGTGGCCGGCTGAAACTGTGACTGATTCAGATGCTGATGCTTGAATTTGAGCGAGCGATAAGGCAACGGCGCTTCTCCCGGCAACAATTGGTCTATCATGCCGGTATAGACCAACAGACCAGCAAAAGGCTTGCCATCGAGCTGCACAGTGGCCTGTTCAAGGTCCAGTCGTAAGCGGCTCGCCATCGGCGTGCACAGTTGCAGTTCAATGCCTGGCTGGCGCAGCATCCGCGCGATCATCGCACTGTAACCATCGACCGGCACGGCTTGCCAGGGGTCGGTAAAATAACGATCATCAGTGCTGACGACCACCGGAACCCGCGCCGTCACAGCCGGAGAAATCGCTTCCGGCCCCACGCCCCACTGTTTGCTGGTGTAATTGACAAAAGCGCGCTGATAAATAAACTCCGCCAGCTGGCGCAAAAGCGGATTGTCTTCCTGCCGCAGCTGCAAAATCGGTACCCGCGCCTCTTGGCCGAAGCGTCGGATAAGTTCCTCTATCATCGCTTCTGCTTTTTCTGCAGCAAAGCTTTGACGGATGCTGGTCAGATTAAAAGGGATAGGCAGCAGTTGACCATCAATCTGGCTCAGCACACGGTGCTCGTAAGGCCGCCATTGTGTGAACTGCGACAAATAATCCCACACGTGCTGTTTGTCGGTATGAAACAGGTGCGGGCCATATTTATGCACCAATACACCCGCTTCATCATATTCGTCATAACAGTTGCCGCCGAGGTGCGGTCGCTGTTCCAGCACCAGTACCTGCCAGCCGAGCTGACTGGCCATCCGCTCGGCCATCACAGCGCCGGATAAACCGGCACCAATCACCACCGCCTGGTAACGCGCACCGGCACTCATAACCCCAGCTCTGCTTTGACCCGTGCCGGTTCGGCTCTGTGTTGCCAGGCCAGTTGATGGCGGTGGTCGAAAAACAGCTCATCACAGGCTGATTGCTCGATCATCTGGCCAAACAGGGCATGCTGTCCTTGCTTTAGAAAATACAGGCTGGCCGCAAAATACACATGATTCACGCCGGCTGTAACCAGCTCTTGCGCTAGGCCAAACTGCAGCCCAAGCCGGCATGCTCTGGCGATTTCTTCGGTCACCAGCAAACGACGCTCGCTGCTTTGTGCCGTCTGACCACCAAAACTCTGCCCATGTACCCGATAACGACCGAGCACAGCATCGAGCCGGTCCATCGTACCGCCCAGATAACCGAGATTCATAATGTGCCAGGGAAAATCGCAGATGATTTTACAGCCGTGTTGCAGCGCGTCCTGAAGATGGGCGTGGCGACGAAACATAATACTGCTGGCCTGCAACACAGTGCCGTACCGTACCAGATGGCTGATGTCGGCTTTTTGCGGAATATAACGGGCGTTGTAATTGTCGCGGCTGTATAACTTTAATGTGGCGCCGGTAACGGTGTCGAACATATCGGATTCATGATAAACCAGACTACAGTCAGGCTGTGCGTCCAAATAATCAGCCTGCAGCTGCAACTTACCCGGCAGTGCGAGATCGTCGCCATCCAGATAGGCAATATATTCACCTTTGGCCGCATTAAGTAACCGTGACATAGTGCCAACCAAACCAAGATTTGGCGCATTGTCGAGTATTTTCAGATTTGGATAGGCGGGTTCCAGATAGGCCAGCACCTGACGTGTATTGTCTGGTGAAGCGTCGTTACAAATCAGCACCTCAAAGGCAAAATTGGTTTGCTGAGTCAGCAGGCTGAGCACACATTCATAGATATATGGCGCAACTTTATAAGCCGGAACTATGACACTTAACTTCATATGAAACTTATCCTAATACTTGTGCAGGTTGCGCCACTATTGATGACTGGTTATCGGCAGCACTTCGCAAATATTAATGGTCAACTCAGACATCATCAGGTTTGACAAACATGACCTGCACCGACGTGGTGTCCAGAGCAAGTGGATTGGCGATATAAATATTATTCGCTTCAGCCAGATACTCGCGCCATAAGGTCAGTACCTTATTAAACGCTTCAAGCACCATTGGGGTGTCTTTATCAATACCAGACGCTAACTTCGCTAAGATGCCAGCATAATAATTGGCACTGCCGTGGAACAGGCAGAAGGTAATATCATTTGGCCGCACAGCTCTGGTGCGTAAAAATGCCCACTGGCGATTTAAAACAGCACGCGCCTGTTCCTGGTCTTCCACATCATCAGCCAAAATATTCTGCAGCTCTGCAATAGACTCCTGATATAACTGCAAATCAAAAGCAGCCAGAATTGTTTTACCGCAGCCAGTCATTGCCGGATAATAAGTATTTTCAATCAGTTCATTAATCAGACTGTCTTTCTTCGCCGAGATATCTTCTAACAGAATATTCTCAGGAAGTAGTTTTACAGCACCTTGAATACGCACACCATTGCTGCAGTTATATATCTCAATTTTATGTCCGGCCATCCGGATAGCCTGTTCGAGCAGCTTACGTGATACATCAAATTCAGGCTTGGTAAACACCTGAGCCGCAAAGTTACCGGCAACTGGTGCGCCACCGCCATGCTGTTGCTGATAATCATATACTTCAGTGCCATCAGCTTTATAATATGACGAAAAGCTGGAATGATGCTTTTTAACATCGTGGTAGCCAAGATCGACACCATGCAGGTAGAAATACTTAAAACCCCATTTCAGAAAGTAATTCAGTACTAAATTCGTCACGGTGGGATAAGCGTAAGACAACACCATGGCCTCATAACCCATCGTTTTCAGGCCATTGTTGAATACATATGTTGAGGCTTCACCTTCTTTGAAGCAAAGCAGTACTTCCTGGAACAACGCGGCGGTATCAGGATGGATGCCGTTGACACTGAGCAAGCGGATTTTTTTCAAATATTCAGCATCATTGATCTGCATCATCCAGTCATAAGTGGCACGGTTCTGTTCAATCTCGGCATGAAAATCAGGCGTAATGCCATTTACGTGTAAAGAACGAAGCGCTGTACCACAGCTGACCACAATTGCATTATCCCGATGCTCGCGCAGATATTGAATGGACTCGTCAAGACTCGGACCGTTGCCAATCACAAACACCGGAAGTTCAAAAGCCGGCGGCCGAACCGCACCAGTATACTGCTGACGCATAAAACGATAGCCATTTTCAAGGCCGTGATAAGTATGCGAAATCCCATAATAGGCATGGTCAAAGTATTCACCAAGCGCCAGCACAACTTTTAAATCAGCTCGTAAGTCACTAATCGCTTTTTGCATACTCACGTTATAGTACGAGCACAGCATGTAAGTATCTGCGACCGAATAAGCACCGATCTGATAAAACTGAGCCATCAGGTCATTAAAATAATGGCTGCCGTTGTCACCAAGGTTTAGATATATACGATGTCCCGCAGCATCGGCTTTAAGCAAAATATGCTCCCAGTCGACCACTTGCAGGCTGGCGTAGAAAAAATCGATATTTGGCTCGCAAATCATCAGATTGCTAATCTGATGGGCTTCAGTCAACGATTGAATATGCTGACCTAAGCCCACACCAAAAACGATCAAAGAATTCAGTGTGTCAGGAAGTTTATTCTGCTTCTTTAACGTGGTAGCCAGCAGACGGTTGGTCTTCATCATGTGACGAAAATGAACATAGCGCCACAGCTTACCGCCACTCGCCACACCCAAAGCAACGTCATCTTTGAATGGGTGACTGACAAAGTAGTCGTAAAGCTGCTGATACTCAGCCGCCGTATCATGATGAAATAATGCGCGCCGGCTGTCATGGTATAAGTTTGGCTGACCACTGGCATCAATGACACAGCGCCAGTGTTTTGGTGTATGGTTTTGCAGTTCTTTATGCACCGCAGGATAAAAACGGGCAATTGCCTGCATATTACGGCGGAACAAATCATTCTCAGCGCCGACAGATATCGGCAAAGCCATGGTACCAAGCACATTCGCCGCGCGTTCGGACACATAATCCTGGAACTTGCTATACGGCGTAAACACATGATTGTCCTGCAGCAATTTGTTTTTTCGACCAGAGTGCTGCATCACATAATTCAGTACGTCATCCATCATCGGATGGAAACAATGGCGGTAAACAAAAATCTGCTTTAACTCAGGATCATGTTCAAGTAACTCTGAAAGTTCGGCAGGCAAACTGCTGGCATCACTTCCAATCTGCAGGAATACATGCGTGCCCTGAATCGCGGCCATTTCAAGAATATCGCGCCAGTCTGTGGCTTGCACTGAGCAATTCAGGATATCAAATTCTGGTTCATATACAATGAGATAGCGCACACGACAGCTTTGTAACAAATGCTGAATTTGCAGGCCAAGCCCAAGGCCAAACATAATGATCACATCGGTTCGAAGCGGTAATGGCATGCTGTCCCAACTTGGTTGAGCCTCAGCATTATCTAACAAAAAGTAAGGTGCCCGTTGGCAAAATGATGCCACTTCAGTGGCAACTTCAGTCTGTGGATCGCTGCCATAAAACACACGCCCTGTTGCAAAATCAACAATATTTAACTGGCCTTGTTTTGAGCAAAACAATGAGTATTGATGCGTCGTATGTTCTTCAAGCAGGCCGAGCATTGATGGGATGTGCTGGCGAAACGCGTCAATGTTCTGACGGATATTACGACTTATCGCTGGCGCGATTTGTTTTTCCAGCAACTGTTGAGCTTGCTCATCATCCATCAGCTGAAAATTGATATATTTTAACATTCTGACAGCGCTCTTTTAATAATTTTCATTATGACTTCGGCTTGGTAGAAATTAGAAAATTGCAGCATAAGTGCAGTTTTAGGTGTGATACCGATAGCGTCAGGTAAATTTAAGTGCATGAGTCTGTAGTCTATCAAGCCAGCAGCCTCTTTCATGACTAATTAATAAAACAATATGCCATTAATCGCAACAAAATCAAAAGTTAAACTGTCGGCACGGAACTTTATCATCGTCAGGCTGCGAACACAGACTGTACACAGGGGGAGCCGTAATGGCTTAAGGTCTGCTCACGATTTGTTATAATTATCAATAGCTTTGCGACCAGCGTTCAGGCTTATAAGAAATCCGCCGATGCGCTGCCGTTCGGCAGCTACTTGCGCTTGACGCGCGTGAACCCACTGTAACTCAGCTTCAAGGAATGCGCGGTCTGACTCATCTGCCTGTGCACAAAACGTTTCGAGTTCACTTTGATATTGTTGCCAGGATTGGGCGAATTCGCTGACATCATAGTCGTCCAGCGCCAGCAGCATCTCAATGGCTGCTTTGCGCTGCGCAATATCGCTAAGGATGCTGTTCATGCGGACGCCAGATTCTGCCGGGCATCACGGTCGGCCAGCATACGGAAGCCAAGTTCGCGATCACTGACCGAAATCTGATCCCAGGCAGATTTTATTTTCAGCATAATTTCAATAACATCGTCAATTTTCTCCACACTGCTCTCGCGGCTGGCCAGCATCAGATGGTTCACCATAAAATCGTACAACGACCACAGATTCTGTGACACTTCCCCACCGGCATCCATATCCAGTGAATGTTGCAGGGCGGTGATGATACTCATGGCTTTTGACATGGTTTGCGATTTGCCGACAAAATCTTTGCGCTCAATGCAGCCACGGGCTTTGGCCATATTCTCCAGAGACCCCTGCATCAACAGTTGAATAACACGATGCGGATCAGCGACCGCCAGGTCGTTTTTTACACCGACCGATTTATATGCGTTGATACCGTAACTCATGTGAAACTCCTGTGTTCATCGGATGCTGGACAATGATGCAAGTTGCGAATTTAACATCGCAGATGTGCCTTGCAGCTGACCTAATTGCGAATCGAGCGCACCATAACGTTGCCGTAAGGTGTTTTCGTAACTCTCTATATATCGGGTGTATGCATCACGATCTTTAGTATTTTTTGCCAAACTATTTTTAAGCGAAGTTTCTTTGTTATCCAGCAAACCACCTCTTTGGGTGAACTGCGTCACCAGACTGGTGATCGTTGCATTAAAACCGTCACTGTTACCAAACAATTTGGCGATACCATCAAAATTGTCTTTTAATGCCGCATCAAGGCGCTCACGGCCTGATGATGAGCCAATTTTAGTGCCGTTAATCTCCAGTCGTCCGCTGTTGGTCATGGTAATACCCAACGAATACAAGTTGTTTAAGCCAGGTTCGGCAGAACTGACCGGCTTGCCTAACGCGCTGGTCACCATGTTCAGCATACTGCGGACCGTCGGATCGCTGTTCAAAGCGCCTCCTTCGCTGACCACTGTTTTACCATCAGCGCCCAGCACCCGGTTTTTGGTCAACATTTCGACTTCTGTCACCAAAGAGTTGTAGGTATCGACAAATGCCTTCAACTTCTCTTCAGTACCTTTTTTGTCAGTTGCAATAGTTAAGGTGGCGTTATTGCCATCCGGCGTGACATTTTGTACTGTAAATTCAGTATCTTGCAATGCGTTGGTGAAGGTATTGGTCTTGCTGAAAGTGCTGATACCGTCGATGATCACCTCGGCATCAGTCGCCGGTTTTACCACAGTCAGCCCGGCAGTGCCGCCACTGTTTGGCACTGTTGAAATCCCATCCAGGGCCGCATTATTATTGGTGATACTGAGCTGATTGCCATTACCGGTCACACTTGAAGTCAGCACCAGTTTGGTGCCAACAGTGCCGCCGGCATTAATAATATTGGCGCTGACGCCGAAGTTGTCTTTATTGCTGTTGATAGCCTGCCTGAGTGCATCCAGCGTCATGTTCGCCGTAACATTAATTTTAAACGTCTTAGAACCGGCGCCAAACGTGAGTTCTCCAGCCGTGGTGCTCACCACACTGGCAGAGGACGCAAACGCCAGATCCGCACTTTCCACCCGGCTGCCGGATGCCAGCGTCTTTACTTTCATGTCAAACACACCTGGAGCTGCCGTGGTTTTGGCAGTAGCTTCCAGGTAAGTTTTAGTATCTGTGGGTTGTTTTACGGTGGCAGTACGGGCGTTGAGATTATTCAGACTCAACGCCTTTACTGCATCCTGAAACTTGGACATTGCCGATTTCAGTTTACCGTAGCCAGACAAGGAGGAATCCAGGCTTTTTTTAGTATCATCCAGACGGGCTTCTTTCGTCATCCGTTCAGCTTTTACTAATTGTGTGACCAAACTTTCCAGATCTAAGCCTGAGGCCGACCCGAGGGCACGAATTGCCATGATTTCTCCTCGCTGTATTACACTTTACTATTGATCAGCAAACCGGTTGCTGATCCGAGATCATCCTGCAACTTTTTGATTGCACTTGCCATTTTCAGCACTTCTTCACCAGGGATTTGCCGAATTACATCTTTGGTTTCAAAGTCGATGACTTTCACCACGGCTTTCCCGGAGTTTTCATCCACTGAAAAATTCAGTGTGCGCATCTGTGCATTTACAAACTGGTTAATGCTTTCTACCGCACCACCCAGTTCAGCAGCAGTCGGTGCCGGCTGAGCTTTTGTCAACGCGGCATCCTCAGACTGCAGCGCTGCTGGGTCCTGAGGCACTCGGGTTGCATTTCTGACCTCTTTGTCGGCCACTGCCACATCCTGTGCTGGCGGCACACTGCGCTGCACTTTTAATGCTGCAGCGCTGCCTTCGACTGAGTTCATCATCTGTCACCTCTTATCGGCCAGCCTGGCAGGAACTTGAATGACAGTCCCGCCGTGCTGGTCAATGTCAGAATTAACCCAATAAGGATAATGCAGATTGCGGACGAGTGTTAGCCTGCGCCAGCACTGTAGTACTCGCTTGTTGCAAAATTTGTGCCCGGGTTAATTCGGCAGTTTCTTTCGCAAAGTCAGTATCGCGGATCCGGCTGCGTGCAGCAGATACGTTTTCAACAACGTTGCTCAAGTTACGGATAGTCGACTGGAAGCGGTTTTGCAGCGCACCCAGGTCCGCACGTTTACTGTCAATCGTTTTGATGGCGCTGTCGATACTGGCAAGAGCAGTTGAAGCACCAGCAACAGTAGCGATAGTCAGGGTTCCCAGACTCAGGCCTGATGCGCCATAACCACCAGAACGGGACAAGTTCACGCTGATGGTCTGGTTTGCGTTTGCACCAACCAGGAACTTGGCAGAATACCCACCTTTGAGGATATCCACGCCCCCGAACTGGGTGTTCTGTGCAATACGGCTGATTTCCAGACGCAGTGCAGACACTTCTTTTTGCAATGCGGCACGGTCTGAAGAATTGTTGATACCGTTTTGGGATTGCACAGCCAGCGTGCGAATACGTTGCAATGAGTTAGTGATCTCATCCAATGCACCTTCAGCAACCTGCGATAACGAGATGCCGTCGTTCGCGTTACTGATCGCCTGATTCAGACCGTTGACCTGTGAGGTTAAACGGTTGCTGATTTGCAAACCCGCGGCATCGTCCGCCGCGCTGTTGATACGGAAACCTGAAGACAGGCGTTTGTACGCTGTATCCAGAGCTGTACCTGAAGTTAACAACTGCCGCTGAGCGTTCAGCGCCGATACGTTGGTGTTTACTGCTAAAGCCATAAGTCACTCCTTAAAAGTCGGGTCAGGTCTGCAAACCGTCGGCGACTTCTTGATTAAGCGGATTCCCGCAATTTTCGCCAAACTGCAATTTGGCTTAACTGGGATATCGGCAACAACTTTCAGGACTTTAGGAAAAAAAGGCAATTTTTTTCCATTTTCAGGCAATTAATTGCAATTTTCATATTTATCAATAAGATACGAGAGGTAATTTTTTGCACGCCTGCCGATTTATCACAGATAGACGGCATAAACACAACATGCAGTTCAACATCCAGACCGCCGTATCCGGCAAATCTTTGCAGACTCAGCAAATAAGCCTGCATGACCTGGCTCAAGGCTGACTTTCTGGTTGAGGGGGAAGTTTAAGGCGGAGTCGCTGAGGATTGGAGTGGCACAAATAAGAGCGCCCCTGCCCGGTAACCGGACAGGGGCGTTCATCCCTGAAGCATCTCTGCAGTCGTCAGCTGCCGGATTAACCGAGCAGTGACAATGCCGACTGCGGACGCTGATTTGCCTGTGACAGGATAGTAGTACTGGCCTGTTGCAGGATCTGCGAGCGGGTCAGTTCAGCTGTTTCTTTAGCGAAATCAGTATCCCGGATCCGGCTACGTGCAGAAGACACGTTTTCGACGATATTACTCAGGTTACGGATAGTAGACTGGAAGCGGTTTTGCAGCGCACCCAAATCTGCCCTTTTCCCATCAATCGCTTTAATTGCACTGTCAATCTTCGTCAAGGCAGTGGAAGCCCCGGCTACCGTCGCAATCGACAGCGCACCCACTAAGCTAGATGCACCAAAACCCCCCGTTCTTGATAAGTTCACGCTAATATTCTGATTTGCGTTAGCACCCACCAAAAATTTTGAAGAGTAATTGCCTTTCAGCAATTCGACACCACCAAACTGTGTCGTCGTCGCAATCCGGCTAATTTCCACTTTCAGCGCCGATACTTCTTTTTGCAGCGCAGCCCGGTCAGCTGAGTTGTTAATCCCGTTCTGAGATTGCACAGCCAGCGTACGGATCCGTTGCAATGCCGTGGTAATTTCATCCATGGCACCTTCAGCCGTTTGTGCCAGCGAAATACCATCATTGGCGTTTCGGATGGCCTGATCCAAACCCTGGATCTGACTGGTTAAGCGGTTACTGATTTGCAGGCCCGCTGCGTCATCGGCCGCGCTGTTAATACGAAAACCTGATGACAAACGTTTAAACGAAGTGTCCAGTGAATTGCCTGAGTTAATCAGCTGACGCTGAGCATTTAACGCTGAAACGTTAGTGTTTACATATAATGACATAGCGTCATCCTCCGGTTGTGTAATACGTAGCCATATAAGCCGTCCTCTTTTCTTCGACAGGTGCCGCCGTTGTGTGTTTGGGCTGCAGTGTCATAAGTCATTGTCATGGTCTGGTCGTTAAATGCAGGAAGACTCCAGACCGCATGGTATTCAGCGGGGCGCCGCGCGCCCCCGGTTCAGCTCAGCCTTAGCCCTGCAGCAGCGATAACGCGGACTGCGGTCTTTGGTTGGCCTGTGACAAAATCGTGGTACTGGCCTGTTGCAGAATTTGCGAACGGGTCAGCTCTGCAGTTTCCTTGGCGAAGTCGGTATCTTTGATCCGGCTGCGTGCAGAAGAGACGTTTTCCACGATGTTAGATAAGTTGCGGATAGTGGCCTGAAAGCGGTTTTGAATCGCACCAAGGTCAGCCCGTTTGGAGTCGATGACCGTAATGGCACTGTCGATTGCAGTCAGCGCGGCAGAAGCCCCGCTTAAGGTTGCAATTGACAAAGTCGACAGTTTCAGCCCGGAAGTGCCATAACCACCGCCGGCCCGCGAAATATTGACACTGATGTTCTGACCCGCATTCGCGCCAACCAGGAAGGTTGATGAATACTTACCGTCGAGTAGTTTCACGCCCCCAAACTGCGTCGTAGTGGCGATACGGCTAATCTCGGTTTTTAACGCGGACACTTCTTTTTGCAGAGCCAGGCGGTCGCCTGAGCTATTGATACCGTTTTGCGATTGCACAGACAGCACCCGGATCCGCTGCAAAGCGGTGGTGATTTCATCCATCGCCCCTTCAGCAACCTGAGATAATGAAATCCCGTCATTGGCATTGCGGATGGCCTGATCCAGGCCCTGGATTTGGCTGGTTAAGCGGTTACTGATCTGCAGACCTGCAGCGTCATCCGCCGCACTGTTGATGCGAAAGCCAGAGGATAAACGCTGGAAGGATACGTCCAGACTTTTTCCTGAGTTAATCAGTTGACGTTGGGCGTTTAACGCCGACACATTGGTATTGACAAATAAAGCCATGGTTCTTTCTCCTGAACTTATGATTGATGACGCGAGACTTCTTTATATTATTTAACTCGCTCAATATATTTATCGGAAGAGGAACAATATTCTTTAGCTGTTTTATTCAATATTTTGATAATTAATTTAATCGCAAATAAAAAAGGCCACACAATAATGTATGGCCAATGAGCAAAAGCTCAGGAGTTGTATCAAATCGGTACGTTTGTATTATTGTTTATATATTAACCTTGTAATAAAGACAGTGCTGACTGTGGCCGCTGATTCGACTGCGCCAGAATGGTGGTACTGGCCTGTTGCAGGATCTGCGCGCGGGTCAGTTCAGCGGTTTCCTTGGCAAAATCAGTGTCCCGGATGCGACTGCGTGCTGACGAGACGTTTTCAACAATATTCGACAAGTTACGGATAGTTGACTGGAAACGGTTCTGAATAGCACCTAAATCGGCCCGCTTCGCGTCAATTGCATTAATGGCACTGTCGATAGCGGTCAAGGCTGTGGATGCGCCCGCCAGCGTCGCAATCGAAATATTCGCCAGTTTTAAACCAGAGGTGCCATAACCGCCGCCGGTCCGGGAAATATTCACACTGATACTCTGGCCGGCGTTAGCACCAACCAGGAAGGTCGAGGAATACTTACCGTCGAGAATTTTGACGCCACCAAACTGAGTCGTGTTGGCGATCCGGCTGATCTCAGCCTTCAGTGCCGACACTTCTTTTTGCAGAGCCAGGCGGTCGGAAGAGCTGTTAATACCGTTTTGCGACTGCACCGACAGCACGCGGATCCGCTGTAAAGCAGTGGTAATTTCATCCATCGCACCTTCAGCAACCTGCGCCAGCGAGATACCATCATTGGCGTTGCGGATCGCTTGATCCAGGCCTTGGATCTGACTGGTTAAACGGTTACTGATTTGCAGACCTGCGGCATCATCAGCGGCGCTGTTGATGCGTAAGCCGGAAGATAAACGCTGAAACGCGGTATCTAATGATTTACCTGAGTTGATCAGCTGACGCTGAGCATTCAACGATGATACGTTGGTGTTAACGAATAAAGCCATGATATTTCTCCTGAGTTTTATATTCAGCAGGCTTTTTTATTTGTGTGCCTGCTTAATTAATGTATCGGCGGCAGCTCAGGAAACTTTAGTGAATTTAGAAAACAAAACAGTTTTAAGATATACAATAATATACAAAATTCACGTTATCCGCTGTATCGACAACAACAATAAAAACTTTAGAAAAAAAATACAAAAAAAGGAGCGAATGCTCCTTTTTTCATCAACTGAGTCGTCAATTTAGCCTTGTAACAGTGACAACGCCGACTGTGGTCGCTGATTTGACTGCGCCAAAATGGTGGTGCTGGCTTGCTGCAGGATCTGCGAGCGGGTCAGTTCTGCGGTTTCTTTGGCAAAATCAGTATCCCGAATACGGCTGCGCGCAGAGGACACATTCTCGACGATGTTCGATAAGTTACGGATAGTTGACTGGAAACGGTTCTGGATCGCACCTAAGTCGGCCCGTTTCGCGTCAATTGCATTAATGGCGCTGTCGATAGCGGTTAAAGCTGTAGATGCGCCTGCCAGCGTCGCAATCGAAATATTCGACAACTTCAGACCAGAAGTACCATAACCACCGCCGGCCCGGGAAATGTTCACACTGATGCTTTGTCCGGCGTTGGCACCGACCAGAAAAGTCGAAGAATATTTACCATCGAGAATTTTGACGCCACCAAACTGAGTCGTGTTGGCGATCCGGCTGATCTCAGCCTTCAGTGCCGACACTTCTTTTTGCAGAGCCAGGCGGTCGGAAGAGCTGTTAATACCGTTTTGCGACTGCACCGACAGCACCCGGATCCGCTGCAATGCTGAGGTAATTTCATCCATCGCCCCTTCGGCAACCTGCGCCAGCGAGATGCCATCATTGGCGTTGCGGATGGCCTGATCCAGGCCCTGGATCTGACTGGTTAAACGGTTACTGATCTGCAGACCGGCGGCGTCGTCAGCGGCGCTGTTGATGCGTAAACCAGAAGATAAACGCTGAAACGCGGTATCTAATGATTTACCTGAGTTGATCAGCTGGCGCTGAGCATTCAGCGACGAGACGTTAGTGTTGACGAATAAAGCCATGATACGTTTCTCCTGATGTTATTTTGCTACATCACCAGCTGATTTTATGATTTTGTTTGCTGATACTTATGTAACGGCCATAACTGGAAAAACTTGAATAAATTTTAGGCTAAACCCTTAATTTTAAAGGCCTGCACGGCAGTTTTATCTGGGAGTTGCAGCGGCAAAACTCTGCCGTTAACGGCAGTAAACTGATACTTTGCTGATGTTTTTTTGTATTTGATTGTCAGAACACTGATAAACGGACTATTTCTCTGACAAAACCTGTGAGGTCATGGCAAATGTTTGCCACTGCAAGCGACTGAAGGGAAACAGCAGGCAAAATTACCGGCAAAGCATTCGTGGGCGCGCCGGCAACAGCCGGCGCAAAAACCTTTTAAGGCGGTTATCTTAGCGGATATAGTCAAACAGACTGGTACTGGTCACACGCTGGAAGGTGTTTTGAACGGCCTGCAATGCGGTTTCTTGCTTCGTCAGCTCTGTTAATGCTTCGGCATAGTCGACCTCATAGATTTGAGCCCGAAATGCTTTATTGCTAATCTGCAGGTCTTCATTGCCTTCAAAAACACTGTCGAGCACATTCTGCCGTCCGCCAATACCGGAAACGCCGGCGTCTATTTTCAGGGTGGCATTGTCAATTTGCACCAGCGCATCTGCAATGGCCTCCGCCAGAGGCGCGCCAATCACCTGATTTTTCTCCACGGAGTTAATCAGCTCCTGCAACGTATTCAGCACATTTTTCTTCTCAGGGGCCTGCAGCGTGAAGTCCAGCTGGCCAGGGCCGGCGCCCTGTGTCTGCAGACTCAGGCCCTGGAAACTGACGGCCTGGCCTGAGGTATAAGCGCCAGTGACAGGCGGTGACAGGCTGACACCATTGCGCCGGATCTCGTAATTGTTGGCGCCATCAACGACCAGCCGATAATTATTGTTCGCCGGCGTCTGGGCGTCATAATTCTGCCGATAAAAATCATCAAACACCGACTGGTTCTGCACACTGATGGCGCCATTGGTCAGGCCACCGGCAACTGTCGCTGTTGTGGTCTTGAAACGGGCGTTGACATCTTCAAACAGAACTTTGCCGCTGTCATTACTGGAAATAGTCACAGTTGGCGACACCTGCAGCGCCTTTTGCCCTTCATCGCCTTTAAATTCATAAAGCCCGGTGGTCTGGTTAAAGCTGTAGGGCTGTGTTTCCTGCTGAAAACCGGAAAACAGATAACCACCAGCGGCATCTTTCTGATTCATCAAATCAAACATCTGAGTTTTGATATTATCCAGCTGCTTGGCGATCGCACTGCGATCCTGTTGTGAATAGGTACCGTTCCCCAGTGACACCACCAGACTGCGCGCCTGATCGCTGGACGTTCTGAGACTGGACAATACGGTTTCTTCGATACTCAGACTGTTTTTCAGTAACACACTGTTATTCTGGTATTGACCAACCTGAGAAATTTGCTGGTCCAGTGCCACCACACGCGCCGAACCGGCCGGGTCGTCGGATGGACTGAGGATTTTGGTTTGTTTTTCCAGTTTGGCGCTGGCGTTTTGCAGCTTTTCCTGAGCGTTGAGGATTGCATTCAGATTGATCTGATATTTCTGATTAAAAGAAAGTCGCATCTGTTACTACCTCGCCGCCGACAACAATGTGTCAAAAATAGTTTGGGATGTGGAAATAATCTTAGCCGCCGCGGCATAAGACTGCTGGAAGCGAATTAAATTCGCCGCTTCCTCATCCAGATTCACCCCGGAAATCGATTCGTACCAGGACTGAGACTGCGCCAATAAGGCCTTTGACGAATCCGTGGCGATTTTCACCTGGCTGGTTTTTTCACCAATAGAGCCAACCATTACACCATAACCTTCGTTCAGACTCATCTGGTTATCGGCACCTGTCACCGCAACTGCATTTTTTCTGATAATTTCTTTTTCCTGCAGCTGCGCCAGCGCCAGGCCATTACGGTTATCTTTCTGCCCGCCGGTGTTATAACTCAGGGTAAAGGTGTCACCGTTTTTTGGCACCCCGGTCATCGACATATCAAAGCCATAGTTGGCAAGACCGGCGGAGGCAAACAGATTGGTGTAATTGCCGCCCGTCATCACCGCCGTGGTCCCCAACAATGTGTTGCCACTGTTGCGGATCTCAAAGCGATCACCGCCAATATAGGTGATGTTAAATGGCTCGCCGTTCACATCGCCTGGCGCGGTAAACTGCGATGATGCCGGATTTGTATTGGTGACACTGATAGTGCCAATTTTGGCATTGCCCAGATTATTGACATTAAACTCCCCGCGCAGTGGCGAAGCCAAAGCCAGATCTTCCGGACGGCTGTTCAGCAAAGAAATACTCTGTGCGGCGGTACTCAGAGGCTTTAACACAAACTGGTCGCCATTGCCAAAAGCACCGGCCGTATTGTCCAGCCGGATTTCGTAGCCATTGAGGAAATTACCCGGTACGTTGCTGCTGTTAAATACTGCAGGGTAAGCGGTGATGGTCTGTGTCACCGCTGAGCCCGCTATCACTTTGCCGCGTTCATCCAGCGTTTCCAGTTTAAACTGGTTTGGCGCGGTAAAAGTGACCAATAAGTCATTGGGCGGAATGTCTTTACCTTTGCCGGCTTCGACAGTGGCAGTGACGACACCAGCACCTGTATTGGTCGTCATCGGATAACCACCAAAAGTCCCAGTGCCAAAAATAGCCTTGCCCAATTGGCCATTGCCATCCATGCCGAGTTTATTCTGGGTATTAAAGGCATCCGCCAGCCCAAGTGCCAGCTGACCAAGTTTATTTTGGGTCGGCTCCAGTAACTGAGCGCGAAACTCCAGCAAGCCACCAATCTTGCCGCCCAGAGTCTGGCTTTCCACTTCACCAATGATATTGCTGTTGTAATCCAGTTGCAGCTGCAAAGTTTTACGCTGTGGATCGGGATTTCCCACCGCACTCATCAAGCTGAATTTACCATGCTCCAGCACGACTGACTGGCCGGTATTTAAAAACACCAGCTTTTCACCGTTTTGCGCATCGAGTGTACTGATCTCAACCAGCTCCGACAGCTGACGTAGTGCTTCGTCACGTTTATCCAATAAATCCATTGGCACCGGTGTATTGATGCCGCTGCCATAAGCGGAAATCTGTTTGTTCATTTCCGCAATAGTGTTGATTTGCGAGTTCGCGGCCGAAACCAGATTATCCAGCTGTTGGTTAATTGAGGTGCGCTGTTCCAGTACAATACTGGATAAAGTGTTGAATTTACTGATTAACGTCTGCGTACTCCCCATCACCAACTGGCGAGATGAGGTATTCGCCGGGTCGTTATTGGCGCCTTGCAGCTGTTTAAATAAATCAGAAATACCGGTAGAGATACTGTTTGAGGTATTGGAAAACAAGGTATCAATACGGCTGGCTTCGGTCAGAAACTGCTGGTTGTAACTCAGGGCTGAGGTATCACGGCGCAATTGTGACAGCGAAAATTCGTTGACCAGCCGTTCAGTATTGCCGCGCCCGACGCCGAGCCCAAGAATACCGGACTCATATTCAGTGCGCTGGCGCACATAACCTTTGCTGTTGAGATTACTGATGTTATTACCGGTAGTGTTCAGCAAGCCGGTACTGGCCAGTACACCGGATGTGCCTATCGTTAATAAATTATCAGCCATGGTTTACTCCTGCAAAGGCGTTTCGCCCGATCACAACACTGTTTGACCCGAATTTTTCAGCAAATTCCGTACCTCTTTAAGCACGGAACCATTCATCACCTGTAAAATTTTCTGGGCATAATTTGGATCTGTGGCATAACCAGCCGCCTGTAACTGCTGAAAATAGTTGGCAGTGTCATGACTGACCGACAATGCCTCCTGATAACGCGGTTGCTGGCGGATGAAATCGACGTAATCCTGCAGGCTTTCCTGCACATCCTGATACACGCGGAATTTGGCTTTTTCCTGGCGCGCCACACCCTGACGGTATTCCAGCGTATCCACCACAGCCACGTCGCCCTGCCATTCACTATGCGCTTTAATGCCAAATAAATTCTGACTTTCACGACCATCTGCGGCTTTAAACATCCGCTGCCCCCAACCGGTCTCCAGCGCAGCTTGCGCCACCAACGCCAATGGCTCCAGCCCAAGCTGCCGGGCGGCTTGCTGTGCCGCTGGCAAGATCCGCCGGACAAAGGCCGCTTCCGGTCCGGCCATAGTGGCGAGCGGATCAGCCGCTGCAACAGCGGCGGTTTCCGCCGACACAGGCTGCGGACGCGGCATAGCCGCAACCGCGACCTTGTCAGACGCGACCGCGGTCTGCTGACCGACCACCACTTCAGCCCCTAACTGGCGTACAGTACTTAGCGCAGCTCCCGTCATCGTCTGTACTGATTCTGCCGGCAATGACTGCACCGCAGCACCGCCAGTGACCGCATGTGGCCGCGATACCGGCATGACAATGCGTTCAGCGTCCAGCTGCATCGCTTTGTGCTGAGGTAACACTCTGGCGTGTATGACTTTCTCCAGCGGTAAGGCCAGTTCCTGGCGCGGCGAAAAGCGATTTGGCGCCGACACCTGACTGGCCGCTTTACTGCGCGAAGCTTCAGGTGCCAATTGCTGCACCATCAGGTCAGCCAAGCCAAGCGTGCCCTTTTTCGACAGTTCTGCGGTCAGCTGATTGTCATACATATCCCGATAAAAACCGGTGGCCTGGCTGTTCAACGGATTGTCTTCTTCAAAGGTCTGATTGGCTTTGCGCATGCTCGACATCAGCATACCCATAAACACCGATTCAAATTGTTGCGCCGCCTGACGCACAGCACCGGCTTTATCCTTGCTGGCCAAAGCCCGGATATCGTTCAGGCTGGAAAGGTCGTGGTAGGACACATCCACTTGCGGCGCTGCCATTTAAATCACCACCAGCTCGCCATGGATAGCACCGGCTTCTTTTAATGCTTCGAGAATGGCCATCAGGTCTCCCGGCGCGGCGCCAACTGCATTGACGGTCTGCACCAGCTCGTCGAGCGTCGTGCCCGGGTCGAATTTAAACATCCGCGATTTATCTGGCCGGACATCGATAATGGTATTTTGCTCAACAGCCGTCTGACCGCCCGCCAGAGCATTGGGTTGCACTACGGTCGGATTCTCGGCAATGGTGACTGTCATGCCACCATGGGTAATAGCCGCCGGAAACAGCCGGACGTCTTTGCCAATGACAATAGTGCCAGTTCTGGAATTAATAATGATTTTGGCGGCATCAGAGGCCGGTTCAAAACTCAGGTTTTCCAGCGTCGACAAATATGACACGCGCTGGTCGATGTCCCGTGGCGCGCGCACCTGCACCGAACGCGCGTCCAGCGTGCGGGCCGTTTCGGGACCGATAAACTGATTAATGGCCGCCGTCAGATTTTTGGCTGTGGTGAAATCGCCGCGATTGAGGTTAAAGGTGATGTAATCGCCTTGCGAAAATGGCGTTGGCACTTCGCGCTCAACCGTGGCACCGTTTGGAATACGGCCAACAGTTGGTGTGTTCACTACAACTTGTGAACCGTCGGCACCTTCAGCGCCAAGGCCGGAGACGATCAGGCTGCCCTGCGCCACCGCATACACCTGGCCATCGAGGCCTTTTAAGAAGGTCTGCAACAACTGACCGCCGCGTAAGCCTTTGGAGCTGCCGACTGAGGCTACTGTGATATCCAGATTCTGACCTGGCTTGGCAAAAGGTGGCAGCTCTGCGGTCACAGCCACTGCCGCTACGTTTTTGATCTGTGCTTTCATGCCGGCCGGTAAATTAATACCAAAATTCGCCAGCATGGTTTTAAAGCTCTGCTCCGTGAACGGGCTCTGCTCGCCGGTGCCCGGCAAGCCCACCACCAGGCCATAACCGACCAGCTGGTTATGCCGCACCCCTTCGACACTGGCGACATCTTTGACCCGCGCCGCCTGTGCGCTGGTACAAAACAGCCACAGAGTCAACATCAGCAAGCACTTGTTCATCAGATCCCCCTTGCTCAGAATGGCCATAACGCGCTGGAGAAAAACCGCGTCAGCCAGCCTGGGCCTTGCCCGCCATGTGTTGCACCAGTCCCGCTGTATTCGATGCGGGCATTGGCAATTTTGGTCGATTCCACGGTATTGCGCGAATCCACATCTTCTGGCCGGATCACACCGGTCAGCCGGATATATTCTTTGCCGGTATTGAGCGTCAGCCATTTTTCGCCACGGATCACCAGATTGCCATTGGCCATCACCCGCAATACGTTGACTGAAATATCGCCCACCAGGCTGTTACTCTGGTCAGCCTTAGAATCGCCTTTAAACTCGCTGCTGGAATTGACGCCAAGCTGCAGCGTGTTACCGGCCACCGACACATTACGACCGCCCAAACCTATCATTGGGTCAATCGAATTACTGGCGTCTTTGCCAAATTCAGTTTTAGCTTTTTTTGACGCCTGAGTATTTTCTTTCAGCACCACGGTAATAATATCGCCCTCCCGGCGGGCTTTATTATCTGAGTACAAGCCGTTTGACAGGCCATTGGCATACAAAGAGCCGGTATTTAATACCGGTTTTGCCGCAGGCTCCGGCGGTAAAGGTGCAAATGCCGGATCATCCGGAAAGGCTTCCGGTACATAAGTCGCACAAGAAGTAAGCCAACAGCACAATACAACCAGCCATAACTGCCGCATAACAACCTCCACCACTTAAAGCTGCTGGATAGCAAAGCTCAGCATCTGATCCACGGCTGAAATCACTTTAGAGTTCATCTCGTAGACCCGCTGACTTTCAATCAGGCCGACCAGTTCTTCCGTCACATTGACGTTTGAGGCTTCTAAGGCACCCTGTACAATAAAACCGATGCCTTCAAGCCCTGGCACACCCTGCACCGGGTCGCCGCTGGCGCCGGTTTGTTTAAACAGGTTCTGGCCGATAGGTTCAAGCCCGGCCGGGTTAATGAAGTTCGTCACCGTCAACTGGCCAAGCACCGCATTTTCCACCTGACCAGGGATTTTCACCGACACTTCGCCATCCTGAGAAATGGTAATTTCGGTCGCTTCCGGCGGAATCGTAATAGTCGGCTGGATTTGATAACCGGCACCTGAGGTCACCAGATTGCCTTCGCTGTCGGTGGTGAACTGGCCATTGCGCGAATACGAAATGGTGCCATCCGGCATCAGCACTTCAAAAAAGCCCGGGCCCTGGATCATCACGTCCAGCGCATTGTCGGTCGTCATATGATTGCCCTGGCTAAAGTTTTTCTGTGTTGCCACCACTTTAGTCCCGGCGCCAATCATCAGGCCGTTGGGCAGTTCTGAGTTCTGTGACGAACGCCCGCCAGGTTGGTTGATGTTCTGATACAACAAATCCTCAAATACAGCCCGGCTCTTTTTGTAGCCCACCGTACTGGCGTTAGCCAGATTGTTAGAGATCACCGAAATGTCGCGCTGTTTGGCGTCTAAGCCGGTTTTACTGATCCAAAGTGCCGGATGCATAGAGTCCTCCTGAGCCTTAGGCTCTAGATGATACGAAGTACCTGATTATGTTGACGGTCCATATCTTCGGCCGTCTTCATCATTTTGACCTGCAACTCATATTGGCGCTGCAGGTTGATCATATAAGTCATTTCGGCGACGGCATTCACGTTGCTGCCTTCGACAGCCCCACTCAGCAAATTAACCGTCGGGTCTAATTCAGCCGGCTCACCGTCTTTGCGGCGGAATAAACCGTCGTTGCCTTTAAACATGTCCTGATTTTCCGGCTTCACCAGTTTAATCCTGGCCACTTCAACCATCGCCGTGGCCGGTGCACCGCGCGGCAGCACATTGACGCCACCATCTTTGGTGATTTCAATTTTGCTGAGTGGCTGTGGCACTTCAATAGGTCCGCCTTCACCCAACACATTGAGACCGGAAGAGGTCTGTAAAAAACCTTCCGGGCTAATCTGCAGATTACCGGCGCGGGTGTAGGCTTCACTGCCCTCGCCATCCTCGACGGCAAACCAGCCATCGCCTTGGATAGCCACATCCAGCTCGTTTTGTGTGATCTTAATTTCACCCGCGTCAAAATTCTGACTTGGCATTTCGGTCAGGGCAAACACCCGGGTCGGCTGGCCGTCACCAAACGCCTGCATCGCCCGCGCCTGTGCTAAATCAGCTTTAAACCCGACAGTATTGGCATTGGCCAGGTTGTTGGCCCGCACCGACAGCGCATTCATGTTCTCTTTTGCGCCTGTCATTGCGATGTAAACCATGCGATCCATAGTGATCCCCCTTGTGTTCTAAGCTGGTAAAGCAAGGATGGTGCCAATAAATCACAGTCAGAAATGCTGCAGTCACGGCGGCAGTCAGTTGCCGCGCTTCGGGCATAAAAAAACCACCCGAAGGTGGTTTTTTCGTCAAGCAGAACCTTAGCGGATTTGCAGTACAGTCTGCTGCAAGGAACTGTTGACTTCGAGCGCCCGCGAGTTGGCCTGGAAGTTACGCTGGGCGGCAATCAAATCCACTAACTCGTTAGTTAGATTGACGTTGGAGTTTTCTAAGGCCGAAGAATTGATGGCACCAAAGGTGCCGGTATTGGCTTCTCCAGGCAATGGTTCGCCGGAACGCAAACTTTGTTTCCACGATGTATTACCGATTTGGGTCATGCCTTGCGGGTTGGCAAATTTAACCATCGCAATCTGCGACAAATAGGTCTGGGCACCATTACTGTAACTGGCCATCACTTTACCGGCGGCATCAATATCAATGCTGGTCAAACGACCAACAGTCGTACCATCCTGACTGATGGATACCAACTCAAACTTGCCGTCATATTGTGTTGGCTGAATAGTACCGGTTTGGTTGGCGAAGTTGATCGTCAGGTTAGAGGTAAACTGCGCACCGTTGGTCAGGTAAGCGGCTGTGTTTAATGTCGCTTGGGGCAGAACTAAATCCGGCATCGTAATAGGATTACCATTTGAATCAAAATCCAGCGTCACAGGTCCAAAGTACTGGCCATTGGTTGCTGTAGCAGTCGCAGCAGTTGCCGTATTGTCATCAAATACCGCGTAGGCTTCCCAGTTGTTGACGGTTGCCGGATCAGCACGACGGAAATACAACTGCACGACGTGGGGTGAACCCAGGCTGTCATAAACAGTCGTTGATGTAATAGCTCCGCTGTTGTAAGTCGCTTTGTTGGTCGGATCAAATGTTGGTAATGGCGACGCGACTGGCATCTGCTTCGCATCTAAGTTCATTGTCAGATAAACGTTTTGTGTCGAGCGCGGTGCACCTGCAGTGCTTGGAATCTGAATTGGTTTGGTCGTACTTAAGCTGATTGAACTGGTTACACCGGTTGAAGCGTCGACCGGAAAGCCCTGCAGTAAATTGCCGTTACTGTCGACAATAAAGTTGTCTTTATTCAGCTTAAACGCACCAGCCCGGGTGAAACTCATATCACGTGAGGCTAAATCCGGCGTCGTCGCGAAAAAGCCGTCGCCGGTAATGGCTAAATCCAACGAGTTACTGGTAAATTTTAACGCCCCCTGACTAAATTGCTGAGCCACTTGCGCCGTTGTCACACCATCACCGACTTTGGTACGGCCAGGTGAAAAAATGGAGCCGGCATACACGTCGGCAAATTCAGCACGGGATTCTTTAAAACCAGTGGTGTTAACGTTGGCAATGTTATTCGCCGTGGTATCCAAGTCTTTCTGAGCCGCAGCCAGACCACTTAATGCAATATTAAAACTCATAGTTCACCTCGATAGTCAGGCATCAGCCTGCTGCAATTTCTAACAGATCTGACATTTTTTTGGCGCCAAGACCCAATAAGTTCAGTTTCATATCTGCCGTAGAAGACCCGAGTGTCACACTGGCTACCGGCACATAACTTGACGTCACCAGGCTTTGGTTTTTACCATCCACAGTGGCGTCGATTTTCATCGTGTACAAACCTGCAGCCTGTTTGGTTCCGGCTTCATTGCTGCCATCCCAGGCCAGCTCAAATTTGCCGGCATCCGGCTCCGCGACCGTGCTGGTTTTAACCAGTGCACCCGCCGCGTCGTATATGCTGACTTTCATAGCTGTAGTTTTGGCCGGAACATCAATAGCGCCGTAGGTGCCGTTAGTGCCGTCAAACACCAGCTGATCGGAATTCACCCGAACGGTGCGCCCAACCAGGCTTGATGCCTGTAGCGCCTGATTCGAATTCATACTGGCGGCAAAATCTTTAAAATTGGTATTGAGGGAACTGATCCCGTCAGCCATGGTAAAACTGGTCATTTGGGCGATCATCTGATCGTTTTCAACCGGTTTGGTTGGGTCCTGAAATGCCAGTTGCTGGGTCAGCAGCGCAAAAAAATCCGACTGGGTTAAGGCACCGCTATCGTTCTTTTTCGCGGCGTCTTTGTCGCCCTTCAGGCTGTCAATGTAGCTGTTACCTGTGGTGGTGTTATTACTTACCGTGGTCATCAATTACTCCTTATCAGCGCTGACCAAGGGTCAGAGTGCGGCTCAGCATTTGTTTGGCTGCGTCCGCGACCTGCACATTGGCATCATAAGAGCGTGACGCAGAAATCATGTTGGCCATTTCCTCCATCACATTTACGTTCGGCTTATAAATAAAGCCATTTTCATCGGCAAGCGGATGTGACGGATTGTATTCCTTATTCAACGGCGCATCGCTTTCCACCACACCCAGCACTTTAACGCCCACGCCCTGCTCGGACAGCGCATTATCATATTCAGCAGCAAATACCGGATGACGGCCGCGATAGGTGGTTTCCAGATTACTGCTGACACTTTCTGCGTTCGCAATGTTACTTGCCGTTGTATTGAGCCGCAGGGCCTGAGCCGTCAGGCCTGTACCGGCGATATCAAAAACTCGATAAAGACTCATCACTGCCCTCCTAATGCTTTTTTCAAGCCACTGATTTTGCTGTTTAAAAACTGCAGTGATGTTTGATATTCCATCGCATTCTGGCTAAATGCATTGCGCTCGCGGTGGATATCTACGCTGTTGCCATCGCCGGTATCGGTTTGTTCGACGTTGCGGAACAAAACTTCATGCCGGGTCGACGGTGAAATGTCGAAGTGTCTGATGTCGGATTGCTGCAGACCACCCGATTGACGGGCCTGTGCATTCGCCAGCGCAGTGTGAAAATCCAGATCCTGCGCTTTGTAGCCCGGTGTATCCGCATTGGCGATGTTGTTTGCCAGCAACTCAGTGCGGCGCTCGCGTAATAATGCGCCCTGTTCGTGTAAACCAAAGGCATTGTTAAAACTAATGGCCATGTGCAGACCCTCCATCAAACCTTGTAAGTTTGTTAGCAAGAGTCGGGCCAATTGAAGTGTCAGATTTATAGCAGGGTTTTGGCAGTCGCCTGAGAATACAACCGCAAGGGGTCAGACTTTGCGGCGGTAAATAATTCCAGGATTGCAGCGGATCATTTCGAAATCATTGTTTGTACTGGATAAAGACTCAGATGCACCTAACACCAAAAAGCCTTTTGGGTTCAGCGCCTGCGCAAACTGGCGGATTATTTTTGCTTTTACTTCGGGCGAAAAATAAATCAGCACATTGCGGCAAAAAATAATATCGAACTTTCCGAGCAAGGTGTAGCTGTCGAGCAAATTCAGATGGCGGAAACTGACATTGCGCCGGGCGATATCTTTGACCCGCATCATGCCATTGCCGCTGTCTTCAAAAAATTTGCTGCGGCGCTCCGGCGATAAACCACGGGATAACGCCAGCCCGTCATATTCGGCACGCTGACAGTGTTCCAGCATCGTGTTAGAAATATCGGTGCCAAGAATATGAATGCCAAGTCCAAACGCCGACGGCCGGCTTTGCTGGTATTCAAGCCCGGTCATCGCAATAGAATAAGGTTCCTGGCCACTCGAACTCGCAGCAGACCAAATTTTGACATTACGATGGTCTTTCTCCAGCTCCGGAAAAATCTGTTTTTTCAGCAATTCATAAGGATAAGTATCGCGAAACCACAAAGTTTCATTGGTCGTCATCGCGTCAATCACAGCAGAGCGCAGCTGACGTTCAAATGGACTCAAAGTTTTTGCCACCAGCTCTGACAAACTGGCAAGATTAAAGCGCAGCATCAACGGGCCGAGCCGGCTTTTGACCAGATACTGTTTATTTTCTCCAAGCACAATGCCACATTGTTGCTCGAGGAAATCCCGGAATATCTTGTATTCGCTGTCGTGCAGCTCTTTATTCACGCGTCAGTTTCCGCAGGTTAGTCAGTATGCAGCCATTTACGCACAGATTCTGCCAATTCGTCCGGGTTAAACTTGGCAATAAAATCGTCTGCGCCAACTTTTTGCACCATCTGCTGATTGAATACACCACTCAGTGAGGTGTGCAAAATAACGTGTAGCGGCTTAAGTTTTGGATCTAATCTCACTTCTGCTGTCAGGGTGTAACCGTCCATATCCGGCATTTCAATATCCGAAATCAGCAAACCGACTTTTTCAGTCACGGACTGTTCGCACTGAGCGGCAACTTCTTGCAGATAGGTTAACGCCTCACGGCCATTTTTCACCAGATGCATCGCAATCCCAAGCCCGTCCAGCGCGCGCTTAACCTGATTACGCGCAACAGCAGAATCGTCGGCGATCAGAATAATCCGATCTCCCAGATCCTGTTGAATCGTCTGAGTTTCAAAAGTATTGCTGACCGCAGTTGGTGATGGCGAGATCTCTTCGAGAATTTTCTCAACGTCGATGATCTCAACCAGTTCTTTATCGATTTCAGTGACCGCCGTCAGGTAACTCTGGCGTCCGCCCGTTCCTTTCGGCGGCGGCATGATCGCTTCCCAGTTAATGTTGATAATGCGTTCAACTGAGTTGACTAAAAACCCCTGCACCGAGCGATTGTATTCTGCGATGATGATGAAACTGTCTTTGACGTTTTCAATCGGTCTTCCGCCAGTTGCCAGACTCAAATCAATCACTGAAATCGTCTGGCCGCGAATATGCGCGATGCCCCGGACGAATTTATTCCGTTTAGGGATCGCCGTCAGCGGTGGGCACTGTAGTACCTCACGCACTTTAAATACGTTAATGCCAAATCTTTGACGGCCAGCAAGACGAAATAACAACAGCTCTAACCGGTTTTGCCCGACTAATTGTGTGCGCTGATTGACTGAATCAAGAATACTCGCCATTTAGGACTCCAAGCAAAACACTTCGGATCGATTCTTGCAGACTCACAAACTAAGTAAGAGTATCTGCAGCAAAGTACTGAAAATACAAAGAGCTGTATGTTATTCCCCTTTGTCGATAAAGCATAGCCGAAACCATATGAAAATGTACGACAATTTTATAGACAGACATTTAAAGGCCCTGCTGCTGTGTAGCTGTTTTCAGCTGTTTCCGGCCAGTGCAGAATCATATAGCGCCAGCGCTTTGACATCAGCAGCGCAGAACTGGCTGCAACAACAGGCCAGCTCCGCACAAACCAAAGTACAGGTTCATCCTTTGGACTCGCGCAGCGCAGACCGTGACTGCGACAACCCTCTGCAATTTAGCCTGGTCAATCCCAGATTACAGAGTCAGAACAGTATTAAAGTGTATTGTCCTGGCGAGAATGGCTGGCAATTGTATCTCAGTGCCCGGCTCAATCAGCTGGTTGATGTCGTTGTCATGCGCCGGCAACTGGCGCCGGGCAGTATTTTAAATCAGGACATGCTGCAGCTCGAAACCCGGGATCAGCTGTTAAGTCGGGGTGCCATTGTCACAGATCCGGCGATCCTTGAAGGCGCGCGGACAAAACGCGCCTTACGTCCAGGGCAAATAATTACCTTGCAGGATCTTTGTCTTGTATGTAAGGGAGATATGGTTACAATTGAAGGGTTATCTGGTAGTCTGGTCGTCGCAACCAGTGGCAAAGCGTTATCTGACGGCAGTTTAGGCGACAATATTCAGGTACAAAATCTGAATTCCGGGCGCAAAGTTCAGGCCAGCGTCACGGCAGTAAAAAAAGTCGCGATAAACCTGTAAATTTTCCTAAAGTTTCAGCTTGAGCTGCCGTTAAAATGGTCAGGGAAAGGACCAGCAGGTCAGTGGGGTGTCAAAATGTCTATTAATGTAAATCAAACGGTGCCGGCAGCCACCACGGTGAAAACCGATAAAGTTGACCAGAATATTCAGAAACAACAGCAAGTTGCGCAGCAGCAAGCGGCGGTAAATCAGCCTGCTCAACGGCAGGATTCGGTGTCTCTGACCAGTCAGGCACAACAGTTTACCAGAGCACAGGAAAAGGCCAGCAGCAGCTCGGGTGTTGATCACAAAAAAGTCGATGAGATCAAACAGGCCATCGCTGAAGGTAAGTACAAAGTCAACGTTGAGCAGTTAGCGCGACGGATTGTACAGTTTGAAGGCGAGTTGTTCGGTAAAAAATGACCACGCAGCCCCCTGTCCTGTCCTTATTGACCCAACAACAAGAGCACCTCGGCGTGCTTTTGTTGCTTTTGCAGCAAGAGCTTGCCGCAATCAGTTCCCGTGATATCACGGCACTCGAAGACAATTCAGCGACAAAACTACAATGTCTGGAACAAATCCAGGCGCTTGATAGCAGTATTGCAGCGCACCCTCAGCTGCCCGCGCTGAAAACAGACCCGTCATTGCGTGACCAGGTCCGGCAAATTGACGTGCTGCTGCAACAATGCAAACAACAAAATGAAGTCAACCGCCAGACGCTGGAACAAAGCCAGCTGGTGATTGAACGGTTTAAACATGAGCTGCTGCAACAACGTGGTAAGTCCGGCTTGACCTATAACGCCAAAGGTAAACCGGCACTGGACTCGGTAGGAAAAGGCATCAAAGCCTGAGCCGGCGTCAGTGCGTAATCACAGCCTGCTGCTGAAGCGATAACCCGGCAATCACCACTTAATAATACTTCACTGATTTAATCCGTCGCACCGGTGTGGCATTCTGGTAAATCTCATAAACCTGCTTAAAATCAAGTTCCATTTCAGTGGCATAAAATTCCCCGACCGGATAGGTTTTGACCACTTTGGCACCTTTAATAATGCCCTGCACCGATGCTCTGAGCTTATCGTTGCCAATCACCGCCTGCTGCATCGTCACTTTGTAGTCAACTTTCTGACCATATACCTGCTCGGCCAACTCCCGGTACGCTTCCAGTTTGGACGCCTTCATCGCCATCAGCATGCGTTGCTCTGCGCTGTCGGCTTTCTGCTCTGCCAGAGGGGCATATCCTACCGCTTTGAGCACCGGAAAGGTCTGTGGCTGTACCGTTTCCCACTGCACTTCACGGTCATAAAACATGCTGCAACCGCTGAGCAGCAAGGCTGGGACGACGATGAATGCTCTGCGCATCAGAATTCTCCTGCAAATTGAACATCGGCTGACAGCTGACAGCCCGGATCTGCCAATAACTTTGCAGAAATCACGCCAACACCACTGTAACTCGGCGAAATTTTGCAGCTCAGGCATAATCTTTGCTTAGTCTGATTATCAAAGTTCACGGAGTAGTGCAATGTCAGCGAAACTGTGGTTTCCTGCCCTGCTGGGGGTTTGTGCTTTGCCGGCAACGGCACAGTGGTATGAGACCACAGGGCGTGCGGTGATCCGCCAGGGCGACGAAGCAACCGCCAGGGCACAGGCCACGGAAGACGCGGTAAAACGCGCATTGTTGTTTGCCGGCGTCAGCGTGCGCAGTGTGCAGCAGGTGACCGACGGATTATTGACACAAGAAAGCCTGCAAGTGGAAAGCAGCGGTGAAGTTCAGCAGGTTCAGCTGGTGTCAGAGCTGACCAAAGACGGTTACTTTGAAGTCACCATCCGTGCCGACATCGAAGCCGCTGAGGCTGTCTGTCCGACCATGGCTTACCGGAAAAAGTTATTGATCACGCCATTTAAACTGGCGATCCCTGAGCAGGCCATTGTTGGCGAATTGTTTGACCTCGGCAAAGTCAGCGGCAAAGTGTTCAGCAGCAAACTGGAAGAAGTGGGTCACAGCAGTTGGCCAGCGCCTTATGATAATCCGATTGATATCAAATCATTAAGTTACCTCGAGCGAAAATCACTGCAACAGCAGCTCGGTGCGCGTTATGTATTAAGTGCCAGTCTTGACGACGTATCACTTGGCGGTACCACCGGCACGAACTGGACTTTCTGGACCGATGCCGACCGGGACCGCTATTACCACCTGCAAGTGCAGGTATTTGATTTAGCGGAAGAACGTACCGTATTCAGTCAAAAGTACCAAACGACAGCGGTCTGGACCTACCGTAAATCGACGTCTCTGGACCCGAATTATCACCGGTTCTGGGAAAGTTCTTATGGTCAGGCTGCCGAACGGATCCTCAATGCCGCCGCGATGGACGTCGAAGAGGCCATTCGTTGCGAACCACTGCAGGCAGAAGTCATTCAGGTGAAGCAGAATCAGGTGCTGCTGAGTATTGGCAAAGCACATGGCGCGCGGGTTGGTGATACCTTTAAGCTGGTGCACCGGCGCGAGATCCCGGACAGTTTCGGCCGGGTGCAGCCGTTGCTGGCGGTTACCAGCCTGACCGTGAAAATTTCTCAGCTCAGCAGCGAATCGGCCTGGGCGGAAAGTGTGGACGCGGCTTTATTGGCCAATATTCAGGCTGGCGATTTAGCCATGCCAAACCGGCAGCCGGTCGACGAATTTGGCGATGAGGCGGAAGGCACTGAGCCGTAAACTGGCTGCCCTGGCGAGACTCGAACTCACGACTGGCGCTTAGGAGGCACCCGTTATATCCAGTTTAACTACAGGGCAGCAGAACGCCGAGTCTAACAGATGGCCTCGTGGCTGTGAATCGTTCAGAAATCAACAGATTAAATAATGGACGCCTGCAATACAGGCGTTTTCTATCTGAGGTCAGCGCCAGGCGGTTCAGGGCTGGATTTGTTGCAATACCAGATGGGGTAGCAGGGTCGACGCCGCCGCGACGACTTGCTGGCCTTTTACCGATACCACACGGCTGTTGATTTGTACCCCACGCCGTGTCGTCACCAGCGTGCCGACCAGAATGTAGTCCATGCCGGACCTCTCGGATAACTGCCGGACATCCCGCGACAAGGCAAAATCACCTTCCCGGCTGACGGTAATTTTCCGGGTCAGTTTAAAATCAATCACTTCGACACCATGCTGTGGCAATGTCGTCGCCATCGCTTCAGCAAACTGATTGCCCAGCGCATTGCTGCGCTGCAGGCTGTCATCAAACTCGACAAAGCTGGTCACACCGACTTTGGCACCTTTTAATGCTTCGAATGCAGCCAGTTTAAAACCAAGCTGGCTGGCATAATCTGTCAGTTGCTTTTTACTGTGCTGCAGAATTGGGTAGACCGAGGCCGGTATCGCACCGCCTTCAACCGCCAGTGGAAATTCGGATGGCAACATTTTACGCGTTAGCCGTGGCTGCGCCGGTGCGACCGGCAAAAATGGCCGGGCAGTTGGATCATTGGCAACCATATCAAGCTGCGATGGCCGGCTGATGGTCCCGACCGGCTCGGCTTCGGCCATCGGCTTGTCCTGCAGCACATAACCATCACTGCCGACCGCAGGCATTGCAGCCGTATCGTTGTCAGCGGGTTCACTGGCTGCTGCCGGCGCGTTAGCCGCCGTCTGCGAATGAGCCGTTTTCTCGCAGTCACACAGCTGCGCACAGCCTGACAGCCCCAGCAACACCAGACTCACCCAGGAGTATTTCATATTATTCACCTTGCTTGAGCATCAGCTTTTCCGAGCCGCCGGATTGATACAGTGCATCCACGACCTGCTGTGGAATAAATCCCTGCGCTGTCGCAGCGACTTTTTTACTGGCGACCGACACCAGCCGGGCGTTGATCAGCGTACCGCCCTGATGACGAACCAGGGTACCGCCAAGCACAAACTCAATCGGCTGCTCTTCTTTTAATTCCATAAAATCGCGGCTGAAGACAAAATCCCCCTGCGGGGTCACCCGGATATAATCGGTGGTTTTAAAATCGACGACGCCCAGACCAAACTGATGCACTTCATGCATAAAACTTTCGGACAGCTGATTCCCGAGTAAATCAGTCTGATCATAAGCGCCGTCCAGATACACAAAGCTGGTCATGCCAATCACCATCTGCGGATTCACCAGGTCCAGATTCGCCACCAGATCATGCATCATGCTTTGCACATAATGGTTGACGTTGACCGCAGCCTGCGGCTGGTACTGCGGGTGCAGTTTTTGTGCGGCCTGCTGGGTTGCCTGATAGGCTTCACCGTCATATAAAGCCGGGCTGACGTAGTATTGTGGCCTGGCCGCTGGTTGTGACGGCCCTTCCAGTGCCACTTCCGCCGCAGCGTCATCGTTGCCGGTCAGCAACGAATACCGCTCCCAGGTTGCACAGCCGGATAAAGCAGTCAGACCGAGCAGCAAAACACCGTGAAATTTTTTCATAACTGGTTCCACATTCTTCTGGTGAGATTAATTGTCACTCTGGCGATACAGCTTCTGCTGCCGCAACTGCACTTGTTCAGTCGCGCCCAGCACTTCAGCCGGGATCAGATCAGAAGCCGCCGCAACGACACTATTGGTTTGTATATCGACCACACGGGCGTTAACTGTAGTGTATTGCTCTGCCTGATTCAGCGTACCGACAATGACATAACGCACCGATTGTCGCGTCGCCAGCTCCGTCAGGTCGCGTGTCAGCAGGCGTTCATGATCGGCAAAGACTTCAACCGCCTGGCCGATGCGCAGCTCCTTCACCTGATAACCACGCTGGCTGGCCACCGCAATCATGCTTTCCTGTAATTGCAGCCCCAACAGATTCTGCGACAAATTGTAGGGGTCCGGTGTCAGACTTCTCAGTTCGGTAAAACTGACCACCGCCAGCGCACCTTTGGGTAATGGCGGCATGCCGCTGAATAAACGACCGGCGAGGCGCTCGGTATATTGCAGCACAGGGCCGACGGCGACTTGTTGCACTGCGGCGGCAGATTGCTGCCGCACGGGTTGTTGCTGGCAGGCGGTCAAACCGGCCGCCAGGACCAGAAAAATAAGGCTGGAATATCGCACAGCGCCTCCGGACAAAAAATCAGCTCAGACAATGGCAAGGCTGAGCAAAAAACCTGCCAGAGTGACAATTCCTGCAAACTTTTTTGCCAGAACGTTGGGCAGGGCCACATGCTTCGGTATACTGCGGCGCTTTTTTGCGAATGACTCAGGAAATTATGCATTCATCTTATCTCGGCATCGACTTTGGCACTTCGAATTGCACCGCAGGCCGGCTTGACCTCACAGGGCAACCGGAATTGCTTGCACTGGAAGCAGGTTCTGCCTACCTGAGTTCTGCGCTTTATCTGCCCTGGCCTGACAGTTACGATATTGACGATGACAGCCAGAAAAAGCCGTCACTGGCGCAGCTGTTGCGTCAGCCGCAACAGGCTTTGCTTGGGCAGGCCGCCCATGACCGCTACAGTACAGACCCGCTTGGCGGGATCTTTATCCGATCACCGAAATCCATGCTGGGCTCAAGGTTAAACCCGTTGCAAACGCAGCTGTATCAGCAAGTTTGTGGCCTGATGTTGTCACACATTCACCAGTGTGCCGACACTCAAAGCAGCCAGCAGGCGGAGTTTGCCGTGATAGGCCGGCCCGTGCATTTTCAAGGCATTGACGGCGCCGATGGCGATGCCCGGGCTGAAACCGTGCTGCGCGCGGCGGCCGCCGCCGCCGGCTTTCGTGAAGTGCAGTTTGCCTATGAACCTGTGGCTGCAGCCGTAGAATACGAGCGCACGCTGAGTTCAGAACAACTGGTGCTGGTGGTCGATATTGGCGGTGGTACATCTGATATCAGCCTGATCCGTTTAGGTCCGAACCTGGCCCATCAGGCTGACCGTAGTCAGGATTTGCTCAGCCATGCCGGCCGGCGCCTTGGCGGGGTCGATATGGACATCAAACTGGCGATTTATGGCCTGATGCCGTTATTGGGCCGCGGCAGCCTGGCACAAAGTGGCAAACCCCTGCCCTCGGCATTATTCAGTGATGCGGTGAATATCATTGATATCCATGTACAGGAGCAGTTTTATCAGCCGGCTACGGCAAAGGAAATCAGCAAGCTGCTGGAAGTTGCGGCGATGCCGGCGCAGGTCGCTTTGCTGCAACGCCTGTATCAGCAGCACTTAAGTTATTATCTGGTCCAACAGGCCGAACAGGCCAAAATCAGTCTGGCAACTGCCAACCCGGTGCAGGTCAGTCTGGAGCGGTTACAGGCCGGCCTTGGCACTGAACTGGACAATGCCATGCTGGACCATGCGCTCTATGTCGAAATGAACAGCTTGCGCGCCCTGATCAGCGATTGTCTGGCCACAGCCGGCGTAATACCGGACCAAATCTATTTAACCGGCGGCGCCTCGGCTGCTGCCGGTGTCAAACGCCAATTGCAGCTATTACTGCCAGAAGTCCCGCTAATCGCCGGAGATCGCTTCGGTTCTGTTGGCAAAGGCCTCTGTACCCTCGCCGCTTTGCATTTTGCATAACGGCGAAAACCTGACACAAAGATAGCCAGCGCCCGACATCCAAGGTAGAATGCGCGACTTTTTCGTACAGCCCCACCCTGGCGCGCTGTGCTACCTGGGGTTGATATGTCGTTTTCTGCGTTAAATTTAGATCCGAAGCTGTTACAGGCTGTCACTGATGCTGGTTACAGCACGCCAACACCGATCCAGCAGCAGGCCATTCCGGCCGTGCTGAGTGGCCGCGACCTGATGGCCGCCGCCCAGACCGGTACCGGCAAAACCGCCAGCTTCGTGCTGCCAATTCTGCAGCAGCTGATCAGCCAGCCGGTGACGCAACCGCGTCCGGTTCGCGCATTAATTCTGACGCCAACCCGTGAACTGGCCGCACAGGTCAGTGAACAAGTGGCAAAATACAGCCAGCATCTGCAGCCTAAACTGAAACATCTGGTGGTGTTTGGTGGTGTGTCCATCAACCCACAAATGATGGCACTGCGCGGTGGCGTGGATATCCTGACGGCAACCCCTGGGCGTTTATTAGACTTAATTGGTCAAAATGCGCTGAAAATCAATCAGGTACAAACGCTGGTGTTGGACGAAGCCGACCGCATGCTCGACATGGGTTTTATTCACGACATCAAAAAAATTCTGGCGCTGCTGCCAAAACAACGACAAAACCTGCTGTTCTCCGCCACCTTTTCTGACGACATTAAGCAGTTCACCAATAAACTGCTGCACAATCCACTGTCAATCAGTGTGGCGCCGCAAAACAGCACCGCGGAAAAAGTCGAACAGCAGGTGTATCAGGTCGCTAAAGGCCAGAAATCCGCCACGCTGATCCAGCTCATCGCACAAAACGACTGGAAACAGGTGCTGGTGTTTATGGCCACTAAACATGAAGCCAACCGCCTGACCGACAAATTAAATGAAGCGGGCATCAGCGCGGCGGCTATTCATGGCAACAAGAGCCAGAATGCCCGTACTGCGGCGCTGGCCGGTTTTAAATCCAATGAGATCCGCGTGCTGGTTGCCTCTGACGTTGCGGCCCGTGGTATCGACATCGCCCAGCTGCCTTATGTGGTCAACTTCACACTGCCACGCAGCCCGGCTGATTATGTGCACCGCATCGGTCGTACTGGTCGTGCCGGCATGACAGGGCTTGCGGTCTCTTTGGTGTATCCGGATGAAGTCAGCCAGCTCAAGCAGGTCGAAAAACTGATTGGCATGAAGATCCCACAAGGCAGCATCACGATTGACCCGTCGCTGCAGCTGAACGATAAAGAACTGACCCAACGGCCGCCGCGGCCACCTCGCCCGCAGCCAAAAGGCCCGGCTGGCGAGCGCGCGGCACCACGTCAGGGCGCGCCACGCCCGGCGCGTAAGCCTGCAACCGCAAAAGCGGATGGTCAGGGCGCACCTGCAGGACGTCCGGGTCAGCCACAAGGCCAGCGCCGGCCACAGTCTGCTGGTCAGGGTCAGAACCCGGCCCGGCCACAGCAAAACCGCCCGGCCCGCAAGCCACAAGGCACCTCGGCTTAACGCCAAATGAGCCTGCGCCAGCGTTTATGGCAACGCCTGACCGAAGCCGGTATCGCACCGGCCGCTCAGCAGGCGTTACTGGACGCCGGCCGGCTCAGTCTGGTTCCGGCTGCGGCAGTCGCGCTGAAACTATCCCACTGGCTGGCAAACGACAGCACTCTGCTGCTTGACGGCATGCCATTACCGGCCGTCCCACCACGCCAATACTGGGCCTATCACAAACCCGTCGGCATCGACTGCAATGTGCGCGCACAAGACCCGCACAGCATCGCCAGCGTATTGCAAACCTTGCCCGCCGGCGTGTTCGCAGTGGGCCGGCTGGATAAAGACAGTTGCGGTTTGTTATTGCTGACCAACGACGGCGCTTTTGCCCAGCGTTTATTACATCCGGCGCAACAGCATCAGAAAACCTATCAGGTACAGGTCGATAAAGCAGTCAGTGCACAGATGCTGCAACAGCTGCAGGACGGTCTGTGTTATCAGGCCGGCGGGCAATGGGTGCAGGCCCGGCCCTGCCAGGTTCAGCTGCAGCCTCCCAGTTGGCTCGAGCTGACGCTGACCGAAGGCAAAAACCGCCAAATCCGTTATATGTGCCGGCAGCTTGGCCTCAAAGTTCTGCAGCTGCAACGCATCCGGATAGGTGCTTTAGCATTGCCCGAACTCCCGCCCGGCGCACTGTTGCAACTTAATCTGCAGCAGGTTGCTCTGGCGGCAACGCCTTGACATCCGGCGACGGAAATTGCCGCAACCGGGCGCACAGCCACAACGCCACGCCATAACCGAGTAATGAGCCCAGCACCACACCTGCCCAGCCCTGCCATTGCCAGAACCCATGCAGATACAAACCGCCAGTGCTGGCACCCAGATAATAAAACACCAGATACAAGGCACTGGCACTGGCTTTGGCCCGTGTCGCATGTTGATTGACCCAGCCGGTTGCCAGGCTGTGAGTTAAGAAAAAACCAAAAGCACTGATAAAAAAACCCAGCACGATAAACAAAAGCCCAGGTAACAGCGTGCAGACTGTTCCCGCCATCATAATCAACACACCCAAAGCCATGCCGTTTGGCATCGACATGCGCCGCGCCACTTTGCCGGAAATAGCCGAGCCCAGCGTACCGGTCAGATAAGTTAAAAACAGCAGGCCAATCCAGCCGGAACTGAGCGCATATGGCGGTTCAGCCAGCACAAAGGCGATGTAAGTGTATTGATTTAAATAGATAAAGAAATTCAGCCCGCCGAGTAAAAAGGTCAGCAGTAACACCGGTTGGCGCAGATGAAACCAGTTGTCTCTGAGTGCCTGACGGGCAGAGAATTTCTTAGCGGAAAAATGCTGCGATGCCGGCAAATAACGCCAGAATGCGACTGACAGCAAAATGGCCAGCACGCTCCATAACCAGAACACCCACTGCCAGTGCCCAAGCTCCGCACTAAAACCCGCCAGCACCCGGCCAGAAATGCCGCCTAACGAACTGGCACTGATATAAAGCCCAACGGCGCTCAGCAGCGCTGGCTTTTCCAGCTCCTCGCCCATGTAGGCTACGGCAATCGCCGGTAAACCGCCTAAGAAAAAGCCCTGTAACGCGCGGCCCCATAACAAGGCGCTGAAGGATTCGACCTGCGTCAGCAGCACAGTACTGAAAGTCATGCCAAGCAGACTGATGCCGAGCAAAGCCCGCCGGCCGATGGCGTCGGACACTGCGCTGTAAAACAGCAGCGACAAGCCCAGTGTCAGCGTGCCAATGGCATAACTCCAGCTGGCTTGCAGCGGCGTCAGCTGAAACAGCCGGCTCAGCTCCGGCAACAAGGGTTGCAACGCATGCAGATTGGCAAATACCACCACAGCGGCAAAACTCAGCACTATGGTTATCTGCCGGTATTGCCGGCTGCCTTTGCCATACATCAGTTTATTCTCCCACCCGCCAACCGGACCGGAACCAGACCATCAGGCCGGCCAGTGCGGCCGGAAGTCATACGGTTGCTGCCAAAAAGTGTATGATAACGACTTTTCTGCGTTTGATCTCTGAGGACTTCTCCATGCGTTTATCTCTGTGTGCGCTGGCCATCACCACCGCACTGCTGGCAGGCTGCAAGCCAGCGCCAGAATCGGCCACTGTCGCCACCCCAACTCCGCCAACCGCTCCTGCCTCAGCAAACAGTCCTTATGCTGCTGATTATTATCAGGCCGCAACGCAAGCGCTGTTTCAAGCGCGGCCGCTCAGTGCCTCGGCCTATAGCCTGAGTGAAGCCCAGGTCGGCAAACCTTTTGCGGCAGAAATGGAGTTTTATAACAGCAGCCGCGAGAACGCCCTGCGCGAGACTATGAGTGACAACGCCAAAGCGCTCAGCGCCTTGCCACTGCCGGAATTACCAGCAGGCGCCATCAGCCAGCAGGTGATGGCCAACATTCTGGCGTTTTATGCCGGCGACAGCCGTTTTCCCCAAGGTTACATTGATATCTGGATGGGCCACTCGCCTTTTATTGTCAATCAAATCAATGGTCCGACTATCGATATGCCGGGCGCCTTATTAAATTCACATCAGGTAAAAAATGCAGCCGATGCCGAGCATTACCTGAAGCGGCTGGAGCAATTTGGTCCGGCGCTGCGTTCTGTTGGCGACAAATTTGCCACCGACCAGCGCTCCGGCTGGTTACCACCGCGGGTTCTTTTGGATAAGTCGTTAAAAATCCTCAGCACCTATGCCACTACCGATGCCAAAGCGCACTCGCTGTATCAGGATTTCGACAAAAAACTCAATGCGGCTGAGGGCATCGACAGCGCCAGCAAAACCCAGTATTTGCAACGTGCCGCAGAGCTTATCAGCACCGTCGTCGCCCCGGCCTATCAGCAACTGCACACGGAAGTGACAGCCGCATTGCCTGCCGCCCGTGCCGAAGCCGGTATCTGGGCACAGCCCAATGGCAGCGAATTTTATGCTTATTCAGTGCGCCAGCTCGGCGACACCACACTGACACCAGAGCAAATCCACCAGATTGGGCTGGATGAAGTGGCGCGCATCAGTAAACAGATGGATAAGATCCTCAAAGCCAATGGTTACAGCGAAGGCAGCGTGGGCGATCGCATGGCGGCGCTCAATGAAGAGCCGCGCTTTTTATATGAAGATTCCGACGCTGGCCGCGCCCAGTTGCTGGCCGACTTAAACGGTTATATCAAAGCGATGGACAGCCGCATCGGCGAGCAGTTTAAAACCCGCCCACCTTATCCGGTTGAAGTGCGGCGTATTCCGGTGGAAATTCAGGACAGCGCCGCCGGCGGGCAATACACGTCACCAGCCATTGACGGCAGCAAGCCGGGTATTTATTGGATCAATCTGGCCGACATGAAAGCCAACGCCAAATTTGACTTAAAAACCCTGACCTACCATGAAGCCAATCCGGGCCATCACTGGCAAATTGCACTGAATCTGGCACAGGAACAGTTGCCGTTGTTGCAGCGCATTGCGCCTTATAACGCTTATGCCGAAGGCTGGGGTTTGTACTCCGAGCTGGTCGCCGCCGAGATGGGCATGTATAAAAACGACCCCTTTGGTGATTTGGGCCGGCTCAAAGCCGAGTTATTCCGCTCGGTGCGTTTAGTGGTCGATACCGGTCTGCATGCGAAAAAATGGACCCGCGAGCAAGCGATCCAGTACATGGCATCAACCACCGGCACCGCGTCATCGGATGTGATCAGCGAAATTGAACGCTATATGGCCTGGCCGGGTCAGGCGCTCGGTTACAAACTGGGCATGCTGAAGATTGTTGAATTACGCGAAAAAGCCCGTCAGGCGCTTGGCGACAAATTTGATATCCGCGCTTTCCATGACATGGTGTTGCTGGGCGGTGCGATGCCGATGCAGATCCTCGAACAGCAAACGGATCTGTGGATCAAACAACAGCAGCAGTAAGCACTTGACCAGCCTGTGCTTTTGCCGCAGGCTGGTTTTTTGATCTGCGCAGAAATACCACGAAGGAATGTCCGATGCCCGCCAACCAGCAAGAATGGCTGCAGCTGCAGCAAAGTTACGATCAGATGGAAAAACATGCACTGTGGCTACGGCTGTTGTGCCTGAGTTTGTGGCTCTGGCTGGTGCAAAGCGGAAGCACCCTGGTGTTGCAGGCTGGCCTGATTGGCTTTTGCAGATCGGAAGAGCACACGTCTGAACTCCAGTCACGAATCACCATCTCGT
>CALJUX010000010.1 GCA_937978655.1 uncultured Chromatiaceae bacterium
GAGATGGTGATTCGTGACTGGAGTTCAGACGTGTGCTCTTCCGATCTAAGCCCGGTTATTGCCCCGGTGTTGCCGGTGCTGCGTCAGACGTTACCACAGCTGCAACAGGGCAGTGCGGTGACGCATGCTGAAGTGCTGGACGCGGATGGCCAGGCTTTTGTGGTGATCCGCCACGTCCGGCCGTTAGCGGATGCAGACAAAGCGTTGCTCATCGCGGCCTGGCCAGAAGCTTTCTGGCTTGGTGAAGCGCAGCCTGATCAACTGGAACCCTGGCAGCAAGCCAGCCCGGCGCCGCAATATAGGTTACCGGATGGTCAGTCCCTGCAGTTTGCGGCCACCGATTTTATCCAGGTCAATGGCCGGATGAATCAGGCGATGGTGACACAGGCACTGACATGGCTTATGCCAGAAAAGTCTGATCAAGTGCTTGATTTGTATTGCGGTATCGGTAACTTTAGTCTGGCACTGGCACCCAAAGTGGCGCATGTTACCGGAATTGAAGGCATCACCACTATGGTGCAGCGTGCGCGCGACAATGCCACACGCAATGGTCACCACAATTGTACTTTTGCTCAGGCCGACTTGCATTCACCCTGGAAAGGGCAGGCCTGGAACAAACCGGTGTATCAGAAAGTGCTGCTGGATCCGGCACGCGCCGGGGCGGCCGGCGCTGTGGATGAGCTGGTCAAACTGAAACCGGCACAGATTTTGTACGTGTCCTGTAATCCGGCCACCTTTGCCCGGGACGCCAGAGTCTTGCTGGCAAACCGCTATCACATCAGCAAAATTGGCGTGATGGATATGTTTCCGTACACCAGTCATCTGGAACTGATGGCTTTATTTGAACAGCGCTGACGCTGTTAACGTTTCGAGGTAAAGATGGTCACGGTCCGGCATTCGCACAGCACCGAATACAATCCGGGGGAAACTTCGGCCTGGCTGACTTCACTGGGTCTGTCCGACAAAAAAATTGCCTGTTTGCTCGCGGCTGGTGAATGGCTGAATCAGCATGAACTGACTGAAGCCAGTTGCCCGCAGGTGCGCACCGGCTGGGAAATGGTCGAGATCCTGGCTGATTTGCGGATGGACAAAGATGCACTGACGGCGGCGCTGTTGTTCCCGCTGGTTGAAGCGCAGCTGCTTGAATGTGAAGCGCTGGTCAGCCATTTTGACCCGCCGGTGATCACGATGCTGACCGCGGTAAAACAAATGGAAGCCATCCGCACTATCCCGGTCGGTCCGAATCAGAATCCAAACGCCCAGCAAGCCGATAATCTGCGCCGAATGTTGCTGGCGATGGTTGAAGATGTGCGTGCTGTGGTGATCAAACTGGCGGCGCAAATTTGTTATCTGCGGGATGTGAAAAACGCCGACGAAGAAACCCGCGTGCTGGCCGCTAAACAAACCAATGCCATTTTTGCGCCACTGGCCAACCGGCTGGGGATTGGTCAGCTGAAATGGGAACTGGAAGATTTAGCTTTTCGGTATCTGCATCCGCAAATTTACAAAAAAATTGCCAGTCAGCTCGAAGAAAAACGGCTGGATCGAGAGCAGTACATGCGCGACTTTGTCCAGGCCGTGCGCGACCAGATGGCGGTGGAGAAACTCGATTGTGAGGTGTACGGCCGGCCTAAACATATTTTCAGTATCTGGAAAAAGATGCAGAAAAAGCATCTGGCGTTTGACCAGCTCTACGATATCCGTGCCGTGCGGGTGGTGACCGAGCGGGTGCAGGATTGTTACGCTGCGCTTGGTGTGGTGCATACCAGCTGGCAGCACTTACCGAAAGAATTTGACGACTACATCGCCACGCCAAAACAAAATGGCTATCAGTCGATCCACACCGTGGTGTTAGGGCCGCAGGGCCGGCCTATTGAAATTCAAATCCGTACCCGGCAGATGCATGACGATGCAGAACTCGGCGTCGCTGCGCATTGGCGTTACAAAGAAGGCGGGCCGGCCGGGCGCGAAGGCGCACTGGATGAAAAAATTGGCTGGCTGCGCAAAATTCTGGCCTGGCAGGAAGAAGTGGTTGATTCGTCGCTGGCCGAAGAACTACGCAATCAGGTCACTGAAGACCGGGTTTATGTGTTTACGCCCAAAGGCGATATTGTTGATTTACCGCTCGGCTCCACACCGCTTGATTTTGCTTATTATGTGCATTCCAACGTGGGTCACCGTTGTATTGGTGCCAAAATTTCCGGCCGCATTGTGCCTTTTACCTATCAGCTGAAAACCGGTGATCAGGTTGAAATTCTGACCGGGCGTGAGCCAAATCCAAGCCGGGACTGGTTAAACCCGAATCTGGGTTACCTGAAATCCAGCCGGGCGCGTTCCAAAGTGCAATATTGGTTCCGCTTGCAGGACCGTGACAAAAACTACGCGGCTGGTAAAGAATTACTCGACACTGAACTGGCGCGGCTGAATGTACCGCTGGATCAGCCGGTCAAAGTGTTGCAGCGTTTTAACGTCAATTCGCTGGAAGAACTGCTGGTTGGCATTGGCGGCGGTGAAATTAAAGTCACGCAAGTGATTAATTACATTCAAAGTCTGCATAGCAAACATGAATTGCCGGAAATCGACCCAAGGCTGATTTCCAAGCCCATGCAGACCCAGAGCAAAAGCCATGTGGTGGTGCAGGGCGTTGGTAATCTGCTGACCCATATGGCCGGCTGCTGTCAGCCGTTGCCGGGCGACGCCATTATCGGTTACATCACGCAAGGCCGCGGGATTGCGGTGCATCGCGATGACTGTGACCAGTTTAAGAATCTGCAGGAACAACATCCGGAACGGGTGGTGGAAGCGGCCTGGGGCGACCAATATGCTTCAGGTTATGAAGCCAGCATCCGGATTGTGGCGCATGACCGCAACGGTTTATTACGTGATATCACCAGTATTCTGGCCAACGAAAAAGCCAACGTGCTGCGGATGAGCAGTAACTCAGATGTGTCCCGTCAGACCGCGACCATTTATATGACACTCGAACTGTATAACCTTGATTCACTGAACAAATTGCTGACCAAAGTCAGTCAGATTGACGATGTGATTGAAGCCAAACGGTCGCAGTAAAATCCGTGCGCCGGTATCGCCTGCTGTCGCGGCGATACCGGTCACATTCATCCCCGGAATTCAGCCGATGTCAAAAAATATCAACGACTTACTTGCCATTATGGCGACATTACGCGACCCGGCGCAGGGCTGCGCCTGGGATAAAGCCCAGACATATCAGAGCATCGTACCTTACACGCTGGAAGAAGCCTATGAGGTGGCGGACACTATCGAGCGCGGCGCCATCAATGAACTGCCGGACGAACTGGGTGATTTGTTATTTCAGGTGGTGTTTTACAGCCAGATTGGCCAAGAGCAGGGCCGGTTTAATTTTGACGACTGTGTCCGCGCCATTTGTGACAAGCTCACTCGCCGCCATCCGCATGTATTTCCGGCGGCATCGGCAGCATCAACCGGTGCCGCACCGGCCGATGCGACGTCTGCTTTACAAGGCTGGGAAGCGATTAAAGCAGCAGAGCGTGGCGATAATGGCCAGCACAGTGTGCTGGATAATGTGCCGGCCGGCTTACCGGCGCTGACCCGAGCTTATAAGCTGCAAAAACGCTGCGCCAGTGTTGGCTTTGACTGGCCGGATCTGACCGGCTGCTGGGACAAAGTGCGCGAAGAAATTTTAGAAGTCGAAGCCGAAATGGCCGCGCCGCAACAAGATGAGGCGGCTCTGGCTGAAGAGCTAGGCGATTTGATGTTTGCACTGGTGAATGTGGTGCGCAAAGCCGGTTTTCAGCCGGAAACCCTGCTCAGAAGCGCGAATCAGAAGTTTGAACGACGCTTTCGTGATGTGGAAAAACAATTGCTGCAACAAGGTAAAACACCACAACAAAGCAACCTCGCCGAAATGGATGCCTTGTGGGATGAGGTCAAACGCTTACATAAAATGCAGTCCTGACGTGGTTTTCGCGCCGCATCACTGAAATAAGCCGGTTCAACGCCGGCTTTTTGATTGAGCGGGAGCTGCGGCTTTGTTATACTTTCCGCCCGTCCTGATACCAATATCCTGCAGTCCGAAATCCTCCAGATGATTTGTGATTGCCTGTTGCTATTGGTCCATTAAATTCAACGTTGTCTCAGGGGTCTCATGACTACAAGATACATCTTCGTGACGGGTGGGGTTGTCTCATCTTTAGGTAAAGGCATTGCAGCTGCATCTTTGGCTGCAATTTTAGAAGCACGTGGCCTGAAGGTAACGATCCTGAAACTGGATCCGTACATTAACGTCGATCCGGGCACCATGAGCCCTATCCAGCACGGTGAAGTTTTTGTCACCGAAGACGGCGCCGAAACCGACTTAGACTTAGGCCACTACGAGCGTTTCATCCGCACCAAGATGACCAAGCTCAATAACTTCACCCAAGGTAAGATTTATTCTGAAGTGCTGCGCCGTGAACGCCGTGGCGACTACCTGGGTGCGACTATTCAGGTCATTCCGCATATCACCAACGAAATCAAAGCCCGTGTTGTAGCCGGCGCTGAAGGTTATGACATCGCTATCGTTGAGATTGGCGGTACTGTTGGTGATATCGAATCGCTGCCGTTCCTGGAAGCCATTCGTCAGCTCGGTACTGAAATTGGCCGCGAGCGTGCACTGTTTATGCATTTGACGCTGGTGCCATATTTAGGTACGGCTGGCGAAATCAAAACCAAACCAACCCAGCACTCGGTCAAAGAATTACGTTCGATCGGTATTCAGCCGGACATTCTGGTGTGCCGTTCTGACCGGGCTATTCCGACTAACGAAAAAGCCAAAATTGCCCTCTTTACCAACGTAGAAGAGCGCGCGGTTATTTCGTTAAAAGACGTCTCGAGCATTTATCAAATCCCGGCGCTGCTGAAATCGCAGGGCCTGGACGATTTAGTAGTCCGTCGTTTTTACATGACTTGTCCGGAAGCAGATCTGACCGAGTGGGAACAGGTGCTGTATCAGGAAAGTAACCCGACCGGCGAAGTCACCATTGGCATGGTCGGCAAGTATGTCGAATTAAAAGACGCCTATAAGTCCGTTAATGAAGCGCTGAATCATGCTGGTTTAAAAAACCGTCTGACCGTGACCATCAAATACATCGATTCGCAGGATGTTGAAACCAAAGGCCCGGGCATTCTGGCTGGCCTTGACGGTATTCTGGTTCCGGGTGGTTTCGGTGAGCGTGGCGTCGAAGGCAAAATTATTGCCGCCAAATACGCCCGCGAAAGTAAAATTCCATACCTCGGCATTTGCCTGGGGATGCAAGTGGCGCTGATTGAGTTTGCCCGCAACGTGGCAGGCCTCAAAGGTGCGCATTCAACTGAGTTTAACAAGAACACGCCTTACCCGGTGGTAGGTCTTATCACCGAGTGGCTGGACAGCGCAGGTCAGGTCGAACTTCGTACTGACGATTCCGACTTAGGCGGAACTATGCGGCTGGGCAGCCAAAACTGTAACCTCAAGGCCAATACCAAAGCCCGCGAAACTTATGGTGCGGACGTCATCAGTGAACGTCACCGCCACCGGTATGAAGTGAACAATCATTTTATTCCGAAACTTGAAGAGGCTGGCCTGATTATTTCTGGTTTATCTGCGGATAATCAGTTAGTGGAAATGATTGAACTGCCGAACCATCCCTGGTTTGTCGCCGGGCAATTCCATCCGGAATTTAACTCGACGCCACGCGACGGTCATCCGTTGTTCCAGGGGTTTGTCGCCGCAGCATATAAATATCAGAAGCAACAAACGACCAAATAATGGAAAAGCCGTGCCTTGTGGCACGGCTTTTTTGCTTTGGTCTACAGGGGAATAAAATGTCTGAAATTATCAATATCGTCGCCCGTGAAATTCTGGACTCGCGTGGCAATCCAACCGTTGAAGCCGATGTGTTGCTGAAAAGCGGTGTGATGGGCCGCGGTTGTGCGCCTTCAGGTGCTTCTACCGGTACCCGCGAAGCCTTAGAGCTGCGCGATGGCGATAAAAGCCGTTATTTAGGCAAAGGTGTGCGCACTGCGGTGGCCAATATCGACGGCCCAATCAAAGCGGCATTAGTTGGCCAGTCTGCTTATGACCAGGCAAAAATCGACCAGATCATGATCGACCTGGACGGCACTGAATCCAAGTCAAAATTAGGCGCCAACGCCATTCTGGCCGTGTCTTTAGCTGTGGCCCGCGCAGCCGCTGCTGATAAAAAAATTCCGTTGTATCAGCATATTGCTGACTTAAACGGCACGCCTGGCGTCTATTCAATGCCAGTGCCGATGATGAACATCATCAACGGTGGTGAGCATGCCGACAACAACGTCGACATTCAGGAATTTATGGTACAGCCAGTCGGTGCCAAATCTTTCGCCGAAGCACTGCGCATGGGCGCGGAAATTTTCCACCAGCTGAAAAAAGAACTGCACAGCCAGGGCTTAAATACAGCGGTCGGTGATGAAGGCGGTTTCGCGCCGGATTTAAAATCAAACGAAGAAGCCTTAACGGTGATTTCTAAAGCCGTTGCAGCCGCCGGTTATACGCTTAACAAAGACATCACGCTGGCGCTCGACTGTGCGGCGTCTGAGTTCTACGTGGACGGCAAATACAAACTGTCAGGCGAAGGCAAAGAATTCACGTCTTATGAATTCAACGACTTCCTGGCGGGCCTGGCCGAGAAATTCCCAATCGTCTCGATTGAAGATGGTCTGGATGAATCCGACTGGGATGGCTGGAAAGATCTGACCAATAAAATTGGTACTAAAGTGCAGCTGGTGGGGGACGACCTGTTCGTCACCAATACCAAAATCCTGACCCGCGGTATTGAACAGGGCATTGGTAACTCAATCCTGATTAAGTTCAACCAAATCGGTTCTCTGACTGAAACCTTAGCCGCCATCAAGATGGCTAAAGACGCAGGTTTCACCGCAGTCATTTCACACCGTTCTGGCGAAACTGAAGATGCCTTTATCGCAGATTTAGCGGTGGGTACTGCGGCCGGTCAAATCAAAACCGGTTCATTGTGCCGTTCTGACCGCGTGTCGAAGTACAACCAGTTACTGCGTATTGAGCAGGAACTGGGCGCGAAAGCACCGTACCGTGGCCGTACAGAAATCAAAGGTCAATAATCCTTTGATGCGGAAGCAGAGCCGGCAATTGCCGGCTCTGTTATATCTGCAGAGCAGAACGCAACGACATCAGCTGCAGGCCGGTCAAAGCTCTGGTCAAAGTGCAATGGGTTGGTTAACATTCAGCCATGACAATGCAAAATCAGCTTTGGTTTAATCCGGAGCAATCCCTGACCTACGCTGAGCTGTGCAATACCTTGTACGAGCGCGAACTGGCACGTCTGGCGTCGTCGCCGCCGGAACAATTGCCATTGTTACCGCGCCGGCTCAAGAGCCTGCCGTTTTATGTGCGTGAGGCAGCAACGTTAATCCTGCAACATCCGTCGCCGCTGATGCTCGACAGCCAGAATGCCTGTTGGCTGCATAGCCAGAGCAAACAATGCCCGGTGCCGCATGCGGACGAATCCGCCACTATTTTCAGTTATTACACCAAATCTGCCAGACTGGGTTTGTTGGTGCCGGTCTACCTGCAACAGCAAGGAACCCAGCAAATTTTGCTGGATTCCATCGACGAAATTGACGTGGCCGGCGAACGACTCCATTGTAATGAACACGGCTGGTTTGCGATGGCAGGTTGGCCGCAAGAACCTGATAATCAACACAAATTGTTGTTAAAACCCGGCAAGCTGCTGATGACGGCGGTGTGCTGTGGTCACCAGTGGCGCAATGGTGAGCGCAAGACGCCACGGTTGCTGAGTTTGCGGGAAATGTTACTGGCCAGCCGGTTGAACTGGCAGAATTTCGCTAAACCCCACCCATCCAACCGCAATGAACTGCGTCCAGGCCGCGTAAAATAAGCCATCGGGGCTTTTCAGCACGATCTCAAGCCTGCATAATACCGGCAGTATGCGTTTTTGGATCTGTCATGCGACTGTTAATCATTATGCTGTTTGCGCTGGTCTGCGCACTGCAATATCGCCTGTGGTTTGGGCCACACAGCGTCAAAGAATATTTTAAGCATCAGGAAGAGCTGAAGGTGCACCTTGCCAGCAATCTGGAGCTGGAAAAACGCAACAAAATGCTGATGGCCGATGTCGCCGATTTACAAAGTGGCCTGGATTCCATCGAAGAGCGTTCGCGTAACGAGCTGGGCCTGATTAAACAAGACGAAGTATTTTTCCGTCTGGTGGCCAAGCAGGTCAAAAAATGACCATCGCCATGTTGATCCCGGCGGCCGGTGTCGGCAGCCGCATGCAGGCTGACCGGCCGAAACAATATTTAACGCTGGCCAACCAGACTGTTCTTGAACACACCGCTGCCAAACTGCTGGCATTGCCCCAAACCCGCCGCCTGTTTTTAGCCTTATCGCCGCAAGACCCGTATTTTCCGACCTTACCTTTAGCACAGGACCCCAGAGTCTGCCGTGTCGACGGTGGCTCCGAGCGTGCCGATTCGGTGCTGGCGGGCCTGATGGCGATAGACGCAGAGCAGTTTCCCTGGACTTTGGTGCATGACGCGGCGCGCCCACTGGTGCAGCCCGCCGACATTCAGCAGTTAATCAGTGCCTGCCAGCAAAGCGGCACCGGCGGTATTCTGGCGAGCCCAGTGCGCGATACGATGAAACGTGGCTACGCCCAAACGCAAGGGCCGAGTCTGGTCGCCGAGACCGTTGAACGGCGTCAACTGTGGCATGCACTGACGCCGCAATTGTTTCCTACTGCTTTACTGCGCGACGCGCTGCAGCGCGCTTTAGCCGCCGGTGTCGCTATTACTGATGAAGCCTCGGCGATGGAATGGGCCGGCCATCCGGTGCAGCTGATCCCCGGTCGTGCTGACAATCTGAAAATTACTCAGCCAGAGGACTTAGCTCTGGCACGCTTTTATCTGGAGCAGGCATGATCCCTTTTCGTATTGGCCACGGTTTTGATGTGCACGCTTTTGGCGGTGAAGGCCCGGTGACCTTGGGCGGTGTCAAAATCGATTATTCGCAAGGTTTGCTGGCGCATTCCGATGGTGACGTGGTGTTACATGCGGTATCGGACGCTTTGTTAGGCGCAGTGGCGCTCGGGGATATCGGCCATCATTTTCCTGATACGGATGCTGCTTTTAAAGGCATCGACAGCCGGATTTTGCTGCGCAAAGTGTTTGCGGACGTCAAAGCGCTGGGTTATGCCATTGGCAATCTGGATGTGACTATTATGGCGCAGGCACCGAAAATGGCGCCGCATATCGAGGCGATGCGTCAGGTGCTGGCGGCTGATTTGGAAACACAATTCAGCCAGGTGAATGTCAAAGCCACCACCACGGAAAAACTCGGTTTTGTCGGCCGCAAAGAAGGCATTGCGGTTGAAGCCGTGGTGCTGCTGGTGAAAACCGCATGAGCGACGCAGCAACCCACATTCAATTTCCGCCGCTGGCGTATCTGTACGGCGAACCGACCTGCCGGGCGCTACTCAGAAGCGTGCCGGAAGATTTTATTGTCGATGAAGAACTGAGTTTCACTCCAACCGGTGCCGGCGAGCATTTATTGCTGCAGGTCGAGAAAATCGGCCAGAACACGCAGTATGTCGGCAAACAAATCGCTGAAGCGGCCGGGATTAAATCGCGTTTAGTCAGCTATGCCGGTTTAAAAGACCGCCATGCCATCACCCGGCAATGGTTTTGTTTGCCGGTGCCCATCAAGCAGGAATTGAATTATCAAGACTGGCAGATTGAAGGCGTGCGGATTTTACAATCGGTGCGTCACCAACGCCGGCTGAAGATTGGTTCGATTAAACAGAACCATTTTCGCTTGCGGCTGCGTAATGTCTCTGATGTCGCCGAGCTGGAACAACGCCTGCAACTGATTGGTGCCGGCGTGCCGAATTATTACGGTGAACAACGTTTTGGCCGCGATGGCGGTAACCTGCAGCTGGCCGAACATTTATTTCGCGGCGGCAGTATCAGCGACCGGCAAATCCGGGGTTTGGCGTTATCGGCCAGCCGCTCGATGTTGTTTAACCAACAAGTGTCGCAGCGTTTACAGCAGCTGGGTTTTTTGACGTTATTACCTGGCAGCGTGGTGCAGCTCGATGGCTCGGGTTCAGTGTTTCAGGTGGACCCGAGCGATAGCAACATTCAACGCCGGTTACTGGAGCAGGATATTCATCCAACAGCGATTCTGCCCGGTATTGGAAAAATACTGGAACAAGATCAGGCGCTTGCCTGGCAGCAACAACAATTAATACCCTGGCAGCACTGGGTGGATGGTCTGGTCGCGCTCAATGTAAATACCGAACGCCGGGCTGTGCGACTGGTACCAAAAGCGCTGAGTTATCAATGGCAGCATGATACACTCGAGCTCAGTTTTGCCCTGCCTGCGGGTTGTTTTGCCACGTCGGTGCTGAGGGAGTTGGTGAATTATCAGGATATCCGCCGGGATATCGCTGCTCTGGAGTCCTAAATGCGGATTTTGCTCAGTAATGATGATGGTGTGTACGCCAAAGGCATTTTAGTGTTGCAGCAGGCGCTGGCGGAAATTGCCACAGTGACCACGGTCGGACCGGATCGCAACTGCAGCGGCGCCAGTAACTCATTGACGTTACTCAACCCACTGCGTACCCAACAGCTTGATAACGGTTTTATCGCGGTCAACGGCACGCCAACGGACTGTGTGCATCTGGCGATTAGTCAGCTCTGTGACAAAACGCCGGATTTAGTCGTTGCCGGCATTAATCATGGCGCCAATCTCGGTGATGATGTGTTGTATTCCGGCACTGTCGCGGCCGCTACTGAAGGCCGCCATCTGGGCTTACCAGCTATTGCCGTGTCGCTCGCCAGCCGCGATGAAGAACATTTTGCCACTGCCGCTTATGTCACGGTCAAAGTCATTCAACAGTTAAAATCGCATCCACTGCCGGCCGACCAAATTCTCAATATCAATGTGCCTGGCGTAGCGCTCAGTGATCTCAAAGGCATTCAGGTGACCCGACTGGGCCGGCGGCACAAAGCTGAAACCATGACCAGTACCACCGACCCCTGGGGCCGGCGGATTTTTTGGTATGGCTCGTTAGGGCCGGAACTGGACGCTGGCGAAGGCACCGATTTTTATGCCATCGCCAATGGCTATGCCTCGGTCACGCCGCTGCAAATTGACATGACGGCGTATCGCAGTCTGCAACCGCTGCAGCAATGGCTGGAAGGGATCCGCTTCTGATGGCTGTGGTGACTTCCCGCAGCGCCCAGGTGCTGGCGCAAAAACTCCAGGTTGATGGCATTAAATCTACTGAGGTGTTGCAGGCGATTGCGCAAACACCACGCCATCATTTTGTTGAAATGGTTTTGGCGCATAAAGCTTATGAAAACACCGCGCTGCCAATAGGTCAGGGCCAGACCATTTCGCAGCCTTATATTGTCGCGCGAATGACTGAATTACTGTTGCAGGCCAACCCTGATGGCACGCCCTGGCAGCCGAAAAAAGTGCTGGAAATTGGCACTGGCTCCGGTTATCAGACCGCCATTCTGGCGCGGTTGTTTCCGCAGGTCTGTACTGTGGAACGGATTAAGTCGTTGCAGTTTCAGGCCAAGCGCCGGCTGCATCAGCTGGATTTGCACAATGTCGCGATGAAACATGGCGACGGCTGGCTGGGCTGGCAGAGTAAGGCACCCTTTGACTGTATTATCGTCACCGCGGCGCCAACGCAAGTGCCGGATGCTTTGTTGCATCAGCTGGTAGACGGCGGACGTTTAGTGATCCCGGTCGGCGCGCAGGAACAAATGCTGCGGGTCTATACCCGGCAGCAAGACACTTATCCGTCGACAGATGTCGAAGCGGTGCGGTTTGTGCCTTTAGTGCCGGGTGAACTGGCCTGATTGATTGTTAGGAGATTTTTTTGCGGATTTTTCAGTGGATGTACGACAAAGCGCTGGTCTGGGCCAAACACCGCCACGCTGAGCGCTATTTATTTGGTCTGAGTTTCACTGAATCAGTGATTTTTCCTATCCCGCCGGATGTGATGCTGGCGCCGATGGCACTGGCCCATCCTGAACGCGCCTGGCGGCTGGCCTGGCTGACTACTATTGCGTCGATTCTGGGCGGGATTTTGGGTTATTGGCTGGGTTATTTGTTATATGACCCTGTGGTGCTGCCGTTTATTCAATATATGGGCTATCAGGAAACTTTTGCGTTAGTCGAGCGCTGGTTTAATGAATATGGTGTCTGGGTGGTGTTTATCGCTGGTTTCTCACCTATTCCGTACAAGCTGTTTACTGTTGGTGCCGGCTTGATGCATATGGCGTTTTTGCCTTTTGTCATTGCGTCTTTTATCGGTCGCGCCAGTCGGTTTTTTCTGGTTGCAGGCCTGATGTATTGGGGCGGTGCCAGGATGCAGGCCAAGTTGCGCGAAATCGTGGATATCTTAGGCTGGGGCACCGTTGCACTGGCCGGTTTGGCTTATCTGGTTTATGGCTGAGCTGATGTCACACCCCGGACCGGTCGCCCCACTGAAAACATCCATGTCACGTCTCGCCCTGATCGGGCTGGTGCTGACTCTGACAGCCTGCGGCAGCAACAACAGCCCGGCGCCGGTAGACAGCTGGCAGAGCCGGAATAAAGCCGGCCGTGCATTGCAGGCCGATACTTATCAGGTGAAACGTGGCGATACATTGTTTTCGATCGCGTTTCGTAATGGGATGGATTACCGCAGCCTGGCACGGCTGAACCATATTGCCGAGCCGTACACTATTTATGTTGGTCAGGTGCTGGTGGTTTCAAACGGCAGCACTGACAGCGGCTCTGTGCGCAATGCCGGTACGACAAGCCTTCGACCAAATAAGAATCATTCAAATTCAAACAGTTCTGTAGCTTCATCAAAAAGCGCTAAAGTAGTTGCACCGCAAAATCAAAAGCGTTATGGTCAAAATGAACGGGTCACAGAACCCGAAAAAACCGAGAACGGTACCATTAATGGAAACGTTCGGCAATGGCATTGGCCAGTGAAAGGCCCGATATTGGCGAAATTTTCCAGTCAGGAACACGGTAACAAAGGTCTTGATATTGGTGGCGCTTTAGGTACGCCGATTAAAGCGGCAGCGGCAGGTCAGGTGGTATACGCCGGCAATGCGCTGCGGGGTTATGGCAACTTAATTATCATTAAACATAATGACGATTTTTTAAGTGCTTATGCCCACAATCACCGGTTAATGGTGAAAGAACGCGATTCGGTGGCAGCAGGACAGACCATCGCTGAAATGGGCAATTCCGATGCAGACCGTATACAGCTGCATTTTGAAATCCGCTATCGGGGAAAATCTGTTGATCCGCTGCGTTATCTCAAATAACAACAGCACACAAGCGCATCAAAAGAATGGAATTCTGGCACTGACGCTTGACCCTTGCAGATCTGGGAGACGGATATGGGACAAAAAGATGAAGACGATGTAGTTGATTTCAAGGAAGCGGAATTAACAGAAGACGTGGCTTTGCTCGACGACGATGCTGCAGAGCCTGATATGGCAAGTCTTGCCACCGAAGAAGAAAGCGCACCTGACGATGTGTTCACCCGTGACGACAGTCAACGCACGATGGACGCCACGCAAATTTATCTCGGCGAGATCGGGTTTTCCCCGCTGCTGAGTGCCGAAGAAGAAGTCTACTTTTCCCGTTTAGCCCTCAAAGGTGATGCCGCAGCCCGCAAACGCATGATTGAAAGTAACTTGCGTCTGGTGGTGAAAATTGCCCGGCGTTATATCAATCGTGGACTGGCGCTGCTGGATCTGATTGAAGAAGGCAATCTGGGACTTATTCGTGCGGTAGAAAAATTTGACCCGGAACGCGGTTTCCGCTTCTCCACTTACGCCACCTGGTGGATCCGCCAGACCATAGAACGCGCCATCATGAATCAGACCCGGACTATCCGGTTGCCTATTCATGTGGTGAAAGAGCTGAATATTTATCTGCGTGCCGCCCGTGAGTTGTCGCAACGGCTCGATCACGAGCCAACGCCGGAAGAGATTGCGGCGGCGCTGGACCGGCCGGTGGAAGAAGTCCGCCGCATGTTAAAGCTCAACGAAAAAATCACCTCTGTAGACACGCCGGTCGCCGGCTCGTCGGAAAAGCAGTTACTGGATATTCTGGCCGACGAAAAAGAACTGGGCCCGGAAACCGAACTGCAGGATGCCGATATCCGTCAGCATCTGGTGGTCTGGCTGGAAGAGCTGAATCCCAAACAACGTGAAGTGCTGGCGCGCCGTTTTGGCCTGCTTGGCTATGAACCATCCACTCTGGAAGATGTTGGCCGTGAAATTGGTCTGACACGGGAACGGGTACGGCAAATTCAGGTTGAGGCGCTGCGTCGGCTGCGTGAAATCGTCACGCATCAAGGGCTGAACATCGAGACTTTGTTCCAGGAATAATCCGGCACTTCAAGCAGAAAAAAAGCGGGCATGTCCCGCTTTTTGCTTTTGTGCTGTGCTGAAAATATGTTGCAGGCATCAGATCCGGTTCTGCAGAGTCACTCCTTCGTGCTATCCCCGCTGCCCAGCCGCTGATCTCAGGCTGGCACAGGCTTTGCTCCATCTGTGTTATCTGTGTGTTTTTGCACCAAAACAGCGTGCACAGCCGACAGATGCAGAAACACCGGACAAATGGCGGGGGCAGCATGGCGCAAAGTTTCAGCGGGTATCCGCAATTAGCGAATTGTTTTGACGAACTGGTGTCGGCAACAGGCACTGCGCGGCCACCGGCAGATGCCATCGCCCGCTTTATAGAGCGGCATGGCAGCGCAGAGCTGATCCACCGCCAACAGCAGCTGGACCAGACTATCCGCAGCATGGGCGTCTGTTTCACTTTGTACAACGAAGGTCAGAATATCGACCGCGCCTGGCCGCTGGATGTGATGCCGCGTACCATTCCGCTCAGCGAGTGGCGCCGCACCAGTGCCGGCCTGATGCAACGCCTGCAGGCGCTGAATCTGTTTATCGATGATTTGTATCATGACCAGCGCATTTTGCGGGCCGGCATTGTGCCCAAAGATCTGGTTCTGCCTTCGAAAAATTTCCTTGCACCATGTCAGGGCGTGTCGCCCCCTTTTGGCGTCTGGGCGCACATTTGCGGCACAGATCTGGTCCGCGATGAGCGCGGTCAGTTCCTGGTGCTGGAAGATAATTTACGGGTGCCAAGCGGCGTGTCTTATATGCTGGAGAACCGCACGGTGATGAAACGGGTGTTTCCGGAGCTGTTTGCTGATTCCACCATTGTACCGGTCGACGATTATCCACATCAGCTATGGAAGATGCTGGCATCCCTGTCACCCAGGCCTGGCGACGTGCCCTGTATCGTGCTGTTGACGCCGGGGATTTATAACTCGGCGTATTTTGAACATAGTTATCTGGCGCAGCAGATGGGCATCGAACTGGCAGAAAATACCGACTTGCAGGTCGAAGCCGACGGTGTGTATTTGCGCGCGCTCAATGGTTTACAACGTGTCGATGTGATTTATCGCCGGGTCGACGATATTTTCCTCGACCCGACCGTGTTCCGGCCTGACTCTGTGCTTGGCGTCCCCGGGCTGTTTCATCCCTGGGCCAAAGGCCAGGTGGCGATAGCCAACGCGCCGGGGTCAGGCGTTGCGGATGACAAAGTCATTTATGCCTATGTGCCACAAATCATTGAATATTATCTTGGCGAAAAACCGCTGATTGACAACGTGCCGACTTATCTGTGTGCCGATGCCCAGCAACGGGCTTATGTACTGGCCAATCTCGATAAACTCGTGGTGAAACCGGCGAATGAATCCGGTGGCTACGGCATTTTGATTGGCCCGCGCGCGACCGAGGCCGAACGGGCGCAGATGGCGCAGGCGATTGTGACGAACCCGCGGAATTTTGTCGCCCAGCCCACTTTGCAGTTATCAACAGCACCAACTTTATGTGACGGCGTGCTGGAGCCGCGCCATCTGGATTTGCGGCCTTTTATTTTGCAGGGGCGTGATTTGTACTGCAGTACCGGAGGTCTCAGCCGGGTCGCGCTGCGTCGCGGCTCGCTGGTGGTCAATTCATCGCAGGGCGGTGGCAGTAAAGATACCTGGATCATCAATGACGAGGTGTAAAGCATGTTATTAAAATCGGTAGACCACGTATTTTGGCTGGGCCGGTATCTGGAGCGGCTCGACGATACCGCGCGGCTGATCAATGCCACCAGTCATGTGTTGATTGACAGCCATCAGGATACGCAGTTTGGCTGGCCCATCCTGCTGGATGTGCTGGGGCAGGACAGCACAGTGCTGCTGCAAAAGTTTCAGCAAGGCGACACGCCGCTCACGCTGGCGCAAACCGAACGGGCGGTGATGACTTGCCTGATCAATGCACCGGACAGTCCGGTGTCGATTTGCGCTACCAGTACCGCGCTGAAACACAATGCCCGTACGCTGCGGCCTTTAATCCCGCGGGATATGTGGGAAGAGCTGAATGCGCTGGATTTATTTTTGCAGCAACATTGCAGTACAGCGGTGAGCCGCCAACAGCGTTATCAACTGATGGCGGAAGTCAGCCGGCGCTGTCAGATGGTGGTCGGCGTGCTTGATGGCACTATGTTACGCGGGGATGCTTTTGATTTGTTTAACATTGGCCGGCATCTGGAGCGCGCCGATATGACAACCCGCATTATGGATGTGCTGGTGCTGCAGCAATTACAGCCAACCCAAATTAAAAGGCCAAAATTCCGTTGGTTGTCGGTGCTGAACGCTCTCGGCGGCATGGAATCTTATCAATATTATCTGGCCCGGCAAAAAGGTGATGTGGATGCCATTGATTATCTGCTGACTTATGCGGATTTTCCGCGATCGATCAGTTACTGTCTGAACCGGGTGGCGGCGTCGGCAAAGGCGTTGCCGCACGCCGCGGCAATTTTGCAGGATCTGCATCAGGTGCAGGTGTTATTAAAGCCACAGGCGCTGGCGGATTTATCCACAGTGCAGTTGCATAGCCTGATTGACGAACTGCAGGCTGGTATTATCGCGCTGCATCAGCAAATACTGGCACCTTGCCAGCAACCTGCTGCTGTTGTGCAATTGTCGGCCTGAGTATCAAAAGGACCCACAGTGACCGCATTGAACGCCGGGTACCACAGCAAGCTGATGCACTTGGCAACGCAGCAGGCTGGTTTGCCGTTATTGTTCCGTGAGCTGCAGCAGCAATTGCGCGAAAACGCTGCGGGTTTTGGCTCCGTGGCGGCAGCGCAGCGGCAGTTGGATCCGCTCCCGCTGCTGCTGAGCGAACAGGACTGGTGTCAGCTTGAAGCGGGTATGTTGCAGCGGCAACAGTTGCTGCAACTGGTACTGGCTGATCTGTATGGGCCACAGCAATATATCCGGCCGGATCTGTTACCCGCCGATGCGGTATTTCGCTCGCCGGGCTTCTTGCTCAGTGCTGTGGGTTTAGTGTCTGCAGGCACAGACTGGTTACCGCTGCTGAGTATGGATCTGGTGCAAACCGCAACCGGTCAGTGGCAGGTGCTGGCGGATCACGCCTTGCTGCCGGCAGGCCTTGGTTATCTGGTGGAACACCGGCTGGCTTTTAATCATCTGGCGCCGTTGCTGGCGCTGGACATGCCCAAAGCGCAAATCGCTGGTTTTTACCGGCGTTTACAACAAAGCCTGCAAGGCGGCAGCGTGCCTGAGGCGCTGGCCGGGCTTTGGATTAGCTCGGTGCATAGCGGTCATTATTTTGAACAGGCCTATCTTGCCAATTATCTGGATATCGCCGTGGTGCACGGCGCCGATTTGACCTTTCGCGACGGCGCACTTTGGTTAAAAACCCTGACCGGGCTCAAACCTGTCACTGCCTTATTGCGTTATTTACCTGATGCGCAGACCGATCCGCTGGAACTTGAAACGGCAGCGGGCGGCTGTGCCGGTTTCTTACAAAGTATCCGGCAGCAACAGCTGAGTTGTCTGAACCCGCCGGGCAGCAGTGTGCTTGATACTGGCGTGTTACAGCCGTTTTTACCGGGCTTATGTCAGGCTGTACTGGGTGAGCCATTATTGCTGGCGCAGCCGGAGGCGCTTTGGCTCGGCCGTCCGGCGCAATTGCAACAGTTCCTGGCTGCGCCTGCCGGGTTTCGCCTGGGTCGCATCAGTGATCAGCAGCAGTTTGTACCTGCTTCGCTAAGCGCCGCAGCGATGTCGGCTTTGCTTGAGCAAGTACAGCAGGACAGTGGCGACTACATCGCAACGGCGTTATTAACGCTGCAGGACGAACCTTGCTGGCAGCCGGGCACCGGTGTTTATCAGGCTTGTGCTGCTTTGCGGCTGTTTAGTCTTTGCGGGGCGCAGCAGACGCCGGTGGTACTGCCCGGTGGTTATGCACAGTTGTTTGCCGACTCATTGCAATTGCAGACCGGCGATGTTGCAGTTTCGCAGGTTGTCAAAGACGTCTGGGTACTGGCGGATCGGGGCGTGACAGCCAGTCTGTTGCAAAACAGCAGCGGTGCGCTGGACTTATCAAGGCACAGCGGTCTGGTGACCAGCCGGGTGGCAGACCACTTGTTTTGGCTGGGTCGTTACAATGAACGGCTGAATCAGATTTGCCGGGCGTTAAGGGCGGCGCTGTCGATGGTGAATGCCGGCACCGGTGCGGCAGAGTTGCAGGATGTCGCTCCGTTGTTGCAGTTTTGCCGCCAGGCCAATGGATTCGCTACCGATCTGGACCAGCTGCTGCAGCAACTGTTTGACCCGTCACAGCCGGGCAGCCTGTTTGCCATTTTGCAGGCGTTGTTATTTAACGCGCAATCCGCCCGCGAGTATTTTGCTGCCGATACCTGGCTGGTTCTGGACAAATTACAACAAGCGCTGCGGGCCTTACCCGAGTTACAGCAACAAAGCGCTGGCGTATTTTTAGCCGGCCCTTGTCTGCGTCAGCTCGACGACATTATTTTGCTGCAAACGGCGCTGTATGGCCTGAACAATGAAACCATGAGCCGGACTCAGGCACTGCGGCTGATGGATTTAGGCCAGCATATTGAACGCGGTTTACAAACGGCGGCTTTGCTGCAACTGGTATTTGTGCCCCCTCAGGGAGCGCCACGGCCATCGGCGCCGCTGATGGAAGCGGTGCTGCGGCTGGCGGATACGGTGAACACCTATCGCCGGCGTTATCGCAGTCAATTGCATCCGCTGGCGGTGATTGATTTATTGGTATTTGACGACAGCACACCACGCTCGGTCGGTTACCAGTGTTTGCGCATTCAGCGCCAGTGTGCTGATTTGCCCAAGCTCGCTGCACAGCCGGGCCTCTCGGCGGAGCAACGGCTGGCGCTGGAGCTGGTGAGCTTGCTGCAACTGAGCGAACCGCACTCGTTGTTTGATGCCGAACAGGGCGCGACGCCGGCGCTTGGCTTGCTGCTCAGTCAAATCCAGCACCGGCTAAAATTATTGTCGGACAGCATCACGTTGTCTTATTTTAATCACGCGCCGCCCAGCAGCAGCTGGCAGAGTTTTTGATGATGGGCATTTTTATTGGCATTGCGGAGGTCCGGTGCGTTATCAGCTCAATCATCTGACCCGCTATCAGTATCAAAGGCCGATCGCGAACAGCTATAACCTGACCTGCCTGCAGCCCCGGCAATTGCCCTGGCAACAAGTGTTGGACGTGCAGCTTAACGTCACGCCAGCGCCTTGCGCGCAGTACGCGCATCTGGATTTGTTTGGCAATCAACGCCAATTGCTGCATTTATTAGCGCCACATCAGCACATGACTGTCGAGTTGCAGGCGTTGGTTGAAGTGAAGCCCCGACAGCTGGCGGCCCAGCTTGGCAGCGGTCTCTCACTGACAGATGCCACAGATCCGCGTCAGCTAACCGACCCTGTTGTCGCTTTGTGCCGGCATGCCAGTCGTAACATCCCGCTGCTGGCGGATGCTGCTGCGCTCTGGCTGCAGGTGTTCCGGCCTGAGCTGTCGATGCTACAGAATGTCGCGTTACTCAATCAGCTGATTTATCAGGAATTCCAATACGACCCTGAGTTCAGCACTGTGGTCACACCTATTGCGGATGTGCTTAGTCATCAGCGCGGCGTTTGCCAGGATTTTGCGCAATTGGCGATTAGCTGTTTACGTAGTCATGGCATTGCCGCCCGTTATGTCAGTGGTTATCTGGAGACAAGGCCACCGCCGGGGCAGCCACGCCTGCAGGGCGCTGATGCCTCGCATGCCTGGTTTGCGGTATTTGATCCAATACTAGGCTGGGTTGATTTTGACCCGACCAACAATGTGCTGGCGGATGTGCAGCATCTGACGCTGGCATTTGGCCGTGATTATGCTGATGTGGTGCCATTAAAAGGTGTGTTGCAGGGCAGTGGCGAGCATCAGTTGCAGGTTGCGGTCGATGTGTTGGCGCTGGAATAAACAACGGTACCAGCGTAGAGGCTGGCACCGTTTTTTGGTGAGAGGCGGCTGATTTAAAGCTGACGTTTCAGCGCAAACAATAAATCCAGCGCCTGGCGTGGCGTTAAATCATCCGGCTCCACCCCGGCCAGTTGGGTCAGTATCGGGTGTGGCGCAGCTTCGGCAAATAAATCAGCCTGAGCCGGCAGGCCCGCTTTCGCAGCGCTGTCGGCTTTAGGCTGCTGTTGCTCCAGTGCCGCGAGTTTACGCTGCGCCTGACGGATCACCGTTTTAGGCACGCCAGCGAGCTGTGCCACCTGTAGGCCATAACTTTTACTGGCCGCCCCCGGCTGTACCTGATGCATAAACACAATATGTTCGTCATGTTCGACCGCATCCAGATGGATGTTGGCGACACCGCTCAGTAACGACGGTAAATCGGTCAGTTCAAAATAATGCGTGGCAAATAAAGTCAGTGCTTTGAGTTTGGTGGCGAGATATTCGGCACAGGCCCAGGCCAAAGACAAACCGTCATAAGTACTGGTGCCGCGGCCGATTTCATCCATCAATACCAGGCTTTGCGCGGTGGCGTGATGCAAAATAGTCGCGGTTTCAGTCATTTCCACCATAAAAGTCGAACGACCCGACGCCAGGTCATCCGAAGCGCCGACCCGGGTAAAGATCCGGTCTATAGGCCCCAAAGTTGCCGCTTGCGCCGGGACAAAACTACCGATATAAGCCATCAGCACAATAAGGGCGGCCTGGCGCATATAAGTTGATTTACCGCCCATATTCGGGCCTGTCACCACCAGCAAATGCCGGTGTGGTGTCAGTTCCAGCGGGTTGGCAATAAAAGGCTCACTGGTCATCTGCTCTACAACCGGATGACGGCCTTGCTCGATATGGATGCCTGTGTCGGCGACCAGTGTTGGCTGGCAATAATTGAGCCGCACTGCGCGTTCGGCGAAGTTGGTCAGGACGTCCAGTTCCGACAAACTGGCAGCGAGTTGTTGCAGTGTGGCCAAATCCGGCGCAATCAACTCAAACAGTTGTTCATACAATTGTTTTTCAAGGGCTAAGGCTTTGCTTTCGCTGCCAAGCACCTTGTCTTCATATTCTTTTAGTTCCGGAATAATGTAGCGTTCGTTGTTTTTCAGCGTCTGACGGCGGATGTAGTCCGGCGGCACCGCATCGGCCGCGGCGCGACCGGTTTCGATGTAATAACCAGCCACTTTATTAAAACCAACTTTCAGTGAAGCAATACCGGTGCGGGCTTTTTCGCGTTGCTCCAGCTGCTCCAGATAATCTGTCGCGCCTTTGGCTAAGGCCCGCCATTGGTCGAGTTCAGCTGAATAACCTTCGGCAATCACACCACCATCGCGAATAAGCACCGGCGGGTTGTCGATAATGGCACGCTCTAGCAGTTCAGTCAGGGCCGGCATCGGTTCGCAATCTGCTGCCAGTTGCTGTAAGCGTTGGCTTTGCAATTGGCTCAGCAGCGGTGTCAGTTCTGGTAATTGCTGCAGCGCCTGACGCAGCCTGGCGAAATCGCGTGGCCGCGCACTGCGTAGCGCCAGCCGGGCGACAATCCGCTCAATGTCGCCAATCTGTTTCAGCAGTGGTTGTAACTCGGCATCATATTGCTGCAGTTCGCTGACGGCCAGATGGCGCGCTGTGATAATGGCCTGATCCCGCAGCGGGGCATGGATCCAACGTTTTAATAAGCGGCTGCCCATTGCGGTCTGACATTGATCCAGCACTGCAGCGAGGGAATGCGCATATTGGCCGTTCAGCGTTTGGGTCAGCTCCAGATTACGCCGGGTCGCCGCGTCCAGTACTATATGGTCACTGTGTTTTTCTAAGGAAATACTGCGCAAATGCGGCAGATTGGCGCGTTGAGTATCTTTAACATATTGCAGCAGACAACCGGCAGCCATCAAACCAAAGCGGGCGTCCTGCACACCAAAACTTTGTAAATCACGGGTGCCGAATTGCTGGCACAGCGCGCGTTCGGCGCTGCTTTGTTCAAAATCCCATACCGGCCGGCGGCGCGCGCCTTTACGCGCCAACACCAGTTCCGGTAAGGGCTGGTCCTCACAATACAATAATTCAGCCGGATTGAGCCGCTGCAACAGCGCGGCGAGGTCGTCCTCGCCTGGTAATTCAGTCAGCACAAAACGACCGGCACTTAAATCGAGATACGCCAGGCCAAATTGTTGTTTATGCTGATAAACTGCAGCCAGTAAAGTGTCCTGGCGTTCCTGCAGTAAGGCTTCGTCGGTGACAGTACCGGGCGTCACCACCCGTACCACTTTGCGATCAACCGGGCCTTTACTGGTCGCCGGGTCGCCAACCTGTTCACAAATAGCCACAGATTCGCCAAGCTGCACCAGCCGCGCCAGATAGTTTTCCACCGCATGATGCGGCACGCCTGCCATCGGGATCGGGGCGCCGGCCGACTGACCGCGTTTGGTCAGCGAGATATCCAGCAATGCCGCCGCTTTTTTCGCATCGTCATAAAACAGCTCATAAAAATCGCCCATCCGGTAGAACAGTAAAATCTCCGGATTTTCGGCTTTGAGCGCGAGGTATTGTTGCATCATCGGCGTATGGGCAGTTGTCGCTTGCCCGGTCTGGATTTCTGACGGCATAATTAAAATTCTGATGTCCCAAAATGGAATGAAAATGACAGTTCCGGCCCATACCGAGACACTGGCCTCTGCACTGGGTCAGCTATTATTGCGGAAAAAGCTCAGTATCACCACCGCCGAATCCTGTACTGGCGGCGGTATCTCTTATGCGTTGACCGCTATTCCCGGCAGCTCTGCTTATCTGGACCGCAGTTTTGTCACTTACAGCAATAAGGCCAAGCAGCAATTATTGGGCGTTAAAAGCGCGACATTACTGCAGTTTGGCGCCGTCAGTGAAGAGACCGTCGGTGAAATGGCGGCAGGTGCTGCGGCCGCCGCCGGTGCAGATTGCGCTATGGCGGTGTCGGGTATCGCCGGCCCGGATGGCGGCAGTGCCTTAAAGCCGGTGGGGACTGTCTGTTTTGGTTTTTATCTGCTGGGCGCGGTCGCCACAGTGCGAATTCTGCTGCACGGCGACAGATCGGCGGTCCGGCAGCAAAGTATCGATTTTGCTTTGCAGCAGATGATTCAGTTGTTGACAGCACAAACTGATTCAACTACTGTATGAGCATACAGCATTTCAGGCGAAACCCTTTTTTCCGGAGTTCCAGATGGACGACAATAAACAAAAAGCCCTCAGCGCAGCCTTAAGCCAAATCGAGCGTCAGTTCGGTAAAGGTTCAATCATGAAGCTCGGCGATAACACCTCGCTGGAGATTGATGCTATCTCTACCGGCTCTTTAGGTCTGGACATTGCGCTGGGCATTGGCGGTTTACCTTGTGGTCGTATCGTTGAAATCTATGGTCCTGAATCTTCAGGTAAAACGACCTTAACTTTGCAGGTGATTGCAGAAGCGCAAAAAATGGGTAAAACCTGTGCCTTTATCGACGCGGAGCATGCACTGGATCCAATTTATGCCGGTAAGCTCGGGGTTAAAATCGACGACCTGTTGGTGTCACAGCCTGATACTGGCGAACAAGCCTTAGAAATTTGCGACATGCTGGTTCGCTCTGCTGCAGTAGACGTGATCATCGTCGACTCGGTCGCTGCACTGACACCAAAAGCAGAAATTGAAGGTGATATGGGTGACAGTCATGTCGGTCTGCAAGCCCGTCTGATGTCACAAGCGCTGCGTAAACTGACAGGCAATATCAAACGCTCCAATACCTTGTGTATTTTCATCAACCAAATCCGGATGAAAATCGGTGTGATGTTCGGCAATCCAGAAACGACCACCGGTGGTAACGCGCTGAAATTCTACGCCTCAGTCCGTCTGGATATTCGCCGGATTGGTTCTGTTAAAGAAGGCGAAGAAGTGGTGGGTAACGAAACCCGCGTTAAAGTGGTGAAAAACAAAGTCGCACCGCCGTTCCGTCAGGCTGAATTTATCATCCAGTACGGTGCTGGCATCAGTAAAACCGGCGAGCTTATTGATTTAGGCGTTGCGGAAAAACTGGTGGATAAAGCTGGTGCCTGGTACGCCTATAAAGGCAATAAGATCGGCCAGGGTAAAGCGAATGCGATGAAGTATCTGGCGGAAAATCCAGCCGTGGCACAGGAGATTGAAACTGAGCTGCGTAACCGCCTGTTGCTGCAGCCGACCAAAGGTACCTCTGCGACTGAAGAGACCATGCTGGCTGAACCTGCGGAGTTAGACGAAGAGTTCTGATACGCCCGGTAAAAGGTTCTCTGATGGTGTCTTGGCTTGGTTACTGAATCCAGACACTAGTAATGCAAAAAAGCCCTGCGAGGGCTTTTTTGCATTTCAGCGGCAGGCCGTGTTTCATTTGTCTGGGGCGATCTTTTATCCGATCTTTATTTACTGCCTGTGTAGACGTCTAAACGTATAGAAGTTGACAATTTGCAGCGGTTTCGGCACAGTGGCGCATCTTTGTGGTGATGTGGAGTGATTATGCCGATTAAAGTGATAGATCAGTTACCAGCCGTAGAAGCTTTGTCAGCTGAGAATGTGTTTGTCATCACTGAAAGCCGGGCCCGTACTCAGGATATCCGTCCGCTGCGCATTGCCATTCTGAATCTGATGCCAAATAAAGTGGCCACTGAAATTCAGCTGCTAAGGTTGCTGGCGAATAGCCCATTACAAGTGGATATCGAACTGATCCGGCTGGATAACCACGTCAGCAAACACACGCCGGAAAGTCATCTGAACTGTTTTTATCGTTATTTTTCCGATGTGCAGCAGCAAAACTACGATGGTTTGATTATTACCGGCGCACCACTTGGGCTGGTCGATTATGAAGATGTCAGTTACTGGCCGCAGCTTTCAGAAATATTGGCCTGGGCTGATAGACACGTCACATCCACATTATTCCTCTGTTGGGCTGCGCACGCTGCACTCTATTATTACTACGGCCTGCAGCGTGAGATCCGCGGCGAAAAGCTGTCTGGTGTGTACTGGCAAAATGTAGTACAGCCTTTGTGTCCACTAGTGCGTGGCTTTGATGACAGCTTCCTGGTGCCGCATTCACGTTATGCGCAAGTACCAAAACAAAAATATCAGCAACACCCGGATATTCATGTGTTGGCGGAAGCCGACGCCACAGGTGCTTATTTGCTACAAAACTCCAGCGGCAGCCGGATTTTTGTCACTGGCCACCCGGAATATGATTTAACGACATTAAACGATGAATATCAGCGCGACCTTGCCGCCGGCCTAAATCCTAAAGTGCCGGAGAATTATTTCCGTGACAACGACCCAAACAAAGGTCCAATGAAGCTGTGGCAAAGCCATGCCTTTTTGCTATTTAGTAATTGGCTTAATTATTATGTCTATCAAGCTACACCATTTGACTTAGCACGCGTAGGCGAGGGGAGAGAAGCATGAGTGCCCGGCTGACCGCAGACCAGTTTAAAAAAATCCTGACGGAACGCATTTTGATACTGGATGGCGCTATGGGCACCATGATCCAGAATTTCCAGCTGCAGGAAGCCGATTATCGCGGCACTGAATTCGCCGACTGGCCGTCAGACCTCAAAGGCAATAACGACTTACTCGTCCTGACCAAGCCTGAAGTGATTCTGTCTATTCACCGGCAATATCTGGAAGCTGGCGCCGACATTCTGGAAACCAACAGCTTTAACGCTACTACTATTGCGATGGCGGATTACGATATGTCGCACTTGGCAGCGCGGATTAATCGCGAAGCGGCGCGTTTAGCGCGCCAGGCTTGTGATGAATTTACCGCTAAAAATCCGGCGAAACCGCGATTTGTCGCCGGTATTCTGGGGCCAACGAACCGCACTGCGTCGATTTCGCCGGATGTGAATGACCCGGGGTATCGTAATGTCAGCTTTGATCAGCTGGTTGGCGCGTATACCGAGGCGACCCATGCGCTGATTGAAGGTGGCGCCGACCTCATCATGCTCGAAACCATTTTTGATACATTAAACGCCAAAGCGGCGGCTTTTGCCGTGCTGCAAGTATTTGATGAGCTGGGTTATAAATTGCCGGTAATGATCTCTGGCACTATCACGGACGCATCAGGCCGGACTTTGTCGGGCCAGACCACTGAAGCCTTTTATCATTCGCTGGCGCATGTTGAACCGGTCAGTTTTGGCCTGAACTGCGCTTTAGGCCCGGATCTGTTGCGGCCCTATGTCGAAACCATGGCGGCCATCGCCGAATGTGCCACTTCTGTGCATCCCAATGCCGGTTTGCCGAATGAATTTGGCGAATACGATTTGAACGCGACCGACATGGCGGCAGAAATCAAAGATTGGGCCAATAACAACTTTATTAATATTGTCGGCGGTTGCTGCGGAACGACGCCCGAGCATATTCGTGTGATTGCGGATGTTGTGGCGGGTTTACCACCGCGCGAGCCGAAGCCGGTCAGTCACAGTTTTAATCTGGCTGGTCTTGAAGCCTTTTCGTTGGAGTGGTAATGCAACAACAAGCCCGCTTTATTAACATTGGTGAGCGCACCAACGTCACGGGGTCTGCCCGCTTCAAAAAGCTGATTATGGATGGCAAGTTTGAAGCCGCTTTGGATGTGGCGCGCCAGCAAGTCGAAAACGGTGCCCAAATCATCGATATCAACATGGACGAAGCGATGCTCGACAGCAAAGCGGCCATGGTGCGTTATCTGAACTTGCTGGCCAGTGAACCCGATATCGCCCGCGTGCCGATTATGGTCGACTCGTCGAAATGGGAAGTGATTGAAGCCGCCCTGAAATGTATTCAGGGTAAAGCGGTGGTGAATTCGATTTCCTTAAAAGAAGGTGAAGCGCCTTTTATTCAGCAGGCAAAGTTACTGCGTCGCTACGGCGCTGCTGTGGTGGTGATGGCGTTTGATGAAGTAGGTCAGGCCGATACCAAAACGCGTAAAGTCGAAATTTGCCAGCGCGCCTATAAGATCCTGGTGGAGCAAATCGGCTTTCCGCCACAAGACATTATCTTCGACCCCAATATCTTCGCTGTCGCCACCGGCATCGAAGAGCACAACAACTATGCCGTTGATTTCATCGAAGCCACCCGCGAGATAAAGCGGTTATGCCCGCATGCGAAAATTTCCGGCGGGGTGTCGAACGTGTCGTTTTCGTTTCGGGGCAATGACCCGGTGCGCGAAGCCATTCATTCGGTGTTTTTGTATCACGCGATTAAAGCCGGCATGGATATGGGCATCGTCAACGCCGGCCAGCTGGCTGTCTATGATGATATCCCGGCATTGCTGAAAGAACGCGTCGAAGATGTGGTGTTAAACCGCCGTGCCGATGCCACTGAACGTTTGTTAGAAGTTGCCGCGCAGTTCCACGGTAAGGGCACTGTTGCAGTCAAAGAAGATGACGCCTGGCGCAGCTGGCCTGTGGCCAAGCGCTTAGAACATGCATTGGTCAAAGGCATTACCGATTTTATCGATCAGGATACTGAAGAAGCACGCTTAAGTGTCGAGCGTCCACTGCATGTGATTGAAGGTCCGCTGATGGACGGCATGAACGTGGTCGGTGATTTATTTGGTGAAGGCAAGATGTTCCTCCCGCAGGTGGTCAAATCCGCCCGCGTGATGAAAAAGGCGGTGGCTTATCTGCAACCTTATATAGAAGCAGAAAAAGCCGGCTCCGGCGCCACGACCCAAGGCAAAGTGCTGATGGCCACCGTCAAAGGTGATGTGCACGATATTGGCAAGAATATCGTTGGCGTGGTGCTGCAGTGCAATAACTATGAAGTGATTGACCTCGGTGTGATGGTGCCTTGCGCCACTTTGCTGCAAAAAGCCAAAGAGCTGAATGTCGATGTCATCGGGTTATCAGGTTTAATCACGCCGTCGCTGGACGAGATGGTGCATGTCGCCAAAGAAATGACCCGGCTTGGTTTCACCATTCCATTATTAATTGGTGGCGCCACTACCTCCAAAGCGCATACCGCTATCAAAATTGCGCCGCATTATGATCATGGCGTGGTGTACGTACCGAATGCGTCGCGTAGTGTCTCTGTGGTGCAGTCGTTGATTTCGGCCGAACTGAAACCGGATTATCTGGCTCGGGTGCAAGATGAGTATGTACGTGTTATCGAACAACATCAGCGCAGTCGCAAACATGAAGAAATTCTGACGCTGGAACAGGCGCGGGCCAATCGCTTTCCACTGGATTTGCAAAAAGTCGCGCCGGCGCCGCTACAGCCTGGTGTGCATGTCTGGCAAGACGTTGATTTAGAGGTGCTGCGCGATTACATCGACTGGACGCCATTTTTCCTCACCTGGCAATTATCCGGTAAATTCCCCGCCATTCTGAATCATGCCGAAGTGGGGCTGGAAGCCCGCCGGGTGTATCAGGATGCCAATGCAATGTTAGATCGGATGATTGCAGAGCAAAGAGTTAAGGGGCGCGCGGTGTTTGGTTTGTTCCCCGCCAATAGTGATGGCGATGACATTATTGTCTGGACCGACGAAAGCCGCAAAACCGAGCGTTGCCGTTTGTTTAATTTGCGCCAGCAAGTTGCACTTCGCAACAAAGCGCCGAACTGCTCTTTAGCTGATTTCATAGCACCGGTGGATTCTGGCATTGCCGACTATATCGGTGCCTTTGCTGTCAGTACCGGTTTTGGTGCTGACGAGTTTGCCGCAGAATTTGCCAAAGCGCATGACGACTACAACAGTATTATGGTGAAAGCGCTGGCCGACCGTTTGGCAGAGGCTCTGGCTGAGTATCTGCATATGAAAGTACGCAAAGAATACTGGGGTTATGCTGCGAATGAACAACTGGATAATGAGCAGTTGATTCGCGAAGCCTATCAGGGTATTCGTCCGGCGCCAGGTTACCCTGCTTGTCCGGAACATACTGAGAAGGGCACTTTGTTCTCTTTATTAGATGCAGAGGCAAAGATCGGTATGTTACTGACCGAAAGCTATGCCATGTGGCCCGGCGCTGCAGTATCGGGTTGGTATTTAGCGCATCCGGATAGCAAGTACTTCGCGGTCAGCAAGATTGGCGAAGATCAGCTGGCAGAATATGCGCTGAAAAAAGGCTGGACCCGCAGCGAAGCTGAAACCTGGTTAGCACCAAACCTGCGCTAACGGAATTTTACTGCTATATAGAGTAGGTGACTGAAGCCAATCGCTGCCGCGATTGGCTTCTTTGTCTGTGCTGCGGCTGGTTTATAGACAGGTATTTACGATAAAAACAGCAGTTCGAGCAAAAAACATTCGAACGATCGCAAAACGGTAACTTTTCTCAAATTTAGGCTTGCGTAACTTTCCTG
>CALJUX010000011.1 GCA_937978655.1 uncultured Chromatiaceae bacterium
AGATGGTGATTCGTGACTGGAGTTCAGACGTGTGCTCTTCCGATCTGTGAAATGGGACAACAGCGTATTTCCCCCCAAGCCGATTATTGGCGGCGATGCCAAATATTCGATCCCGCTGAACGCCCAGATGGCCAGCCATTATGGCCTCGACTGGATAGTGCTGACCGATCACGGCGGGCCAAACCGCGCTGAGCTGGCGTTAAAACAAGCCTATCCAGAGCTATTAGCATCACGGCGCGCGCTGCCACAGATTTTGCAGTTTCATGGCATGGAATTCGACGTGCCGGGTAACGCGCCGGGCGGCCGTCACGCCAGCCTCATCATGCCGTATCGGCCTGATGCGGTGGTAAAAACTGCGGCGGCTCAAAGGCCGAATGAAGCCGAGCAACTGTTTAGCATTGAGCGGATTTACAACGGCCGGCAAGGTATTCCGCCTGGGCCAGAAAAAGCCGACGATGCCTATATGCTCAAAGCGCTTGCGGCCATGGCGCAGCTGCCAGATCCGCCGTTAGTGCTCGCCAATCACCCGGCGCGCCTCGCCAAGGGCTTTCGGCAATATTTTAAAATCACACCAAAACAATTACGCGACTGGCAGGACACCGCGCCTGGCGTGATGATCGGCATGACGGCCGCTGAGGGCCATCAGGCCGCCACCTTAAACCCTGACGGCAGCCCAAAATCAGACGGCATCCGCGGCGAATACCCGGACCATCCGACCTACGGCGGCTATGATCAGATGACCGCACGCTTGGGCGGGGTCTGGGACAGTTTATTAAGCGAAGGCCGCCGGTTTTGGGTGACTGGCGTCTCCGACAGCCACGGCCATTACACTGACGGCTGGGCCGATTTCTGGCCCGGCCAATACGCCAAAACTTATGTGCTGGCCGACAAAAACTACGACGCTATTTTTGCCGCACTGAAAAGCGGCAACATCTTTGTCACTACCGGTGATTTAATCGACGAGCTGGACTTCAGCGCACAAGTGCAGGGCGTGCAAGAGCAGGGCGCTGGTGAGTCGCAAACCGCCAAAGCCGGCGAGAGCCTGCAGGCCAAAGCCGGCAGTGATGTCCTGGTGCAAATCCGCTTTCGTGTGCCAGCTGCTTTAAATGGCGGACGTGAGCGGCCGCAAGTCGCCCGGCTGGATGTCATTGGCGGCCAAATCACTGGCCCGGCAGCAGATCGCAGCAATGATCGTAATAGCGACGAAGCACCACAAAGCCGCGTGCTGCAACGCTTTGACCAGACTGAATTTAAACAAGTATCCGCCGACAGCAATGGCGTGGTCTACCAGCTCAGTTACGCGCTGAAAAACCTGCAACAAAGCCAATACATCCGCCTGCGCGGCACCAACCAGCGTGAGGAGCTGGAGCCCAAAGCTGACGCCAAAGGCGAAAACCCCTGGAGCGATCTGTGGTTTTACAGCAACCCGGTGTTTATTGAAGTGGGGCAGTAGCTGGGGGGCGACTGTCGAGCTTGGTCACTTACATCCAAAGCGGAATTTGTTCTGCTTTGAGCGAATTTCAGAAACTTACCGGGTTGTGTACGGCGATGCTGACGCTTGCCGTACCTACGATCTCAATTGGTGAGTAGGTACGTGCAAGCGATAGCGCCGCCGTACAAGGCGTTAAATAAATGCCCGCAATTGCCACACAGCGAGGATCCAACAGTTCTCTCAGAACGCAGCAAATCCAGCAACAAAATGACCTCCCTTTGTAAGCAGGTTTGTCGGTGCGCTGGCAAAAGTGTTGTTTTTATTAGATATGCATGAATGCATTGCAGGGGATGCTTAAAGCGGGATTGTTGTATAGCCATAAGCGCTTTAGGCTGCCGAGAAGTCAATTCAGACCTTTTCGCAGTACGGGAGGCATTATGCCTGACAATCTTCAAACCACGACTTCAACTTCTGCCTTGCCGGGCTTTTGGCAACGAACTGTGCAGCGTTTGGCCAATCATGGCCTGGGCCAGTTTGTGCTGGCTTTTGTGCTCACGCTGGTGCCTTTTATTATCGCCAATGCGCTGGCAAAACTGGCGCTGGACGGTGAGCAATGGCTGCACATCCGCAATGCCTTTAAAGTTGCGGTCCTGACCATCGCTTATTGTTATTACGTGAAAAAAATTGAGCAGCGCCGCGTCAGTGAACTGGCGTTGCCCGGCGCAGTGAGGGAAACGTTGCAGGGTTTTGGCCTTGCCACGTTGTTAATTGCTGTGCCGGTGGTATTGCTGTGGGTCGGCGGCTATTTCACTGTGCAGGGCATCGCACTTAATTTTTCACTGTTACATCTGTGGGTTGGTTTTTTCAGTGTCGCTGTGCTGGAAGAACTGATTTTCCGCGCCATTTTATTCCGCCTACTGGAGCGTTCATTAGGCACCTGGCTGGCCATTCTGGTGTCGTCGGCGCTGTTCAGCGCGGTGCATTGGTTAAACCCACATGCGGATGTACTCAGTACTGTCCAGCTGTTGGTGCTTGGCCTGATGTTTATTGCCGCCTTTTTGTATACCCGTCGTTTGTGGCTTTGTGTGGGTTTGCACTGGGGCTGGAACTATGCGCAGGGCGGCTTGTTCTCCAGTCCGGTCTCCGGCCAAAAAGCGGAAGGTTTGTTGCAGTCAACAATGACAGGCCCGGCCTGGCTGACCGGCGGTGACTTTGGCATCGAAGCCTCTGTGCTGGCATCTTGCGGCGCGCTTGTCTGTACGGTGTTACTGCTAAAGGCCGCACGCCAGCAGCAGTGGGTGTTACCGTTTTGGCGGCGTGCTGCGGCCACCCCGGCTACGATTGCAACAGCTGACTGATCTCCCGGCTGAGCCGGTCATAAACGGTACGGATCAGCTTGTTGTTGGCAATATCCCGATGACAACTAAGCCAGACGCCAAATTCCGGCAAGGGTAAATCTGGCAAAACCTGCACCAGATCGGTTTCCTGCGCCAGCACATAATGCGACGCAAAACCGATGCCGGCACCGGCGCGCAGGGCGGCCAGATAACTGGCTTTATCGTCGGTACGCAGGGCAAAAGCCGATTTGTCCTGCAGCACACCAAACTGGCGAAACCACTGCAGCATCACCGGCAATTGGTCATGGCCAATCAGCCGGTGCGCCGCCAGGTCGTCAGCCGATGTTGGCATACCAAAATGGTCCAGATAACTGCGGCTGGCCATCGCCTGAATGCGTACAGTGCCAAGTTTACGGCACACTGTATCAGGCTGGGTCGGCTCCACCAGCCAGAAGCCGATATCGGCATCGCGGCTGAGTAAATCCGGTAATTCGTCCGTCGCAACCAGTTCCAGCTGCAGCCCGGGTTGTTCACGCAGCAAAGTAGCAAGCAGGGCGGGCATTAAGGTAATGGCAATCAACTGACTGGCGTAAATTCGTACAGTGCCGGTCAGTTCCGCGCCTAAGTCCTGCAGCGACAGGCAAAGCCGGTTGGCCGCAGTTTCCAGATCTTTGGCGTGGGCATAAATTTGTGCCGCCGCCGCGGTCGGGTGTAAGCCCCTCGGTGTGCGTTCAAACAAGGTTACCGCCAGCTGCGATTCCAGCTCAGCCAATTGCCGGCTAAGCGTCGGTTGCTGCATCCCCAGCTCCCGCGCAGCAGCGGCGGTACTGCCGGCACGATAAATAGCTAAAAAGCTGCGCAGCAGCACCCAGTTAAACTGACTGGCATCGAGTCGATAGTTTTGCATAGCTTTGCGGCATTTTATTGCTGATTTGCGTATAGCGACAATAAGAGGGCGCAGCGTCAGGTCAAGCAAACCTTGCCGTTGTCCTTTGGGTTTAGCGGCGTGGCGGGCGGCCGCGCCGGCAGCAGAGTAAAACGCTGTTACCATTCAACATTTAACATTCACTATCTAGCGAAAGGACAATACCAATGAAAAAATCCACGTCGGTTTTAACGATGACAGCGCTGCTCGCTGCAATGGCACTGCCGGTTCAGGCCGGTACGCCGGTCACGGCAATAGCTCCGGCATCACAGCAACAATTGCTGCAAAGCACGGATCCGCAGCTGGCGGCCAACAAAAAGCTGGTGTTTGATTTCTGGCGCGAAGTGATAGAAGCAGGTCAGCTCGATAAAGCCGCGACATATTTGACCGAGGGCTACATTCAGCACAATCCGAATATCGCCGACGGCCGGACCGCCTTTGTGGCGTACTTTGCTCAGTTCAGCAAGCCAAGTCCGGTGCAATCGCAGATTAGCCAGCCATTGGTGAATATCATCGCCGAAGGCCCGTACGTGACGCTGGTGTTTGTGCAAAGGTTGCCGGATAAAGCCAATCCCGGCAAGACTTACACCACCACCGCCTTTGATATGTTCCGCATCGCTGACGGTAAAATCGCCGAGCATTGGGACAGTATGCGCAAAGGTTAAATGGTATTGAGCGTGGCGAAAACGCCTGGATTTCGCCATGCGGACCGACTGCTTTAACGGCCGGCAGGAGCTGCCGCAAGTCGCCAGGCTGGATCTGATTTGTTTGCCTATATTCGGGCTGGCTTCAGATCGCAGTAGTGATCGTTTTAGCGACGGAGCATCACAAACCCGCGTGCTGCAACGCTTTGACCAGAATGAGTTTCTGCAGCAACTGAGTTATGCTGGCTAAGCCAACACCGCCAGCACTGCGTTCGCCCGTTCGCGCCTCCCGCGATCACTTTTGATTGCTCACTCCGCGGCTGCCGATGCTGGCTTTGTTGGAGTTTGGACGGTGCAGCTTTCAGTGACTAGTTAACGCCGCGCTATTGGAGAAAATCAACGCTACAACTAACCTTCCGCATCGCTCGAAAGCCAATAAAATCAATGTTTAACGGAAATATTACGCGTTACGGATCTCTGTTGACCGCTTTGTCAGTACTCTGACTTTTTCCCACTTAGCGACGCACATCTGCATCCCTTTCCCCACCAATACAATCAGCACTGCACCTGATAACACTGGCGTAATTAAGAAGCCCCAGCTTTGGCCTGACAGCATGATTAACAACGGATTTGCACCGGCCGGGGGATGTGTCGTTTTGGTCATTAACATCGCACTCACCGCAATGCCCGTCGCCAGCGCCAATGTCACAGGTGTGACACCAATGCACTGCGTAAAGAACACGCCAATAAAAGCAGTGATTAAGTGGCCACATATAACATTTTTAGGCTGTGCCAGCGGACTGCCCGGCAGCCCAAACACCAGCACTGCCGTTGCACCAAAAGGAGCCATCAGCCAGGCAACTTCGTTCATTGTGGAATCGAGAAAAGACAGCAAGCCTATTGCTAAAAAAGCCCCAAGCCCGGCAAAAATCGACATGACCATATTGTTCATAAATACACTCCGGCGGTGTAGACCGAATTGTCTACATAGCTAGAGTAGACAATTCGGTCTACATATGTCAATCTCTGTTTAAAGGAGAAAGCAGATGAACCCAAAGCGACAATTACTGGTAGATACAGCATTAGACCTGTTTTATAAAAACGGCATAAATTCTATTGGGATCAATGAGGTAATCAGTGTTTCCGGTGTGGCAAAACGTACGCTCTATGCGCATTTTGCAAGTAAAGAGGCGTTAATTGTGGCGGCTTTACAAAAACGACATGAAATTTTTGCGGCGTGGCTGGAGCAGAAGCTGTCAGGTTCGAATTCAAATCAAGAGGTGATTCAGCGTTTATTTGCAGCGCTGGCCAGCTGGTTTGCGCACAAAGAAAATACGTTAGGCGATTTCAGAGGCTGCTTTTTTATCAACACCTCAGCCGAATTCAGCGATATGAACAGCGAAATTTTGCAATTCTGTCGTTTCCACAAAGAACAAGTTCGGGACATTATCAGCCGCCATCTCATCAATGCAGATAGCGCATTGCTGGACGCAATCTGCATTATGAAAGAGGGCGCAATCGTTATCGCACAGCTGGGCGGGGATGGGGGGGCGGTCACAGCCAAATGTACCGAAATGCTGCAGGCGCTTGAGAGTTGAGGTTGTTTGCAGCGGCTGGGCGGTTGTGTGAGTTCAGCGGGGTGACATGGCTTCCAGGCTTTGTTTACTTTTATCGATAAGTGCTTGGAGCGAGTAACGATGTGTATCGCGGTAAAGCCAACACCGCCACCACTGCGTTCGCCCGTTCGCGCCTCCCGCGCTCACTTTTGATCGCTCACTCCGCGGCTGCCGATGCTGGCTTTGTTGGGGTTTGGGGGCAACAGTTTTGAGGGATATGCTAACGCCGCAGTAACCGGCGCAGCGTTGATGCGTCTGGCGCCGAAGACGTGAAGTTGATTGACTTGTCAGGTGTATTACCTCGGATTAGGAAGAATACTGCTAAAACTGGCTGCGGCTGAAAAAAGTTCAAATTGTACATTCGGCCGGCCCGTTAAAATACCAAGATGCTGGAATGAAATTAGAGTAAGCCCGTTACTTGAACGGAAGACGGTATCAAGCAACTGTGGCGACGCACCTTTTTTTGTCCAGTGAACTGCATGTATGCCTGAATGAACGAATGAGTTGAGCGGAACCCAAGAGCTAGTTTTGAATTCATTTAACGCAACCAGTAGATTTTTTAGCTGAGGAACCTTTTCAAGCTCACCAATCATCTCATTGACCAATGGAATATTTTTACTTGCCTGTTGAGCCTCTAGGGAAAGATCAGCAGATAGACGTTCAACTTGATTCTCTGTTGCCCGGTGAAGAACCCAAACACTACGAATAGTTGCCTCAAATTGAGAGCGTAACGTGGCGCTTGCACCCAATAACAAGCCAGACCCGCACAAGACACGCACTGCCGCTGCAAATTGTAGAGAGCTGACAGCTAGTGTTGCACTGAGTGTAACTTTTGGCGATTCGTCCCAGAGTGGATAGTCAACAATCGTAGCTAGGGCATCTTGCAGTTTTTCAGCACGACTCAAATCCATAGTGATTTTTCCAATACACCTAAGGCCCGCCTAAACGGCGAGCAACTGGTTGCGAGACCAGCGGCTGTAAGCCGCAATGTTTAAGGCGCTTGTTATGCTTCAACTACTGTTGACTCATCGTGTTCCATTGCTATTTCTGCGATTAATCGTTCTTCTTCTTCTTCCATTTCTTTTGTAACCGCAGCATGCACAATTTTAAGGCCTTGCGATAACTTGTCAGTCAGGATGATTTTTCGCTTTTGACTTACACGCTCGGAAAACTCTTGTTTTAACCAGTCATTAAGAAAGGATTGCCCATCGTATATCGCACCATAATCAGTGTCTCGGGTAACAATTACTATATGCTTTCCACTATCCAGTGAGCATTTGACTATCCATTCCCAGTTAACAGCATCTCCGATTGACGTATCGTTCTGCTTACGAGGGGGATAACCCAATACAAATCTCTTGCGAGCAAGATTTCGTATAGTAAACCGTTCTTTCTTTTCTCGTGAAAGATTATAAATACTGTCATTCTTAAAAATTCGCTGTAAGCACTGATAAACAGGATCGTGATGTATTGGATCGCTCAATACGTTTTGGATTTTCTCGTTAACTTTCACACGTTGAGCTGTAATTTCCTTTTTTTTCTTTTCAATCATCTTCATTGCTTGAAGATCAGAAACGAGAGCTGGGCCGGTTAATTTGCTCCAGTCTGGCACAGCGAAGTTTGTAAGTGACTCAACAATTACTTTTTGACGATTTTTTTTATATTCCATTTCAACTTGCGAGCCAATGATCAAACGATCTTTGCAGGCCTCCAATTGTTGGAGATATTTAAGGCTAATGTCACTTTTCCTAATCCTGTAAAAATCCAAAAGAACGTTTGTATCGACAAATAATAATGTATCTAGGATTTCTTTTGCTTTCGCCACTACTCATATCCCCCTATAAAACAAAACGCCGCATTCAGCGGCTTGTCCGCTGCGATGCTTTGTTAGGCAAGTGCTAACATTGATGCGTGTTTTTTGTAACATTTTTGTCGAATACCTTCTTTTTCAAGCACTGCTCTAATCAAAGGAAATTCCACTCCTTTTAGTTTATATTCCTTTTTGAGGATATGTCGTAGATAGTGATATGCATCCTTACAAGGAGGATAATCGAGAGAATCTCTCTTCAATATTCTTTCTATAGCGACGGATTTTACTATGTACTCATAGCCAACCATTTCAATCAATTTTTTATTTATCTCTGAAGCTAGCCTGTAGCATACATCTGAGTACGTTATGGCGTGATGAGGTCTCAAATCTATCTTATTATTGACATTAATAGCTGGAGGTGGCGAAAGTTGGTTTCCAGGAATAACTGTGGGCCAGTTTTCAATGGCCTCAAGAAAATCACTTGTAACAGATAGATCAATAAGTTCCTTATTGGCTTTACCCATACGATGAACCACGCAGTGCCTTGCGACATTATAGAAGTGATATACGGGTAATAAGTACTCGATTTCTTTAGTATTCCAGCCAAATGCAGAGAATAATTTTAATGCAGTGACACCATATGCCGCTGAATCAATCGGCTCTGAATCCTTGAGCTTGTAGTCACTATAAGATCCTGATATTTCATCAAGGAATACTTCAAACGACGAGTAGACCCTCATTAAGGCCGATTCAGTTAGCTGAAACTTTAGATCTTCGATCTCTCTATGTGGATCAACATAATTTGTAGCTGTCCAACGCTCACCTGCACCTTTGATTAATTCAGAAATAAGATCGGACAATTCCTTTGGATCACCTGTACTATCAGACAAGTGATTGAGCGCCACAACAGATAACTTTACATACTTATTAAGATCAACATGAAAATCCGAAAAATCTCTCAAATGTCTTGATACAGCTTCTGAAATATCCATTATGTTATTCTGACCTTGTACTGCCTAACGTTGAGCGCACGCGCGCGAACCTTGGTGAGCGTCGCTGCGGCCGCAGGCCGCAAGTGCCGCGACGTGTTAGCCGAAAGCCCGAACCACGGGAACGCGAATACCCAGACAACGCCGCACGTGCAAATTTAAAACGAACCCCGCGAACAGCTGACTTTGGCAGCTTGCTGCCAGAAAGCGCTGAGCGGAGCCTGTAAATAATTGGTGAACACCAAACTACCAGAAGGGAAACGGAGAAGGAAATTTCCGTTTGCACTTTACCCGAGCAACGAACCGCCCGAACAAAGCCACCTATCCTGGTGTTGGCTGCAAAACTTACCGAAAACTTTAAAACCGATTCACGGCTAACATATTAATCAGATGCAAAACGCACGCTTTAAAGCCTGCGCTGTGCCTTTGATATTTTTAACATCAGTTAACACTAGCGAAAAAAGAGACAGGCCTCAAGCCTTTGCGGGTGCTGCGCTTTTTGTAAAAAGGCGCAAGTGTGTGCGGCGCCTTTGATTTGAGGGAAAGGTCAGATGGCCTGCAGCCAAAAAACGCTGATGATGCAAATGAACTTGAAAAACGGTCGGGTGACAACGTCGCAGAGGAACATACGGGTCTGTAAGACACTGCGGGCATTTGACGCCCATCGTGTGACGATTAGCCTGTTGTCGTCAGCCGTGCTGTTTGGGTTTGGTTTTTATTTCGAAGATGTACGGCGGCGCTTCGCTGGCCGATACCTACAGCTCCTGATCTGTGAGAGAGGAGTGCAAGCGAAGCCCGCTGGGCATGACACGCCGTACATTAGGTTTAACAGTGCCTGCAATTAGCTCTGATCGACGATTCATAAGGAACCGTCAAAACGGCCGGAGGATTACTTAAGCAGACCGTCAGCCGCAGGGATAGCGGCTGACGAGCCTACAAGTCTGCGAGACTCGGGAGTATTCACGGCGTGCGTGTGACGCCCATCGTGTGACGACCAATCTTGTGTAATCCTCCGGCCGTTTTCTGCGTTGTCTTGGCTATACAAAAAGCCCGGCAACAATGCCGGGCTCTAGCTTTTTCACAACAAGACCAACATCTTACTTCATCGTCGGCATTGAGAACTGGTTGCCGGTGACCGGGCCTGTTGGCCAGCGGGCTGTGATGGTTTTCATTCGGGTGTAGAAGCGGACGCCGTCTGGGCCGTGCATGTTTAGCGGGCCGAATACGCTGCGTTTCCAGCCGCCGAAGCTGTGGAACGCCATCGGCACCGGGATAGGTACGTTGATGCCGACCATACCGGCTTGAACTTGAGCGGCGAACTCGCGGGCGGCTTCGCCGCTGGCGGTGAAAATCGCGGTGCCGTTGCCGTATTCGTGCTGGTTAATCAGCTGCAAACCTTCAGCAAAAGACGGGACCCGCACTACAGAAAGCACTGGGCCGAAAATCTCTTCGCGGTAAATCCGCATCTCTGGCGTCACGTGGTCAAACAGGGTAGGGCCAACAAAATAGCCTTGCTGATGGCCTTCAACTTTTACTCCACGCCCATCACAGAGCAAAGTTGCGCCTTGCTCGACGCCGCTGTCGATATAACCACGTACACGGGCTGCATGCTCTTTACTCACCAGCGGGCCTAAATGGGGCTCCGGTTGTTCTTTGCTAAAGGGGCCAGTGCCTGGGCCGGTTTTGGTCTGGGCGATTTCCGCGGCAAGTTTGGCGGTTAGTGCATCGGCCACTTCGTCGCCGACACAAAGTGCGACGGAGATGGCCATACAGCGTTCACCAGCTGAGCCATAAGCCGCGCCCATTAAGGCGTTCACTACCTGGTCTAAATCGGCATCCGGCAGCACCAGCATATGGTTTTTTGCACCGCCGAGTGCCTGCACGCGTTTGCCGTGGGCAGAACCTGTGGCGTAGACATATTCGGCGATAGGGGTAGAGCCAACAAAACTCACTGCCTGCACGCGCGGGTCGGTCAGCAGCACGTCGACAGCGGTTTTGTCGCCGTTGACGACGTTAAACACACCAGCCGGCAGACCGGCTTCCACCAGCAATTCAGCCAGACGCAGCGGTAACGACGGGTCGCGCTCGGATGGCTTTAACACAAAGGTATTGCCGCAGGCGATGGCGATCGGGAACATCCACAGCGGCACCATGGCCGGGAAGTTAAACGGTGTGATGCCGGTGCAAACGCCGAGCGGCTGCATCAGGCTAAAACTGTCGACGCCGCGGCCGACGTTCATCGAATGCTCGCCTTTTAAAAGATGCGGAATACCACAAGCGAATTCAACGACTTCAAGGCCACGGGTCAGCTCACCGAGCGCGTCGGAATAGACTTTGCCGTGCTCCTGACTAATCAGTTTGGCCAGCTCGTCGCGGTGTTGCTCTAAAAGCGCTTTAAAGTTAAACATCACGCGGGCACGGTTCAGAGGTGTGACCTGGCTCCAGCTGGCAAAAGCCTGCTGCGCGCTGGCGATTGCCGCTTCAGTGTCGGCGACCGTGGCCAGTTTAACCTGACGGATCACTTCGCCGCTTGCCGGGTTATACACCGGTGCCACGCGCTCGCTGTGACCGGCCTCTGGTTTGCCGTTGATAAAATGCAGAAGAGTTTGCATAAAAACGCCTTAATAAGGTTGCTGTTGTTGTTGGCTCTGATAACGGGCGAAGGCTTGTTGCACTTCGTCGCGGCTGGACACGGCCGGAATGGCGACGTCCCACCAGCTGCCGTTGTCGGTACTGACGGCCGGATCGGTTTTGATTTCAATCAGATAGCTGCGATCGGCGGCGCGGGCGCGGCTGATGGCCTGCTCCAGCTCCGCCACGTTGCCGACCTTTTCACTGAGCGCGCCCAAAGCGCGGGCATGCAGCGCAAAGTCGATATCCGGTGCGCTGCCTTCGCAGTCGCGCCATAAGTTGTTAAAAGGCGCGCCGCCACAGCCTTGCTGCAGCCGGTTAATGCAGCCAAAGCCGCGGTTATCCAGCAGCACCACAATAATTTTTTGCCCCAACATTACGCTGCTGGCCAATTCGGAGTTCAGCATCAGATAAGAGCCGTCACCAACCACGACAAAGACTTCGCGCGAAGGAGCCGCCAGTTTGACGCCAAGGCCACCGGCAATTTCATAACCCATACAGGAGAAGCCGTATTCGAGGTGATAACTGCCCGGGCCTTCGGCGCGCCAGAGTTTATGCAGCTCGCCCGGCAAACCACCGGCGGCACAAACCACTACATCGCTTGGCTGCGACTGGCGTTTGATGGCGCCCAGCACTTGGGCGTCCGAAGGTAAACCACTCGCAGGCGGCTGGGTCAGCGCATCATAGGTTTGCTGCCACTGCTGATTAAGCAGTTTGGCGTGAGCAAGCCAATTGGCGTCGATGGGCGAGGACTCAGGCCAGTTACCGGCCTGCAGCGCTTCATCGAGTTGTTTCAGCACCGTGCGGGCATCACCCACCAAAGGCAACGCCTGATGTTTGTGCGCATCAAATGCCGCCACATTAATTTGCAGCAGCGGCTTGCCGGCAAAGCCGGTGCGCGACTGCGTGGTGAAATCCTGCAGCCGGCTGCCGACAGCGATAATTAAATCCGCTTCCTGCGAAAGCCTATTGGCTGCCGCCGAGCCGGTGACGCCAATGCCGCCGACCGCGCACGGATGTTGCCAGTGCAGGCTGCCTTTACCGGACTGAGTTTCCGCCACCGGCATACCATAACGGGCGGCAAAGTCCGCCAGCTGCGCAGCGCATTGACTGTACAGCACGCCGCCACCGGCAATTAACAGTGGCTTTTTTGCCTGACTAAGCAGTTTTAGCGCATCAAAAATCTCGGCCGCATCAGCCGGCTGGCGACGTGGCCGGTGTGTGGTGGCTACGAAGAAACTTTGAGGATAATCATAGGCTTCCGCCTGCACGTCTTGCGGCAGCGCCAGCGTGACCGGGCCGCAGTTGATTGGGTCGAGCAGCGTCTGCATCGCGACCGGCAATGAATGGATCAGCTGCTCAGGCCTGTTAATGCGGTCGAAATAACGGCTGACCGGGATAAAACAGTCGCTGGCAGCGGTATTCGGATTGCCAAAATCTTCGATTTGCTGCAGCACCGGGTCGGGTTTACGGTTGGCAAAATGATCGCCCGGTAACAGCAATACCGGCAGGCGGTTGGCATGCGCCAGTGCGGCGGCGGTGACCATATTGGTCGCGCCAGGGCCAACAGATGTCGTGCAGGCCATCAGCCGGCGGCGGTCGTTGGCTTTGGCAAAAGCAATGGCCGCATGTGCCATGCCTTGTTCGTTGTGAGCGCGTAGCGTCGGCAGTGTGTCGCGCACCTGATACAGCGCTTCGCCGATCCCGGCTACATTACCGTGACCAAAAATGGCAAATACACCGGCGAACAGCGGTTCAACACGGCCGTCGTCCTGCTGGATAAACTGGTTGCTTAAGAACTTCACCAGCGCCTGCGCCATGGTCAGTCGGATGGTGCGGTTAGGGTTTTTCATACCGATGCTCCTGTTGCGTTGTGACCTGCTGCCTGATGGCGCGCCAGCCAGGCTTCAGTCAGTTGGCGATAGTTGGCGCGGATCTGTGTCTGTAACTGAGCATCGTCAATCTCGCCGCTTAACCAGGCTTTGGCCGGCGCACCAAAAATGGTGCGACCGATGGCAAAACCACGGCAAATCGGGAAGTTGGCGCTGCTGGCAAAGGCTGCGCACAAATCGGCCAGAGGCGCGTCGAGACCTAACAAAATGACCCCGCGACAATGCGGCGCTTCGCGCTCGATTAAAGCGCTGACCGCCTGCCAGCCAGCTGTGGTTTGCGGCGGTAACTTCCACCAGTCCGGCCGCACGCCCAGCTGATAAATCTGTGCCATGGCGTTACAAACGGTTAAATCGTCGGCCGGCAGATCTTTCGGTGGGATCACTTCGAGCAATAATTCGTGGCCGGACAGGGCACAGGCCTGAGATAACTCCTGAATTTGCCGGGCCTGTTGCTGCCACAAAGCGATCTCATCGCTTGGATGCATAAACACCAGACATTTCACCGTATGGCTGCGCGGCCAGCTAACCAGGCGTGAACCGATAGAACGGCCACCTTCCAGTTCCAGCGGGCGTGAGCCCGGCACTTCCACCGGCCGGCCAATCCACCAGCGGCCGGTTTGATCCTCAGTAAAAAGCCCGGTCACGTCATTCAGCGCGTCCTGGCCAAAAGTGTCGTCAATCAGCACACCCGGCGCATAACCTTTAGCACTCAGCTGCAGCGCTGCCACCTCGGCCTGCGCGGCTTGTAAGATCAGCTGTTTCAGTTTGGGCAGCTGTGCTGTGCTGGCGAATGTGGCTTCGCACATCTCAATAAATTGCTTGCGATGGTCAAACGCCAGAATACACAGCTCAGGCCACTGCGTAGGCTGGCGTGTGGTGACGCGGTGCAGGTAATTCAGTTCGCTGTCGATATCCGGTCTTTTAATCTCGTGCTGGCGGGCGATGTAATAATCCAGCTCTTCCGGCGTCGGAATGGCCGGCGCACAGCCGTGGCGCGACACCACTAAAGCGCCGCAGGCATTGGCGTAGGTGCAGGCCTTGTCAAAAGATTCGCCGCGCAACCAGCCGCGCAGGAAACCGGCCATAAAGGCGTCGCCGGCACCTAACACGTTCAGCACTTCAACCCGCACGCCAGCGGCAAAAAAAGCGTCGTCGAGGCTATCCGGAATAGCGCCGTCAAAAATGCTGCAGCCGTCGGCGCCGCGTTTGAGCACAATCACGGCGTCGGTCAGCCGGCGCAAGGTTTTCAGGCAGGCGATAGTGTCGGTGCTGCCACCTGCGATATGCACTTCCTCTTCAGTGCCGACAATCAAATCACACAAAGGCACAATTGACTGCAAATGCGCGCTGACACTGTCGTTGCTGACAAAACGGTTGTCGCCTTCGCCGGGCCGGGTTAAACCCCACAGCACCGGGCGGTAGTCGATATCCAGAATCACTTTGGTGTTGTTGGCGCGGGCATAACCAATGGCGGTGCGGGCGACATGGTCAACATGGGCAGTAGAAAAGTGCGTGCCGGTGATAAGCAGCGCTTTGCTTGACGCAATGTAAGCCTCGTCAAAGTCGCTGACATCGACCGCCATATCAGCGCAATCGGCGCGGTAAAACAGCAGCGGAAATTGCTGTTTGCTTTTAATTGATAAAATCGCCAGTGCTGTCAGCCGATCAGGATCAGTCACCACATGGCTGACGTCACAGCCGGCGCTTTGTAATTCCTGACGGATAAACTGGCCAAACTGCTCGTCGCCGACCCGCGTCAGCATTGATGCTTTGAGGCCAAGCCGCGCTGCACCAAAAGCGATATTGCAGGACGAACCGCCGAGTGATTTGGCGAAAGAGCTGATGTCCTGCAGCCGGTCGCCAATCTGCTGGCCGTACAAATCGACCGAGGCACGGCCTAAGCAAATCACGTCGAGCTTTTTGTCTGAAACTAGTGCTGTCACCCGCTGACTCCTGCTGTAAAAAGCTGTTTTAACCGCATCTGCTACCGGTGGCCAATTATCAAAAGCACGCTGGCAGCGTTGTTAAAATTTTCGTCAGATTAGAATGAAAATTCTATTAGATCAACTATTGGAATAAATATTTTATTGAGTTAGACTCCAGAACATCACAGTCAGCCGATTGGTTTTTTTCGCAATATGGCCACAGCCCCAAGCACAACGAACACTCAGCTAACCGCTACGCAGCCAGCCGCTACTCAGGCTGAGCTGGAACAGCAGATCAGTAGCCGTTTCAACAGCCTGAGCGACCGGCTGCAGGTCATTGGCCGCTATTTACTCGACCAGCCACAAGCCGTCGCACTGGGCACTGCGGCGTCTGTTGCGCAGGCCGCTGGTGTGCACGCCTCGGCACTGGTGCGTTTTGCCAATGCTTTTGGCTTTACCGGTTTTTCTGAGCTGCAACAGCTGTACAAAACCCAGCTGCTGCAAAACCAGCCGGATTATCAGCAGCGTATTGCCGCAGTGCAGCAAGACCATTCAGTGCCCGCTGACAGCGCCGGCCTGAATTACCTGCAACAAATCAGCAGCGCCAATCAGCAGGCGCTGAATCAACTGTGCCAAAGCATTGATGCCACAGCCTTATCTGCTGCCACCAGCCTGCTGGCGAAAGCCAGGCTTATACATTTACAAGGCGCGCGCCGGGCTTTTCCGGTCGTTAGCTACGCCAGTTATCTGCTGGGTAACACTGGCCTTGCCGTGCATTTATTTGACGGCACCGGTTATATGCAGCAGTCGGCGCTGAATCTGCTCGGCGCCGACGATGTGCTGCTCGCAGTCAGCTTTGCGCCTTATGCCGCCGAGACCCAAACCGTGGTGCAACGCGCCAAAGCAGTTGGTTGTAAAGTGCTGCTTATTACCGACAGCCGCGTCAGCCCGCTGTATCAGCTGGCCGACCATACGCTGTTGGTGCGCGAAGCCGAGTTACACGCCTTTCGTTCGTTAGGCGCCAGTATGAGCCTGGTGCAGGCGCTGGTGCTGGGCTTGATCCACGATCATTTAGGGCATGATCACTTGGGCCACGATCAAGCTCAAACAGCCAAACCGGAGCAACCCAATGTCTGATGCAACGACTTCATTACACCGCAAACCCGGCACGCCAGATGCCGAAGGTTTTATCCAACGGGTCACGCCGCAAAACGCCGGCTGGCAATATGTTGGTTTTGAAGCGGCGCTGCTCAAAGCTGGCGCAACGCTGCAAGCCGACAGTGGCGCGGACACCGAGCTGTGTCTGGTGATTTTAAGTGGCATCGTCAGCCTTAACTGCGCAGGTCAGCACTTTCCACAAGTCGGCAAGCGTATGTCAGTATTTGACGGTACTGCGCCTTATGCGCTTTATGTGCCGGCTGGCCTTCAGGTGCAGATTTCTGCCGATACCGATGCCGAAATCGCTTTTTGCCGCGCCCCGGCATCCGGCAACCAATATCCGCTGCGGCTAATCAAACCCGAAGATTGCACCCGCGAAACCCGCGGGCAGGGCACTAATACCCGGCTGGTGTGTAATATTTTGCTCGGTAACTTGCCGGCAGAGCGCCTGCTTATCACTGAAGTCATCACGCCGCCGGGCCACTGGTCAAGCTACCCACCGCATAAACACGACGCCGACATGCTGCCGGTCGAAAGCGCGCTGGAAGAAACCTACTATCACAAACTCAATCCGCAGCAAGGCTTTGCATTTCAGCGCGTTTATACCGATGACCGCAGTTTGGATGAAACCATTTGTGTTGAACACAACAGCCTGGTGCTGGTACCGCGCGGTTATCATCCGGTCGGCGCGCCGCACGGTTACGAGCTGTATTACCTTAATGTGATGGCAGGCCCAACCCGGCAGTGGGTGTTTAAAAACGACCCGCAGCACGAATGGATCATCAAAAAATGATCGCCGCCGCCGGTTTGCTACATGCTGTTTTGTCAGTGCCGGCCTGGCTCACGAGCCGAGTCGCGCACGATGAGCTCGCAGGTGAGCAGGTCAGCTTCAGGGTTTTTCGGGCTTTCATCGGTCAGGCCCTGCAGTTTGCGAATCAGTTTGTACGCCGCGCGATAACCAATAGCGGTAATGGGCTGGCGCATCGTTGTCAGATTCGGCCAGACCTTGGTCGAGAGTGCGATATCGTCGATGCCAACCACCGAAATATCGTCCGGCACTTTGAGGCCCCGGCTGTGCGCACTATAGAGCACACCAACCGCCATTTCGTCGTTCGATGCCAGAATAGCAGTGGGGCGCGGCGTTTTGTTCAACAGCACAGCGGCCGCATCAACACCCGACTGAAAAGTGTAATAACCCTGCACCAGCAGTTTTTCCGGAAAGGCCAGGCCGGCTTCGGCATAAGCCTGGCGAAAGCCGGCTTCGCAGCGCTGGCTGGAGCCCTGGTCCGGGTGACCGAGCACAAAACCAATATCTTTATGTTTAAGCCTGAGCAAATAGCGCGTCAGTTCATAAGCCGCTTGTTGGTTATCAAAACCAACACTGTCGCCAAGCGCAGCGTCGGGCGCACCGATGCGCACATAAGCGACCTTGCGGCGATTGAGCATGTCGAGCAGTTCTTTTTTGTCACTGAGCGGTGGCACCAAAATCAGGCCATCGGCCAGGGTGTTGTCGATAAAGCCTTCAATTTCCGCCACCAGACCGGGCGAGCGGTAGCTGCAGTCGTACAAAAACAGCCCCATATTCGATTCGCTGCAATATTGCAGCACGCCTTTTTGCAGTTTTTGCAGATAACCGGGGCTGGGGTTGTCGGCCAACAGCGCAATAAACAACGAGCGGTTTTTCGCCAGCGCCATGCCAAGCGGATTGCGTTTAAAACCGGTGGCCTGAATGACCGCCATCACTTTATCGCGGGTTTCCACCGACACATTGGCTTCATTGTTAATGACGCGCGACACAGTTTTTTTCGATACACCGGCCTCACGGGCCACATCGTTAATGGTGACAGCAGACATAACAGCAACAACCTCCGTTTAGCTGCCGGATAGCAGCGAATACCCTGCGCGTCTGCGGCAATAGCTGCAGAAAAGGGCAAAAAAAGCCGACCTCAGGCGGTAGCAAGTGGTCAAAAATGGCCAAAAGTGCGCAGGAAAAAGTCAGGTATAAAGCATATTGACACCGGTGTCAACGTGTCAGCATGCTATGGTTTTCGGCAAGTTACTCATGAAATTTGGTATTCACAGGAGTCTGAATTGCAAACTGAACATCAATCGGCTGCCGCGCTGGTGTTGTCCTGCGCCGCGCTGTTAAGTGGCCAGCATCACAGCACCGCATTACAAACCGCGCTGGCATATCCTGCGCTGGCAGATTTTGCCAGGGGCCTAAGCACTGAGATGGTAAAAGCGCCGGCGCTGCCAGCGTTAAAAGAGCAGGGCGCACAACCGCTTGGCGCTTTAGTCAGTGATGGCTCAGCCCGCTTGCAGCCGCTACTTAGTGTTGCGGCAGCGCGTCTGGCTCAAGGTCAGTCAATAGAATATCTGTGTTTTGCCAGCGCCTGCTGGCTGCGTTACAGCATGGGCTTTGACGGCAAAGGCGACACGCTCAGCGTCGAAGATGTGCTGGCTGATGTGCTGATGCAAAACCGTGTAGAACGCTGGGACCATATCGACGACATGATGGCCGGTTATCTCGCTATTGATGCGTTGTTTCCGGCGACGCTGTCAGCACAGCCGGCTTTTGCTGATCGGCTGAGTTATTGGCTTTGTGTCATTCTGGCCAACGGCATGGGCACAGCACTGCAAATTCTGGCAATTGAATGCCGCGACTACAGCGCGCGTGATTTCAGTACTTTCGCTACTCATAAGGGGACTCGGGCATGATCAAAGTCACTGTCTGGAACGAATGCCGCCATGAAAAAGAAGACGCCGACGTACAGGAAGTCTACCCGGAAACCATCGGTGGCTGCATTGTCGATAACCTCAAACCTTATGGTTTTGATTTAACGCTGAGCACGCTGGACGACCCGCAGCAGGGCTGGCCAGACGCATTGATAGAATCGACCGAAGTCGCCATCTGGTGGGGCCATCGCTATCACGACGAATTAAGCGACGCGCTTATCGATAAGCTGCAGGCGCGGGTGCTGGCCGGCATGGGCCTGATTGTGCTGCACAGCGGCCATCACGCCAAACTGTTTAAACGCCTGATGGGCACCAGCTGTAACCTGAGCTGGCGCGAAGCCGAAGGCGGCGAGCGCGAACGCGTCTGGTGTTTAAAACCTTCACATCCAATCGCTTACAACATTCCGCCTTATCTGGAACTGCCACAATCTGAAATGTATGGCGAGCCTTTTGATATCCCAGAGCCGGACGAGCTGATTTTTAACTCCTGGTATCAGGGCGGCGAAGTACTCAGAAGTGGTTGTACTTTCCAGCGCGGCCGTGGCCGGATCTTCTTCTTTGCGCCGGGTCATGAGACCTTCCCAATCTATCGCAACGAACACATCATGCAGATTTTGGCCAACGCTATCGCCTGGGCACATCAACCGCATCAAAGCGGCTGGAACCTCGGCAACTGGGGCCGGCCTATTCCGCTCGAAGCGGGCGCGCCGAAGCAAACCTACTACAAAAAACCGCGCAAGCTGATGCTGGCGGAAAAGGCGGAAAAGGCGGCAAAGGCGAAGAAATAACCATACGCCTGCAAATGCGGCATCAGCAGCAAACTATTTGCCAGTTTGCTGTTTATACTGCAGTGAAACAGGAGGTGTGCCAATGACAGGGAAATCTGCCGCGAGGCTGTTATTGTGGTTATCGGCGCTGCTGCCATCAGCAGCGCTGGCTTGTGGCCTTCGGGTCTTGACTGAAGATTTGCCGCCTTATCAGGTGGTGCATGAACAACAGGTTGTGGCGGGTTCGGCTTATCTGCAGGTGCAGGCCATTTTGCAGGCCGCCGGGTTGCCTTGTCGCACCGAAGTGTTGCCCTGGGCCCGCGCTTTTGACCTGGCCCGCACCCAACCCAATACGCTGGTGTATTCGCTGGCACGGTTAGCCGCCCGCGAGAGCTTGTTTATCTGGCTGGCACCGCTAATCAACGCCGATTATCGTTATTATTCAGCCAGCAGCGCCGTGATTGAACAAATTCAGCAAGGCAAATTGCCGACTGAATTCACCGCAGTGGCGGTGGCCGGCAGCATGATGGACAGCACCTTGCAGCAGCTTGGTTTTGTGCCGGACCAAAATCTGATTTTGGTCAAAGATATCAACGCACAGTGGAAAATCCTGCAGCTCAACCGCGCCCAGCTGACGCTGGCGTTTGAACCGGATTTTCAGGCACTCAATGACGCCAAAGTGCGGCAAACGCAGTTTTATGCGTCGCGTCAGATAGTCCGGCAAATTCAGCTGTATCTGGCGGCGCATCCACAGACTGATCCGCAGCTGCTGCAACAGCTCAAAGCTGCGGTCGCGCAGCAGGCCCAACAGAGTGTGCCGGTGAATTCACCAACCCAGTGAACGCCGGCTATAATCGGCGATGGTCAGTGGGAAACGACGCCGCGTCATAGCTGGCATCGCCGGTCTGGGTAGGTGTACTAATGATGACAAAATCAGCGCTCTTGGGTTTGCTGTTGCTGCTGGTCTGGCCCTTGGCGGCGCAGCAACCGCAGCGCCCGACCAAAATGACTTTCTCCTACGTCGACCATCCGGCGATGGTCAATTTTATTATCCCGCTGATCCGCGACGCCTATCAAAAACTTGGCATAGAAACCGATTTTATTGCCCAGCCTTCTAACCGCAATTTGTTGCTGGTCGACAAAAATGTGGTGGATGGTGATGTCGGTTATATGCGGATTGTGCTGGATGGCTATGCCAATATCATCAGTATTGAACCGCCTTTGGTATCAGGTATTTACACCTTGTTATGCCAGCCAAAGCTGCCTTGTGATCGGTCGGTGCTGTCCGACCCAACGCAGACCATAGTGACCACTTCAGTGTCGAAAAATGGGCTGGAGAAAGGCTATCGCGTTGCCATCCGTAGCCAGTTTTATGTAGTGAATGACCTTGCGATGATCCCCAAATTTGTCAGCAGCGGGCGTTTCGGCTACGCCATCTACCCATCAACAGCCAATGAACTGAAGCGGTTAAATCCGGCTGAGCTGCGCTATGTCACGCTGTTTGATGCGAATTTGTACCATGTGCTGCATAAAAAATATGCCTTTATGGCCAAGGATATCAGTGCCGCGTTAGAGCAAAGTCTGGCAGAGCGAAAGAAGCAGTAGCCGGCGGGAGCAAGACTCCCGCCGGTGATGAAATAAACGCTGTTTCTTCAGAGCGTTACCGGCGCGCCATGCTGACTGGCGGATAACTTAATCGCGTCCCACAGCTGCGCCATGCGCAGGCCTTGTAACACGTCGGATGGGTTGCTGATTTCACCGCTGCGGGTTTGCATAAAGACGTTCATCAGGTTGTTGGCGGCTTCCTGTTCTTTGCGCACCACATTGCCTTGCGCGTCTTCAATTTCCATCCAGCGGCCCCAGGCGCAGATGCGCACTATGGCGGTAGGGAAATAACACTCGATGCGCGATACACAGCGGATAGCGCGGCCGCTGGCGTGCAGGTTAAACAGCGTACCGTCGCTGAGTTCGCCTGAAACAGAAGTCACCACGTCAACCGGAAAGCCGAGGTTTTGCATCATCGCGCTGATGCGGGCAAAAGGTTTACTGGTGATACGCGACACAGTGTTCATCATGTGGGCGCCGGTATCAAACATAAAACCACCGCCGGAAATCGCCGGAATTTGTTTCCAGTGGCCCTGATATTTGTCGGCCCAGTCTTCCCAGATGGCAGCGTTGATGCTGACCAGCGGGCCATATTTTTCTGTGGCGATGGCGTCGCGCAGCTCAGCGACTAAAGGCGATAAACCGCCCTGATAAGCCACCACCAGCGTTTTACCACTGCGTTGCTGCGCAGCCACTAAGGCTTCAGCTTCTGCCACTGTGGTGACCATCGGTTTTTCCAGCAGCACGTCAAGGCCCAGGTTCAGCGCCAGCAGCGCTTGTTCGGCGTGGGCGGCGTGTGGCGTGCAGATATAGACCGCATCCAATGTTTTGGCTTCAGTATTCAGCAGCTGTTGCCAGTCGCTATAACTTTGCGGCGCAGCTTTTTGTGCGGCGGCAGCGATAGTGGCGACATTCGCCATCGCCGCCGGATTTGGGTCCATCACGGCGCGGATTTGCAGGTCGTCCCGGCTGATCCAGGTCTGAATATACTGAGTGGCTTTGGTACCACAGCCAATGATTGCTAATTGTAAGGCCACAGCAAAACTCCTGAAGGTTAAAAACCTATAAAAAACATAAAGATATACTAATTAAGACTCAGGTGTGCCGGCCTGTGCATGATGTTGCTACCGCTGGCATTGACACCATTAAATTGCATATTGACACCGGTGTCAATAAGCGTATTATCAAAGTCGACAGGGTTTTCTGCTTAAAAAAACGACGTCTGGCGCTGGCGCTTTGCCGGCAGACCGGAACGAAAAAACCAGGAACGAAAAATGTGCAGTGCAGCTGGGACAAACCGCCGCAAGGGCAGCCAGGCTCTGCAACATGCTGTGGCGCTTTAATCGCTGATAGTTGCCGTGACAGTGGGTGCATCAGAGTGCGGATGTGCTCTGCCACTGATGCAGAAGCTGACGCTCAAAGCACAAACATTTTTCTGACCGATAACAGAGCAACATAGATGAGACAGACGATAAAATTACTACTGCTACCGGTGGCTGCAGTGGTTGCGATCGGTTGGTACCACAGCACCAGCCAGGGGCGGGGGGAGTCGCCTGCAGCCGATGCCAGATCACAATTGCCGACCTTGGTGATTGCCGAACACAGAGCCGCCCGGCTGGACGCCTTACGTGAATTACAGCCAATGTTGCAGCAACGTCTGGGGGTGCAGTTACGCATCGTGGAATATCCGGCGCCACCGCAGGATTATTTCACCAAGCTGGTGACAGAATTACGCGCCGGCAATGCGCCCGACGTTTTTAGTATTCCACGTGATTTACAGGTCGACGACCTGGCCGCCGCCGGTTATCTGGCTGATCTGACGCAAGATTTACAGGCCTGGCCCGGTTACGCCGCCATGCCGGAGCTGGTGCGCCAGTTAAGCCGCGCCAGTTTTAATGAAAAAAGTTATGTAGTGCCTTCCATCGTTGCCGTTGAGCAACTCTATTACCGCCATGATTTGTTAACCCAGGCCGGTATTTCTACCGAACAGCCCAAAGACTGGCAGGATTTGTTGTCGCGCAGCCGTCAAATCAAACAGCAGCTTGGGCAGTTTCCTCTGTTAATTCCGGCCGGCCTGACCTGGGGCATGGGCAGTTACACCGAAGGTTTTCGCTATCTGCTCGCAAGTTTTTCCGGCTATCAGCTGCTGACCAGCGACAACCGTTATGCGCTGCGTGACCCGGCTGTCGCCAAAGCCTTTGATTTTTATCACACCTTGGTCAGTGAGCAACTGATGCCAGTGGCGCCGCTGTTAAACCCGGAGCCCTGGGTTATTCCTAAATATGAAATGTTCCCGAAAGGCCAGTTGCTGATCACTACTTGCGGCAGCTGGTGCAAAACTTTTGACTGGGGCCCGGGCAGCCGCAACCCCATCGCCAATGTTGATGATGCCGTACGCACCTGGCGTTTCCCGTCGGCCGATGGGGCTGAGCCTTTTGCCTTAGCGTCAGTGGTTTATGCCTGGGCGGTGAACGCTCATAGCCGCAAGCCTGAGCTGGCGCGCGCGCTGGCTTTATTAATGGGCGATAACGATGTGGCGCTGGCCTATGCCAAACGCCTCGGTAATGTGCCGGCGCGGCTGGATGCGGCGCAGCATCCGAAGTTTGCTGAATTAGGCGCGATGACCGCCGACCATGCCTTGTTGCCGCAGGCAAGAGCCCTACGCAGCACCGTCGGTGCCAACGCCATGATGGCCGGTGTGGCGCGGGCGACTGAAGCTGTGCTCATTGGCAAAGTCGATGGTGCCGGAGCCCAGCAGCTGTTATTGCAATATGTGAGTCACGTATTGGGCGAAGATACTGTAGGTCAAAGGGCGACATCGCTGACTGATCCGACAGCCAGCGCTTTGGCGCAGGCAAACAGCAAAACCATATCGCAGGAGGCGCAATGAAGCCAAAAACTTTTGAGGCGCGCCGCCAGTTTGGTTACCGCCTGATGATGACGCCGGCCTTAGTGTTGATGGCGGCATTTATCGTGTTCCCGGCACTGTATGCCTTTTCGCTCAGTCTCACCGACGATGCGCTGCTGGGCTTTGCGGCACAGGAATCGTCTTTTGTTGGCCTGCGCAATTTCGAGCGGCTGTTTACCGACCCGCTGTTCTGGAACTCATTAAAAGTCACACTGATTTTTGTTATTGGCTCGGCGGTGATTGGCCAGTTTGTGCTGGGCTTTTTGTCAGCGCTGACGCTGCAACAGCCGGTGAAATACAAAGCGATTTTTAACGCCATTATCTGCCTGCCGAATGCGGTGCCTGAGATGGTGGTTGGCTTTTTGTGGATCTCGATGTTCGCCAGCGGCGAATACGGCACGTTAAACCGGCTGGTGGCCTGGTTTGGCGTGGAGCCGCAGCAGTGGCTGTACACCTTTCCGCTGTTGTCGATCATCATCGTCAACACCTGGCGCGGTATTGCTTTTGCGATGATTTTGCTGACATCGGGCCTGTCGTCTATTCCGAAAGATTTATACGAAGCGGCACGGGTCGACGGCGCGACCGACCGGCAAATCTTCTGGCGCATCACGCTGCCAATGATGATGCCGACCATCTTTCTTTATATGTTTATCTCGACGGTGACTACTTTTGCCATCTTTGGCCTGGTGTACACCTTAAGCCGCGGCGGGCCGGCCAACAGCACCGAAATTTTGGGTATTTATATTTACAATCAGTCGTTTACTGCCTTCCAGCTCGGTTATGGTGCCGCGGTCGCAGTGGTCAGTCTGGTGGTCTCGATGTTGCTCGGCATTTTGTATGTGCGGGCGCTGAAGGTGGAGGTCTGACGTGGTGAGTCTGGTTCGGGAAGTACCGATGGATACTTGTGTCAGCGGGCAACAGGCGCAGCGTCGTGCTTATGTCACGCTGGTGTTAATTTCACTGTTTTGTCTGGCGCCGTTTTTCTGGGTGCTGCTGGCGGCTTTTGACCCCAAAGCGTCGCAGTTTTTAAGATTGCCGGACAGCCTGACGCTGGCGCATTTTCATAACCTGCTGACCAACGAAAGCGGTGTGCGCTGGATCATGAACTCAGTGGTGATCATCGGCAGCGCCACTGTGCTGACGCTGATTTTTGCCGGGCTTGGCGGTTATGCCTTGTCGCGCACCCAGGCCTGGTGGAAGCGGCCTTTGCTGTACGCCATTATTCTGGTGCGCATCGTACCGCCGCCGGCGCTGATTGTGCCGGTGTACAAAGTGATGCTGACGCTAAACGGCTGGATGCACGGTTTTATCACTGGCCTCACCGATGATGCCGCTTTGCAAACGACTTTGCTGCGGATGTTCTCTTTTGTCGACGGCTATTTGGGCCTCATTCTGATTTACACCGCGCTGCAGCTGCCACTGGCCATTTGGATCATGAAAACTTTTTTTGATGCCATTCCAAAAGACTACGAAGAAGCAGCGGCGCTGGATGGCGCCAGTCAGTGGCAAACGCTGCGTTATGTGCTCATTCCGCTGGCTTTGCCTGGTTTTGCCGCCGCTGGTTTATTCGCTTTTATCAACGCCTGGGGTGATTTCCTGATGCCGCTGATGTTTACCTCATCTCCGGAATTACAAACCCTGCCGCTTGGCATGTTCCGCGCCTTTTTGCGCGTCGACGCCATCGATTACGGCTTTTTAACGGCACTGGCGGTTATTTACACCTTGCCGGCTGTCATCGCATTTGCATTCGCCCGACGTTTCCTGACCCAGACATTCTCTGGCGGCGTCAAAGGCTAACGAAGGGATAAGGACCTGTTATGTCAAAAATTGAATTACGTGGCATCAAAAAAGATTATCAGGGCACTGAAATCGTCAAAGGCATTGATATCACCATCGAAGAGGGCGAGTTTGCCGTGATTGTCGGGCCATCTGGCTGTGGTAAATCGACTTTATTGCGGATGATTGCCGGCCTTGAAGATATCAGCAGCGGTGAGCTGGTGATGGGCGGCAAGCTGATGAATATGGTGCCGCCGGATCAGCGCGAAATAGCCATGGTGTTTCAGTCTTATGCGCTGTATCCACACATGACGGTGGCCGACAATATCGGTTTTGCCTTGTCGTTGAAAAAAGTGCCAACAGAAGAAATCGCCAAGCGCGTGAAGGATGTCGCCAAAATGCTGGAACTGGAGCATTTGCTGGACCGCAAACCCGCCGCTTTATCCGGTGGTCAGCGCCAGCGCGTCGCTATTGGCCGCGCTATTGTCAAAAGGCCCAAAGTGATTTTGTTTGACGAGCCTTTATCCAACCTCGACGCCAAACTGCGGGTGCAGATGCGCGCTGAGCTGACCAAGTTACACCGCGAGTTTGGCTCGACCATTGTGTACGTCACGCACGATCAGGTCGAAGCCATGACGATGGCGCAAAAAATTGTCGTGCTACACAACGGCCACGTCGCGCAAATGGGCGCGCCGCTTGATTTATATCATCAGCCGGACAACACCTTTGTCGCGCAGTTTATCGGCGTGCCGAAAATGAATCTGGTCAAAGGCCGTCTGCAAAACGGCTTGTTTACGCTGCCGTGTGGCGAACAGGTGCAGCTGGACGTTGGCTACGGCAGTGCGGCTGAATTGCAACTCGGCGTGCGGCCAGAGCATTTACAAATTGTGCGTGGCGGCAGCGGCTGGGAAGTGGATTTGGTCGAGCGTTTAGGCGTTGAGACCTTTATTCATCTGCATTGCCAGACGCAGGAACAGCTGGTGGTGCGCCAGGAAGGTGATTGCCAGTATGAAGTTGGCGAAAAAGTCGCGCTGACTTTTGCACAGGACCGTTGTTTCCTGTTCGAAACCGACGGCAAACGCCGTCTGCCGCTCGTCGCTGTTGCAGCCGCCTGTTAAGGGCGGCACAGCAAATCACTGCGCCGCGGATAGCGGTTGCACTTGTTGCACTAGTAAGGTCAACACGTTGCGGCTCCCGAATCTCAGCGTCATGCTGAAATAGCCGGGAGCAGCACTGATCGCCAGTCCACATTCAATCGCGCAGGGTGTCGCTTGCAAAAGCAGGTTGTACGACAAGGCATCTGCTCGCCGAAAAATCATGCTGCATTTTGTCAGGAGGAAACGGGTAAAAATGAAGGCCTGAGAGCTTTATATTGGTGCGTCCTAGTGGACTCGAACCACCGACCCCCACCATGTCAAGGTGCGGCGTGCATTGGCGAATGCCAGCTCACATCAGCATTATATCAAATTTAAACAAAGAAAATCATAAACCTGCAAAAATTGTGGTCAGGGGAGAGTCAATGAGCGTTGCGTTCCAATCGGCTTTTGCCAGTACCGAAGCATCTTTTTAGGCACCAGTGGGCGCGTTCTGATTTTGACCCCCACCGGCTTGATTTTATTGGCCTACAGCGGTTCTGCTCCGGCGGGTTCCGTGAAGGACTTAGATACAATAGCATGCCTGTGTCAGGGTATCCGCAGGTACCTAATGCACGCACTCTGCAAACAAAGTGATTGGTCAAAATGCTGTTCAGAGAGATTTTCTATCCCAAACAGGCGTTTTCGGCAGCAAAATGAGTAGTTCCAGAATTTGGCTAGATTTGCCCTAATTTACTGGGCTTTTGCGTTTTCAGCGGCTGAGACTTTGTTGGCAGGTATAGCAGGCCACTTCACTATGTCAGGGTGGATGGTGGATAACCAGGAAATTTGCTGATATCCGTCCAAGAAGCCAAATTCAAACAACTGTTTAAAACTTTAGTGATCGGCAAGGGCGCTTCAATCGACAGAAAAAACGCAGTTAACCGAGCTTAACTGCGATCGTTCCCGATTTTGCTTTTTGTGTAGTCGATGGCACGAGCTGGTCAGCCCTTTTTATCAAGGTGAGACTTTAACAGCTGCTCGAACGATGCGCCATCCTGGCGGGTTAGGTTTGGCACATAGCGGCTGTACACTGTAAAAAGCATTTTGGTGTTGGCATGCCCCAGCTGACGAGCGATCCATTCGGGGTTTTCACCAGCGCCCAGCCACAAGGTCGCTGTGGTGTGTCTGGTTTCATAAGGTCGACGGTAGAGGATTCCTAATTGTTTTAGCAACGGTGCCCAAATGCGGTCCCGCACATTTCGATGGTCAAGCGGTGTATTGGCGCGGGTACAAAACACAAAAGGGCAGGTTTTTCCGGTCTGCTCATATTGCGAAAGTAATGCCTCGTACACCGGTGTACTCATATCCACTTCCCGTCGGCTGCTGGGTGTTTTCAAAGGCCCTAACTTGCCATCTGTTAGCGCTTCTCTCACCAGTATTTGTCGACGGTCAAAGTCGACATATTTCCACTGCAATCCGTCAACTTCTCCGGTCCGCAGGCCGGTTAAAAACCGTACGATGTAGTAGTTTTTAAAGTCTACCCTCACTGTTTCGATGAGGCTATGCATTTGCTGTAACGTAAAAGGGTTGACCTCGGTCTGCTCAATACGCAACGTCTTAATGTTGGTAAATACTTGCGGCAAGTTATAACGGGCAGCGCCTTCAGCCAGGATCATTCGCAAAGTGCTCATCACATGGTTGATAAAGTCTGCCGATTTTTCAGGTTTTAACGCGGCAAGATCTGCGCGAAATTGCAAGATGGCAGCGCGATTAATCTCATGTAACTGCTGTGATCCAAATGTCGGAAGCAGGTAGGTGTTAATGATCAACCGGATATTGTATTGATAGCCCGGCTGCCAACGGCAGAGGTTCGTCTCGTACCAATCAAGCGTCATAGAGGCGAAGTCGGTAGAACGTAATTTCTGTTGCCGATCTGTGACCAGATGCACGTTATGCTGTTTCTTGCGAAGTGCTTGTTCGTCAGCCTCAGCAAACTGCGCAGCTTTGTTGGAATGTGGAAAAACATCGCGATAAACAAATATCCCAAGGTTGATGTCTTGGGTAATTGTGTTTAATAAACGTTCCAGTTTACGGCGGTTTAATACGCTATCGTCGAGGTCGGTCTGCTCACGGCAGCGGACCCCAGCATAATAAAAATCCATAAAGAGTTTGCCATTGCGGCTGCGGATACTAGCCATAACAAACACCTCCGCGTGCCATCGGAATAGCATAACAACCACGTACACCGGCTTTATACAGTTCGGTTTCGACTGCTTCCCAGATATACAAGATCTTGCGTCCACCAAACGGACGGATGTAATGTTTGCCTTCGTGAAAAACCGAATCCTTCAGCACGCGATTGATATAAACTGGGCTGTAATGAATGCGTTCGGCAAGTTGGTTAGCGTCTAACAGCGTCTGTGACATAAACACCTCTTGACATAAATGTTCTCTCAAAGAACAAAATAGGAGTTGAAAAGTGTTCTGTCAAAGAACATTTATGGAATTTTATGATTATTTTTAGACTCAAAGAGCTGATTGAAGCAAAAGCAGCATGGGAAGGGCGCAAAATCACGATGCAAGATGTGTCTGATGAGACAGGGGTAAACCGTACCTCTTTAATCAAAATGGCAAACCCGAAGTACCGCCACTCTACAACTACCGCAACGATTGAAATTTTGTGTGATTATTTTGAGTGTAGTATTGCGGATCTGATGGTTTACAAATCAGATAAAGGTGTTGGTTCAGAGTAAATTTGATAGCGGTGACTGCCAGTCGCGAAGCGGAAGAGTAGTCACCTCTCCAATATTGCCTGATTAATCGCTCTGTTTGCATCGAATTCGATATTTGAATCCTCCTGCCTGTACGCTTGATAGACATGTCATTTTATCCAGTGATTCGCCTTCACTTTTGTGGTGATAGACTCTCTCAACATAAAAAATAAATAATGAAATCGCCACCAGTGACGTTGGTTGCTCAATACATTGACCTGAATTAGGTAGCCATACTTTTGGAAACAGATAAGTTGGTTTCAACAACGTAATAGCCATCTGAGTCAATTTAACTTGAGTCGAGCACTTCTGCTTGTTTCAGTCTGAGGGAATTGTTACTGTTTCAGTAACGGTTAAAATCATTGTTTTTGCGAACTTTTGTGTAGTTCATCGGCAATTGCGAATGGTTGTGCTTTTTATGCCATCAGACGTGATGCGAAGAGCCGCTAAGTCTGAGATGATGCGTGTTTATGACACCTGTTTAAGCGACTAACCAATGAACTACAAAGAGTATTTAGGCGATTTAATCGGCGGTGGTTTGATGATTAGGGAAAGTCAGCTGGTTGCGCAGCTTTTGCTGCAAAAGCCAGACAAAGCAGCATGGGAGGAGGCCATCATTCAGCAAAACATACTGCAAAAGCGTTCGGACGCTTCGGCTAAGCGTAATGCCGCCACAATCCGAACTCGCTTGTCTGGTGTGAATGATGAATATCTGGAAAAGCTGGCATTTGGCAACACCGAGATTTCGACACAAATGATGTTCGCCGCAACCTTAATGAACTCGACAATGCTGGCCGATTTTATGCGTACTGTTGTTTTGGATGCAAAGCGCCTATTCCGACAGTCTCTGGACAGCAGTGACTGGGAGCATTTTTGGTTACAACGCAGTCGCTTGTTTCCGGAACTGGCAACTATGACTGAAAGCTCTACCTACAAAATTGCTCAGGTTGCGATGAAGTGTGTTGCCGACGCTGGTTATATCGAATCAACGCGTTCCAAAACTCTGCAGAACGTCTACGTGCAACCAGACGTGCGAGCTTTGTTGATGCAATTGGGACGCGAAGACATTATTTCGGCAATGGAAGTGTAAATGGCAGGCAATCTTAAATTACTCCAACAACGACTGGATTCCATCCTTGAAAAGTTAGAAAGCCCTGAGTTTCTGCAGAATTTAGGCTTAGGGAATGAAATTGGCTTTTATGTCTTCGATTATCCCGCTGAATACGAGCTCGTTGTTCGTGAACATATCCAGTTTCTGACGACCAAGTTGATCAACCGTGGTCACAACTTCGCCAATATCAATTTATTTGAGAGTTTGATTGAGTTGCTTGAGCAACGCAATTTGCTCGATCGTGCCTTCAAACTTCAACAAGAACGTGGTGACGACGCGCTTTTTAATGCTCTCAAAGGTCCACTGGAGCAAAATCGGGTTGCTGATTTTATCGCTGAGAAAGCGAAGTTAAATAACTGTGCCTTCATCTTATTGCACGGATTAGGCAGTGCCTGGCCAATGGTTCGAGGTCATGGTTTGCTCAATGCACTTCACGCAAAAGTAGGCTCTGTGCCAACAGTACTGTTTTATCCGGGTGAATATGACGGTACCACGCTCAAGCCGTTCGGCCAGGTCGATTCAAATAACTACTACCGGGCTTTTAAGTTAGTCCCCTGAATTTTCAGTCAAAGCATTACTGACAAGGAATAAATCTGATGCAGATTAACCAGATGTTCACCAAGGATATCCACCGTCCAATTAATGGCGTGGTAAAGGCAGATCAAACCAGCAACGACACTGTCTTTGTCGAGCTCGACGAATATGTTGTTACCAACGAACTTGCGAAGCATTTTGAAGCTTTTTTTGAAACGTACATGCCGTCTGTACATGACCCAAAATCAAAAGCGCAGTCAGGTAAGTTGGGTGTTTGGGTCAGTGGCTTTTTCGGATCAGGTAAATCGCATTTCATTAAAATCTTGTCCTATTTGCTGCAAAACGTGTCCGCACACCACGATGGCCAGCAACGGCGGGCGGTCGAGTTTTTTAAAGATAAAATCACCGATGCTTTTCTAACTGGTGAAATCAATCAGGCCGTTGCTAAAAAGAATACGGTGATTTTGTTTAACATCGATAGCCGGGCCAATACCGATGACAAAGAAGACGCAATACTGAAAGTCTTCCTGAAGGTTTTTAACGAAACCATGGGGTATAGCGGCGACCATCCGCATATTGCACACCTGGAACGCGATCTCGATAGCAGAAACTTGTTTGATACCTTTAAACAGGAGTTCCAACGTTTAACCGGTTCCGATTGGCTGAATGAACGCGATGCTTATGACTTCTATCGTGACGATTTAGCCAATGCATTATCAAATGTCACAAAACAATCAGCAGAATCCAGCCGGCAGTGGGTAGAGCAACTGGAGAAGAACTTCTCCCTGGATGTGGCGAATTTCTGTAAATGGGTCAAAGAGTATTTAGATACTGATCCAGAGCGGCGGGTATTGTTTTTTGTCGACGAAGTTGGCCAATTTATTGGCAACAACACCAAAATGATGCTGAAGCTGCAGACCATCACAGAAAACCTCGGCACCATCTGTGAAGGACGGGCCTGGGTCGTTGTGACTTCGCAAGAAGACATTGATTCAGTACTGGGAGAGATGAAAGCCAGCAGTCAGGATTTCTCCAAAATCCAAGGTCGCTTTGAACGCTTATCCTTATCTAGCTCCAATACCAACGAAGTTATTGAAAAACGTCTGCTGGAAAAAAATGCTGATGCACGCAGTTATCTCAGCAAGCTGTTCGACGAAAAAGGCGACATTCTGCGTAACCAGTTGTCTTTTGACCAAACCACCACTGCTGAACTTGCTAACTACAAAGACGTCACCAGCTTCATTCACAGCTATCCGTTTGTGCCATATCACTACACATTGGTACAAAAAATATTTGAAGCGATCCGCAAAGCTGGTGCAACTGGCTTGCATTTAAGTCGTGGTGAGCGTTCGTTGTTGGATGCGTTTCAAAGTGCGACCAAACAAGTTTCTAGTGCGCAAGCAGGCGTGTTGATCCCGCTTTACTACTTCTACCCTGCTATTGAGAGTTTCCTCGATACTGCAGTGAAGAAGGATATCGACCAGGCCGCGCAAAAGAGTTCCATCAGTGATTTCAGCGTCAACATTCTGAAAACTTTGTTCTTGATCCGCTATGTCGACGTCATCAAATCGACGCTCGATAATCTGGTGACTTTATGTATCAGTGAAGTAGATCAGGACAAAAGAGCGCTGCGCTTACAAATTGAGCAAAGCCTAAACGTGCTGGAGCAAAACCTGCTGATCGCCCGCCAAGGCGACGAGTACATTTTCCTCACTAACGAGGAAAAAGAAATTGAGAACGAGATTAAAAACACTGAGATTGAGCTGTCAGATGAAACGGCAGAGCTCAGCAATATCATCTTTGATGAAATTCTGCGTCGTAACAATAGTTACCGATATCCGGAAAACAAACAGGATTTTGCGATCACCCGTTTTTGTAACGGCATCCCACGCGATGGCTCGCAAGAAAGTGATTTAGTCGTCAAAGTGATTTCTGCGATCGACCCAAACTACCCGGATTTCGATAAAACCCAATGTACGAATTATTCTGCTGAAGGTAATGGCTGTATTTTAGTCAAACTTGCAGACAAACCACGGCTGTTTGCCGAGTTACGCGCGTTGATTAAAACCCGCAAATTCTTGCGGGTGACCAGCGGTAATCGCCCCGAGCAAGAGCGTTTAATGCGGGACAAAGCCACTGAAAACAACACCAGGCACAAGCGCATTACAGTCGAGGTTGAAACTTTACTCAAAGACGCGCAGTACTTCGCATTGGGCTCTGAACTCAACCCTAAAGGCGGTGTTGTCAGCACCATGCTGGACGAAGCCTTTAAGTACGTGATTGAGAACACCTTTAGTAAGCTGAAGTTAGTCCGACCATTTAGCGGCGATATTCGCCGTGAAATTCAAAACGTTCTGATTGCTGATGATGTTGCGCAGGCGAATTTCGATTTTAGTGATGCAGGTGTTAATCCACTGGCATGTACCGAGGTTGAAAAATATATTGCCTTGAACGAAGACTATGGCCGGCCAATTAATGCTGAAGACATTATCAAAACCTTTGCCCGCCGGCCTTATGGCTGGAATGATGATGAAATCATTTTGATTATGGCGCGGTTGGGGCTGGCGAATAAAATCTGTTTCCAGATGCGTCAGCAAGACGTACCACTCCGTCAGCTATACGACCAGCTGATGCAAGTTCGCCGACGTGCTGAGTTGCGAGTGCGGCGGATTAAACAACAATCCGACGTGAACCTGAAGCGGGCCGCAAAGCTATTTCGCGATATCTTCAGCACAAATGCACCAGAAGGGGAAAAGGCGTTGTTTGACGATGCCATCGTTCGCCTCAACAAATGGCGTAAAAAGCTTGAAGAATTCAAAGCCAAAGCATCAACCGGCAAATTCCCGGGAGTTACCGAAATCAATGATGGCATCGTAGTTTTAGCCGGGTTGGCTGAAACGACCAGCAGCTATCAATTTATTGATCAGTTTATTGCGCAGGAAAATACCCTTTTAGATTTCGAAGAGGATTATCAGGATTTAGAAAATTTCTATGAGTCCCAATTCTCAACCTGGCAAAAACTGACAGCGGCTCTCAATGTACGGTTTGATCGAAACCGTACTGCGCTGGAAAAAGATGACGTGGCCGCAACAGCGTTAAAAAAACTGTCTGAGATTTTCAACGATGCTAGGCCTTATCGCCATATCAAAGACATTGAGCCACTGATTGAGCAGATCTCAACGGTCAACGAGCAGCTACTCAGTGAAAAACGTTTGTTTGCCAAAGAGCGGCTAAATATCCGTATCCAACGCGTGAATGAGCACTTGAACCTGGCAGCTGCATTGCCAGAGCTAAAAAACAGAGCGCTGCTGCCATTCCAGCAAGCCATCGCCCGTATCGAAAAGAGCCTCAGTATTGCAGATATTCATCAGGAAATAACTGATGCAGAAGACTGGGAACACGATGCAGAGCAACTGATAAACCGCTTTATTGAACAGCAACCGAAAGCACCTGTCCAGCCGCCAGCGCCAACATCGCCTGCAGCCGGCCAACCTTATCCGATCACAACTTCGCCAACTACTGGCGTGCAACAACCTCCAGCGAAGAAGGTCGTCTCTTTTGAAACCAGCCAGGTGTTTAACCAGGTAAGTAAAACTGGCTATATCGAAACCACGCAAGATGTCGAGCAATACCTAAGCGCACTTCGCAGTAAGTTGCTTGGCTTGGTCAATGACAACCATAAAATTCGCATTAAATAAGCAGGAAGGCTGGCAATCATGAACACTAAAAACTTAAAAGCATACGCCCCTAAAGCCCGTCGCCAGTTTATGCAGGCTGTTGAAACCCGCTTAGCTTGGCTTGGCATTTACCCGAATAGGGCTGCCGATGTCAGCATGCAGGGCGAGTCCGCCATTATTGAAAACCGTGCTTTTAGCCGCAAACAAGCCGAGCAGCGTAACCGCTTGTTAGAACGCATTCAGGCCCACGGCTTCGATTTATTTGTCCGCGAAATGGCCTACACCTGGTTTAACCGTTTAGCCGCCATCCGCTTTATGGAACTTAAAGGCTACTTGGAGCATGGCTTTCGGGTACTCAGCCACCCATCGGGTGATGCGATGCCAGAAATTATCGACCATGCCGCCGCTGCTGCCGATACGCTTGGCCTAGATAAAAAACGCATGATGGAACTGCAATTAGCGGGCGATCAGCAAGAGGTGTTATACCGCGAACTGCTGCTGGCGCAGTGTCATTACCTGCATGACGTGATGCCGTTTATGTTCGAAGCCATTGACGATGCCACCGAGCTGCTGCTGCCGGATAACCTCACTAAAACCGATTCGTTACTCAAAGGCTTAGTACAGGAAATCCCGGAAGAAGACTGGGAAAACATCGAAGTGATAGGCTGGCTTTATCAGTTCTATATTTCTGAGCATAAAGATGCGGTCATCGGCAAAGTGGTGAAATCAGAAGATATTCCCGCAGCCACTCAGCTTTTTACACCGAACTGGATTGTGAAGTATCTGGTGCAAAACTCACTAGGCCGGCAGTGGCTGCAGACTTACCCAGATTCTGCCATCAAAGCCAAAATGGAATATTTTATTGGCCCAGGCGAGCAACCCGCAGAAGTGCTGGCACAGCTTGCCGCGCACACCCCCGCTAGTATCGACCCAGAAACCATCAAAGTATTAGACCCGGCCTGTGGTTCTGGCCATATTCTGGTGGAAGTGTACGAGCTGCTGCGCGAAATTTACCTCGACCGCGGTTATCGCCTGCGCGACATTCCGCTGATTATCCTCAGTAAAAACATTTATGGCTTAGACATAGATGACCGCGCTGCGCAGCTGGCGGCCTTTGCCTTGATGATGAAAGCGCGCGAAGACGACCGGCGTATTTTTGAACGCGTCAAAACCGAGCATATTGAACTTAATATTTTTGCGCTGCAGCCAACGGCTGGCTGGCAAGCCGCAAAATTGTGGCAAGCGTTAAATCTGGACGGTAAAGCCCAACGTGGTAGCAGTGGCGATTTATTTGCCGCACTAGATACCCCACAGGTCGCCGAGCCAAGCCAGCAAGGGTTGTATGCGCCGTATTTTAGCTTGCTGCAGTATTTAACCAAGGCGTTTGCCCAAGCCAAAACGCTGGGTTCTTTAGTGCAAGTGGAACACACAAAGCTTGAGGCTCTTCGAAATTTCCAAGCATTATTGCAGGAAAAATTGCAGGGGAGTGACCCAGCCGCAAAACAAGCTGCGGTGACCCTGATGCCGATAGTGCAACAGGCCATAGTGCTGGCTCAGCAGTACGATGCGGTGATTGCCAACCCGCCTTATATGGGCAGTAAAGGCATGAATGCCGAGCTAAAAGATTTTGTGAATAAACAATTTCCAAATACTAAGTCTGATTTATTCGCCGTGTTTATGGAACGAGTATTTGGCCTGCTTACACCGTCGGGTGTGAACGCCCAAATCAATATGCAGTCTTGGATGTTCCTTTCTAGTTATGAGAAATGGCGTGAGTGGTTGTTACAGCATAAAACCATCATCACCATGGCACATCTCGGCTCCAGAGCCTTTGACAGTATCAGCGGCGAAGTGGTATCAACGACAGCCTTTGTCATTTCTAATCAACCGTATTTGCAATATCAAGGTGCTTATTTCCGTTTGGTGGATGGCAAATCTGAGGCGGAAAAACGCCAGATGCTGCTGAGCTCAATTGCTTAATTATGTCCGACAGCGCTACAAACGTTTAAGGCAGCAAGAGCTATCAACAAATAGCCACTGTAAGGTATGCCAAACATGGATGACACTGCATGCAGATAACTTCAGAAGACCTCGTTTTAGCCTGGCGCAAAGCCAAGGTGGATTTGTATTACTCCACCAATCCTCCGTTATTGGCAATTGCCGATTACGAAGAAAAGTTGTTGGGTAATCTTGCTAGATTGCTAGAACAACTCAATGGCGAAGACGAAGGCTGGATCACCGATAAAGAATTTTTGGGCGATTGGACACTCGCCCCTAAAGCAATCAAAAAAGCCACTCAGCAAGCATGCGACAAAGATGCTAGTAAAGACACCACAGTGATCTTTGCATCGCCAGAAGACGATTGGGAAAATCAAATCACTGCAACTTCTTTGCCCGTGGCAGAATTTCGATTGATGGCATTGTGCAGTATTGATTTTCACGTTGTTTCAGCGCTCTGGATGTTAAAGGTTGGTCATTTATTTGATGCGAAGTTATCGAACTCTGTTTATGGCAGCCGTTTGCGCCGTAATCGACGAGACGAGATTAACCCATTAGCGATGGGTAACTTTAAGCCTTATCTAAAACCGTTCAAAGACTGGCGAGATGGCGCCATTAACACCATGCGTGAGGCGCTGAAGGCAAAGAAAAAGGTGATTGCCTTAACGGCCGACGTCAGTAGTTTTTATCATGAGTTGAATGCGGGTTTTATGCTCGACTCAACCTACCTCAGCGAAATTGGGATAGTGCTAACGCCAGAGCAAACCCAATTACACCGGTTGTTTATTTCTGCCTTGCAAGCCTGGGCCAAAAATACCCCTTTAGAAAAAGGTTTACCGGTTGGTTTACCAGCGTCTGCGGTTGTGGCGAATGCGGCACTTTTGAAGCTAGACCAGTTTATTGCAAAGCAAGTGGTACCACTTTATTACGGCCGCTACGTTGATGATATTTTGCTTGTGATGGAAAACAGCAGCGATATCAAACTAAGTAGCGATTTTTGGCAGTGGGTTATTAGTCGTGATGGTGGCAAAGAACTGCTGAGCCACGAGCAAGGCGCGGTAAAATACCAACCAGCTTATTTAAACAATGACCGTATTGTTTTTGAAAACAGCAAAAACAAACTTTTTGTGCTGTCTGGCGAGCCAGGCATAGCCTTAGTCAATGCGATTTCCGAACAAATCAATCAGCGCGCCAGTGAATGGCGTTCCCTGCCGGAGTTACCAGACAACCCAGCAACTATTGCAACGGATTTGCTTAAAGCAACCAATCACGCTGGCGAGTATGCCGACAACTTACGTAAAACCGATGCGCTATCGTTAAGCCGCGCTGGTTTTGCATTGAATTTACGCAATTACGAAGCCTATGAACGTGATTTGCCGCAAGAGGCCTGGAAAGCGCATCGTCATGCCTTTTTTAATGCGGTGATTAACCACCTGCTATCGGCCCCAACGTTCTTTGAGCAAGCGCCTTACTTACCTCGTGTGGTAAGGATGGCCACAGCCTGTGAGGATTTTGAACATCTGGGGCAAATGCTGAAACGCTTATTAAAGCTAGTAGCGAGTGTCGAGAACCAATGCCAGCATCAAATTAAAGCGGCGAGCCAAGAACAGGGTAAACCTGACATAAAGCGCTGGCGGGTAAGTTTAGCGCTGAGCCTAACCGAGAGCGTTATTTCTGCTTTACCGCCAAACCTGAGCAAGCAAGCAAAAGATCATTGGCAGCGGTTTGTCGCAACACACTGGCTAGCTTTAAGCGATGAATTGTTGTTTACGCCGCTCAAGACTATGGTGCTACCGCAAATGCTGGCTGAACTGCAAACATTACAGGCAAGGTTATTTAGCCATGATTTGGCCCATATACCGCTGCGTTTTGCTGCATTACCTAAAGAGATGGTCAGTCAGCGTGGTATTCCAAAGCGCCAGCACTTGACTGCTGCAAGCTGGCCGCCATTGCCCAACAAGGAGCTTGACCAAGGTATCAATGTGTTGGCGAGCTGGTTTAAACCACAACTCAAAGAGCTGCCAGCAGGCTTATATTTCGCTACTCGGCCTTTTAACTTAAATGAACTGTTTTTGTTGGCACCTGCACCTTTTGCCGCTGAGAGCCAACAGAAGATTGCGCAAGCCGTGTTGGCGTTGCGTGGTTTTGAGCTTGATCCATTGCGCATGCCGCACTGGGATCAACCCCAACGGTTGCTGCAGATCCCTGCAGTCGATGGCGATAACAACACCAAACGTTCAGTTGCAGTTGCAAGCTGGCTCACCAGTGAGCAAAGTTTTGTCGCTGCGGCGCTTAGCAAACCATGCCCAGATATCCGCGCCCGCTATCAACGGATGAATAGGTTGATTAATGAGTTAATCTCGCGGCCTGAGCATGCCAGTTATTTGCTGTTGCCCGAGCTTGCCATGCCGCCGCAATGGTTTTTGCGTATCGCCGGCAAGCTTCATGGCAGGCGTATCTCACTCATTACCGGTGTTGAGTACTTACATAGCACGAAAAAACGGGTCCACAATCAGGTTTGGGCCTCGCTCACCCACGATGGCTTTGGCTTTCCGTCATTGCTACTGTATCGGCAAGACAAACAAGCCCCTGCCTTGCATGAAGAAAGTGAGCTACAACGCTTGGCTGGCTTAACCATGCGGCCGCATACACCCTGGCATACACCGCCTGTGATTCAGCATGGTGATTTTTATTTTTCCGTGCTGATTTGTAGTGAACTGACCAATATCCACTATCGCGCTGCGCTGCGCGGCAAAATCGATGCATTGTTTGTCCCAGAGTGGAACTCAGATCTGGAAACCTTTAACGCGTTGGTTGAATCCGCAGCGCTGGATATTCACGCTTACGTGATTCAAAGCAACAACCGCCTTTATGGCGATAGCCGCATCCGTGTGCCGGCCAAAGAAAGCTGGGCTCGTGATGTACTGCGAGTCAAAGGCGGTAACCATGATTACTGTATCACCGGTGAGCTTGATATCGCCGCGCTCAGGCAGTTCCAATCCAGCCATCGTTCACCGGCCAAACCATTCAAACCCGTCCCAGACGGCTTTAACCAAGATATGGCGCACGCGCGCAAAGCATTACCCAAAGGGGAATAGGCATGAGCCAACAAGAACAAAACGACAAAAGCCAACATTTTTATCGCGCTTCGGCAGCGGATTTTATGAAGATTCCTGGAGCTCCAGTCGCCTACTGGGCGAGCGAAAAAGAGCTTAGTTGCTTTGAAAGGTACCCTGCAATTTCTGATTTTGCTACGTCATCAAATGGTGTTCAAACGGGAAACAATGGTAAATATGTCCGTTGCTGGTACGAAGTTTCATATAGAGACATCGCGAAGAAATGGTTTCCCTACAATAAGGGCGGATCCTTCCGAAAGTGGTATGGAAACTATGAGTTCGTTGTTAATTGGTTAGATAATGGAAAGGATATAAAATCCGAAAAAAATTCTTGCGCTAGGGGGGAGGAATATTATTTTACTGAAGGAATCACATGGTCTGATGTGACTAGTGGCAAACTTTCTTGTAGATATTTACCCAAAGGGTTCGTTTTTGATGCTTCAGGCCCCTCAGCTTTTTTCGAAGACAAAGATCTGACGTTTGTTGGCTTAGCACTTATGAATACAAGTTTTGCAAATTATTGGTCAAAAATACTCAATCCAACTTTGCATTTTCAATCTGGCGATTTTAGAAAAATTACACTATCACCAAATTTCATTGCTAGGGACGTCATCGATTGCTCAAGACAACTTGTTGAACTAACGAAACACGATTGGGATGATTTCGAAATTTCGATTGACTATAACGTTTGTGGAATATTGAAAAATAGGCATGAAACGCTTCGAGAGTCATATGTATCTTTGAGAGCTATTTGGGAGCAAAGAACGAAAGACTCTGCAAGTCTTGAACAAAAAAACAACACATTGTTTTCTGAGGCGTATGGATTAGATAGTGAATCTATAACTTCAGTGAGTTTGCAAGATGTTACGCTCACATGTAACCCGCAATATCGTTATGGTGGAAATCGGACTGAAGACGAATATGAAAAATTGTTGATGGGCGATACAGTTGAAGAGTTTTTGTCTTATTCTATAGGCTGCATGATGGGCCGTTACTCCATCGATGAACCCGGCCTAATTCTCGCCAGTCAAGGCGAGACGTTACAAGATTACCTGAACCAAATCCAGACGCCGCGCTTTATTCCTGATAACGACGCCATTTTACCACTCACTGATCAGGAATGGTTTGCGGATGATGTCACCAACCGCGTGCGTGAATTTGTCAAAGTGGTGTGGGGCGAAGAAACACTGCAAGAAAACTTGGCCTTTATTGCCGAATCGCTGTGTCTGCATGCCATTAAAAGTAAAAAGGGCGAGTCCGCCATTGAGACTATTCGCCGCTATTTAAGTACCCAGTTTTATAAAGATCACTTAAAAACCTATAAGAAGCGGCCAATTTACTGGCTATTTAGCAGCGGCAAAGAAAAAGCGTTTGAATGCTTGGTCTACCTACATCGCTATAACGAGAGCACCTTAGCCCGCATGCGCACCGAATACGTCACACCGCTGATGGGCAAATACGACGCGCAGCAAAGCCTGCAGCAAGAGCAACTGAACGACGCCAGCCCAGCCCAGCAACGCGAGCTGGAAAAACAATTAAAAGACCTCGCGAAAAAACAAACCGAACTACGCGCCTTTGACGAAAACCTCAAACATTACGCCGATATGCGCATCAAACTCGATTTAGATGATGGTGTGAAGGTGAACTACGGCAAATTCGGTAATTTGCTGGCGGATGTTAAAGCCATTACGGGTGATAAAGAATAATTAAGAGGTTTGGCAATAGGCTTCATAGCCGGTTGATGGATGAAGCCTATTGCAAGCGATGGCGCGGCTTTTTATCCGCGCCAAATGAAGGCCAGAATTTAGGCAAGGATTGAAGTAAATGGACGTCAAAGCACTTAAAAAGTTTTTAGCAAAAGCCCGCGCGCTGTTTAAACAAGAGTTTTTACAGCAATTACAGCAGGCCGGCGTCAGCGAAGATTTAACCATCGCGACTGCGCCAACCGTTCAGGCCTTATTGTCGCCGCATTTACTCTCACCTTTAATGGCGCCTTTATTGAATCAGTGCAGCGAGAAAACGCACGATGCGATGGCAGAAGTGCTGGCTTATACCTGGTTCCATCGGCTCTGTGTGATCCGTTACTTGGAGCTTAACCAGCAGTTGAGTCATGGCGTGCGGGTGCTTTCATCCACAACTAACAGCCATGGCTTTCAGATGTTGGATGAGGTGGTGGAGCATTGTGATGCGCTGGGGTTAGATAAACAGCGCATTATTGAGTTGAAACTGGCCGCAGACCAAGATGCGGTGTTGTTTCGGCTGATTTTATTGGGGCAATGCCAGAAATTAAGCGCTGCGATGCCATTTTTATTTGCGGGCGAGCCTGGTCTGGCTGAGTGTTTATTGCCACAAGATTTAACTCGAACCAATTCCATTGTGCGTTTTGTGGTGGATGAACTTCCAGAGCAATGCTGGCAAAGCATCGATATCTTTACCGCCCTATATGATGGCTATTACGTTGACTTAAACAAAGAGCTGCCAAAAAAGATCGGCCACGCTGAACTTGCCAAAGCAACGCAAACCGTGGAGCCGCGCTGGGTGAGCCAATACATGCTCGAAAATACCCTAGGCCGGCGCTGGCTGGAATTACAGCCTGCATCGGTTCTCGCCGCGAAACTTCCGTATTATCTGCCAAGCGCAGAACAGCCCCCTCAGGTTGCGGATTATCTGCTTGGCCTGGCATCAAATGCTGCCAACCCGGAACACCTGCGGGTGCTGGACCCAGCCTGTGGCAGCGGCCAAATGTTGGTGCAAGCCTATGCCATCTTAAAAAATATCTATTTGGAAAAAGGCTATCAGCTTCGGGATATTCCTCAGCTTATTTTCCGCCATAATCTGTTTGGATTAGACATTTGCCAACGCGCAATGCAAATGACTGGGCTCACGTTGGTGTTATTCGCATTACAAGACGACCGGCGTTATTTGACGCGCCCCGCAAGCTTGAACCTGTTTAATCTTCGATGTGACGATGAAACTGCCGAGTTACCTGCAGCATTTAAGCGCCAGTGCATGACGCTGGGCGCGCTGGCGGAGCGAACGCAAGTTTTAGCTGAGGGTAATTCAGCATCAAATGCCGCATCGCTACAACAGGTGTTTCAATTGCAATTTGATGTGGTGGTTTGTTATCCGCCAAATCTAGGCATTATTGGTGCGGGCGATAGCTTAGAAGCATTAAAACAGGCCGCCAAGCAACGCTTTCCCTCGACGAAGAGCAATCTGGCAACGATGTTTTTTAATCAGGCGAGTCAATGGTTAAAACCCAATGGCTTGATGTCGTTAATCTTAAAAGACAGTTGGTTGTTCTTATCGCGCTATGAGCAAATGCGCGAAATCCTGTTTCAGGAATTAAGTTTAACCACCTTGGCGCATTTTGGCCGTAGCGTGATCCCCGAGCAGCATCAAATGAATGCTGCTGTGATCCGCAAAGCCGCGTTGCCTGACTACCTTGCAACCTTTTGTTTTGTGGATGGCAGCGATTTAACGAACAAAAATCAAGATGGGCAAGTTATTCAGGCGCAGCCGGTGGAATTTCCTCCCAAGAATAAGCGGCATGTCGTGAACTCGTTAAGTCGGATGAAAATGGTGCCAACCAAGCCACTGTCGTATTGGCTCTATGCTGATTTGCAGCAAGTGTTTCAGCGCGGCAAGCCTTTGGCGAAAGCGGTGAAAACTAAAGCCTGTGGTAAAACGGCCGACCGCGAAAAAGAGTGTCGGCATTGGTGGGAACTTCCTACGCAGCTGAGCCTAGGTACGAGTTCCTACTGGAAGCCCTTAGCCACAGGGGGCAGCTTCAGGCGTTGGTATGGCAATAGCAATTTGCGGGTAAGGCAAGACTACGCCGAACAGCTGGGGCTGTTTAGCTCTGGCTCAGGTGTGATCAATTCCTGGACTGCAATGTCGCCTATTTTTAATGCCCGTGAGATAGATGCGCACACCTATGTGGATTCGTCAGGCCCTTGTTTTGCTGTTGAGACGGCGGAGCAACAAAGGTTGTTTCTCCTTGGCGTATTTAACAGCAAAGTGTTTGATGAATTAGTCAAAGCGGTTTATCCCGAGGGTGTGTTAGGTTCCATTCGTCCGGCGGATTTAGCGGCTATTCCAATTCCTGACGCGACGGATGCAATGACGAGTGACATCGCGGATAAAGTACAGCAACTCGTAGCCATCGCACGGCGTGATTGGCAAAGTGTGGAAAGTGGCATTGAGTTTACCTTGCCGGCTATTCTTCACGCTCGCAATCAATTAGCCATGCCGACATCTGATTTACAGCAGTGTTATCAGCAGGTACAAGCAGAGCATGTGCAAGAAGTCAGCCGCGCATTGCAGCTTGAGCGTGCGGTGAATAACGCGATAGAAAGTTGCTATGAGCTGGCTTCCGATAGCACCGAGCCGGTGCCTGTCAGCGCTATCAGTTTGCAGCAGAATCCTTTTTATCAAAGCGAACTTATCGACATCGATCACTCCGATGCACAGACCCAGCAGGCTCTGACCAAGCAATGGCTTACTCAACATCAGGCTGAGCAAGTAGAACAGCTAATCAGTTATTTGATCGGCTGTTTGATGGGACGCTTTGCGACCAATTCAGCAACGGCATTAGGCTCTGTGGTACTGGGGCATGACCAAGCTCCAGTGTTTGAACAGTTAAAAGCCTCACAACATTATCAGGATTATCCGCTGGATATTGACGGTATTGTGCCTTTAGCTGCAGAAGCCTGGACCTATCCTGACGATGCGACAGCCCAGCTCTGCCATTTTGTGAAAAAACTTTTTGGCCCAGAATTGTTTGCCAACAACATGGCGTTTATTGCTGAAAGCCTGCGCTTGAAATATGACGACTTGGCGAATCACGGCGACATTGATGCTGTTATCCGCGGTTATATGACAGCGCATTTTTTCAAAGAGCATTGCCGTCGCTATCAACGCAAACCCATTTATTGGTTATTCAGCAGCGGCAAGGAGCGAGCATTTCAATGCCTGATTTATCTGCATCGCATGACTGAAGCAACATTGCCCCGGCTTCGCGTTGAATACGTGGTACCGCAGCTAGTGAGATTTGAATCACAGCTGGAATTTCTGCAAGAACAAATGACAAATGCCAGTCCCGCCGAGCTGCGAAGTTTGGAAGCTCAGCTTAAGAGTTTGTTGAAGAAACAGTTAGAGCTGCGGCAATTTGATGAAAAGTTAAAGCATTATGCGGATATGCGAATCAACATTAATTTAGAAGATGGTGTGAGAGTTAACTACGCCAAGTTCGGCGATTTATTGGTTGATGTTAAAGCGATCACAGGGGATAAGGGCGATTAATGCGTCGGACAGCCACCGTTTTCGTTTTTTGTGCACACGCCAATTCAAAGTTAGCGCATTGGCTTTGCGATAATTTGATTGAGCATATACAAGGATTTTCATGCAGTTAAGACCTTATCAGCAGGAAGCAGTCACCGAGCTATTTCAGTTTTGCTTGGGCTTTGAGCACAGAGGTTTGGTGGTGTTACCAACGGCCAGCGGAAAAACGGTTATTTTTGCTGAGTTGGTTCGTTTACTACTTAAACGCCGTGCGGATTATCAGGTGTTGCTACTTGGGCACACTCAGGAAATTGTTCAGCAAAATGAGGATAAGCTACTAGCCATTTGGCCTGAAGCGCCGGTTGGTGTGCTCTGTGCTGGGCTTGGTCGACGTGAAATAGCCCAAGTGATATCTGCATCCAGAGATTCAATAGTCAGTCAGCTGGATGAACTACCAACATTTGATTTGGTGATTATTGATGAGGCTCACCTTATTACGCCTGAAGAAAATGGCCGTTACCAGTTCATCTTAAAGCACCTGAAAGCCACAAATCCAAAGTTAAAAATTTTGGGCTTCACTGCAACGCCCTTTCGTAGCAGAAAGGGCTATCTCCATGACAAAAATGGTTTAAATCTTTTTGATAAAGTGGTTTATCACAAACGAATTGATGAACTGACTCAGGCGACCTACCTCTGTCCATTACGAGCATTGGCAGTCAACCCAAATGCTGTGGCTGATACCAGTCGAGTGCGTTATAACGCGAATGATTTTGTTGAAACAGATCTGCATCGAGTTACGAATATCGAAAGTCTCGCTGACGTGATCGTATTGGATTGGCGGCAAAAGACCTCAGGTCTTTTGTCTACTGTCTTTTATGCTGCTTCATTAACGCAAGCGCGGATGATCCAGCAAACATTGGCTGACCTAGGCTATGAATTTCCAATAATCACTGGTAACACGCCTAAGTTGAAACGCATCGAATGGCTGGAGCAGTTTGAAGCTGGTCAGCTGATGGGGTTGATTAACTTTGGCACCTTAACTACTGGCTGGGATAGCCCAAGGATGCAATGCCTTGTCATGGCGCGTCCGACGATGAGTCCAGGGTTATTCTTGCAAGTCATCGGTCGGGGTCTGAGGACTTCCCCTCTCAAAACTGAAACTTTGTTACTGGACTACGGAGAAAATTTACGCCGGTTTGGGCCCATTGAACGTGTAAGGCCTGAATCAGAAGACCGAAAACGGTTTTTAAATAAAGAGAAAATAAAAGTTTGTCCGGTTTGCGACACATTGTTATCTATTTACGCTACGGAATGTCATCATTGCACAGAAAGTTTTGAGCTTCCTGAGCGGGTGTCCGAGTGCGGAGCCTGCGGCAGCCTCAGTGATTATTTCGCCAACAACTGCGAAGTATGTGGTGAGAGTTTTTATGATGAATAGCTATGTGGATTGTGTCGTTTTTTAGCAAAACCAGTACGGTGTAATGAAAGAATGAATATCGAACAACTAGAAAAAGGCATAGTGGCCAAGTTTGAAAACCACCGGATTGTGTTCTGGCAAGATCTCGATGCTGAGTTCACCGAGCAATTAGCGCAATTACCGCTGACCGACATTGAGCTTATTCAACTGGATAAAGTTTCACATTTTGAGGTGAAACGCACTGTCGAGTTGTTAAACCCTTCGCAGAAATACCTGCTGTATTCGACACAGCCTCAACCCGAAGTGACTCGGGATTGGCTATTTGATATCCGGCTTTATTCAGATGATTTCTTCGCCGATTCAAGTTCTATGCTGCTGAATGATTTGGGGATGCGAATGGAGTTTCGGCAATTCGTTGCGCGATATAAGCGCTTTTTTACCAATAAGCAGCGACTCAGTAAGATTAAAAAACTGCTACCGGAAAATGCAGGGCAAGAGGAGTTGGAACTCTCGATGCTTGCCGTTGTATTGAAAGTGGATTCACCCGGTGTGACACCCCTCCTACAGCGCTTGATGCTGGATCTTAGTGATGACTTGTCAGGCGCAGAGCTATTAGAAGAGCTCAATAAATATGACCTGCAACCTGCGCTTGCGAGGCTTTTGGAAAAAGAGTTTGGCTACACGGTGGGATTGCCAATAGCTGGTACTGACCAATCAACTGTGCAGCAAACTGCAATCAGTCTGAATCTGAAAGACCTCTTACTGAAATTGCTGATCACCGACTTTTATCATGGATTGGTCAGCTCGGGCCTTGATGCCAGTCAGAGCCGAATGGCACAGAGTTTAGAGAACCATTTGCTTCCAATGATTTCTCTTGATGCAGATGGTGTCTCAAGGCAACGTTTTGCGCACAATTCAGCGAAGCGAGCCGCAGTTATCAATTTTGTCAGCGGTTGGCGTGAAAGCCGTGTGCTGAATAATAGTTACAATCTGCTGTCTGAACAGGTTCAGCAAATGCTGGAGGTAAAAAACCGCCTGGCTGAAATCACTGAACCTCAGGATCAAAGTGTTCGGGTTAGACCTGAATTGTTAAGTCAGGTTGAAACTTTTGAAGTGGTTGAACAGGCCATTATTACGATGCTGGCTAAACAGCTTCCAGCTTTTGACAGCTTAGAAATCGAGGCATTGATTTCCAAACGTTTAATGGGGCACTGGTGCTTTTTAAATCCAAATTATTCTTCAATTTATAAAGCTGTCCGGGCGGCCAAACAGTTTTATGATTTAAAGCTGCGTTATTCCGAAGGTTTCAAGTTTGATAGCTGTAAAGATTTTTATCTGGCTTATCAACAGGTGCTATTTCAGTTTGATTCTTGCTATCGGCAGTTCTGTGAACATGCGGTCAGCGTTGCACAAAACGGTTCGGATATCCTTAAGGTGACCGGCCTTGTGGATGATATTGAGTCTCTATATGTAGATTGGTATCTGCACGATATGGCGATCGCATGGGGCAATCTTGTCGACAAGGAAAACTTACTCGACAGCTGGACGCTCAGTGGTGTGCCAAATCAGTATCTATTTTTCCAACAGCATGTCAGACAGGTTCTGCAGACTACGCAGAATAAGCGGGTATTTGTAATTATTTCAGATGCTCTGCGTTATGAAGTAGCCCACGAGTTGACGCAACAGATTAACGAAGAAAAGCGGTTTAAAGCTGAGATTACTAGTCAGCTAGGGGTTGTTCCTTCGTACACGCAGCTTGGCATGGCTGCGCTTTTGCCCCATGAAAAATTAACGGCTCATATGGAGGCTAGGACAGAATTCAAGACCGACGGCGTTTCTGTCCATGGCTTAGAGAATCGGCAAAAGATCCTGCAAAAACATCATGGCCTGGCCTTCAAATCCAGTGAGGTTATTAACTGGACGAATCAGGAAGGACGCGACAAAGTCAAAGATGCGCAGGTTATCTACATTTATCATGATGAAATTGATGCAATCGGTGACAAAGCTGTCACTGAGAATCAAACATTCCAGGCATGCCGGGATGCTATTGATGATTTGAATAATCTCATCACACGAATTATTAATCGCCTCAATGGCAGCCGTGTTGTTGTCACTTCGGATCATGGCTTTTTGTTCAAAATGACCGATGTGTTAGATACCGACAAAACCAGTCTTAAAGCCAAGCCAAATGGTGCCATTGATGCGAAGAAACGTTATATCACAGGGCTAAATTTGCCTCGCTATGACGATTTTTGGACAGGTAAAATGGCTGTTACCGCCGGTATTGATTCAAGCTCGGCTGATGATGCTGAATTTATCGTACCAAGAGGCAGCAATCGATTTAACTTTGTTGGCGGAGCAAAATTTATCCACGGCGGCGTGATGCCACAGGAAATATGTGTCCCTGTTATCCACGTGAGAGTACTGGATACAAAAGCACAGACAAAACATGCCAAACAGGTTGTTGGGGTGGTACCGCTACATAGCCCGATAAAACTTGTGTCTAATATCGATCGCATTCAACTTTTACAAACAGAACCAGTTAACGATAAGTTCAAGTCGAGAGAACTAAGCCTGTGGATTGAAGATCAGGACGGTAAAGTGGTCAGTTCGAAAGAAAAACTACTATTCGATTCTACGTCTGAAAAAATGGATGAGAGAAAGAAGTCCGTGCAAATAGCTCTGAGCGGCAAGGGGTTCAGTCGCTCTGCTCAGTACAAATTGGTGATGTTAGACCTTGAAAATAACCTGAAATATAACAGTTTTTCCGTCACTATAGACTTAGCCTTTGAAGACGATTTCTTCTGATTTGCGAGATGGATATGACCACGATAAACAATGATGATTTTGAGCAGAATCTGAACTTTACAAATACCTTGGATGGCCAGTCAGATGATGAATTCGAGTTTGTTGCAGAGCCTACTGATGACGAAAACCGAGCCGCAATTCGCAGTGAAGATTTAGATTCTTTATTAGTCAGAACCTTCAATGGCCGTATCGTCCGCAAGGATTTAACCAAGCAACTAAAAGAGGGCGCCAATGTCCCAGTCTATGTGCTGGAGTATCTGCTTGGGATGTATTGTTCAGTCGCCGATGATGAATTAGTCGCTGAGGGACTTAAAAACGTCAAAAAAATTCTGGCAGATAACTATGTTCGTCCGGATGAGGCTGAAAAGGTAAAGTCCCTTATTAAGGAAAAAGGCACTTATAAAATCATCGATAAAGTTTCAGTGAGCCTGAACCAGAAGAAAGATATCTACGAGGCTACACTTTCCAATCTGGGCGTCAAAGATGCGGTGATCCCTGGCAGCATAGTTAAAGACAATGAAAAACTTTTAACCGGTGGTATCTGGTGCATCATTACCATCAGCTACCGGTATGAAGAAGGTCAAAAAATCTCTCCATTTACCGTGTTTAACCTGAAGCCTATTCAGATGCCATCTATGAACATGGATGAGCTTTATGAAGCACGTAAGGCCTATAGCATGGATCAATGGATGGATTTGCTGCTGCGGTCTGTCGGTATGGAGCCTGCTAATCTGAAACATCGGACCAAGTGGCATCTGATTGCGCGGATGATCCCCTTTGTTGAGAACAATTACAACGTGTGCGAGCTCGGTCCGCGTGGAACCGGTAAATCTCACGTCTACAAAGAATGTTCGCCAAACTCGTTGTTAGTTTCGGGTGGCCAAACAACGGTTGCGAATCTGTTTTACAACATGTCAACTCGCCAGATTGGTCTGGTAGGCATGTGGGATGTGGTGGCCTTTGACGAAGTGGCCGGGATCCGTTTCAAAGATAAAGACGGTATCCAAATCATGAAAGACTATATGGCGTCTGGTTCTTTCTCACGCGGTAGAGATTCTATTGAAGGGAAAGCTTCAATGGTGTTTGTTGGGAACATAGACCACAGTGTTGAAATGTTAGTTAAAACCAGTCACTTACTCGCGCCATTCCCAGAGGAAATGATTGATTCAGCTTATTTTGACCGTTTCCATGCTTACATCCCGGGATGGGAAATTCCCAAAATGCGTCCTGAGTTTTTCACAGATCGGTTTGGTTTAATCACCGACTATCTTGCTGAGTATATGCGCGAGATGCGCAAAACGACTTTTGCGGATGCAATAGATAAGTTCTTTAAACTGGGCAATAACCTCAACCAGCGTGATGTGATAGGTGTTCGCCGCACGACTTCTGGCCTACTGAAGTTATTGTTCCCCGATGGCAGTTTTACCAAAGAAGACGTCCGCACTTGCCTGACTTACGCGTTAGAAGTTCGGCGTCGGGTAAAAGAGCAGCTGAAAAAGATTGGCGGTATGGAGTTCTTCGACGTGAACTTCAGCTATATCGATAATCAGACATTGGAAGAGTTTTTCGTCAATGTACCGGAGCAGGGCGGCTCAAACTTGATCCCTAAAGGTATCCCTAAACCAGGCGTGATCCACCTGACGGGATACGGTGCTACCGGTAAAATCGGTGTGTTCCGTATTGAAACACAAATGACGGCGGGTAACGGACGGCATTCAACTTCTGGCTTAGGTTCAGACAGTTCAGCGAAAGAGCAAGTTCGAGTTGGTTTTGAGTACTTCAAAGGAAATTTAAACAGAATTAGCGCGAACACCAAATTTTCTGATCATGAGTATCATATGCATTTTATTGATCTGCAGAGTTCAGGAAACTGCCATTCCACCAGTCTAGCTGTTCTAATTGCCAGCTGTTCAATCCTGTTGAATAAGCCAATGCAAGAATCAATGGTAGTGCTCGGTGATATGACCCTGGGTGGCGTAGTTAATCCTGTTAAAGACTTGGCTAGCTGTATGCAAGTTGCTTTGGAAGCCGGCGCAACCCGGGTGTTGTTACCGATGGCTTCAGCCAGCGACATACCAACGGTTCCAGCGGAAACCTTCTCCAAGTTCCAAATCAGTTTTTATAGCGACCCTATCGATGCGGTTTATAAAGCGTTGGGAGTGAGTTAGTGATAGATATTAATGAAAAAATAGTATTCTATTCGATACATGTTTAGAAAGCGGCATGGCTACTTTCATTATGCTCTACAAAGATAAGGAATTGTTTGTCCTTGGTTTTTTAAGGTATAGCGCCACGAGAAAATTTTGACTATTTATCTGGTGCGTTCAAATTGTAAATTTTAACTAAATGATCCCAAGCTATGGAGAAGTGCGGAGGCATTTATGAGTTACGACAGTTATATGAGTGACGGAGTTTATGGTCGCTGGTGGGATTTTAAGACAGATGAAGATATATTTTTTGAAAAAAAAGAAAGGGAAAATGAAGAGATTTTAAAATCACAAAGTGAAATTAAAAAACTAGAAGAGAACATTTTCATATTGAATGCTTTTAACGCAGAACATTTTTCTTGTGCTGATTTGAAGAATGTTTTTTTCAAGAGAATATCTAGATACGGCATGCAGTATGCTTCCAAACGATATTGCTATTTGGAGAAGCTACCAAAAGATTATGCTTCCTTGGCATTGAAGAAATGCCGAATATCTGACATCTTGCGAATTAATATAGGTGATTTTAAACTTGATGTAAATGAAGTTAATGATTTTGAAAGGCGTATTAAAAACATCTCTAAATGTAGTGAGTGCGCGTATGATCGCGTCACTAAAATACAAAGAATAATACACGAAGAGTGCATACGTAAAAATGGTGAAAATAGCCACTTAGAACTGCCTAGAGAGTCAATGAGAATGGTGCTTTCTTACAGTAGGCTATATCTTTTGATTTGTGATGCAGAATCTTATGAGCTGAATGATTTCCAAATGGCTATCGAAACTAATAGCGCACTGAAGTCAGTAGATGCGGTCGTTCCGTTGTATTTGTATGAATCAAATCGTAAGTTCATCCCTAATTGGAGTGCAAGATCTAGGAATACCATATATTTTTATTTCAGGGCTCGAGATAGAAAATTTGTTAGGAATTTATTGAATTTCGACGACTCCTTAAGTAAAGATTTGTTGGTTTTTAAATTGGCAAGTGAAATGTGTGAGACCAATATTGTATGAGTTTTAATGTTGTTTGTTCTCGGTTTAATAATTTGCTGCCAGTGTATAAAAATAATCAGGTTGAATTGGAGCGGGTATTTTTTAATACTAATAGGAAAGTTAAAAAAATTCATGTGATATCTACGGATGGGGTTTTTGTGTTTGATTCGTTTGGCAAACATAGTATTGATAATTTTATTAATTATTGGATGCATTCTGAAATAAATCTGATGGTCCTAACTGATAAAGAACGTGATATTTTGGTGAAATTATTTTTGAATGCCACTGTTGCGGTGCATTCATTTGAAAGTAACTTTCCAGTATTTGATCATATAAAATATACTGGAAATTTAGAGTCGACGTATGATTTTTTGCAGGATAAATTAAGTGCAGTTAGAGGTTATGGTGTCACTGGTTTATCACTAGCTGACGATTTTCAAAGGAAATTGTTAAGTAAAATAAAGAATAAAATAAAATTCAAAACAAATCTCGACCGTGCATTTGCACATGCATATTTACCGCCCTACCAAGAGGTGTTCAGATTTGCTGAGCTTAGAGAAAATAGAAAAGTTATTGCGCTAGATTATAATTCAATGTTTTCGTACTGCCTCGAAGGTGATTTTGTAGAACCATCAGCTCTTCAGGTTCTAGTTTTAAACAAGTTATATTCTGGTGAGAAACTAATGTACGGATTGTACAAGGTTACACTTGTTAATCCCAACTGTTCCTTTATACAGAAATATCACCCATTCAAGTTTTGTAGTAAAGGGGTGTCCGTTCACTTTAATGCCAGTTCTGAAATGTGTATTGATGTTCAACTCTTCTCTTTTGAAATTGAGTATTATGTGAAATTTTTTAGAGAAGTTATTTTGAATGAAGCAATGGTGTCAAATAGAACAGTCGGTCATCCATTTTATTCTGAGTCTAAAAGACTTTTTCGCTTACGTAGACGTGCAAAATCATCTGGAAATAGGATTCTCGAGCGTCTTTATAAACATCAATTAGCAATGCTACATAGCTGTACAAATCCCAGGCGGTTCAAAACAAAAGAAATTAGTTCTTCACTCGATGCGGCGAACCTTTTGAACAAAGAATTTTTTCTAGAGGAAAATTGCGACTGTAGTTATGTTGATAATTATTTTGCAGGGCACGGCTTTATCAAATTTTACGAAAGAGAAGGCAGGTTATTATCTAGTTATTTAGATATGGATAGTAGTTCTTGTGTATTTAGTTTTTCTGCGCAAGTATTAGCAAGATCAAGAATGGAAATAGTAAAAACAATGGAGTCTTTGCTAAATTTTTCTGGATTAGACATTTGTTATGTGAATACCGATTCGATTCATATATCAATACCTGCACAAATTTACTCTGAATTTATAAATAAATTTGGAAATTTAATTGGGCTTGAACTCGGGCAAATGAAAGTTCAAGAAGTTGCAGAGAAAGGTGTTTGGTTTGATTTAGGTCATTATTATTTTCTTGAAAATAATAAAGTGAAACTCTTTAAAAATTCCTTCTTAAGAAATAAAGGTTCAAATGATGCATTCGCATATAAGAGAAGGGTGTTAATTAAGTGCAAACACTTAAAGGCGACTGTTGTAGGTGAAAGGTCAATTTCATTCCCCAATATTATTTCTAGTAAAAAGATGCTAGCTACTAGTCCTAATGGTTTTGTGGTTGATTTTCATAGATTTAATATTGAAGATATATCTGAGTATAGAAAATTGAAAGTAAAAATTATATCAGAGCGGTTTCGGAGTTTGAATTTTAAAATTCGTTATTTTAATGCGCTGAAAGAAATGAGTTGTAACAATAATAAAAATCCATGCATGTGACAACGAAGGGGATGTGGGGCGAGCCGACGGGGCTAGCTCTAATTACAAGAAATTATTCAATTTCTTAAATAATTGATTCTCCGAAGGAGCGTGTTCAGAGAACACTATTCATGCAATAGTGGCTGTTATTTAGCCACTCCCCGTCTGCTATTAAATTCTAACTATTAATTTATTAATATGCACGGGTTATTTTAGTGATGTGTTTACTTGCATTAAATCTACTAGTGAACTGCGTCAGTAAATTTCTACTCATTGCAAATCTAGCTCACATCCTACTCCCTGTTTAGCATTCACCGTAGGCTTGCTTTGCTTGTACAAAATAGTGCTCTTAAATTTGAGGAAGAAGGTCAGCCTGGGTCATCAGTCTTCTTCACTTCAACTAACTTGCCGTTGGCGTCGCGTTTTTCGCTTTTTCCCGCGTTGACCGGTTTTACTTTGCCCTGATATTTGCCTTTGGCGTCGTAGATGCGGCCACGTTCGTCGGTTTTTTGAATTAACTTGCCTTTGGCGTCATAGGTTTTGCTGCCGGTAGGCGCTGTGAAGGTTTTGCCGGTGAATTTGCCCTTGGCGTCATAGTGTTTACCGTCGCCGGTGGTTTTGCCCTGGTATTGGCCTTTGGCATTGTAATGCCGGCCTTTGTCGTCGGTTTTTTGAATTAACTTGCCTTTGGCGTCATAGGTTTTTCTGGCCTGGCTTTTTGCCTCGGGGTTGGTGGTGGCGTTCGTCGATTGCCCGTTCGCTATTGCTGGCAGCGTGCACCAGAGCAGGCTGATCGCCAACAGCGGTAGCAGCAACCGTTTCAGCTTTGGTTTTCGCTTTGGTTTGAGCTGGGGTTTTAAGCGCGGATGTTTCATCGCAACTCCCAATGTCGGCGTTTTAGGTTAGGTTGATTCTAGAACGCTGCCGGTGGCCAACCAATACTGTGGTTTTGCTCATGTCTGCAAAAGCGACAGGTGAGCCTAAAACGCGTGCTTCTTCACTTCTTCTAAGTTATCCACAACGATTTGCTGCGCCTCGGGTTTGATTTCCAGTTTGCTCAGGTCAAGGTTCAATTGTTGGATCACATAAGGCACTAAGGCTGAACGGGTTTTTACGGTGTGAATACCGTCAACCATGCCGTAATCGTGCTCGACGATGGCGCGTTGATAGTCTGTCAGGCGCGGATCTGGCCGCAGCACAATGCTGACTTCGGTATTCCAGCGGCTGTCCTGGTCTTTCAGGTTGGTGCTGGGGCCTTCAGTGCCATTGATAGAACGAAAGCGGCTTAACACAAAATCGCGGTAGTCGCGGTTTTTCTCGCAGTAAGCGCGCACGTGCCAGCGCAGCGGGGTGCACACCAGCGTATGCGGCGTAATGATGCGGCTTTCTTCATTGGGTGATGTCATCGACACATAACCCATATCGATTTTTTCGCCATCGCGCGCTGCCTGAACCAGGGCCCGTAAAATCTGTGGGTCGACGTGGCGCATCGGCGAGTGCAGCATTTCGGTTTGATGAAAGCCTAAATCCAGCGTGCTGAAGTTGTGGGAAATGTCGCGATTGCTGGCCAGTGCCAGCAGGTACTCTTCGGCGATGCCGCGGGTAAACACCGGTTTAAACACCGGCGAGGGGCGGTAGCCTTTGAGCTTGGCGTCATACTCGAGGTTGCCGGGGGCGATGTCCTGATTGTATTTATTGATGTCTTTGGACGCTTGTTGGCGCTTGATTTGAAAGCTTTGGCACAAGTGGTTGGTGGTCAGCCGCCCTTCCCACAGCGCGATGATTTCAATCAGGCGGTAGCGCATTAATACTTCAAAGCTATACGGCAGCGCGCTCGCAACAGGCTCAGACATCTCACAGTTCCTTCTGTAATACATTGAAAGTTCTCCAGAATCTAAGCTGTTCCTGCTTTATGGTCAATCAAAATCGCCGGGTTAGATTTGTCACTTCCGGCAAGTGCTGTAGCCAAACAATACATGAGTAAAAACACAGCTCTGGCGGCGAAAATTTACGCTGTTAGCATGATGGTCGAGGGAAATGCTCTGAGGGATGCGAGCGACAACAAGCCATGCAGGACGTATGGCCGGCACAGGGAAGCAGGATGTGCCAGCAAGGACAGGTAGCAGGAGAGCTACTGATGTTGTAGCAACAGGACGTTGCAGGACGAATAGCGGGCAAGGATGCCCAACCCTCCCTTTTACTTTCAACTTAATGAGCCGGGGTGTCAGATGTCAGTACATAATTTCGAATTTGTCCGTTCGCAACACCCTGCGCTGGCGCAGCTGCTTTTCGACGCCGAGCGTTTCTTGGGCGATGACAGTTGCTGCTTTTTATTAAAGGTACGGCTTGCCTTAGAGCTGTGGTGCCATGACTTTGCCGACTTACATGGCATTTCATTGCCGCTGGAAACCAAGCTTGCCGAAAAGCTGGAGCTGCTCAGCAGCCAAAAAGTGTTCCCACAGGATTTACTGGAGCAGCTGATGCAGCTGCGGCAACACGCCAATCAGGCAGTGCATATTCAGCAGGATATGCGCGGCCGTCATATCACAAAACAACCGTTAGAACGGCCACAGCAAGTAGCTGTTTTACAATGCTTATTCGAACTGGTGTGTTACACCAAACGCTACCAGCAGCCGGAGTTTTCAGCGCCTCTTTGGCAAAACTACCCCAAGCAGAATATGCGGTTGTTACTGGAAACGGCGATGGCGTTGTCGAATCAAGCCTCGATGCAAACAGGTGAGGCTAACGTGTCGGCGTGTGTGCAAGTAAGCCGGCTGTTGTTGCAACAATTCGAGATCGCGAAAAAAGCCAAAGCTTCAGGTTGCCAAACAGCTCTGTTACTAGCCGATGTACAGTACTGGCTCAACCGCGGCCTGCAGCTGGGGCTGCAATCAGGTTCGGGGCAGGCCAATCTTGAGGCAATACATTATTTAGCTGAGCTGGCCTTTGCCAAAAAACAGGCAGAATTTGACCTGGCGTTGCTGACCAACTGGCTGAAACAGTACCAACGCAGTCAGCCTTGCGCTGCGCTAGACCATCTTTGCGGCCAAGTGTTGGAACGGCAAAATCAGCTGGAAAAAGCGCTAAAAAGCTACGACAAGGCGGCAAAGGCCGGGCATCTTCCGGCCATCAAGCGGTTAATGGAATACTGGGGCAGTCGCGACCATCAGCAGTTACAGCATTACATGCAGTTGGGGGTGCGACTGAATGAACCGACCGCACTACTTATCAGCATGGCGTTGATGCTGGTGGATGCCAGTAAGGCAACAGAGCCGCACTCTCAGGCCTGGTTGAAGAACTTCAAAGGGCAGCTGGTCAAAGCGCGGGGCATGGGGCTGATGGGATTGGGTTATATCGACGGCATGTGTCATCACTTAGGTGTGTTGGATTATCCTCAAGACGACGTTCTTGCTGGCAAGCTGCTACTGGAGAATTTCCACAAAGTCCCCGCGTACTGCAAAGCGGCGTTGAATACTTTTTATGTGTTGTATGGCGCAGAGCAATACGTCAGTGCGCTCCAAGTGGCGCCCAAAGCGCTGGCACAGCTCGATGAAACGGCAAATCGCGACACGCTGGCTGAGCTGGAATTTGATATCGCGCTGTGTCTGCTGAAACTACACGAGCAAAAAACACCGGCTGAGTTTTTCAGAACGCCAAGGGAATTACTTCAGAGCGCGGCAAAACGGGGTTTTGCCCAAGCCAATCTTTTTATCAACAATAGCGCGCAGCAAAGCTTTTTAAATGGCCACCGCGCTGGCCGGCGCAGCCATTCGGGTCGCGGGCAAAGCATCGGCATGCCAGTCTGGGCTAAGCAACTGGCCAAGCGGGGAGCGCAGGTGAGTACGGCCAGAAACTGATAGCTAAAGAACTAAAGTGAAGGAAAGTAGATGTCTAACAAGAAGTTAAAAGCGTTTGAAGCAAAAGCAGAGCAGGCTGCCCGTGACAGTGTTCTGGTTCCAAGTGAAATCAGTTACCTGCTGTACCTGGCTGATGTACTGAATACCGGCTGCCAGCAAAACGACGGAATGGAAAACGAATATGACCAGTTGGCGCAGTGGATCTATGACGACCTTATCGCCGGTGAGTCGCTGCAAAACGCGGTCATGAAAAATGTGGCGGATTTATTTGATGAGGAAGTGGCCAGTGCAAACGGGCATCAGCTAGTTGCTGTGCTGACAAGCGATGCTGCACTGGGTCTGAAATCATCGCGGCAACAACGCATCGATGCGCTACACCTCAAGCTATTCCCTGAATGTTACGACCATTTATACGACAGCATCGAAGATGCAAAGACACGCCGGCGCGGACAAGACCCGATGTCAGCAGAATATCAGGCAGCCTGGCAACAAAAGCGCCGTGAGCGTGGCATCAGTGAAGCAATGATGAGCCCTGAGACAGAAGCATATGCGGCAAAAATCTATGCAGGTAGTCACTGGGGGCAAGTGATTAAATAACAAACATTTATATGCAGAAATAGCAATAACACTGGCAGTAGAAGTTGACTTTCTGTAGCCTAATTTTGGACAGAATTTCGAACCAAAGAAACGGTCATTACCGTAATCAATAGTGCTAAATACACCTAAGTGGTTGCACGTAGTTGGCAGTTTAATAAAGGTACAGCCATTAAGCCCGAGCAAAAGAAGGAACGACATGCAACGCATACGCTTTGGAATGAATCTGGACGGAAATCGCGGCTGGATTCTCAATAATCAGGTTGGTTCGGCTATGCTGGGCCAGCAAGGTCTATTAAGTGTACTTGAAGTCCATTTGGGGTTAGTGCGAGCCCCTGTATCGCACGCGAAACGCGTCGTCGACATGCGCCAATGTCTGGTCGAATGCTGCACAGGCGAACGATTTTATGAAGCGAGTTTCAAAGTCGATGAGTTAGGTGTGGCAGAACAACTATTGAATTGGCGCGACCAATGGTACGAAGCTGGTTGGAATGGCGAATTTGCCGCAACAACGTTACCTCGATTACAAGATATGGTCGTAGTTGAAAAAGTTGCACAACAACGAGTGGAAGCGGGAATTGGCCAACGTCTGCAAGCGGTGTCGCAAAAATTGGCTTATCGGAAGCCGCAAATTGATGCTATTGAGTTGACCGAACCAATGGAAACGCTCCCTTGGTGCTGGCAACAAGTTTTAAAGCAACTTCCTATAATTGAGCCCAAACCATTGCCTGTATTGGCAACCGTGGGGACTGATTTATTTGCACTACAAACAACGTTGCTCGCAGATAAATTAATCGCAGGTTCGACAATCGAAAAATTTAAGGGTGATGGAAGTGTCCAGGTAGTGCGTTCAGAATCTTCATTGACATCATCTCAATGGTTGGCTGAATTTTTGAAACAAGCCAATGAAGATACTGCGGTGCTCGTACCGCAACAAGGCACTTTGCTGGATGCAGCGTTACATGCAAATGATCATGCTTGTCTAGGTCAGTCCGAATCGAGTGTTTTTCGCCCAGCGTTGCAACTTCTTCCCTTGGCTTTAAAGCTACTTCAAGCACCGATTGATCTGGCGATTTTGATGCAGTTCTTGACTCATCCGATCAATCCGCTCCGCAGTCGCCATCGCCGGCGAATGGCGGAACATTTAGCCAACTGCCCTGGAATCGGTGGCGCGAAATGGCATGCTTTATTACAAAAGTTAGTCGATGAAGATAAAAATGAAAACTCAAACACAGAGACGTTAGCCCATTTGCAGTACTGGACCGAGTCGCCTCGTTTCAGCAAAAAGGTAGGATTGCCGCTTGAGCCCTTGATTGAGCGAACACAAAAAATATCAGAGTTCTTTCAAACACGTTTGGTCGCGGACACAGTGGCTAATAACTTGACTTATCTTGCGGCGCATGAACAAGCCAAAGCTTTTTCAGACGCTTTGTTAGCCTTGTCTATGCAAGGAACGACAAACATTTCATTTGCAATGTTAGACAAATTGCTGGCGCAATCAATGGGTACTGGGGTAGGTAATCCATTGCAAAATGCAGAAGTGGGCGCTGCCGCTGCGGTGAATAATCCAGCAGCATTGATCGATACATTTACTAATATTGTTTGGTGGACAATGAGTTCGCCGATACAGCTTCAATTTCATCCATGGTCTAGTGCCGAGCAAAAGACTTTGCGCGATGCAGGAGTTATTTTGCCAGATTTGAAGGCGCAGGCAGAACAGCAGGCGCTGACTTGGTTGCGCCCTGTGCTGCTTGCGAAGAGGAATCTGGTGCTAGTTCTGCCGCCAGAAGGCGAGGAACTGCATCCATTTTGGTGGTTGCTCAACGCCAGTCTGGCTTCGATCAAAATAACTAAAATTGAGGATTGCCTTAACAGCCCTCAAACGGTGGCTAAAACTTCGACCGTGGAGGCAATTACTTATAGGGCTTTACCTGCCAAACGTCGTTGGTGGAGATGTAAATCTGAAAATCAATTTGATTGGGATAAACCCTATTCATTCAGTAGTTTGGAGCCTTTGCTGTTTAATCCGTATCAGTGGGTACTAAATTACCCAGCCAATTTGCGCAAAGCATCCGTACTCAGCATTCCGTCTGACTTTACTTTGATGGGTAGCTTGGCGCACCGTATGGTTGAGAAACTCTATTGCACTGAGGGCAGCTTGGGGTGGACGCTAGCACAGTTAGGAAACTGGTTTGATGCGCAAATTGATACTTTAATCGCTGAAGAAGGCGCAGTGTTATTAATGGCCGGAAAGCAGGTTGAACGTTTATCCTTTAAAGCACGCCTACGCCAGTCAGTTATAAGTCTCCATCAGTTACTCCAGTCCGCAGGAATAACGTCTGTAAAACCAGAGCAGATGTTAGAAGGTACATCTAATCAGGGGGATTTAAAAGGTTTTGCCGATTTGCTACTGACGCTATCAGATGGCTCGACCTTGATTGTGGATATGAAATGGTCGGGGCAAAAAAAATACCGAGAGAAGCTCGAAAATGACACCCATTTACAATTGATCCTTTACTCCAAGCTAGTTCAAGAAGCTACTGGGAGCTGGCCTGAAGTTGCATATTTTATCCTGCACGATGCGAAATTACTCACCACTGCGCCACATAAATTTAAAGACGTTACGCCAGTTACGTCAAAAGCTGAGCTTACAAAACCAGAGATTTGGCATCAAATGCTCAAAACTTGGGCTTGGCGCAAATCACAATTTAAAGCAGGCATGATTGAAGTCATTGTCGAAGGTACTGAACCTGACGAGGATTCTACGCAGCCTGAATACGGCGTTGCGCCGCAAGAAATGGATCCAAAATACAACCCCTATCTTCATCTCGCTGGTTGGGAGCAGTAAAACATGAACATCGAATTTATTAGCGCAGGTGCTGGTAGTGGGAAAACTTACACATTAATGGACAAACTGTACCAAGAGCTTATGGCTGGTACGACGCCCAATGGCATTCTGGCTACGACATTTACCAATAAAGCTGCCGCTGAATTGCGCGAACGAGTACGTCAGCATTTGCTTGAAAAGCAAAATCACGCGTTAGCGAACCAAATGTCTCTGGCACAAATAGGTACAGTCAATAGCATATGCGGCCAGTTGTTAAAGCGTTTTGCTTTTGAAGCAGGTATGCCAATAGAACAAAAAGTACTCGACGAAAAAGTAGCCGACCAATTGATGCGAGAGGCGATTGACGCCGTTGATGAAAGCGGCGGTATGCCAGAGTTTTTGCAAATTGCAGCTCGTCTGGGCTTGGCTGACGCACCGTTTGGTAGTGATAACATCCCTTGGCGTGAGGCGCTTAAGCATTTAATCAATCAGGCACGATCTAATGCGGTCGACGCGGACATGCTGCGCCAAGAAGGAGCGCGTAACGCGGAAGATTTACTTACCAACTTCCCAAGTTCAACCATTTCAGACCTTAGTACTCAACTGCAGCACAAAATTGAAATAATCCTGCCAGAGATTCGTCTCGCAGCACAGCAAACTGGAAAGCAAAATACGGCCAAATATATTCAAGAGCTAGAGACTGTTTTGCTAGGTTTACAAAGCAATCGACTGAGCTGGGGTTCATGGCCAAAACTCGCTAAATCAGCGCCAGAGGCTTCGCTTAAAGACAGTATTCAAGATGTAGCTGATGTTGCTTGTCGCTTTATGAATCACGCGCAACTTCATCAAGATATTAAACAGTATTTGACGCGCATTTTTGCCATGGCTGCCGATGCGATGGATGTTTATCGGCAATTAAAAGAAGAAATGGGCGGAGTAGACTTTACCGATCAGGAATGCCGTCTGCTTGAAATTCTTGATCACCCAGTCGTTGCCGACGCCTTACGGGAGGAATTGGCTCTATTGATGGTGGATGAGTTTCAGGACACTAGTCCGATTCAGTTGGCCCTGTTTTTAAAACTAGCTAGTTACGCTAAAAAGGTAATTTGGGTAGGCGATATCAAACAAGCCATTTATGGCTTTCGTGGCAGTGATCCTTCACTCATGATGGCCGTCATTGACGCCTTGCCGGCCTTGGGCGGCACAAAATCTATTCTGCCAAAATCTTATCGGTCACGCCCAGCCTTGGTGCATTGTGTTAATGATTTATTTGGGAATGCATTTAGTGGCTTGGGGCTGAGTAAGACGGATGTAGAATTAATGCCAACACTTGCTGAGTCGGAAGGACCTGCGCTGATTGATTGGGTGCTAGAAGGGTCGAATAAAGAAACGATACAAAGTGCGCTCGCCACCGCTGTCTCAAAGTTTATGGCAGAAGGGCGCAATATTGTGGATCGCGAAACAAAAACATTGCGGCCTGTTCGTTACTCAGACATTGCAATTTTGACACGCTCAAATGCATCGGTTCCAGCTGTTGCAGCGGCACTGTCTTTACAAGGTATTCGAAGTGCTACCGAGCAATCGGGATTATTGTTGCAGCCCGAGTGCGTATTAGCAACCGCTTGCTTGCGTCGCGTGCTAGATCCTGCTGATACGATTGCCACCGCAGAAATTGTTTCGTTAGCTAACTGTCAAGAGCCAGAACAATGGCTGAGCCATCGTTTGAACTGGCTGGCACAAGAGGGTAATTCACCTAGCCAGTGGATCGAAAATTCAGTCAATACTGCCGCTGACTTGCCAATTTTTAATGTGTTAAAAGCTATCCGAAGTGAAACCTTACTTCTATCTCCGCGCGAAGCATTAGAAAACATTATCTTGCGCTGTCAGCTCAGCCAGGCCGTGTTGCAATGGCAGCAAGACGTCGAAAAGGCGCAGCAACGTTTGGCTAATTTGAATCAACTATTAGAACTGGCGACTAAATATGAAGGCGATTGCCAGACCGCTAATAAAGCCGCCACGCTGACCGGCTTATTAATGTCGTTGCATGCTGCAGCAGATGAAGAAATCGATCTTCAAGCTCAAACCGCACTGAATGCGGTGAATGTGCTTACTCACCATCGTGCCAAAGGATTGGAATGGCCGGTGGTAATTTTAATGGATTTGGCGAGTGAAGTTCGTGATCGATTATGGGGAGTGCAAACCGAATCAGCTGGCCAATTTGACGCCACAACACCCTTGGCTTCAAGGAAAATACGTTATTGGCCATGGCCGTTTGGGGCGCAGAAAAAAGTCACTTTGGCTGATGAAATAGCACAAACGCCCCTAGGCAAGGCTTGCCGCCAAATGGCACTTAATGAAGAACAGCGATTACTGTATGTCAGTATGACGCGTGCCCGAGATGTACTGATTCTGGCACGACCTTCTAAAGCACTGAATGGAGAATGGATGCAAACTATCGGGCTGGCCGATATTCTTCCAGTCGACGACACAGCGAAATCTATCACGCTTAAAAACCAGTACGTCGTGCCGTTTGAGCGCGCGATCATTACCTGCAATGTTCCTGTATCGCTATCGAATATTCCCGAGAAATTGTATTGGTTTGCGCCCGTGCAAACACAAACAGATCGCCAGCGCATTAGTCAATCACCATCTACCAGCCCATCGACAAATGCTGTGGTGTTAGAAAGTGAACAATTTGGGGTACGGCTAGCAACAGGAAAAGATGCAGAGCGCGGCCGGTTTGGCGATGTTATTCACGCATGTTTTGCTGCACATTTGGCAGACCGTGCCAATCCACTTTTTCTTGATGAACTATCAGCCATTTTAGTTCGCACTCATCAATCTCATATGATCTCTGCTCCAGATTTATATCCGCAGATGGAATCAGCGCGTCAATGGATACTGCGTCGCTGGCCTGATGGGCAAGCGCGTATTGAACTACCTATGGCGTATGCAGCGGAAAATGGCGTGATGGTCGCTGGACGTGCTGATTTGGTAATTGAAACGACAGCAGGCTTCATCCTAATTGATTATAAATCGACCTCGGTCGCCGCTATGCAGCACGCCAAGTTGGCGCAAGAGCATGGTGGGCAGTTAGCCACCTACGCCAACATTCTCAGTAAAGTGACCGGTAAGCCGGTGATTGAAAGCTGGTTGATGTTGCCGATGACAGGGGTTGCATTGCGTATAGGCGGAATCTAAAACGGGTTTAATGCACTGACATTTACCGATTATATTAGGCGAAAATAATGACGCCCGATTAACGATAGTGCTTGTGAACGCTTGGTTGTTAAACTTGGCGCCTTGTATCTTCGGAACGCAAGGAGCCAGTACAAAAAATCACCCACCGACGAGAGAAACTGCGTATGCAGCAGCGCCCACAAGTTATAACTCAAGCAATCGCTGGCGACCGGTATGCCATTTCCTTCACATTACTATGAGCTATCAGGCGAATAACGAAGTCGATGCTCAATTTCAAAACCTTTCACTCGGCTGCGAGTGTCCGTGACGGTAGGTGTTAGCACACATGATTTGTAAAATACTGATTTTTTTAGATACACAACTTCAGTTGCTGTTTGCCGACCAGTTTTATGTCTTCACAGGAAGTCGCCTCAAGTTTAAGCATGTCAGCAGAACTCTCCAGGCCAAGTATACCCTCAAGAATTTAAAGCGAATGAATCCATATTTTTATTAGGCAAAGGAACCTCATATGGAAGGAATGTTCTGGGGGCTGCTAGGGCCCGACACGGTTGCTCGAGCACGGCGTGCGCGCACATTGGGTTTAGGTTCTGCAGTGCGCTTTTTTAATGAGCAAGCTGTTCCAGGTATTGGCGGTGTTTGGTACGCAAAGCAATTGTGGAATGCCGTGTTGGGTGTAGCTTTGGCCAGTAAACTAAAAGCGGACGGGCAAAGCATAACAAATATTAAATGTGCCAATGCGATTGAAGCTTTAGCTTGTTGGCTGGCACTTGATGGTAGTAAGTGGCAAACCGACTTGCGCCTGCGTGGCACTACCAAGCTTCGGGGGGCAAGCGATTTGTCCTTTAAGGCCGTATCAAAGCCTGGCTTTTATGTTACTCAGCCTATGCGTATGGCAACGGTGCAGGCATTACCGGCGTTGGGCTTGGTACAAAATGATGCTACACGTTTTAACCAGTACGAACTTAGTGAACATTGCTTACGCAGGTTTGATTTGGGCAATATTTCCAACGGAGGGCATGGCCGCGAAGTTTTCGAATATATTTACCATTGGAGCCAAGGTAAGCGCGTGGCGCATTCCGGGCGTCATAAAGCGTTTTTCTATAGGGCTCTATCACCGCTTGAACCTATGGACGAACCGTTACGGCGTTTATTTACCGATGTATTGCTATGCGGTGGTGAAATTGAACCGCATGTCAACAAGCAACGTCGGCGCAATGCAATACAATGGGTTGAAAGGCTGCGTCAACAATCAGAGCAAATGCCCACTTGGGATAATCGCCCAAGCATGTTGGATGTAGATCATTGGCAAGACCTAAAAATCGGGGCCGCGTTTTTTGCGCTGCGCGATCAGAGTTTAGAGGTACTCAATGCATTAGAATCGCACCTCGGCTCCTTGCAAGATAGTCGCTCTTTTGACTTGAACAAATCGACGTTGCCTCAGTCTGTGTTACATGCAGTCGCAAGTCTTCGTCAACTGGCTAATGAATACCTGGCGTTGGGTCATAGAGAGCCGATAGCCCTCCAATTTAGTCGTGAATGTAATGTTCCGACTGACACAGCAATTGTTAGGAACTTAATCGAGCGTGACGGGCGTGTGCTGCGCCTAATTGGATCCGTCGTTTTACCTGGCCCTGCATTTGATGGAGGCTCCTACGTTAGCAACACTGAGGTAAATGCTGCGGATGAAGAAGTTGAACAACGGCACTTACAATGGCCTTCAGGCATGTCGACGCGCATGAGCAACCTTTTCTATTTAAACGCCGACCTGCATGGAGATCTGGATAACTGGCTCAGTGCAGCGCCACTCACGAACAGCGAAGAATTATAATGACCACACTATCTCTGCTTCATCATTTTGAAGCGCCCGATCACTTTTATGGTAGTTTTGGTTGGTTGTGTGGTTATTCTGCCGATTGCAATTTTCTCGATCAAGCTGCTGAGCGTTTTACACGACAAACCACGGCGCAGCGCGCCCACCAGGGGCAACTGGCGCTTGCAGTGATGCTCGACCCGGCACACCCGGCTATTGCCTTGACGGATGCTCCAGGGGTTGCGCATCTGCTTTTCAAACCGGAACAAAAAAAGCCTTTTGCATTGCTGCATGCAAAAGTGGCAGTGTTGGGCTTTCGCCATGAAAAAAAGCCAGATCTCTGGTTAGTGCGTTTGATCGTATCCACAGGAAATTGGACTGTTCAAACTGTTACTGAGTCGCTCGATCTGGTCTCGTGTATCGAGTGCAGCAGTGAAGATTTAAACCAGCAGCCGGCTTGGCTTGGACAAAACTGCACAGACATAAGTGCCGCTTGGCAGATGCTGGAGTGGCTTCGCGGCTACTTCGATACGCGAATTCTCTATGCTAAATCGAGTCATCAAGCAACCTCTTTAACAGCGCAGTCGATAATGTGGCTTAACGGATGGTTAAGCACTGTGGCTGCAAATAGAGCACCCAATACTACTCCTCGCTATTTTGATAACCGTAAACAGTCTTTGCTGGGGCAACTGGTGCCGTTGATCAAGCAACATTCCTCAGACGTTAAGCGTAATTATCTCGGTATGGGCTCGGGTTTTTTCGAAGGAGTCAATGGAGAAGGGCAGTTACCATCGGTACTGCGTAAAATTACTACGACTCTACAAGAAGCTGGTCTATTAACTGCGGGTCCTGTAATTGACGTTTTCGTTAACCCTATTGCATGCCAAGCCGTTGCTGAGGGATTAAGTGCGATGCACGCAGCGGGCTATAGCATTCGTGCTGCTTCGCAGAATGCTGAGGTGTTTGGCTCGGGAATGTCGCGTTCATTGCACGCGAAATTTATTTTCTCCGCCAACTCCCGAGGGGACAGCGCACGCTGCAGTAGTTTCTGGGTTTACTTAGGCTCGGGTAACCTAACTGGACCGGGCTTTGCCAATCCTATGTCAACATTGGGTGGCAACCTTGAGGCAGGCATGCTGCTTAGCCCTGAGGGTTTGTATTGGCGCGCTGAACGTGATGTAAGCGCTGCACGGATTCTTACCAATTTGTTGCCAGTGCAGTGGGACACGGACATTTCAGAGTTTGAACAATTGTCGGCGGGAGAGCCAATGCCAGAGCATGGGGCTGGCCCGATAGCCGCACCGCTGGCGTGGCTAGACTGGCAAGCGGCTGAGGACGGAAGTTCGCTGCGCGCGCCTGAGCCCTTTGATGTACCAGTAATAGTGCTGGATACAGATGGTGCCGCATGTGCGAGTTTGCAGCCAGGTGTTTGGCGATGGCTTGGTCAACCTCCGCGAGTGGTGACTATTCAGTGGTCAATTGCTGGACAGGTACAAAGTACTGTATTACCCGTACTGGATGAATCGGGCCGCTTGGCCGCGACCGCTATGCCTGAGCTGGATCTAGATGAGGTCTGGTGGCAACTGGCCAATTTCCCGCAGTCGGCCATAGATGAGGACAAGACGCTGGATGAACTTGAAGAGAATCTAAGCAGTATGCAGACCGGTGCTGTTGCAGCAGCGGAAGCTGGCGTCGCCGACTACCCGATCCGCCGGATGATGGCGTTGATTGAGCAGATAGCTGCCAAGCAGGTTGATGTTGACCCACTCGACTGGTTGGCCTGGTGCACTCGGCTTGAGCAGTCCTTGCTGCAAGTCGCAAAAGATCCGGTCATTAACGTATTCCGGTCTATGCAACTCAATCCATTAAGTCCGTTGACCGAAGAGGCATTTCTGCCTGTATACGCCGAGCAGGCGTCGAGTCCTGAGGGGGCGATTTATCGAGGCTTGCTTTCTCGAATAGAGACGTCTTGGGATGTAGCAAACCTGTCCAAATTTGGAGAGCACCATTGAATCAGCAATTTCAAGGTTGGGCGGTAGTTGCAGAAAAAATGTTTGAGATCGTGGAGCAACAGAACCCAAGTACAAACGCCAGTCCTTGGCTTAATCAGGGACAGTGCGCCAGTGTCCGAGCGCTGGCCAAAAGGTTACCTAACAACGGTGTGATAGTGGCGGATGAGGTCGGCATGGGTAAAACCCGCATTGCCGTTGCCGCTATTCGCGCTGTGGTTGCCGCCGGTGGTCGTGTAGCAGTGATAGTGCCGCCGGTGTTGGGTTACCAATGGCAGGAAGAGTTAACCCGTGGTGAAGTTAAAGCTGCACCGCTACTGCGCAGCTTTTGGCAATACATCTCAGTCTGGGATGCTGAACAGGTTTTCGAGCAGAAACCATGGTTTGCTCAGTCGGTAGTTATGGTATCCCATAGCTTTTCTAACTGGCGGTTGGGGCAAGATTCAGCCCCGTGGCGTTGGGCATTACTTCCTGAAGTGTATGCACGTTGGCGCAAAAAAATACAGAAGCGTTTGCCTCGGGGTTATTTTCAGAATGGGGTCCTTTCGTCCCGAACGGTCGAAAATGCGGCTACCAGTATCTGTAACGCCATACCTGAAGATTCCCAGCATCCGCTGTATCAGCAAATGGACGCGCTAATAAGCCGTACACCATGGCCAGGCGCTTTGGATGCAAGTGAATACAAGCGCTATGAACTTCTACGCCCCTGTCTTGAAGAAGTCGTAGGTCTGGGTTTGGGACACTTTGATCTACTAGTGATCGACGAGGCGCACAAAAGCCGTAGTGATGACAGCGGCCTTGCCGGTTTACTTGGCCGCTTGATCCAGACATCGCCTGCTGCCCGACGCTTTGCCATGACTGCGACTCCAGTTGAGTTAGATGTTAGCCAGTGGCAACAGATTTTACGTCGGATCGGGCTCAAATCTGAGCAATTACAGGAAGTCGAAAGTGCTATAACTGGCTATGCCAATGCCGTAAAGCAAGTACGCGCCAGTCCGACCGATGCCTCGATCAGAGCAGCCTACGCCATAGCGGCGGCAAGCTTTCAGGCCGCGTTGTCACCTTTTGTTTTGCGGCGAGACAAGCGAGAAGATCAAGCAGTACAGAGGTTTGTAAAGGCGACACAACTCACTCATGACGCCTATCGGCGAGAGCACGATATTGCCATTGATGTTTCAACGCTTGCACCCGTCTGGCTGCGTGCAATATGTGCGGCCGAAGCCCTGTCAGTGGTGACGGTTGGCATGCGTGATAGCCAGAATGAACAGCTCAAACGTCTACGTTTAACCATAGGTAGTGGCCATGGCCTTGCAGCCGTAATCGATAGCTCCAGCTATGTTGCTGAACATGACAGCGAGGCCGATGAGTTGGCGCAAAATCAACCAATAGAGGCAAGTAAAGTCTCGCTGAACAATGCAGAACTTAAACGCCTGCAGCGCGCACAATGGTGGAGCAGAGTTATGCAGCGACCCCTCATCGGTAAAAATGGCGATGAGGTGTTGTTTAACCATCCTTCGATCTTAGCAACGGTGGCTGTCATTGAAGAAGTCAGTGAACGAGGTGAAAAGGCTCTGGTTTTTGGGCGCTTCACGCGACCATTAAACTGTTTGGTGCAACTGCTGAATGCCCGTGCGATGTTGCGCTCACTTGCTGGAGGTCAGTCCTGGCCTCAGGCCAAGGTGCATGGTGAGGTTGATGGTGCCGCCGATGAGAGCGATTGGCCTGCGGTGCGTGTGGCCCACCAGCAACTGCAGTCAAATTTATGCCTAAACGACCTCGATGCGACTTTAGCTGAGCAATACCGTGAGCTGCAAAAGCGTCGACAAACCCAGCGTAATGCTCTGCCAGAGTTACTTGATGAAGGCTTTCGCCAAGGGCAGTTCGAGCCTCGTGTGCACAGTCTCTATGATGCATTTTGTAAAGCAAGTGAAAGCGAAGAGAACGATCACGCGCTGGCGCTTATTAGCCGTGCGCTAACAGAGCAATTGGGTGAGTCTGCCCAGCTTTTAAGCCCAGAACGTTGTGCCAAGGCCTTTGCTGATTTGATGCAGGCATTGTGTGAACGCAATGAAGGCGATGAGGACGGCGATGGCGAACTCAACGAGCAGGAAGCTGTGCGTTTGTTGCCACATTTACTGCAGCGCCTAAAGGATGAGTACGGCAGTAGCCAAGGCACGTTTGCCCGCTTGATGTATGGAGGCACTAGCCAACACAGTCGACGCATGATGCAGTTAGCATTTAATCGTCCGCATAGTTCAATCAAGGTGTTGGTTGCGCAATCAATGGTTGGCCGCGAGGGGTTGAACCTACATGAGGCATGCAAAACCGTGATACTGCTCCATCCTGAGTGGAATCCTGGTGTGGTTGAGCAACAAATTGGTCGCGTTGATCGGGTAGGCAGCCTTTGGCAGAAGGAGCTAGCCCGAGTGATAGAGAGCGATGGTCAGCTTGACGATATTCCTCGGATCGACGTGCGACCAGTTATATTTCAAGGCACTTACGACGAGTATAACTGGCAGGTATTACGAAGCCGTTGGGCTGATTTACGTGCGCAACTACACGGTATCGTTGTCACCCAAGGCAACACGGATGATCCGCAAATGCAGGCTTATCTAAATGAAATAACCCAAGCTGCTCCAAGTTTCTCGCCGATAGATTAACCGGTGACAGATATTTTCTTTACTAACGGATTTACTGTAGCTTGAAGTCTAACTGGTGTTCAATTATGTCACTTTTTATGTAGGAAATTTTATGCTTAAAGATATCGCCGAAATAAAAGTTTTAGAGCGCTCATTCTGTTTAGATAAATCGAATCATGAAGACCGTTACAACAAGTCATATTTTCATTTTGTTGATTATTTTTCAAAAAAAGAAAGCCTGAATGAACAGGATTTAATAATCGGCGCAAATTTCACCTACGGTTGGATGCCAACGATTTTGAACTTCAAAACTGAAAACTTCGCTGCTGCATTGACAGCACTTAACGATGCAAAAAAAACAAAAAGAATTACTGGCGAACAAGTGTTAATTCTAAAAATGCTAATAAATAACTCCCTCGTTGGTGTATCTAAACTCCTTCATTTTGTAAATCCAAATGTCTATGCAATCTGGGATAGCAGAGTGTGTAAATTCTTAACAGGTAAAAGTCACAAACAAAAAGTTGAAAACATCGAGTTATACTGGTCATATCTGGACCTCTGTATGCGAGTTTCGTCTCATCCGGAGTTTGATGAAGTACATAGAAAATTTGAGCAAAAAATAGGGTACGGGATATCTCCCTTACGTACCGTTGAGCAGATTATGTTCATTTCGAGTAACGAACCTTTGGTTTAGTAGATTCATTAATTTTTTGAAGTTACAAGGGATATATTCAATGTGTTTATCTGTCGCTTGGTCTTCCAAAAATTTAGCACATGCTCTCTGAATTTCTTCAAACCTTAATCACTTAAACTGGTCTTAAAAGTCGTACCTAGATTTGAGGAGGAGATGGTCAGATTTATCATTGAGTTGACCATTAGGGCAAAAAAATTAATTCAGTATTAGGCGTTTTTCCATGCCTAATACCTTTTTACCTAAAGAGTCTACTAAAAATCATCCACAATTTTTTCCCAGAAACTAGGTTCGTCATGATGCTGGTTTTTCATCGCATGCTCCAAAGGTAAATAGCAAAAAATGACACCCTTGATTTTACAGCTGCCATCTGGATTCTCTAAATAATTTCTTAATTTCACAAATTCGGCATCATTTTCATCATAAGGGATATCAATATAAATTTGTCCTTTATACGAGGAAAACACATGTTCGTTTGCCACTTCACCACATGGCAAATGATGTATATGGTTTTGTTCAAGCCAGGCAATAATGTCTTTGCGGGTCTGCCACGAACTCCAATCTGGACGGGGAAATACTCGTTTATCGAACGTGAGGTAAAGTACATCCCGTTGCTTTTCACGACAAATTTTATCAATATATTGAATATGTTGAGGCATTGATGAGTCGTTTCCTTTCTATCTGATATCTATTAACCTATTGGTTGAAAATGCTTATGTCAAAACTGAAGTGCATAATCAGTGAACAAGGTACTTAGAACGAGAACCTTATTCAACGTACCGTGAGAAGTTGGTGAACTGCCTGCCCCAGTTCGACTGATTCAGACACCAGCCTTGCTAAATATCAATCCAAAGTGACTGCGGCGGTGCACTGTATTCGTAACAAGTTGCACCAGCAGTTTGCGGGTTCAAAGCCAACTAGAGTTTACAACGCGGGTTATTTTATCTGCTGGCTGGCTTGCGTTGTGCTGAGTCATTTCAAACATATGCTAAATCTGAGTTTGATCAGAATCAGCGTCCTCAGCAATTTCCAGAAACTCCCCGATATCACATTTCAAATACCGGCATAACGTTTCCAGCGTTTCGTAGTCGATCCGTGTCGTAGTTTCATGATACAGCCGCGTCAACGTGCTGCGGTTAATACCGGTGTCGCGCATCACCTCAGCGAGCTTCAGTTTACGAGCACCTAAGAGTGCTGATAAGTTGCATTTTATCACTTTAAAGGATCCAAATAATTCGCTATAGACTCATTCTGTGCTTGACAAGTGTCTTTAGGTTAAACTAATGTATCTCTAGAGAAGCAAAATACTCTCTTTCAGAGGAGCTCGTAGTATGGCACAAACTGTCTTTCGGTCGAAAGCTTTACGCTCGATAAAAACCTGCTTGGTTCTGATCCTGAATTTGGTTCGCGTTAACATCAGAGGAGTTCAATGATGATTGTTATCGAACAAACCCGCCAATTTAAGCAGTTGCAGTTGACACAGCATTACCAGCGTCAAACCAGCCAGCTCGCCACTTACCTGATCACGGCATTGTTTATCGATCCGAATAGCAGTCAGTTATCTCTGGTAATCACGCCAGAGCAGCAGGTTAACAATACAGAGTTTGTGCTCAATTGGGTGCGAAAGGAAGTTTGTTGCGCAAGTTGTTTGCGATGCGTGGACTTCAAGGAACTCCAACATAACTTTGTGCGCTGGTTACTGAGTCATGATATTCCGGTGGGAGATCTGCAATGAACAAGACGCAACAGCTATACGGTATTTTTCAGGTTTGGTTGGGAAATTTTGTCACAGCCGAGCAGGGATGGGAAGCCATGCAGCTACGCAACGTGCCGCGTAAACATCCACGCTTTTTTTATCCGTACACCAGGCTTGGCCAGCGCGGCTTGCAGCGATTGAACACACTTACCGAGCAGGCATTCTGCCAAAAATTGGCGCATATGGGCTGTATTCCTTCTTCGCTGTTACTGGGATATAGCCTGACCAGAGAGTATGGGGATACTGGCCGGGTTATTTGCGAGGTCAGCGGTTATCAGTATCTGTACTTTGGCATTGAAGGCATCCTGCAACACTATATTGAACCTGGTTTCTACGAGGAGGTGCAGCTGTTTTTCGGTGACCCACTTCTGCTTGATATTTGCTGGTACTTACTCAGAAGTTATGAGCCACTTGGCTTAGACCACGGCGACCATCCGGTGATGCAGTTCTGTCGGATGGTGACCAGCGATAGCTTGAATTATCCGCGGTTGGACTCGTGAGCCAGAGGAGGCCTGACATGCAAACATTAATACCGGTGCCGGCCTTTTCCGGCAAAAGTAACAACGAGATCGTGCTGCTCGACCCGGCCCGGCTGGCAGACTGGCATGGTGTAGATAGGAACTCACCGAAGGTGCTGTGCAAAACCGCGATTTATGGCAACCACGCCGCCGGCTGGAGTCTGTACCTGCACGAAAACGGCTGCTACGAGTGGCTGATAGGGTCGGATATTACCGGCAGCAGCAGCGGGGCACTCGATGTGATTGCGCTACTGGGCCACAACCTGTGCCTGATGCCCTGGCAAAAGCTGATTTTTTGCAGTAAAGGGCAAGCTTGTACCGCTGTATCTTACATTTGCTTGCCGGGATTGGCAGGTTTAAACGTACCAGTTTAAGTCCCCACATCTGTTGATTTAACAATCCCTGATTGTTTGTGACAGCAATCAGGGTTTTTTATGTTGGCGTTAAGTGCGTCTAGTCAAATTTGCCAGTACTGGTAAATTATTCACTAAAAATAGCTACCAGATGGCGCATCAAAAGTCAATTGGAATATTTTTTTGGCGAACTCTAATTTACTCTCATTTTACTATGTGTCTGATTTCTATCTCTTTTGACAAAATGCATTTTTGCATTCGTACATAACATAATAAAAGTTTTTTAAATTCAACAAGTTCCATCAAATTGACCCCTTGTCTTTTTCGTTCTCCCGTTGCATGAATATAAAAAGCAGTACGGGAGGGATAGCAATGAATGCACGTGAAAAATCGAAAAATCGACTCTTGGAGTTGTCGTTTCAACCCGCTCTCGTTGAGCTTTCAAAAATTCGTTTGTCTGCCGTTATTCCAGCAAGTATCAGGGATGCGATTGTGCAGCCAACCGTGTCACAACTGCGAATGGTCGAACTATGTCCGGAGCTGTTGGCATATCAGATGACGTGTTACCCGCCTATTTTGGTAAAGCAGAACGCGCGTGCAGGCAGCTTTGATATTGTCGGTAACTTCCACAGTTTTAGTCTGATGCGGGCGAAACTTCCCGCTGAAACTCGGATCACAGCAATGTATTCGGTGGCGAGTGCAGATGCGATTGGGGAGTTGATTCGTCTTGACGTTTTGGCGAATAAAATAATCCCGCATTCATTGCCTGCGACAAAGTTATCCAGATTGCTACAAGAACTGTTCCCGAACAACGAAGGTGAAAATAAGCAGCTGTTAAATCGTGAAAGTTTCCAGCGGTTATTTCCAAAGATTAGTTCACGTCAAAAATTGTCGCATGCCCTGAATAGGGCAAATAGTCAGGTCACACCATCAACCAAAACTAGGGGGGACCTATGGTGAATGACGTGGGCCTCCCTTTTGAGCTTAAACCGATTCTTGAGCTCCGCACATTGTTGCAAATTCCGGATTCCGGGCGGGCTTTGTTGCCAGTGCTGTCAGTGGTGAGAGGGCTTATCACTCAGCATCCACACTTAGCTTCAGAGTTAAAACTCACTGAGGACATAGTTAGTAAACTCATGTCTGAGTTACAGCAGGCAACAACTGACCAAGAAGATTTGCTGCGGCTCACTAAACAAAGCGGTGTTTGCTCAGAGCGCCCAGTTTACGCATTGCTGGTTGAGGCCGCCCTGTCGCTGCCCAATCTGCCTGCGGGTGCGTGGAGCATGGTTGCTGTCGCGTTACAGTTTGTGCTGATTCGTCGAGTTCAGTTCGCGGAACATCCGAACCGGTTAGTTGAATTTAGCAAAGCGCTGCGTCAGCTGATGGTGGTCAGGCAACCAATTATGTTGCTGCATGGGGTGACGTTCGATAATTATGATCAACTAGCTAGTGCCATGGGCGAACTTTCCGCAAATCCACAGGCCAGTAGTACCGACAGACGTTACGCAAAGTATATTGAAACAACCCTTAGCACCGAATGGAAGCAGGTAAGCCGCAGCCCCGGCCCCCGGCGGAAAGCCGCTGGCGGCACACGCCGCAAGAGACCGGCTGGTGAAACTACAGTGGCAACCGATGACTCGGATGTAGCTGTAATAGGTTTGCCTGTAACCACAATGCTGGACGATGTCCTCAACATACCCGAACAGTCAGCACCCTGCATGTTGCTGGAAGTTCGTCCGTCAGGAAAGTGGGCTAAAAACCGATCTTCACTCGATGTCATCGAAGATCGCGGTATTTGCCGGGTTCATCGGATTAATGCAACAAATCGCCTTATCCAAGCCAATAACAAATCTCTGTTGAGCCTAAGCGTTTTGCAGCACGACGAGCTATCGGTCCTGTTAAATGCACTGCTGCGACGTAATGCGGAAAGTACAGTTGAGCTAAATTGCCGTTTAGCCACGCTGTTAATGTTATGGACAGGCATTAACCTGGAAACATTATGTCAATGGCAACTTGGTGGCGAAGGGGCCGGTTTGGTGCAACTCGGACAGCATTGGTACACCCAGTGCATAGTTGAGCCGGTGTTGATTCATGATGCTCGGCAAAAGATTATTTTAAGCTGCCCGGCCGTGTTTGGCACATATGCATCCGCGCTGGCGGAGCAGAGAAAAAACAACAAGCTACTGACATTTCTGAGTGCTGAAGAAGCAACGCAACAAATCAGAAATTGGCTGGCCAGGCTCTCGCAGCGACACGGTATTAGTATTTCAATAGACCGCGTAGAAAGCTTTTTGGCAAATCGTTTGCAAAGTACGCCAGAGTTAGATCCGATATATCAGCGCTTGGCATTTGGTGTTGAACGATTTCAGTTTCGGGTGCAGCGGCACTACACGCAAATGACCGCCGACCAAATCGCCCGCGGCATCTCAACTATTTGGCAGCAAGTTCATCAGGAACTGACACAGTCCGACAGCCTGTCAGCTGATTTTTATCAGATTCACCCGCACGACCCTGAAATGGTCTATGGCAGTGAGCGGGCAGGGGAAATAACACAGCACCGAAATCTGGTCAAAAATCTTCGAGATAGTTGCCAGCAATTTAGTCGTCAGCAAGTTGACCGAAGCCTGCCGGCGCTAATTGCCTATCACAACCGCTATGTTGAATATACGGCGCTGCTACTACTGAGCGGTACAGGTTGTCGCGCCGTCCGAAATCCATTTCCGTCTCTGGCGCTGATCTTTGACTCGCTACTGTTTGTCTGTGATAAGGATGACGCGTCGATAGCAACCCGCTTAGTGTGTTTATGCCCTGTCGTTGAACACCAAATATCGTTTTATCGTGACCACCTGAATGCTCTGGCAAGTCGTATTGCGGCAATTGCGCCTGACATCGCCGCGCATAATCGACAGATGCTAACGGCTGAACAATCAGATCTTCAATTTATATCGCAGCTTATCAAAATGAAAAATGCTGTTGGGCCCCTGTTTTACTTGGATGACATGGGCAGTGCACAACAACTTGCTCCCGCCCAGCTCACTAAATTAACCCGCCGATTTGGTTTGGAAGTGAATTTTGGCCGCCATCACCTGCGCAGTCATTTGATACAGCAAAAGGTTCATAACGAGTTGGTCAACCAAATACTTGGACACTGGTCGATTGGCGAGTCGCCATATAGTCAGTTCTCGCAACTTAGCCCGTATGAAAGCAACAGGGTTTTACGCCCAGTGCTCTCTGCAGTTATGGAGGAACAGGGATGGAAAGCGCAAAGAAGCATGCTGGCCTAATGGTCACACAGCAAGGCAATGTCGCCGATTGGATTCGAACAATTTTTAGTGAGGTTCCGCTGGAGCCGGCAGAGCTGGCAACAGTTGAATTGTTTCAATCCATAATTTGGGTTGATGCTCAACGTGTACCGGATACCTGCATTGATGCAGTGGTCCGCAAGCTTGATAAGGATGGTAAAGCAAGGCGGCGTCAGCTCGAGTTATTGGAATTTTGTTTGGCGCAATTGCAGTTACGATACCAAATTGAAGCATCGCCAGCCCCCCGAGTGTTGTTATCCGAACCTGAACGCAACTACATTGATCTTAGTCAGGTCAGACTTTTACCAATCATTTCAGCAGCGCATAGTTTTATTGAAGCAACTAAAAGCACACCTTTAGAAAAGAATTGGGGGCAAAAGGAATTCAGTTTCTTTCTACTACGTCTGATATTTGAACAGCAAATACTAAAGCCGAAAGTGCTGGCAGATGTGATTGCCCGGCACTATCAACTTGAGCGAGCAGAGCAGCTGTTTTGGCTGGAGCGTCATGATGAACGACTGCTGATATCCAGCGATTTCACCGCGCTTTATCAAGAATACGCCGAACTAAAATACGGTCGTTCGATCAATGTGCTGTGTGCATGGCTGAGCAAAAATGTATTCCGTTTTAAAGTGAGCCTGAGCTTGTTATGTAAGGCTTCTACGCTCAATCTGAAGTTACATTATGGCGTTTGTGCTGCAGAACTGGCTGCTGGCAGCATCAAGACTACGCAGCTATCAACGCTACGCTGGCGACAGCTATTAGGGCAAAACGTGCATATTGCCGCAAGCTCACCTGATGATAGCGAGCCCTTGACGGTGCGGTCTCAACGGCAATGGAAGTCGCGTAGCAGTAAAACGTTTACGCAATCAGCAGAGGCTCAGTATAAGTCCTTGCGAAACCGATTAGCGCCAGTCATCGACTCGTCAAAACAATCACGTTTAACCGAGCTTATTAAGCTCCGGGAGTGGCTGGGCAATTCGCATCATGCTGAAACATATTGCTGGGAGTGGCTACTGACGAGCTGGGGTTATTGGATGATCGTCAATGGCGGGAAATTTAAAAAAACGCTTCGTAAAGGCAGCATTGACCGATACCTACAGTTTGCGCGCCCACTGCTTCAGAGCTTCGGTGCGCAGGATGTTTGGGAGGATCATTCTGAGCAATGGGTGATGGTGATCGAAGATGCGGCTAAGAAAGCAGGTCCTGCTTTTCAACCAGCTGCCGCAGAGCGCTTTGTTGCATTTTTGATCTCAAATGGTTTTGCGCCAGACATTCATATTAGTGATGTCGACCTACCGGGTGTGAATTCGAAGGTTGACGCCAATATGCTGGTGCCAGCTGAAATAGAGTTGGTTCTAATTGCGCTACGGCGGTTTGACAGTAAGCTGACCCGTATTGCCCGGCTGATATTCTGTTTTGGCTTCGCCTGCGGCTTGCGCCGGGCCGAAGTGCTATATCTGAAAAAAACTAATTTGCGGCTCGATGGCAGGCCTTATCTTGCGCTGCGCCATACCATTGATAGGATATTAAAATCGACGCGTGGCCGCAGAAATGTGCCGCTTGAGTTGTTTTGGCCTGAACAGGAATTAACTCTGCTGAAAGAATATTGTAAAAATGAAACTGTGCGCCATTCAGACCTGTTATTTTATGATCTCAAACTCGCTTTAAGCGCACTCGAACTGTTGACCAACCTGATCAAGGAAACCACCCGGCAGCCAGATCTGGTTTTTCACCAACTCAGACACAGTTTTTTGAATTGGTGTTTTTGGTTGTTGCATTTACCACGCATTGACTCAAAATCGACCCCTTCATTTTTTTGCCATCCATGGCTTGGTTACAACCGTGCAGAGTTGTTACGTCAACGGTTAGGGCTTGCTAACGAACTGCTTGGCAGGCGAGATTTGCACGTGTTTGCAGCCCTGGCCGGCCACAGTTCACCTGAAGTAACTACGCATTCCTATGTCCACATCAGTGATTTAGTGAATGCCCTGTTGCGTTCACCACACAGCAGGGCAAAGAACCACCAGGTTATCTTCAAAGCAACTGAACCTGAGCATCAGGTGCTTGCTGTTGCAACCCGCTTGATTGCACAAAAATTGGAACAAAATCAAGCTAAATCAGGAAAAGTATATCCGCTCAGCGTGCTGGGGCAGGCGATTTTTCAGCTCAGTGGTAGCCGGCATGTAAAAAGCAAAGACAAAGTCCCCGCATCGCTGTTAACCGCGATCCAGTCGGTGCAAGAAAATAACACTGCTCCCCCTAAAGTCTGCGCCGTACTGACAAACGTGATGCGGAAAAAAGTGCCGTTCAGAGTGATTGCACCCTTTAACGGCTGGCTGAAACTGTTGGATAAAAATCAGTGGGCTTTGCATTTTAGCCAAGGTCAGGTCGAGCAAATCATTAATTTGACTGACCCTGGTAAAGACTTTCTGTTTATATGCCGCACATTAGATGAGTTGACATTGTTAGCTCGCTGGCTAGAACAATTACAAATCAACCCACAGGACATTAGTTACCGGTTGTCTCTGGCGACTCGTTGTCACTTATTCGCTCACAGTCAAAACCCGCTGCAGCAGACCGAAACTGAATTAGTTAACGATATGCATGCAGGTCTGCTAAGAAATCTGGCGGCGCCCAAAGGGCGTGCCAAGAAGCGGCAGTCGGCCAATCAGGCAATTGACCAGAGTACCTTGCCGCAGCAGAAATTGTTTACCTGCGAAGTGCATGTCCAATGGGATGATATAGGCAATGGTGAGAAGCGCCGTAACCAGGCACTGATTGCTGTGCTCAAAGCGATGTGGCTATCCTGGCGCCTGCGTGAAGCGTTGTAGTAGAGAATAGATCCGGCTTACAGTGTAAAAAGCATTTATTATTTTTCGTTAATATCGGTGCCCACCGTGGGCACCGATATTTTTTACGGCGAGGCCAGTTAAACCAAAAAAACTGTTGTTCGGTAAAAATTCGGCGGTGGTGCCTACATTGGTGGGGGGCATTTTTAGCGTTTCAGTTATGCTGTTGCAACGGTAAAAAACTGAAAATTGGCACCAATTGGGCACCAACACGAACAATCGAGAAAAACTGCCAAAAAGTATCGATAAGAGCTGCAGATATGTAGGGAGTAGTGGTTGTACGAAACAAGAAGTAGTCTATTGATTTACAGAGCAAAATAACCGCAGTTTAGCTGTCTGAAAATTGGTGCGTCCTAGTGGACTCGAACCACCGACCCCCACCATGTCAAGGTGGTGCTCTAACCAACTGAGCTAAGGACGCATCTAAGCGAATTGCTGAACAGAAAATTGGTGCGTCCTAGTGGACTCGAACCACCGACCCCCACCATGTCAAGGTGGTGCTCTAACCAACTGAGCTAAGGACGCATCTAAGCGAATTGCTGAACAGAAAATTGGTGCGTCCTAGTGGACTCGAACCACCGACCCCCACCATGTCAAGGTGGTGCTCTAACCAACTGAGCTAAGGACGCAACCTGTGTCGACAGCAGCGCTGGCAACGGCGGCTATAGTATTTTTTGGCTTCAGTGAATGCAAGCGTTTTTTCGGTAACTTGGCTTAACCGCTGCAATTTTGCGCGCTGCCGCCACTTAGCTGTGAAGATCACACTGGCGCCAGCGTTGCCAGAACACCACGTGCTGGCGCAGCTGTTGTTGTAAGCTGGCTTGCGGCATTTGTAATCGCTGTTGGACTGTCAGCTGCAACGGGTGTTGCTGATAGAGTTGTAGCAGAGGTGTCAGCAGTTCCGTCGTCATGCCATCAACACGTGCCAGCTCCGCTTGCACCCGGCCGATAAAAATCTGGTTTAGCAGGTTCTCACGCACAGCGGTGTCGGTTTTACACAATTGTGTCGCAGAGATTTGCGCCAGCTGTTGGTTCAGCTGCAGAAAAAACTGTTGCGACAGTCGCAGGCTATGCTGCACATCGGCAATCAACTGGCTGCGGTGCAAAGTGGCCAATGCGTTGATGATGTCGGTCTGGCTGGCGGCCTGATAGTCCTGCTGCAGGATAAGCCGGCGCAGCGTATTCAGCTGATTGAGCGCCTGAACCGTTTCAGCAAGCCCTCCCTGGTCCGGAGCGACGCCCCGCTGGCTGCCAGCGAGTTGCTGACGCAGTGTCTGGTCGCGGCTGAGCAGATTGGCAAATACCGCCGGCAGTTGTTGCTGTTTTTGTTGATAGATTTGCCGCAGCGCTGCGTGCAGCTCAGGGGCAAGCTGGCTGGCCAGTGCCGGGGTATGCAGGCAGCGGTCAAGCCTGACCAGTAACACCAGTTCGTAGTGCAACAAAGCAGCGTCAGTCTGCACTTTGCCAAGACTGCTATTGCGTTCAGCGATCAGCGTTTCTAAATCACAGACATCAAGCGCCAGCATGTCAGTTAAATCAATAGTCGCCGGCGCGATGGCAAGACTGACAGTGCGGATGTCGGGCAGTGGTGGCAGCGCGGTTTTGTGCAGCGGTGCCGGTTGCGCCGGCGTGATTTGCAGCACGCGCTGGAGTCTGGTGTGGTAATCCTGCAGTAACGACTCGGGCCGCGGCTGGCAAGCGCTCAGCACCAACGCCGCCACAGCGCAGACGATTTTGTTACTGCTAATGCAGCGCAGGGCTTTGATGCGGCTCTGCCGGTTGCCAGCTGCCATCTTCCATCCGCTTCAGTTGCCACACCAACAACCGCCCCAACAAGACTGCCGCGACGGTCAGACCGATAATAATGCCGACCCAAAAACCTTGTGCGCCCATCGGTGCGACCAGCCAGTCGGTTAATCCCAGTACGCAGCCAAGGCCAAAACCGATGGGCCAGTAGGCGATAAAAGTGATGTAAAAAATCGGTTTGGTGTATTTCAGGCCGCGTAAGGTACAGCTGCAAATCACCTGCACCGCATCCGACAGCTGATAAAAACAGGCCAGAATGAGGATCGCCGCGGCCAGTTCCAGCACCGCCGGATCTGTGCTGTATTGTGCGGCGACCAGATGCCGGGTCAGCAAGGTTAATAAGGCAATGCCAATCGCCAGCAGCAAACCAATCTGAATCGCAGTGGCGATGGCTTTGCGCAGTTCTTTGACATCGCTGGCACCAGCGAGGTGACCAACGCGGATAGTGGTGGCAAGGCCAATACTCAGCGGCAGCATAAACACCATAGAGCAGAAATTGTTGGCGATTTGATGCGCGGCGACGACCGTCGGCCCCAGATGCGCAATCATCAGCGGAATGCAGGTAAACAAGGTCACTTCAAAGAAAAAGGCAAACGCTACCGGCGTGCCCAAAGCGATGATTTGCCAAATCTGCACAAAATCCGGGCGATAAGAATTAAGCCGAGCCCTGATGAACGCCGTTCGGCGGCCAAAGGCGGCATAACCAAGTAAAGTGAAGAACATAGAGACAAACACCAGGCTCGTAGCAAGGCCACAGCCCGCACCACCCAGTGCCGGCATGCCGAATTTGCCGTAAATAAACACATAATTGGCAGGAATATTCACCAGAATGCCGACAAAACTAATCCACATCGCCGCTTTGGTGTAGCCAATGCCTTCATACAGATTGCGCAGGACCATATAACCGGCAGCCGGGAAAATGCCCCAGGCAATATACCCAAGATAAGCCAGCGCTTTTTGCCGCAGTTCATCGTCCATCTGCATCAGGCCAAGCGGCAGGTGGATAAACTGCATGCCGGCGAAAATCAGCAACGACAACGCGAGCGCAAGTAAGCCGCCCTGATAAGTGGCTGGCAGAATTTCCTTGTGGCGGCCGGCGCCAAAATGCTGGGCGATAATCGGTGTTAATGCGAGCAGCAGGCCCTGAAAAGTTAATAAAATCGGTAACCATAACGCAGAACCGATGGCCACGGCGGCCATATCGGTGACACCGACCCGGCCGGCCATCAGCGTATCGATGACATACATCATGGTTTGCGTCAGCTGTGCCACCATAATCGGGCCAGATAATTTCAGAATGGTTTTTGCTTCAAATCGGGAAAAAGGTAACATGGAACGCTCTTTGGGCTGCAACAGCTCGTGCTCAGAAGCATAAATGTTAACACAACGAGGATTGGCATGTTTACCGGAATAGTTCAGGCACAGGTGCAGGTGAAAGATGTGATTCAGCACGACAACTTTGTCCGGCTGACGCTGCAGGCAACGCCGGCGCAGCTGCAGCAACTGCAGCGCGGTGCCAGTATCGCAGTCAATGGCACTTGCCTGACTGCCACCGACTTTGACGTTGCTGCCGGTTGGGTCAGCTTTGATGTTATTGACGAGACCTTACAAAAAACCAATTTGGGCGCGCTGCAGCGGGGTGATTGGGTCAACTTCGAACGCTCGCTGAAGTTTGGCGATGAAATTGGCGGCCACATCGTCTCCGGTCATGTTGCTGCGACCGCACAGATACTGCAGATACAACGTACGGTGAATAACTGCGCGATGCAGCTCAGTGTGCCGGCGGAACTGATGGCCTTTATCCAGCCGAAAGGTTTTATTGCCGTCGATGGCGCCAGCCTGACCGTCGGAGCTGTTGAAGGCCATAGTTTTTGGCTGCATCTCATTCCGGAAACACTGGCAGTGACCACGCTTGGCCATAAGCAAGTTGGTGACCGGCTTAATCTGGAATGCGATCAGCAAACGGTCACAATAGTGCAAACCGTCGAGCGTTATCTGACACAGCGCGGTCAGTAAAACTGTTCGTCCTCAGCGTCGACAAACACCTGCACACTATGCCGTGACTCGTCTTTATGCATCACGATATGAATGGGACTGCAGCAATTGCTGCAATCTTCGATGTCGTCCTGATCATCGCCGCTGATATCCAAAGTGATGTGGGTCGGGTGGCCGCAAAAGGGGCAGAGGATGGTTTTATAAAGGAGTTGCATCGGATCCTCCTCATTGGACTGGTGTCGTTGTTGCAGTGTAGAACCACCAGTCCACTGCGGCGAGCGCTGCACTCAGCCATGTTGCGCGGTGTGCTGTCAGGATGTAAAGCTGCGCTCATAAACCAGCGTCAGGTCATAGGTTTAACAACAAGCGCTGGTCAAGTTGCAACAAGGAATCCAGCACAACATCGGCGATAGCGTAGCGTGGGTCATGTCGGTTCTGGTGTTCCGGCACCGCGATGCAGCGCATGCGGGCTGATTTTGCCGCAATGACGCCAGTCACACTATCTTCCAGCGCCAGACAGGCCTCAGGGGCAATGCCCAACGCTGTCGCGGCATTTAGGTACACTTGCGGGTGTGGTTTGGCATAGGGCAGGTATTGTGCAGAACAGGTCGCCTGAAAATAAGGTAACAGTTCGAAGTGTTCTAAAGCGGCCAGCATCATCTGATGATTGGACGAGGTCGCGAGCGCGACCGGTAGCTTCAGCTGCCGGCACAGCTGCAAGGCTTCACGGGCGCCGGGCAACAACACCCCATGCCTGCGGATGAGCTCAATCACCTCAGCGATGATTTGATCAGCAACTTCTCCCTGGCTGGGGCCGGTCCAGGGGGCCTGTTGATACCAGAAATTCACCACGTAATCACAGCGCCAGCCCACAGTTTTGGCGGTGTCGGCCAGCGTCAGCGGAACACCAAGTGCAGAAAATGCTTTAAACTCAGCCTGTTGCCAGAAATCTTCCGAATCCAGCAGCAAGCCATCCATATCAAAAATAACCGCCTGAACCACAATAACTCCCTGTGCAATGGTTCAGCTCAGCAATTGCTGGATCAGCTCCTGCGCCTGCCAGCTGTAGCGACCACCGCGTAAATACGCCAGATGTAATAAGTGGTACAGATTATAGAGGTCTTTGCGTTCGGTAAATCCCTCGCTAAGCGCGTATACCTGCTGATATGCCGCGAAAAATGCGGCCGGCATCGGGTCAAACAGCCCGGCAAAAGCAATATCCACTTCACGGTCGCCAAAATAACAGGCCGGGTCAAACATCACCGGAGTTTCGCCTAAAAAGCCAACATTGCCGCGCCAGCATTCGCCGTGTACCAGCGCAGGTTTGGGTTGGTGATGGTGCAGGCGCTGACGTACCCGTTCAACAATTTTGTCAATGTCACCAAAGTGTTGCTGCTGTTCGGCCAGCAGTTGCAGTAACCAGCCGATGCGTTGTTCAGAGAAAAACACCGACCAGTTGGCGCCCCACTGATTGGGTTGCAAAGTCGCACTTAAATAATTGTCCCAGTCAAAGCCATACATCGCCTGATCATCGGCCTGGTGCAAAAATGCCAGCTGATGGCCAAGCGCCTGCCAGCCATAAGGATGATCTGTGGCCAGCGGCAGATACTCCAGCACCAGAAAGGCTTTCTCAACGGTTTGCCCGGCACAGATCACCTGCGGCACTTTCAGGCAATGCCGGTTTTGCATAAATTTCAGCGACAGTGCTTCGGTCTCAAAACTGTCGAGCACCTCACGATGATTCAGTTTGACCAGATAGTGTTGGTCACCATCAGCGATGTGATACAGCAAATTGTCCGAGTGGGTGGCAAGTTGCTGTTTGTGGGTGATCCGGAAGTCCTGATCAAGTTCGGTACTGATTTGGTTCGCAATGGCTTGCCACATTGTGCTGCTCCGCAGTGAAATAACAGATTGATCTGAAGAATTATGGCCGACTTTGCCGGTTCCGCCGGCCGGGCGTGTTGATCAGGAACAAAGTATCGGCAGCTTGAAGACGGGACAGCAGACTTGCTCCGGCCGGGCGCAGCCAGTAATATGGCTGCGCTTTTTAGTGCGCCGCCTTTGATACGTTCTCTGGCTGCGTTGTTTCGCCACTCGTACGGCAAAACCAAAAAGCCCATTACCCATTCTTATTCAACATGTGACCCTTGGTACGGGCCACCACTGTGAGGATTTATCATGCCAGTCATTACTCTGCCAGACGGCAGTCAACGTGTATTCGAAGCCCCATTATCTGTGATGGATGTTGCCAAAAACATTGGCCCGGGCTTAGCCAAAGCCACCATCGCCGGTAAAATTAACGGTCAGCTGGTCGACGCTTGTGAATTAATCACCGAAGACAGCAGCTTAAGCATTGTTACCAGCAAAGATCAGGAAGGTTTAGAGATCCTGCGCCACTCTTGTGCGCATTTGCTTGGCCATGCCATCAAACAATTATGGCCACACGTCAAAATGGCGATTGGTCCGGTCATCGACAACGGTTTTTACTACGACGTGGATTTAGACCGCCCGATCAGCAGCGACGATTTAGCGCAATTAGAAGCGCGCATGCTGCAACTGGCGAAGACCGAATACGACGTCGTGAAGAAAAAAGTCAGCTGGCAGGAAGCGTATGACACCTTCGCTGCGCGCGGCGAATCTTACAAGATGGAAATTCTGACCGATAACGTCGCCAAAGACGACAGACCAGGTCTGTACCATCACGAAGAATACATCGATATGTGCCGTGGCCCACACGTGCCAAATATGCGGTTCTGCCAGAATTTTAAAATTATGAAAGTGGCCGGTGCTTATTGGCGCGGCGATGCGAAAAACAAAATGCTGCAACGCATTTATGGCACGGCCTGGGCAGATAAAAAGCAACTGGCGGCCTATTTGCTGCAGCTGGAAGAAGCCGAAAAACGTGACCACCGCAAAATCGGTAAAGCGCTTGGCTTGTTCCACTGGCAGGAAGAAGCGCCGGGCATGGTGTTCTGGCATAACGACGGCTGGACGATTTTCCGCGAACTGGAAGCCTTTGTCCGCGAAAAACTGGCTGAATACGATTACCAGGAAGTTAAAGGTCCATTTATGATGGACAAAGTGTTGTGGGAGCGTTCTGGGCACTGGGAAAAGTATTCTGAGAATATGTTTGTCACCAGTTCAGAAAACCGCGACTACGCCATCAAACCGATGAACTGCCCTGGTCATGTGCAAATCTTTAATCAGGGCCTGAAATCTTACCGCGACCTGCCGCTGCGGATGGCGGAATTTGGTTGCTGTCACCGCAACGAGCCGTCCGGCGGTTTACACGGTTTGATGCGGGTACGTGGTTTTACCCAGGATGACGCGCACATTTTCTGTACTGAAGAGCAAGTTCAGGCGGAAGTGTCGAGCTGTATCAAAATGATTTTTGATGTGTACAGTACTTTTGGTTTTAAAGAAGTGGCTGTCAAACTGTCGACCCGGCCAGAAAAACGCATCGGCACTGACGAGATGTGGCACAAAGCCGAACAGGCACTGGCCGAAGCGCTGGAAGCCAATGGCATTGCCTTTGATTTGCAGCCGGGCGAGGGCGCGTTCTACGGTCCGAAAATTGAATTCACTTTGCATGACTGCTTAGGCCGTGCGTGGCAATGTGGTACTGTGCAGCTCGATTTTGCCTTGCCAGGCCGGTTAGGTGCCAGTTTTGTCGCTGAAGGCAACGATCGTCAGGTTCCGGTGATGATCCACCGTGCGGTACTGGGCTCGCTGGAACGTTTTATCGGCATTCTGATTGAAGAATATGCCGGTTTCTTCCCGGCCTGGTTAGCACCAACTCAGGTTGTGGTGATGAATATCACCGACAATCAGGCCGATTATGCCAAGGAATTGGTAAAAACTTTCAAATCTCACGGTATTAGAGCAACTTCTGACTTGAGAAATGAGAAGATTGGCTTTAAAATCCGCGAGCATACGCTTGCCCGCGTTCCATACCTGGTTGTGGTCGGTGACAAAGAAGTCGAATCCGGCGACCTGGCACTGCGGACGCGTAAAGGCGAAGACCTCGGTAAAATGACTGTCGCAGCATTTGTTGACAAATTAACGACAGAAATCAATAGCCGGGTCTGACCGATTTCAATCTCTGGAGGAACGTACCATTAAAGTAGGAAAGAAACCTTTAGCAACGAACAGACCGAATCGTATTAACGAAGAAATCAACGTACGCGAAGTACGACTGATTGGTCTGGAAGGTGAGCAATTAGGTATTGTCAGTACCGCTGAAGCCATCCGTATGGCCGATGAGGGTGGTTGTGATCTGGTAGAAATCAGTCCAACAGCTGAGCCGCCTGTTTGTAAGTTAATGGACTACGGTAAGTTCCTGTTTGAAAAAGGCAAAGACCTAAAAGAACAGAAGAAAAAGCAAAAACAGATCCAGATCAAGGAAATAAAATTCCGGCCTGGAACTGATGAAGGCGATTACCAGGTAAAACTACGCAACCTGCGTCGCTTCATTGAAGAGGGTGACAAAGCTAAAGTAACGCTTCGCTATCGCGGTCGTGAAATGGCGCATCTGGACATCGGTATTGAGGTCCTCAACCGGATTAAAGGTGACATGGCAGATATCGCTATCTGTGAGTCGTTCCCAAGCCGGGTTGAAGGTCGTCAGATGATCATGATGCTGGCCCCAATTAAGAAGTAATAAGTGCAATCAAGTGAATCCGTGCTCCGCTGCGGTAACGCAGTGGTGGTGCGGTTTTCCGCCTTATTATTCGTTGTAACAACACAATTGCGAGTGAGTTCACTATGCCAAAGATGAAGACCAATAAAGGCGCCGCAAAGCGCTTTAAAAAGACCGCTTCTGGCGGTTTTAAACGTAAGCAATCACATCTTCGCCACATCTTGACGAAGAAGTCTTCTAAGCGTAAGCGCCATCTGGGCCCGAAAACTTTAGTTGCTAAAGTCGACGTCGCTTCAGTAGCTCGTTGCCTGCCATACGCATAATTTTAGGAGACTGACATGCCAAGAGTAAAACGTGGTGTGACCGCACGTGCGCGTCATAAGAAGGTATTAAACCAGGCAAAAGGCTACTACGGTGCCCGCAGCCGTGTTTATCGTGTAGCGTTCCAAGCAGTTATCAAAGCCGGCCAGTACGCCTACCGCGACCGTCGTCAACGTAAACGTCAATTCCGTCAACTGTGGATCGCGCGTATCAACGCTGCTTCACGTCAAAACGGTTTATCTTACAGCCGTTTCATCGATGGTCTGAAAAGAGCATCTGTTGAAATCGACCGTAAAATTCTGGCTGACATCGCTGTATTCGACAAAGGCGCATTTGCTGCCTTAGTTGCTAAAGCGAAACAAGCACTGTCTGCTTAATCTTGATTAAGTAGTTGAAAAGGCAGCTCCGGCTGCCTTTTTTGTTGCCAAAATTTTGGACATGGTCATTTGTTGGTGGCCGGTTAATGCAGTTTTGCGGATAAAAAAAGACGCCGTAGCGTCTTTTTTCCCAGTCCCGCATGTTGATCAGTTAAGCGCAGGCTGAAATTCCATGATCACTTTGTTTTCCCTGAATAACTGCAGTTTTTGCTGATTCACTTCGATACGATCTGCCGCCTGCAGTTGCTTGGTGAACTGCTGTTCATAGAAATTGGCATCGTTACAAAACTTACGGGTACTGACAATCGGCATGACTTTGAGTTGATTGTCGTTTTGGGCATAACCGGCATTAAAGTTATTACAGCCGGAAAAACCAAAGACGCGGTTATTATCGGCAAACATCAGGCGGATATTGAGCTTTTGCGGCACGCTGATTTGTGACACTGTCTGTAACCGCCAGACCAGATTTTGTACTTTGGCCGTTGCGGCTTTATCCGGGCAGGTGGCACCTGGCCAGAACTGATCAAACTTATCGACTAACAAAGCCTGATGCTGATCCGGGCTTTTGCGCGCGGTCATTGTTGCGACAACCGCTTTTCCACTGAGCTTCGGATCAGTCTGGTACGAACGTAACATCGGAATATGGTGCTGAGTCATCGCAATGCTGTGATTTTCGCCACTGATGCAGTCAATAAAACTAGCTTCGTTATTTTTCAGCTGATACAAGCCCAACAAAGGCATCCGGGTATCAATACGGCTGAATTGTGCTGTTTTGGTCAGGGTATGGTTATCTTTAGCCACCATTGGCTTGCCGGCGGCATTTAACAGGATCAGATGTTGATTACTGCCAAACTGGAACGAAGGAACTTTGCCTTGCTTACTGGCAAAGTGCAGGGTGCGGTCGTCCAGCTGCCAGGTCCCGCTCAGCAGTTCGACGGTATTGCGATCAATATAGTCACGACGCAGTTCAAAGCGGCCGTCTTGTAATACATTCAGCTGATACTGAATGCCCGGGCACTTTTTACAGGGCAGAGTGCCCTGAAAAGACATATCACGATCAATAAAAATCAGCCCGAAATCGGTTGGCATTGCCTCAGTATTATCAGAGTTCACAACTTCACCGGGAACCAGTTCCGGCTCCACAGCAACAGGCTGTACCGGCTGAACCGGCGCAGGTTTCACCTTCTGCTGTGGCAAATTAGTACAGGCAGATAACAGCACTGCGGCAAGCACCAGACTACGTTTCATTCATTACACCTATCAGAACGCAGACCTCTGACATCAAAGGCCGAAAACTGGCGACATTATAATGAAAATCTCGCGTTGATACAGACGTTTTGTCAGTTGGCTCAAAGAGCACTATATAGTTTGGTAAGCAAACAGCAGAGCTGCCTGCGGCGATTCAACTTATCGCTGCTGCCGCAACCATTGCAGCACCAGCGCTGCACTTTGTTGTGGGTCTTCCTGCATAAAACAATGACCACCTTGCACCTGTTGCACTTGCAGCTGCGGACATTTTTGCTGCAACAGCGCCGCCGACTTGCGTACAAAGGGGTAGCTGTTTTCACCATAAATCAACTTGACAGGTTTGGTGGTGCGTTGCAATGACGGCCATAACCGCCGTGGGAAACTGGCAAAAATCTCCGCTTCACGCTCTGGGGCGCAGCGCAGCGTCCAACCTTGAACGGTTTGTGTTAAACCATGCTCAATATAGGCGGTGAGGGCATCGGCGTGCCAGCCCCTGAACATGCCACGTTGATGGAAATACTGCCAGGCGGCCTGTTTGTCGGGAAAGTGTTGCCGCCGCTTGACGGCTCTGCGTGCCAGTGGATTATGTCGATACAAGCCCAGCCATTGTAACGCGGTCATGCTGTGCAGCATGGTTGGAGTAAACAGCACCGGGTCAAGCAACAACACTGCTGCAAATGGGCTCTGCGGTTCGCTGTGCAATAAAGCCGTCAGCACGCCACCAAAACTATGTCCGATACCATACACAGGGACGTCTTTGTATTCGGCTATATAAGCGTTGAGTGCTTCACTGGCTAAAGTTGCGCTTTTATTCCAGCCGACGAAAGCGCCGCCATGTTCACTCAACCCGTGGCCTTGCGCATCCGACAGAAACAAATCGACCTGATCCTGCAGCAGAGACAGCATCGGCCAATACATCTGGCTGCAAAAGCCATTGCCATGCAACAGATGTAACAGCGGTTTACCACTGGGAATGCTGCGCATCCCTTGGAGAGTGAAACCTGCTTGGGTCTGGTATTGCCATGGGATCAGCTGCATGATTAATCTCAAGTAAATGCTCTAATTACACTGCCACATGGCAGGGAGCCAAATCAAGTCCAGCGGTTGAAGATTGGCAAATTGCGGGCATAAAAAAGCCACCCGCAGGTGGCTTTCAGTATCGCAGAAATTTAGAAGTTATAAGTCAGGCGGGCATAATAGAAACCGCCGTTAAAGCCCATTACAGTATTAGTACCACTATAAATCACATACTAATTACTGCTTTTCCCCTGCTAAATTG
>CALJUX010000012.1 GCA_937978655.1 uncultured Chromatiaceae bacterium
TCCTTGCTTTTGTTTTTTATCGTCCCGGCGCCCACCGAGTCCTACACTCTTTCCCTACACGACGCTCTTCCGATCTGGCTTAAATACAGTTCGCAGGGATAACACCGGATGGGACAGCTGTTCTGGAAATTTCTGCTGGCATTCTGGCTGGCGCTGATCCTGGCGTTTGGTGCGGTGTTTACGCTGAACCAGCTCAGTCAGTCGCCGGAGCAAAACCGCGCATTGCTGAGCCCGCAAGGCCGGTTTTTTCTGCAAAATGCCCAGCAGCTGATTGATGCCGGCGGGGTGCCGTTATTGCGCACTTTAGTGCAAAACTGGCAGGACGACCCGATGGCGCGGGAACAGCTGCTGGTGCTGGATGCGAGCGGCGCGGACTTGCTGGGCCGCGAAGTGCCGGCCGACATCGGGCACAATCCGCGGGCCAAACATCTGGCGGTACAGGCGGCAGGTCAGCCGTTGCAGCTGGTGCTGGTGAATAAAGACAATTTCTGGCAACAGCGCGCTTTTGCGATAAAAGAACGTCTGAGCCCGCGTGACGGCGGCCCGCGCGAACGGGGCGGCCCGCCGCCGCTGCCACCGTTCTGGTTTCATCCGTTATTTTTGCTGATGGCTGTGATTGTCACCAGCATCGCGGCGAGTCTTGGCCTCGCTTGGTATTTTGCTGCGCCGGTGCGCCAGTTAAAAACGGCACTCAGTGAATTGCCGCAGCGGCAATGGCAGACGCAGCTCAGCAGCGAAATGACCGGCCGGCGTGATGAATTTGGCGCGCTGGCGCGCAGTTTTAATCAGATGGCGCAGCAGGTGTATCAGGCCATCGTCTCGCAGCGCCGGCTGCTGCACGATGTGTCGCATGAGCTGCGTTCGCCGCTGGCGCGGCTGCAGCTGCTGACCGGGCTGGTGCGTCAGCATCCGGCCGACCTGGAAATGGCGCTGGAAAAAATTGAAGCGGAAGCGGTGCGGCTGGACCAGCTGGTCGGCGAGATCCTGACCTTCTCCCGACTGGAAAGCGGTGAAGTGCAGGCGCAGATGAGTGCAGTCGCGGTAGACGAATTACTCGATTCGATTTGCGCGGACGCCACACTGGAAGCGCATAACCGACAGCAACAGCTGGTGCTGGCGCACAACCCGCCGGCGACTGTACAGGCGGATGCGGAACTGTTGTTCCGGGCGCTGGAAAACGTGGTGCGCAATGCCATCAAATATGCCGGCAGTGGGGCGACGATCCGCGTCAGTAGCGTGTTGCAGCCGCAGGAACTGCGGATTTGCGTCACGGACAATGGCCCCGGTGTGGCGCCAGAATTGCTGCCGCTGTTATTTAATCCGTTTTTTCGCGCCGACAAACAGACCGATGGTGTGGGTCTGGGCCTGAGCATTGCGCTGCGGGCTGTGGCGGCGTGTGGTGGGCGGATCAGTGCCGATAATTTGTGGCTGCCGGCTGACACTGCCGCCGGTGAGTTGCGCCGGGCCGGTCTGATGGTGGAGATCTGTCTGCCATGCCGGCCGCCGTCCTGACAACCATTTTTCTTGTTAACCTGATGTAGGATAGTTGCTGTAAATTTCTGAATAGTGGAGTTTTATTCGGCAAACGCACGCGAAAATCCGGAAAATCCACTGGTCAGGCTTGCCAATACGGCCAAAGCGCCAATACTTTGCACAAAGCATTACATTGGATGCTTCGATCCCCGAATGGATGTTGACAAGAGGTTGTTATGCAGAAGAAATTTTTGACCGCCGCTGTACTTTTATCTGTTGCTGCTTTTACCGCACCAATGACACAGGCTCAGGAACAATGGGGTGTGTCTTTATGTGAATATACCAAAGCGGACGACAAAAACCGCATCCGTAAGCTGTTGTCGGATAACAAATTAAACTTACGCAAAATCTATGATGCCGTGCAGTGTAATAAAGAATCGCTGATCAAATTTGCCATGCGCAGTGATGCTTATGAAGTCGGTGCATTTTTTGTCAAACAGATGCCGGCAAAATCGCTGCAGGCTGAAGATCTGGAAAACTGGGCCAATGCCAATGGCATGGGGCAGTCGCCACTGATTAACGATATCAAAGCGCGGATTGGTGCTGACTAAACCAGGCTATCCCTGTTTGCAATAAAAACGCCGGCAATTGCCGGCGTTGTAGTTGCTACAGCAGGTCAATAACCGGCGGCCTGACCATCTTTACGCGATTCCGACGCACCAAAATACACGCCGCGCACCGGGTCTTTTTTGATCGCCTGATAACCACCGTAACCACCAAAGCCGTAGCGGATGTCATGGCCTTTTTGCATCAGCTGTTGCACCGTCTGCCACGGAATACCACGTTCCACTTCGGTGTAGCCGCCGTTTTCCAGGTACATATCGGCGTTGTCGGTTGGTTCCGTGTTTCCCAGGTGCTGCCAGCGCGCGGCGTCACCGGCTTCCTGCAGATTCATGCCGTAGTCGATCATATTGACGACGATCTGCACATGACCTTGTGGCTGCATCGCGCCGCCCATCACACCAAAGCTCATATAAGGCTGATTATCTTTGGTGATAAAAGCCGGAATAATGGTCTGGAAAGGGCGTTTGCCGGGTGCATAAGCGTTCTGATGTTTCGGATCCAGCGAGAACATCTGACCGCGGTCCTGGAAGCCAAAACCTAAACCCGGAACTACCACACCGGAACCCATGCCACGATAGTTACTCTGAATTAACGACACCATGTTGCCGTCTTTGTCGGCGGTGGTCAGGTAGATGGTATCGCCGGTGTACAGATGCGGATTACCGGCATCGACACGCTGCGCGGCTTTTGGCCCAATCAGTTTGGCGCGCTCGCGGCCATAGGCTTCAGAGATCAGCTCTTTGACCGGCACTTTGGCAAAATCCATGTCGGCGTAAAACTTAGCGCGGTCTTCAAACGCCAGTTTTTTCGCTTCAATTAAGGTATGCAGACTTGCCGGGCTGTTAAAGCCCATGCTTTTCAGGTCGAAGTTTTTTAGGATTTGCAGCATTTGCAGCGCGGCAATGCCCTGACCATTGGGCGGTAACTCCCACACATCATAACCGCGATAGTTTACCGAGACTGGTTCCACCCAGGTCGAGCTGTGGCTGGCGAAATCGTCATACCGCAGATAACCGCCTTGTTTTTGCATAAAGGCATCAATTTTTTTCGCGATATCGCCTTGATAAAACGCGTCGCGCCCGCCGATCGCCAGCTGTTTATAAGTGTTGGCCAGAGCCGGGTTTTTAAAGATGTCGCCGGTTTGCGGGCCTTTACCATTGATGGTGAAAGTGCCTTTAAAATCACCGGGTTGGCTGGATAATTTCGGTACTGAAGCGTTCCAGTAGTAGGCAATCAGCTCAGTCACCGGAAAGCCGTTTTCGGCATAGCTGATGGCCGGTGCCAGTACTTTTTTCATCGGCAGTTTGCCGAATTTGTCATGCAGGCTGAACCAGCCGTCGACCGCACCCGGCACGCTGATGGGTAACATGCCCAGTGGCGGAATGTCAGTGCGGCCGAGTTTTTTCACTTCTGCCTGCAGTTGCTCCAGCGTCAGCCCTTTCGGTGAGCGGCCAGACGCGTTCAGGCCGTAGAGTTTTTTGTCTTTGGCTGACCAGACAATGGCGTATAAATCGCCGCCGATGCCACAGCCGGTCGGTTCCATCAGGCCTAAAGCCGCATTGGCAGCAATAGCCGCATCAATCGCATTGCCGCCTTGTTTCATTACATCCAAAGCAATTTGCGTCGCCAGTGGCTGACTGGTCGCTGCCATCGCCTGCGTGGCGATGACTTCTGAACGGCTGGCAAATTCCTGGCCAGTGACCCGGTCATAAGCCTGACTGGAGGCCGCCGGTAATAACAGCAACGGGATCACCACAGATAAAGGGGTTAAACGCATCGACGTGTACTCCGTGAGCAAGACTGACGTTAGTTTAGTGAATTCGAAATTACTGCGAAGCCGGGGCTATTACCAGACCACCGCGACCAAAGCCCCGGCACCGGAGACAGGCCGCAGGGCAGCGCATTGGTCATTCCGTCAGCAACTGGCATTATGAAGTACAACATCTTTAGTCGTCGTCTGAAGGAATTGATTCTAATGAAAAAGCTCTATCGCCCTGAGTTTCGTCTGGCGGCGCTGCCGCTGCTGCTGGCTGGCCTGACCGCCTGTCAGTCGACTGTGGCACCGCTCGACCCGCTGATTGGCGATACCGGCCAGCCGCTGTCTGCTGTGGCGCAGGCGGCCGATGTCAAAACTTATGATTTAACGCTGGAGATTGACCCGGCCAACCAGAGTATCAGCGGGGTAGGCCGTACCGGTTTTGTTTTGCTGGCGCCGAGCGCGCAAGTGGAGCTGAAGCTCGATAGTCGCTTCGCAATCGAAAAAATTGAAGTCGGTGGTAAAACCGCCACTTATCAGCGCAATGGCGGTGTGCTGCTGATCGACTTAGGCGGTCAGCAAGCGGCTGGCAGCGCGGTGGACGTGGCGGTGTTTTATGCCGGCAAGCCGCATGTGGCGAACAATGCGCCCTGGGCTGGCGGTACGGTCTGGGCGAAAACGCCGGATGGTAAACCCTGGATTGCCACCGCAGTACAAGGCGAGGGCTGTGATTTGTTCTGGCCCTGTAAAGACCATTTTGCTGATAAAGCCGATTCAATGCGCATCCGGCTGACGGTGCCCAATGGCCTGTCGGCGGTCACCAACGGCGTATTGCAGCAAGTCACGCCGGTCGGCAAAGACAAACAGCAGTTTGACTGGTTATTGTCGGTGCCAGCCAGCGATTACAATATTGCGCTGAATATCGGCCCTTATCAGCGGATTCAGCACAGTTATACCAGCGTCAATGGCAGCAAAGTTCCGGTGGAGTTCTGGGCCTTGCCAGAAAATGCGCAGAAAGCTGAAGCTTTGTGGCAGCAGGATTTACTGCAGCAAGTGCAGTGGTATGAGCGCGTACTTGGCCCATATCCCTGGGGTGACCAGAAACTGGGTTTTGTCGAAACGCCGCACCTTGGCATGGAACACCAGACCGTCAATGCTTATGGCAAAGGTTATAAACGCGATGACAACGGCTACGACTGGCTGGCACAGCATGAACTGGCGCATGAATGGTTTGGCAATTTAGTCACGCACAAAACACTGAACCACGCCTGGATCCACGAAGGTTTTGGCCTGTATATGCAGCCGGCTTATGCCAAAGATAAGCTCGGTATCGCCGCTTATCATTATCAGCTGTATAAATCTTATCTGGGGCTGGTCAACTGCAACCCGGTGGTCCGTACCGGCAACGTGACTTCTGATGAAGCATTTAATTCAGATATTTACGGCAAAGGCGGCTGGACGTTGCACACGTTGCGTTATCTGGTTGGCGATGCGGTGTTCTGGCAGGCCACCCGCGAACTGCTGTACGGCAAGGCTGACACGGCAGCTATCCCGTATCCCATCACACCGAAATATCGCACCACCGAAGACTTTATTGCCATTGTAAACCGCTTAACCGGTAAAGATTATCAGTGGCTGTTTGATGTTTATCTGTATCAGGCGGCTTTGCCGGAACTGATTGACAGCACGGCGGGTAATGTCCGCACGCTGAGCTGGAAAGTACCGGCGAATAAGCCATTCCCGATGCCGGTGCCGGTGGTATTAAACGGTCAGCCGACCGTGCTGGATTTCAGCAAAGGTGCAGTGGTGCTCAAAGCATCTGATCAGCTGCAAATCGACCCGGAAATGCAAATCCTGCGGCAATTACCGTTGATTGGTTTGTGTGAAGAAAATCAGCTGAAAGTGAAAAACAAACGCAAGGATTAAAGCGCAAACCCGCAGGCCGGTGGGGTGACCCGCCGGCTACTGGGTCAGGATGATTAACACCCCACTCCAGTCCAGGCCGTAACTGGCGCCTTGCAGTGGGGCTATTTCCACACCAGTGTAAATGGCCAGAAATGGGATGCCGGCCGCGATACACAGATCCCGCACAATCTCGGCTTCTTCGCCTTCGCTGCCACTGATCGCTGACATCCGTCCACCACAATCAAAATACAACGCCAGCCGGCCGCGCTGTCCGGCGCTGGCGATCTCTGCCAGCAGACGTTCGGTATTGTCGCGGGCTGATTGCAGCATCAGGGCCGGATCACGGCGCATCAGCATGACCTGCTGGCCTTTGGTTAAATCGGCTTCAAACAACATCACGCCGTTATCGTCGGGCAATAAACCGGTCATCAGCCGGGTGACCAGTTGTTGTTCACCGGGATTGGCGTCGAGCGGACGTGCCAGCGCCAGGCGTGTCACCGGCAGCGGCGCGCCACTGGTTTTGTGTTGTAAATGCCGCCATTGCCGATCGCCGGTCAGCCGGTCCAGCAAAGGTACTATCGGTTGCTGATCTAATTGATACAGATAAGGCCCAAACACATCGCTGACGGTGAAATGATGGTCCGACAGCGGCACACAGCCATGCATGATGCAGCTGACCAGCTGAAATTGTCCGGCCAGCTGCAGTGCGCTGGCGCTGTGGCGGCTGACACCGTCACCGCAAAATTGCCAGGTTAAACCGAATTGACTGTCGGCCAGCAAGCCCGCGCCAAACAGTGGTAAATGCTTTAAACGCGGGTGGTGGGTGCCGGCGATGATCGGGCCTGCCGGAATTAATACCGGCGGTTGTTGTGCAGTGGCGGCGAAACGGATTGAATCAAAAAACAGCAATAAACAGCGGCTGTCCGCCAGGCTGGGCAGTTGCCCGGCTAACACCTCGCCGGACAGATGTGGATCACGATAAATATCCTGGCTGGTCGCCAGTTGCCATTCCCAATCGTCACCGGCCATCAACACCACGGCGGCGCAGGCGCCCTGCGTCACACATTGAGTTGCCCAACATAATCCCATCGCGGAGCCGCCGACCACGGGGACCCAGTCGCCCAGTAATTGGCGGATGCCGGCATAAAAACCATGCGCATCGACTTCGCCGCTGCAAAACGCCAGCGCGAGCCTTGGGGTGAGGTGAGGGGGAAGGTCTTTTAATGCTGCGCTGACGGCCTGAACGCCGGCCTGAAACGCCTGTTCAGCGGTACTGCTTCCTATTGCAACCTGCATCTGATCCCTGATGATTGGCAAATTAGTCTTTGATTGTACCGGGTTTTGCTTAGAAATCAGCCTGATTTTTCAGATTTAATCGTTGAATAGCAGCTGTTTGCGCTGAAAAGCGGGATTGTGGATCTCTGAGCTGTTGCCGGGGCAAGCCTTACCCCAGCGCACCGGCAAAGGCCTGCAACTGCCCCAGGCCTGGGTATTCAGAGCACGCCGGCGCTGCGGTGGTTGTAGATGCGGATAGTCATCACAATCAGAACAGTGGCGATCAGGGCCGACACGGCGTGGTGCATCACCAGATGACCGAGCACGAAAGCCGGCACATCCTGCCAGCCGTCAATTAACCACATTTTGCTGAGCAGCAGCAGATAAGTCGCCAGATGCAGATAAATACCGGTGCGGAAAATTTGGCGAAAGCGCTGTTGCAGTGGCTGGCTTAAGCCGGCGCCAAACCAGCGCAGTGCCATTAACGCCGCAATACAACAAGCTAAAGTGATTAAGCCTAAACCCAATAACGAGGTTTTGGCGACCACAGCACTGGCCAGATACCAAGGTAACATCTTCAACAAACCCTCATGTTATGCTGTGATTTGGTTTACGTCGGCCAGCGACGCCCAGACCAAATCCGCGCTTTGTAAATCATCGCCCGACAATTCCTGGCCACTTTGCACCAGAATTTTCCGGCCTATACCGGCGGCGGCGGCGGCCTGCATATCGGCGGCTTTGTCGCCAACCATCAGGCTTAACGCCGGGTCGATGCCATATTCGCGCATTGCCTGCAGCAGCATGCCCGGATTGGGTTTGCGACAGTCGCAGTCGATGTTGTATGGCACCTGGCCTTTTTCCAGATGGTGCGGGCAATAATAGACGCCGTCGATTTTGACGCCGTGCGCGGCAAATTGCTGTTTCATCCAGCTGGTCAGCACGGCGAAATCCTGCTCGTTGTAATAGCCGCGGGCAATGCCGGACTGGTTAGTCACGACAATCAGCAAATAACCGAGGTTTTGCAGATGGCGGCAAGCGTCAAACACACCGTCAATGAAATCAAAATGTTCGGGCTTAAAGGTGTAGCCGTGATCGATATTAATCACGCCGTCGCGGTCGAGAAATGCGGCTTTGCGTAATGGCGTCAAAGTGCTTGCGTTCATCAGAGTCCTTCATGGCGGATCACGGTGTCCAGCATCTGCCGCACCGCTTCCACAGTAATGTTTTCCATAATATGGCTACCTTTGACCCGGGTGCCCCAAGGCAATTGCGCGGCGGTTTTGCCAGTTTGCGCTTTCAGTTCGGCGTGATAAGCATCCACCACATACTGGCGATACAAATAAGGCCCGGTGCGGCCCGGATTGCTGTGGCCATACAAACCAATCACCGGCGTGCCGACAGTGACCGCCATATGCGCCGGGCCGGTATCTGGTGCCAGCACTATGGATGCCTGCTCCAGCAGTGCCAGCAGTTGTTTCAGGCTGGTTTTGCCGACCAAATCGATGAGGTCGCTTTGCGCCTGCGCTTTGATGTCGCTGGCTAATTGCTGTTCCATCGGCGTGGGCCCGCCACAGAGATACACACTGAACCCCTGCGTCGCGGCATAATCGGCAATGGCGGCATAACGCACCGGCAACCAGTTGCGTTCGGCTTTGGAAGCGGCCGGGCAAATCACCAGATGGCGCGAGGTGGCCGGATTCAGCTGCGCTTTGGCCCAGTCTCGGTGTTCATCGGTAATAGGCATCTGCCACTGCGGTTTATCCTGCGGGTTTTGTAAAAACGGCACGCCGAGGTGGCGGGCAAAACCGGCAAAACCATCCAGCACATGCGGCTGTTGCTGCGGCGCAATGCGTTCACGCATAAAGAGTGCATGCAGTTCTTTGGCACGCGACCAGTCAAAACCGATTTTGCGTCGCGCCGGAATAAACAGCGACGCGACATTGGCGCGCAGGGCGACCTGCATATGCAACAGCACGTCAAACTGCTGGCCTTTGAGCTTGCGGCTTAAATCGCTGTATGCGCCAAGGCCGAGCTTTTTATCAAACACAATCAGCTCAACGCCCGGCAGGTCTTTCAGCAGCATCGCTTCAACTTTACCGATGATCCAGCTGATTTTCGCTTGCGGATAATAACGCTGAATCGCCTGCACTGCGGCGACGGCATGGCAGACATCGCCGATGGCCGACAACCGCAGAATACAAATGGAGTTCAGCGTGGCTGGCGCCATATTTTGCCCGGACATCAGCGCTTACCCTTTGATTTTTTTGATAATAGCGCTGGTTGAACAGCCGTCGACAAACTGCAGCACTTTGACTTCACCGCCGCCGGCCAGCACTTCACGGGCGCCGACGATAGTGTCGATGGTGTAATCGCCACCTTTGACCAGCACATCGGGTTTTACTTTTAAAATCAGCTGCAGCGGCGTGTCCTGCTCGCTTGGGTCGTCGCCAAACGGCAGCACCCAATCGACCGAGGCTAAACTTGCCAGCACTGTAGCGCGCTCATCCAGCGGATTCACCGGCCGGCTTTCACCTTTGAGGCGTTTAATCGACGCGTCTGAATTTAGCCCCACCACTAAGCGGTCGCCCTGCGCTTTGGCCTGTGCCAGATAACGCACATGGCCGGCATGCAGGATGTCAAAACAGCCGTTGGTGAAGACGATGCGTTCGCCATTTTGTTTGGCAAATTCAATATGTTGTAGCGCTTTATCAAAAGGCGTCAGATAGACATCGCCTTGCGAGAACAAATGCGAATTCAGTTTCGCTGCCAGCTCCTGTGGCGACACCGTCGCAGCGCCTAACTTCGCTACGACCAGGCCTGCTGCCAGATTGGCCATCTCCACCGCCTGCGGTAACGCCATACCAGCGCCTAACATGACGGCCAGCGTGGCAATTACAGTGTCACCGGCGCCGGTGACGTCACTGACTTCCAGCACTTGCGCCGGGAAATGGTGCGTGTCACTTGCGGTAATGAGCGTCATGCCCTGTTCAGAGCGCGTCAGCAGCATGGCCGCGATACCACAACGTTCCAGCATGGCACGGGCTGAGCTGAACATCGCTGCTTCTGAGCTGGTATCACCACCGGCTAAACGGAATTCAGACAGATTCGGCGTGATGATATCGGCGCCGCGATAGACGTCTAAATCGGCTTGTTTTGGGTCGACCAGCACATATTTACCAGCGGCTTTGGCACTGGCAATAATACGGCCGACCGCAGCCAGGGAGCCTTTGGCATAATCTGACACCAGCACATAATCATAATCCGGCAAAAGGGCCGTGACCTGATCAGCCAGCGCTTCGGCCTGATTACGGCTGAAGTTTTGTTCGATATCGAGCCGCACCACTTGTTGATGGCGCGAAATCACCCGCATTTTGGCAATCGTCGGATGTTCATCCTGTGCCAGTAATTCCGAGCGGATGCCGTCTGCGGCCAGGATTTGTTTCAGGCTGTCGCCGTTGTCGTCGCGGCCAATCAAGCCAAGTAAACCAACATGGGCATCGAGGTGCGCGATGTTGCGCGCCACGTTGGCAGCGCCACCGGCTTTGTCTTCAATTTTGCTGACGCGAACCACAGGCACTGGCGCTTCCGGCGAAATGCGTTGCGTGTCGCCCTGGTAATAACGGTCCAGCATCACGTCACCAACGACCAGAATACGCGCGGCTGACAAGTTGTTTAAACGGCTGATATCAATCATCTTTTGCTTCTCAGTTCGCCAGCACCAGGTCCAGTGCTTCACAGAGCCAGTGACCGATAAACATATGCATTTCCTGAATGCGCGCGGTTTCGTCGTAGTTGACGATGATCGGTAAGCGCGCGATGTCTTTGACTTTACCGCCATCGCGGCCGGTCAGCGCGACAGTAAAGGCGCCCAGTTCATTGGCCGCGGCCAGCGCCAGATTGATATTCGGGCTTTTGCCCGATGTAGTCAGGCCAATCACCACGTCGCCGGCGCGGACCAGGCCACGGACCTGACGTTCAAACACTGTGTCAAAGTGATAGTCGTTGGCGTGCGCAGTCAGAATTGACGTATCTGTGGTTAATGCAATCGACGCCAGCGGGCCACGTTCGGCTTTGTAGCGCACCATAAATTCCGCCGCCAGATGCTGGCTGTCGGCCGCGCTGCCGCCATTGCCCATCCACACCACTTTGCCACCGGCCTGCAGGCAGGCGACTACAGCGTCCAGCAGTTGCTGGCTCTGCTCAGCATATTGTTCGGCCACGGCAAACACTTCGCGGTGACGGGCGAGGGCGGCGAGAAAACTGGAAGTCTGATTCATGCGGTTTGTCCTTCAGAAAATGCTGCAGAGCGGCCTAACAGGCGGAAAATGTCTTTGAGTACCAGTTGCAGGCCAGGTTCGAACTGAAGTTCCGGCTGCAGTGGTGTTTTTAACGCTTTGTGGCATTGTGCCACGATGTCGGCTTTGGCTAAAGTCGCCGGGTAAATCAAACCGGCCGCGGCGCAGGCCAGCACGCGGTCCGGCTGGTCGCCGGCGACCGGCACTGCGACGATGTTTTTGCCAAGCACTATGGCCTGACCCATCATATCGCCACCGCCGCTGACAATCAGCGCCGCCTGATTTAACAAGGTCATCAGCTGCTGGTTCGGCAGCGATTTAACCACGCTGACGCTGTCGGTAGAAGGTAATTCACCGGTGAAGTTGCCGCCGGCCACCAGCAGCGCCGGTTGTTCCGGGGTCGCGACAGCCAGCGCCGCCTGATAAAACTCTTCAGTGGCGCTTCTGCCTTGCACCTGATGGCCACCGCCGCCGGCGGCCCAGACGCTGTAATTTTTGCCGGCAAACTGGCTGAATTCGTTTGGTAACTCGGCTTGTGGCGCGCTGAACACCGGGCCGGTGAAAATTGGTTCATCTTTGCCGAGCAGACGTAATTTAAAGCGCTCCAGCGAGGTTAAATCACCGTCGACAAATTTAAACTGCACAATCCAGTGCGCATCCAACGCGCTTAAGCGGCGCAGGGCAAAACCTTTGGCGCGCTTTTTCTTATGCTGTGAGACAAACACCACTTTGGCACCGGCTTTTTTCGCCGCGCGCGCCTGCGACGCCCGGCCTGAGCAATCGAAAATCACCAAATCCGGTTTCAGTTCGGCCAGCAGCTGGTTGACGGCGGCTTTTTCTTTGGTGGCAGAGTTATTCAGCAGATGGGTTTTAAACGGGCAGCTGGCTGCCGCCGGGGCATGCCGGTTCAGCACAAACTGGATATCCAGCGTCGGGTCCTGTTGTGCTAAGGCTTCGGCAATGATCAGCGCACGCATATATTCGCCGATGCCTTTGGGGCTGGACACTGGCAGAAACAGAATTCGGGGAGCGGCAGTTGTCATACTTGTCTGACCTTTGGCAAAATTGCCGCCAGTATAACGGAAAGCCCCTGCATCAAAACAGCAGTAAATGGCCGTCGCGTTGCACTGTGATTTGCAGTTCCTGTTGAATACGTTGTTGCCATTGCACCGCAATCAGTTCTAATTCGCCATTTTGCTGTAACGCTGCGGCGGCCTGCCGCCAGCGCTGGACCAGTGCCGGGTTGGCTTGTGCCGGCATGATCAGGTAAACATCACTGCTGCGCAGGGTCAGTGCCAGTTTCGGCGCTGCGGACTTCACCAGATTTTGCCGGATCTGATAAGCCAGTTCGAGACTGTCGCCGGCAATGGCATCGACGCGGCCACTTTGCAGCATTTGCAGATTTTGCTGATGACTATTGACCGCGACCAGATTTGTCAGCCCCTGCTGTATCAGGTATTGCTCACGCACGTCGCCACGCACCACACCAATAGCGTTGAGTTTGCGTAAATCGGTCAGGCTGCGCAGCAGCAGCCGGCTTTTGGCCGGCAGATAAATCTGCCAGCGCTTGCGCAGCACCGGCAAGACCCAGTGAAACTGTGTTTCGCGTTCTGCTGTGCGGGAAAAACTGAACAGCAAGGTATTGTGCTGTTGTTGGGCGGTCAGCATGGCGCGACCTTCCGGCATCAGTTCAATCGGGCTGTCGTCCTGCAGCTGGCGTTGTAAGGCTTTGACCAGATCCACGACAAAACCGTCCAGCTGGCCGTCGGCCAGCGGAAAACTGGCCGGCGGTTCCTCGACGGTAATAATACGCCAGGGCGCATCGACGCACCTGCCGGACAGGGATGTCAGCAACAGCACCAGTGATAACCAACGACCAAACAGTTGCACTGTGAATTCCGTTCACTTTTTGGATACTTATGGCCAGTCTAGCTGTTGCGCCCGAGCCTGGCAAAATCAGTGTGGCTGTGCCAGCTGCTGAGCTGGAGCAGCCCACTGCTGGCGTGCAACAAAATCCAGCACTGTGGCATTGATACAATAACGCGGTTGGCCGCCCGGGCCGTCCGGGAACACGTGGCCCAAATGAATACCACTGACTTTGGCGCGAATTTCAATCCGCTGCATGCCGTAGCTATTATCCGGCAATTCCACCACACTGTCGGCCACAGGTTTGGTGAATGACAACCAGCCGCTGCCGGAATCAAAACGGTCGCGGGTGTCGAATAATGGCAGGCCGCTCAGTTTGTCGATAAACACACCGTCCGGCGTGTTTTTGAAAATTTCATATTGTTTGCAAAACCGGCTGTCGGTGCCTTTATCAAAAGCGACATTAAAGGCCTCGGAATCACCCAGCTGAAAAGCGCCGAGCGCCTGATAAAACTCTTTCGGTGTTAAATACCCCTGATGGCCAAACACTTCTTTGCCATCCTGCAGAAAGTACAGGGTTGGCGTGGCAAAGGTGGGGGTGTTCAGTGTTAAACCCTGCAGTTGCGCGCTGGTGCGGGTGGTGACTGGAATAGCGCCGCGATAATGATCCAGCACTTCTTTGCGGAATTTTTCGCAGTATGGGCAATAACCTTCGGCTTCCAGTACCAACAGTTGTTTGCCTTTCTGCAAGGCGCTGTTATCGGTGGCGGCGACAGCTGTTGCTGCAAAACGTACGCCGGTGCTGTGGTCCGGGCAATAACCATCCGGGTTTTTCACTAAGTAGTCCTGATGATAATCCTCGGCCGGGAAAAACTCAGTGAGTGGCTTAATTTGCGTGGTGATAGCGCCGTATCCTGCCGCGCTCAGCAATTGCTGATATTGCGCTTTGACGGTTTCAGCGAGCGCCTGCTGACTGGCATTTTGCACCAGAATAATCGAGCGGTACTGCGTGCCCACATCATTGCCCTGGCGATTCAGTTGCGTTGGGTCGTGATTTTCAAAATACACCTGCAGGATCTGGCGCAGCGACACTTTGGCTGGGTCAAAAGTTACCTTGACCACTTCAGCATGATTATTCGGGTCGAGCCGCCGCGCGGTAGCGGTGATAGCGCGGTAATTCGCTGCCACGCCTTTGCCGTCGGCATAACCGGATACAGCATTCAGCACACCGGGGATGGCGGCATAACGTTTTTCTGCGCCCCAAAAACAGCCGGCGCCCAGCACTATGCTGTCGCTTTGCATGCTGGCTTGTGTGGGTGTAGCGGGCGCTGTGGCTTGGGCGGGCAAGCAGCAGGCGAGGGCGGCGACAATAGCCGCAGTAAAGCAAAAGCGCATGGCAGATCTCCGGTCTTTATCATCTGAGGCTTATACGACAAGACCGGCCAAACAGCGCACTTTGTGCATCAGGCCAAAAATATTTTCGGGCCAGATAGCAGAAAAGCCCGCAAGCGGGCTTTTCTTATCGTGCATCTGCAGCTGTCAGAATTTATAACTGACGCCTACGCGCGCAGCGCGTGGCGACGCCGGCGTGATGTTGTTATTGCTGTGTGCGGAGGCGTAATAGGTTTTATCGGTCAGGTTTTCCAGATTCAGCTGCAGGCGCAATTCCGGCATTGGCGTATAAAACACCGCCGCATCCACCCGGGTGAAACCTGGCAAAGTCACCAAATTGTCCACCGCGACAAAAGCTGAAGACTGGCTGACAACACCCAAACCAGCACCCCATTGCTCGTTAATCTGATAACGGTTCCACAGGGAGAAACTTTGCTCCGGTACCTGACTCAGCTGTTTGCCTTTTTGCGCGGCTGGCGCCAGGATTTCGCTGTCCTGGAAAGCATAACCGGCAACAAAATCCCAGTGGGCGCTGAGTTTGCCGTTCACTTCAAACTCGACGCCATTGACCTGCTGGCCGTCAACCAGAATAGAGCGGGTCGGATCAACCGGGTCTGTCACCGCCACATTGGTGCGGTCCAGCTGATACAACGCCGTCGCCACCGACAGGCTGTCGCTTATATCCCACTTCACACCAAATTCGTGGTTGATAAAAGACTCCGGGTCCAGCGCGGCGTTGCTGATGGTCAGCGACGCCATTTGTTCACCGGCGCGTGGCACATAGGCTTTGCTGTAATTGAGGTAAACCGACACAGCTTCCACCGGCTTGTAAATAAGGCCAGCGCGCGGCGACAATAAATCGTCTTCGCTTTGGATCACGCTGCCATTGCGGTGGTTTTCCAGCTCAACCTGATAATCGTCATAACGTAAACCCAACACCGCCTGCCACTGTGGCGTGATTTCAATCTGGTCCTGCACATAGACGGCTTTGGCTTTGGCGTCGCTGGTATTATCGGCGTCTGTCGCCGAAGCGCGGAACTGGATCTTGCCGCGATAGACCGGATTGGCCAGCGTGACAAATGCTGAAGTCACATTGGCACCCATATCAGTGAAATAGCCGGTCAGGCGCTGGTTGTCGGTGTCTTGCTGGTTCAACTCTGCACCCACCAGCATTTTGTGCGTCACAGTGCCGGCTTTGGCTTCAAAGGTCAGGTCGGTCTGATTCATCAGGTTTTGCCGCGCAGTGCTGCTACTATAGGCAGATACAGCAACCCGGCCATTGGCTGGCGTGTAAGCGCCCGGGAAGACGTTGCCATAAAACTTGTCGTAGTCAGCGTAACGCGTTTGGTTGACCAGTAAAGCGCCGCTTACAAATTCGTGGCTGAGCGTGGCCGAGACCGCATCCACTGTGGCGGTCGAGTCACTCAGGTCCGGGTTACCGATAAAAGTCGCGCGGTTGATATTGAGCGGTTTGTTGCTCGCCGGGTCAAACGGAATACCGCGGTCGGTGATGCGCTCGTCGTCAAAATGTTCATAACTGAGCGCCAGCGTGGTGCGCTCGGCCAGGCGGTAAGTCAGCGTTGGGTTGACGGCAGAACGCTCCAGCGTGTAAAAATCGCGATAGCCTTCGGAATCTTCATACATACCGGTCAGACGCACCGCCAGTTCGTCATTGACGGCATAGTTGTAGTCGCCGCTGACACGGGCTTGTTGCCAGGAACCAATGGATGCATCGATACCGCCGGTATCGGACCAGTTGGCTTGTTTGGTCACACGGTTAATCAGGCCACCGGCGCTGCCACGGCCGAAAATCATGCCGCTGGGGCCTTTTAATACTTCGACGCGCTGCACGTTGTATAAATCGCGCAGGTATTGCACGTCATCGCGCATACCGTTGATGTAGAAATCTGCAGTGGAGGTATTGCCGCGGAAAATTGGTGCATCACGGTGGCCTTCACCTTGCGCCATTTGTACACCCGGCACATAACGCACCACATCGGCCATATTCTGCATGGCCTGGTCGTCAATTTGCTCTTCAGTCAGCACTGTGATGGCCTGCGGAATATCACGCAGCGGTGTGTTGGTTTTAGTCGCTGTGCTGATGGCTTCGACTTTGTAAGACTGAACTTCGCCTTTAACTTCAATATGTTCGATTTTTTTCGAGACATCGTCGAGTTGGTCTGCGGCCATGACGCTTAATGGCAGCGTTGTCGCCAGCAGACTGAGACGGATGGCCTGGGCCACAGGAGAGAGAAAACGACGTGGTGATACGGGCATCTGAGCACTCCGGACAATTTAACTTTGCGTTTGCTTAATATAACACGAACCATTCTTATTTCGCATGCGATTACCCAGGCTGGGTCCGGGCACTGCACCGCAGGCCGTCGGCCGGCGTAAAGCGGCCTGCTGGCAAAGCCGTGGCGCAGCCAGTATGATCAGACTTTCTCCTGCGCAATTGACGGAAGTGCCTTTGTCCCGACTGGCTTTGTTGTTGTATTCCTTGCTGATTTATCTGCTGCGTCCGCTGTTGTTGCTGCTGTTTGTCTGGCGCAGCCGCGCCGATGCCGCCTATCGGCAACGGTTTATCGAGCGTTTTGCCCTGCAGCCAATCCCGGCGCGGTACCAGGGCGGCCTGCTGGTGCATGCGGTGTCGATGGGTGAAGTCGTGGCGGCTATTCCGTTGATCGAAGCTTTGCTGCGCGATTATCCGGCCTTACCTTTAACCGTCACCTGCACCACACCCACCGGCTCGGCACGCATTCGTCAGCATTTTGCCGGTCAGATTTCCCAAGGCAGGGTTTATCACTGTTATCTGCCGTTTGATACGCCGGGCGCTAACCGGCGGTTGCTGCAGAAGCTGGCGCCACAGCTGGTGTTGTTGCTGGAAACCGAACTGTGGCCAAACTTGTTGCATGCGGCCAGGGCGCATCAGGTGCCGGTGTTATTGGTCAATGCCCGTTTGTCGCGGCGTTCAGCGCGTGGTTACCGGCGTTTTGGCTGGTTAGTCAAACCGATGTTGCAGCAATTGAGCGCGATTCTGGCGCAGGATAACGCCACAGCCCGGCGTTTTAATGTGCTGGCCGGCCGGGATAAAGCCGCGCCGCTGGCGGTCCGGGCCGGTAATCTGAAATATGATATGCGAATTGCGCCGGATTTAGCGGCAAGAGCCTCGGCACTTCGCGCCGACTGGGGCGCGCGGCCTGTGCTGGTCGCCGGCAGTACCCACGCCGGCGAAGATGAAATTATGCTGGATGCTTTGGCTCAAATTCGACAGCAACAACCGGACCTGCTGTTGATTCTGGTGCCGCGTCATCCGGACCGGTTTGACACTGTTGCCCGGTTGCTTGAAAGCCGGGGATTGAACTATGTGCGGCGCAGCCGGGATACGGCCGTCTCCGCGGATACTGCCGTGCTGCTGGGTGACAGCATGGGCGAACTGATGCTGTGGTATCAGACGGCTGATTTAGTCTTTATCGGTGGTTCATTGATCCCGCGTGGCGGCCACAATCCGCTCGAAGCCATGTGTCTGTCTAAACCGGTGTTATCCGGGCCGCAGGTATTTAATTTTGCGCTGGCTTATCAATTACTGGAACAGCAGGCTGCCGTGCGTTGGGTGTCAGACGCCACAACCTTGGCTGAGCAGGTACAGACGCTGCTCAGCACGCCTGCAGAGCGGCAGCGTCTGGCCGCGGCTGGATTCGCGCTATACCAGCAACAAGGTGGCGCCACAGCGCGCATTCTGGCCAGGATCAGTGCGCAAGCGCTGGCAAAGCCAGTGGCGCTGCCCGGTGAATTGCGCTGGTGCACACCGGCCCTGGCGCCTGAGCTGCAAGATGCGCCTTTATTTGACCCGACCTGGTGGCAGGCACAGCAGGCGGTGACCGGGTATTCCAGCGGGCGCAATACGGTGTATTTTGTCCGCGCACCGGGGACCGAAACTGACTGGGTGCTGCGGCATTATTATCGCGGCGGGCTGATTGGCAAGCTGAACAAGGATTGGTTTGCCCCTGTGCCCGTGGCCCGCAGCCGCGCTTTGGCTGAATTTGAATTATTGTTATGGATGCGACAGGCCGGGCTGCCCGTGCCGGCGCCGGTGGCGGCACGTTATCAGCAACGTGGCTTTGGCTACAGCGCCGATATTTTACTGGAGCGTATTCCGCAGAGTCTGGACTTGTTTCATTATCTGCAACAACAGGCATTAACGCAGGTGCAGTGGCAGCAGCTGGGCGTGTTGGTGGCGCAGTTACAGCAGGCCGGGGTTTATCACTCCGATTTAAACTGTCACAACATTCTGCTGGATGCTGCCGGGCAATTCTGGCTGATTGATTTTGATAAATGTGCCAGAAGGCCGGGCACGGATTGGTGGCCTGAACCTGTAGCGCGGTTACACCGCAGTCTGCAAAAAGAGCTGGGGCTGCGCGATGCTTTTCATTTCACCGCTGACAACTGGCAGGTATTCATCACCGGCTATCAGCAGCAGCTGGCCGAAGCAAAGATTCACTGATTACTGATGGGGTCAAAACCAATTAAAAAAGCCGCACCAGCGGCTTTTTTTCTTCTATATCAGATTGTTATTGTTGGCTGGTGCTGAGCGTCAGCCCGGTCACTGCAGCATAACCATACAAACCTATATGGTAAGTACCAGCAGTTGGATTGGTCAAACTACAGCTTTCAGTACTACCGGTTTTGTATGGCCGGCAAGTGTAGCTGCTGAGCGTTGGCTGTGAACCCAGCCGCACATACAAGTCCACATCACCAGTACCGCCGGCGGTGCTGATAGTCAGGTTGGTGCGACCAGCCGGCACGGTCAGGGTGTAATATTTCCAGCTGCTTTTGGCCACCGCGATATTCGGCGTTGTGGTGGTTACTGGTGTGGTGCCGTCACCGTTGCCACCTGCGGCTTTAGTTACCGCTGCGGCGGCATCAACAATACCGCTGCCACAGCTGGTGCAGGTGGCAGGGAAGCTGCGGGTGGTGGTTTTCAGAATAGACTCCACTTCATCCGGCGTGGCAGTTGGTTTTTTCTGCAGGATCAGCGCCGCAACGCCGGCCACATGCGGCGCCGCCATCGAGGTGCCTTGCATATAGGTGTACACGTCTGAGCCTGGCGTGGTGGTACCACTGTTGTGGGTCGACAACACGCCGTTGCTGTCATTGGCTGAGCTTTGTGCGCCACCCGGTGCCGCCACATCAACCGAAGTGCCGTAGTTGGAGTAATAAGCACGGCCACCGTTGCGGTTGGTGGCGGCGACATTCACCACACCGGCACAGTTGCCCGGATTGTAGTTGTTGGCGTTGTCATTGTCGTTGCCGGCCGCAATGACCACCACGGTGCCGCGTGAGCGCGCCGAATTGATCGCCGCCTGCGTGGTTGAATCACAAGTGCCGGCGCCGCCCAGACTCATATTAATCACTTTGGCCGGATTGGCGTTGGCCGGTACGCCGGCGACAGTGCCGCCGGATGCCCAGATAATACCGTCGGCAATGTCAGAGGTGTAACCGCCACATTTGCCCAGCACCCGCACCGGCACTACTTTGGCTTTATAAGCCACTCCGGCCACGCCGCTGTTGTTGTTGGTCAGCGCTGCGACCGTGCCTGCGACGTGAGTACCGTGCCAGCTGGAGTCCTGAGCTTGCGCCGGCTGGCCATCACCACAGGCGCCCGCCGCCACCCAGTCGCCCGGATCTCTGGCATCGTTGTCGCGGCCCGAGCCGTCGTTGCCGATAAAGGTGTCAGAAATCATGTCATACCCCGGCAGGATATTGGCATTGAGGTCGGCATGCGGGCGGTAACCGGTATCCAGCACCGCCACAACCACACCGCTGCCGTCGGCGTTGTCCCAGGCGGCCGGCGCACGTAAGCCGCCGGTAGTTTCATAGTAGTGCCATTGGTTGTTGTATTGCGTGTCATTCGGCGTCGCCATGATTTGCAACAAGCGGTCTTCTTCGACTTCACCAACACTTGGGTCGTTTTTCAGCGCTTTGATCATGTCGGCTTTTTCTTTGGCATTGAGCCGGCGTTCGGCGCGGACAATATGGCGGCCGTTCACCGCACTGGCGCGGACATAATCCAGCTCAGCGCCAGCCAGCACGGCTAAGGTTTGCTCAACATGCTGTTGCACATTGATTTGGTCATCGATGAAACTTTGCGTGGTCACATCAGCGCCAGACAGCATGTCGCCGCTGGCGTTACCGCTCTGTTTGTAGGTCAGAATAAACTGGGTGTTGGCTTCCGTGGCTGCTTTGCTATCCGCCAGGCTGACTTCCTGTGCGCTGACTGGGGCCAGCATCAATGCTGTGAGGGTTCCAAGGGCGATTTTATGTAATTTGAATTGTTGCATTGTAAGTTCTCAATAACGGCTTGTTGTGATTGCCTGGACAGTACCCGCTGTAATTGTTGTCACTGCGACGGATGTGCAGCGCTGTGTGCGGGCAGCGCAATAATTCATCAATGCCATACTGCTGTAAAGGTAACTAAATTAACATTTGGTTATATAAATGGGACTGCTGATCTATTTAATTGCACCAAAACGGTGCGGCAATGAGGCAAAAACTGCCTGCGAGCCGGCTTCGCTGCTGTGATTTATTACAAATGGTTACAGCTGTAAATTTATAGCTATCAGTAATAAGCTAGAGTTAAAAGGTATAAAAAACCTCAGAAATTCCGTTTTTTTGTCATGTAGTGCTGGGTTCCGCCAGGCAGATGTTTGCCTTTCGCGGCGATCCGCCGGACAATAGCGGGTTTTCGGCGTACGCCCCCTGCGTTTGCGTTGAATCCTGAACGAAGAGGTGAAATATCCAGATGCAACAGTGGGATGTCATTGTGATTGGCGCAGGTGCTGCCGGTTTGTTTTGTGCGATTGAAGCCGGTAAACGCGGCCGGCGTGTGCTGGTGCTGGATAACGGCAAAAAAATTGGCCGGAAAATTCTGATGTCCGGTGGTGGGCGTTGTAATTTTACTAACATCTACGCCAGCCACCAGAATTACCTGTCGCAAAACCCGCATTTCTGTAAGTCGGCGCTCAGCCGTTATACCCAATGGGATTTCATCAGTCTGGTGCAGCAATACCAGATCCCATATCACGAAAAAACTTTAGGCCAGCTGTTCTGTGATGACAGCGCCAAGGATATTGTTGAGCTGCTCAGCAGCGAATGCCGCAAGGCCGGCGTGCAGATTGCACTGCAGCAGCAGATAAGCGCGGTGACTTTTGCCGATGGCCAGTATCAGCTGGTGACGCCAGAACTGACGCGGACTTGCCAGAGTCTGGTGGTGGCCTGTGGTGGCCTCAGCCTGCCAAATTTAGGCGCCACCGCCTTTGGTTATCAGCTGGCGGAGCAGTTTGGCCTGAAGTTATTGCCAGTGCGCGCCGCACTGGTGCCACTGACCTGGCAACCGGCCGACAAAGCGGTGTTTGAAGAGATCAGCGGGGTGTCACTGCCGGTCACCGCCGCAGCCAACGACGTGCTGTTTCCGGAAGATATGTTGTTTACCCATCGCGGCCTCAGTGGCCCGGCTATTCTGCAAATCTCCTCGTTCTGGCAGCCGGGTGATGATTTGTTGATCAACTTACTACCGCAGCTCGATGTCGCCGAATTCTTACGCGAACAACAGCAAAAACATCCGGAGCAGGAGCTGAAAACGGCTCTGGGCAAAGTGCTGCCCAAACGTTTGGTCGAGAAGCTGATAGAAATCAAAGTGATCCACAACCAGCCACTGAAAGCGCTGCACGCCAAATCGATCACGCAGATTAGTCAGGCGCTGCAGCATTATGTGTTTAAACCCAACGGTACTGAAGGCTATCGCACCGCCGAAGTGACCCTGGGCGGTGTTGATACCAACGAATTGTCGTCCAAAACCATGGAAGCCAAAAAGCAGCCGGGTTTGTATTTTGTCGGCGAAGTGATGGATGTCACCGGCTGGCTCGGCGGTTACAACTTCCAGTGGGCCTGGAGCTCAGGCTGGGTTGCCGGGCAGTATTGCTGATGGCCAGCGTCAAACCCGGCCCGGACTGGCTGAGCCGTAAACTGTCGGCGCGCTGCCAGCAGCAGGAACAAAAGCTGCGTGACACGCTGCAGTTATTGTGGCCGCAGTGGCAGCAACATGGTTGCTGCGGGTTGGCATATCAGCTGCAGTTTGAGCATTTTCCGCAAAGCCTGCTGATTTATGTGCTGGCACCAGCGGCGCAGCGGGAGCTGTTGCTGACGTTGTTGCCGGACTGGCAGCTGCAGCTGCAACAAGCGTTATTCAAAAAAGGCATTGTGCTGAAACCACCGCTGCGTCACATCAGCATCTGCAGCGAATTTCCTCAGCTGGACCATCGATGTTTCTGTGTGTTCAGCGACAGCCGGACTGCTTCGTGTTAATAGGGCAGCACTGTGCCATCCCAATGCAGCAACGCGCCGTTTTGAGCCGGGGTTAAATCAGCGACCGTTGCAGCCAGTCGCTGAGCTGTCGCCGCAGGGCTTTGCAACTGGCCGGCCGGCAGATGACGCTGAAAGGGTTTGGACATCCCGGTGTCTGTGGTACCCGGATGTAACGCAACTAAAACGGCCTGCGGCAGCTGACGTTTCAGTTCAATGGCGGTGCCGCGTATCAGCATATTCAGTGCGGTTTTACTGGCGCGATAACTGTGCCAGCCACCGCTTTGGTTGTCACCGATACTGCCGACTTTCGCAGACAACCAGCATAATTTCACTTGTGGTGATCTGGTCAGCCAAGGCCAGATCGCTTGCAGCCACAAAGACGGCAAAATTGTATTCACTTCAAAGGCCTGGCGTAAGTTGGCGGCGCTGAGATGACGCAGGCTTTTCTCTGGTTGTAGCTCTGCCTGATGCAGCAGCCCGAGACAACAAAACACCAGGTCCACCGGCTGGCTGAACACTACGCCCAGCGCGTCTTGCAGCTGCGCGGAACTTTGCTCCAGCTGGTCGGGCTGATACAGATACTGGTGCAGACCCGGTTGTGATCCCTGTTGCGTCACAGGGGCCGCTATGGCAGGTTCAACCGCCAGTGCAGCACGGCTAAATACCGACACTGTTTCGCCGCGACTCAGATAATGCGTGGTTAGTGCCGCGCCAATCCCGCTATTTCCACCCAAAATAACCACATGCATCTGCAGACTCCTGTTGTTGCCTGCTTACAGGTACGCTGCAGCGCCTGCTCCGATCAGCGGTTTGGTGTCATGCTGCAGCTGACCGTCACCCAGGCGAAAAAAAATTCCACCGGATGCGACGGAAACACAACCACGGGCAGATAGCGGCAGATCGGAATAAAACTGAACTTTGTCAGCAGTATAGGGGAACCGTTGTCTGGCGGAGACTGAGTCCAGATGCAGAGTCTGTAAAGCTGGCGTGGCGCGACCTGCAGCGAAACTATGTGCTGCGCTTGGCGAATCGGCAGCCTTGACTATAGTAAAAAGGTTCAGGCAAACACCGCAGGAGGGATGCTATGGCAACAATCTCGGAAAATGCATATCGGATGATTCGTTCACACGCGATTGATCCAGTTGAAGCAGAACAATTTTATCAGCAAGGTCTGGCGTATTTTGGCTCCGACGCATTGTTTGCGCAGTGGCTGACGAATGCCAACGCCTACACCATGGGGCAGGCGCCGATTAACGCGTTATCAGCGGAAAACGGCATTGCCTATCTGAGTAGTCTGATGCAGCGGATGCAGGACGAATACTGACGCAACAACAATAAAGGCGGCCGAAGCCGCCTTTATTGTCCCAACCAGTCCGGCCCTGACAGCCGGTTCCCAACCTGATGAGTGTAACCCGACGCCTTATGCGTACAAGCGATCGAAGATATTCAGGAACGTTGGGTGCCGTTCAATTTCCAGTGGTGGTAAGTGTAGCCGGCTGGCGATATCCCGGGCGCTGATCACACCACGGATCTGGTGATTTTCCAGATCAATCACCACACAAAATGCTTCGCCATTGTGCTGCAGAGTGTTCAGCACATCACCGACAGTACAGAACTGAATTTGCTGATATGACAGCGCAATCAGATTTTCCCGTGGCCGCATCAGATCCACCACCTGCAATTCACTGGCTTTCAGATCTTTACTGACATGCTGCATGATGTTCTGGTTTGACAGTTGCTCAGCACTGACCAGACCAATCATTTCACGGTTGGCATCAACCACCAGTTTAAATGAGCAATGCTCATGTTTCAGAATATCTAACGCTTCCAGTGCATTGGTTTCTGCGTCCAGAATTGCCGGTGCGCTGTGGCGGAAGTCATTGAAAATCTGCAGCGCCGGTGATTTTAAGGTGGTGTCAGCGAATTCGGTTGGTTGAATCAAATGATCAATATGATCAACGGTATAAACGTTTAACTTTCTCATATATGCCTCGCAGGGACCCGCAGTGGCAGGCCCAATCTAATCTGGAATTAACAATGCATTGCTGTTTTCACAGCGGACAAAAACAGATCAGGCGAAAGCAGGTGGTGCGCGCGGGGAGGTGGTGAATAAATCGGCTCGTTCTGGCAGCTGTTCCGCGGCGTAATCAGTGCAGCTGATGGCATGCAGGGCTGCGGCAACAGTGGTTGTCTGCAGCAATACCGGGTGTTTGGTTTCAGGATCTTTTGGCGCTTCAGCATCAGCAATCTTGGTAGTTTGCTGGCTGATGAGAGACTGACTATGGCTGAACTGCGCTTCCGTATTATCTGCCCACGCCTGTGATGCAGACCGGGTTTCCCCCGCCAACAGGACGCTCAGATAAAGGATAGCGAAAAACACATTCAGCAGACGCATAGGAATTTAATCTCTGACAGGCTCAACAGCAGAGCCTTACAGCGACTATAGCAGCGGCTGTTTTGAAAAGACAATAAAAAAAATTGCCCAGTCTGACTGCAAAAGTCAATCAGACTGAGTGGGTAAACCCTGATCCAGGTCAATAATCCGCGAGGTTTTACGGCGCGAAGTTGCCGGGAAATGCGCGCTTTTACAGCAGTTTTATGCCGAATTTCAATAAGCTGGCGATAGCAAATATCGCCAGCAATCCGCCCAGATACAGCAGGAAAAACCAGTGATTTCCCGGACGTTGTAACCGCTGCCATTTGCGACGAATGGCAGTTTTGAGCGAAAAAATTTCAGCTGTACCGGCTGGTTTTGTCATGTCAGTAGCCCTCACTGAAGTCTTCTACCTTGCCGGCGAAGATGCGGTAACCCCAGCAGGTGTAAGCCAGGATCAAAGGCACAAAAATCAGCACGCCCGGCAGCATAAACTGCAGACTGGCCTGCGGTGCGACCGCTTGCAGATAACTGAGCCGGCCCGGCACAATGGCCGGAAACAGGCTGACTAACAGGCCGGCAAAACCCAATGCAAACAAGCTGGCGGCCAGCCAGAACGGCCGGTCTTCATGGCGGCTGTGTGGAATGGCGCCGGCTTTTAAGTGACGCTGCACCCGGCCTAAATCACGGTACAGCAGGCGGGCGGCCAGCACCGATAACAACGGCAACGGCCACAACCAGAGGAAATGCCAGCCACCAAACCAGCGTTGCCAGATGTCGTCACTGCCCAGTGCCGTGGCCACACTGACCACCAGCATCGCCAGCATCAGCACCCACACCAGGCGACGGCCATAGCGCGCCGCGCGCTGTTGGCGCTCGTCGCGGCATTTCATCACCAGATAAGTGCAGGCGAGCAGGGCATAACCGGCCAGCAAGGCAAAACCGGTAAATACCGTGAAAGGTGTCAGTAAATCCAGCGGCGAGGCTGACACCAACGGTGTCCCGCCAATCAACACACCGAGCATCAGGCCCTGACAAAAGGCCGCCACTGTGGAGCCGATAGCAAAAGCCCGGTTCCACCAGCGTTTGGAGGTTGTTGATTTAAATCGGTATTCAAAAGCCACACCACGGAAAATCAGCCCTATCAGCATCAACATAATGGGTGCATACAAAGCCGAAGTCAGACCGGCATAGGCCGCCGGAAAAGCGCCGAATAAAATCACGCCACCAAACACCAGCCAGGTTTCGTTGCCGTCCCAGACGTGGGAAATCGACCGCATCAGCTGGTCTTTGTCGGCTTCGTCGCGAAACCAGGGGTATAAAATGCCAATGCCGAGGTCAAAGCCATCCAGCAACACGTACATCAGGATGGCAAAACCCAGCAACAGAAAATAAAACAGTGGTAAATCCATTATTTGGCTCCTTCGGTCTGCGTGGTGTCAGTGCCGTGCAGGGTCTTGGTCAGCGCCAGCGCATACCCTGAGGCTTCGACACCAATCAGGTGATGTTGTAAGTCTGCCAGCGGCGGCGGGCCTTTTTTGATCAGCTTGCGGAAAAAATACAGATAGACGCCAAACAGCAGGCTGTAAGTCAGTACAAACAGAGTCAGCGACAAGGCCACCCGTTCCGGCGGCAGCGGCGACACCACTTCGCTGGTGCGGACCAGGCCATAGACAATCCAGGGCTGGCGGCCCACTTCCACCACATACCAGCCGGCCAGCACGGAAATAACCCCGGTCGGCGCCATCAGACTGCACAGCCACAAAAACAGTGGTTGCTGATACAGCGCGTCGCGCCGGCGCAGCCACAGGCCCCACAGTGCCAGCACTATCATCAGGACCCCCAGGCCCACCATGATACGGAAAGAGAAAAATACCAGCGTCACATTGGGTCTGTCAGCTTTTGGCACCGATTGCAGACCGGTCAGTTCGCCGTGCCAGTCATGCGTCAGGATCAGACTGGCCATGCCCGGAATGGCCAGTTCAAAATGGTTTTTTTCCTGCACCGGGTCTGGAATCGCGAACAATAACAGCGGCACATGCTGTTCGCGTGCCGGCCAGATGCCTTCCATTGCTGCGACTTTCACCGGCTGATGCTCTTTCACGTTCAGGCCATGCAAATCACCGACAAAAGCCTGCAACGGCGCAAAAATTAATAACCACCACAGCGAAAACGACAGGCCTTTGCGCGCAAAGGCGATATGTTCCTTGCGGCGTAAATACCAGGCCGAAGTTGCCATCACCACTAAGCCGGCGGTCAGCATAGTGGCGAGCAACATATGCACCAGCCGGTAAGGCATCGAGGGGTTAAAAATCACTTCCAGCCAGCTTTCGACGACAAATTTACCGTCGACGATGGCGTGACCAGCCGGAGTTTGCATCCAGCTGTTGGCAGCAATGATCCAGAACGCCGAGATCCAGGTACCGACTGCGACAGTGCAAGTGGCGAAAAAATGCAGCCGCGCGCTGACGCGCTGCCAGCCGAACAGCATCACACCGAGGAAACCAGCTTCGAGGAAAAACGCCGTCAGCACTTCATAGGCCATCAAAGGCCCGAGCACAGCGCCGGTCAGCTCAGAAAACTTCGAGAAGTTAGTGCCAAATTCATACGACAACACAATGCCGGACACCACACCCATACCAAAAGTAATGGCAAAGGGTTTGATCCAGAATTTGGCCAGTTGCAGGTACAGCGGGTTGCGGGTTTTTAGCCACAGGCCTTCCCAAATGGCAATCAGTGTTGCCATGCCGATAGTGATGGACGGGAAAATGATGTGGAAGCTGACCGTAAAGGCAAATTGCAGGCGGGACAGAATCGCTGAATCCAGTTCCATCATGACTGACTCCTGCGCGCTGTCGCAAACCACCACAGCGGAGTTAACCCCAGCGCAATTGCCAGAATAAAGCCAACTTCAGTTAACAAGACTGACCACAACATCGACGCACTCCTGTGTGCAGTTATCAAAAGCGATGCCAGTCGGATGCGATTGTCAGGCCAATCTGGCTGAAAGCTACAAAACATTGATCTATATCAATAAATGAGATGTTGCTTGAGGTGGGTGACAAGCTGGTTTACGCTGTAAATAAGATAAAGTGTTAACGACGTTTACAGTGCAGGGCCCATGATGGATTTAGCAGTGTTATTTGAAACCATGTTGCTGCTGACCAGCCTCAGCGCCTTGTGGACCGGGCTTTGGCTGTGGTGGCATGCGCGTTTTCAGCCGGTGTTAAAACCGCTGGCCGGTTTTTGCGCCATGATGGCGGCCTGGTGTGGCGGTCATCTGGCCTTGCAGCATGATCTGTTGTTACCCGGTAAAGCGCTGATCCTGGCCAACCCGCTGATGCCGGCGTTTTTCCTGCAATTTGCGCTGGCTTATGTCTGCAGCACAACGTCGCGGCCGCAGTTGCGCTGGATTGAGTGGCTCAGACAGTATCAGGCCTGGTGGTTACTGGCGTCGGTGCTGGTGGTGTTGCTGAGCTGGTCGCAGCCATCGGCCCGGGTGCAGGCGTTGTACGGCATGCCGGTGTTTTTCCTGTTTGATGGTTTTGGCTGGCTGAATCTGGGTTACACGGTCGGGTTGGGCGTACTGGCGCACTGGGTGTTGTGGCGGGGCCGGCATGCGCATGCAGGCAATAAACGCCACTCGATTGTGGCTATTTCAATGACGGCGGGTTTGGGTTTGTTGCTGGCAACCAGCTTTGTGTTTCCGTCTTTAGGCCTGAACTGGTATCCGTGGCCGATGCTGGTATTACCTTTGTATCTGGTACTGCTGGTGTACAGCGTGGTGCGATATCAGATGCTGGCGGTGAATGCCTTTGCCAGCCGGGCGTTGGTCTATCTGGTGATGGGCGTGTTGCTGCTGCTGTTGATGGCCTTAATGAGTTCATTGTTTGGCCAGTTGGGGATGCCGGCGCTGACCACAGTACCGGGCTGGCAACTGTGGTCTTATTCCAGTTTGCTGCTTTTATTGGCCGCGGCGGCCTATCGCCCGGCCAGCCGGCTGGCGGAGCGGCTGATATTCCCCGGCGTGCAGCTCAGCGAAACGATGGTCAGCCGCTGGCAGCAGCAGCTGGCGCAAGCCGGTGACTGGCAGCAGCTGGCCACTCTGGCCGCCGCGCTGATCCGTCAGCCGCTGAAGCAGCCGCTGCAAATTTGTCTGCGCCAACAGCAGCAGGTCCTGGCCCAAAGCCAGGAGCCCAGCAGTCTGCAGTTGCTGGTTAGTCTGACTGCGGTCACCGACCAGACTGAACCCCACTGGACTTATGTGATCCGCGGCGAACAAGGCCTGACCCCGACACTGAAACTGACCGCCGAAGTGTTTGGCACTTTGCTGCTCAGCAGCTGTGCCCGGTTACAATCGGCGCTGGCACTGGCCGAAGCACAAAAACAACAACTGGCGCAGCAACATCTGGTCGAACTGGGCGCGCTGGCGGCAGCGATGGCACATGAGCTGCGTAACCCGCTGAATATTATTTCGATGGCCTCGGCCGGGGTCGATGCCGAGCTGCGCGGCCATATTCAGACACAACTGAAACGCGCCGACCGGTTGATCGCCGACATGCTGGTCTACGCCGGCCGGCTGCAGCTGCAAATCAGCCAGTTCCCGCTGCAACCGCTGGCGCAAAGCCTGTTGTTGCAGGCGCCGGCGACGGTGCGCACCGAGCTGTCGGTTGCAGATGGCTTGCAACTGCAGGCCGATCCTTACCGGGTGCAACAAGTGCTGCAGAACCTGTTTGATAATGCCTTCGCATTTTTGCGCAACCAGCCTGAGGCTTGTCTGCGGCTGGAAGCGGAGGACCTTGGCACTGAAGTGTGCATTCGGGTCTGCAATAACGGCCCGGCGCTGGATGCGTCGTTGCTGGATGGTCAGCTGTTCCGGCCTTTTGTCAGTAAAAGAGCGGGTGGCAGCGGCCTTGGCCTTGCGATTGTCGCCCGGATCATGCAGGCGCATCAGGGCCGTATTGTGCACCGGGCCGACCCGCACTGGCCGGTGTGTTTTGACCTGTTTTTCCCGACATTCCTGCCGTCTTCCGGAGAGATACGCTGATGAGCGCTGCATTTTCCCTTGATAACTTTCGTGTCCCCAAAGTGCTGCTGGTCGATGACGAGCCGGCGTTTCGCCTGCTGGCCGAGCGGTTTTTACAGCAGCAGGGCCATCAGGTGTTGCTGGCTGCAGATTTGGCGCAGGCGCGCACGCTGCTGGCGCAGCAGCAGGTGGATTTGATCCTGCTGGATCTGTCGTTGCCACCGGCTTTTGATCCGCAGGCAACACTGCAAGCCTTGCCGGAGCTGGCCGGGCCGCCGGTGATTATTCTGACCGGCCATGCCGAACGGGAACTGGCGCTGCAGGCGATAAGCCTCGGCGCCTGGGATTTTCTCGCCAAGCCGATAGATCCGGATTTGCTGGCGGTGGTGGTGAAACGCGCCATCAGTAAACATTTGCTGGAACAGGAGCTGCACAGCCTGCGCCGGGGGGCCGGTGCTGCACAGGGCCTGCAGCAGCTGGTCGGGGTGTCGCCGGCGCTGCGCAACATCCGGACGCTGATTGAACGGATTGCCCCAACCGACGTGCGGGTACTGGTGACGGGACCGTCCGGTACCGGCAAAGAAGTAGTGTCCAAAGCGTTGCATCAGCTCAGCCTGCGCAGCCGTGGGCCTTTTGTCTCGGTGCATTGTGGCGCCATTCCGGCCGAATTGCTGGAAAGTGAATTGTTTGGTTATGTCCGCGGTGCTTTTACCGGCGCCGATAAAGACCGGCAAGGGTTGCTCAGCATGGCCGATGGCGGCACGCTGTTTCTCGATGAGATTGGCGAGATGCCGTTGCCGATGCAGGTGAAATTGCTGCGGGTGTTGCAGGAAGGCACTTTTTACCCGGTCGGCGGCCGGGAGCAGAAAAAAATCGATATCCGGCTGGTGTCAGCCACCAATGCCCAATTACCGGAGCTGGTGAAACAAGGCCGTTTTCGTGAAGACCTGTATTACCGGATCAAAGGCATCACACTGGAAACGCCGGCGCTGGATGATCGGCGCGAAGACGTGCCTTTGCTTATTCAGCACTTTTTGCAGCAAATCGCCGCAAAATCAGCACATAACGTCCAGCTGGCGGCGCCGGCACTGCAATGGTTTTTACAACGCAGCTGGCCGGGAAATGTGCGGGAGCTGCGCAACACGCTGGAGAGTGTGGTGGCGATCGCCCAACACGGTGTGGTGCAGCTGGCCGATATTCAGCTGTTGCATCTGGAAAGCAGCGATACGCCCGACCCGGCGCTGTCTTTACCAGCGGGCGGTTCGCTGGATGAGCAGGTGCGCCAGCTGGAGATCCATTTATTAAGCGAAGCCCTGACCACACATCAGGGCAATCGCAGCCAGGCGGCGCGTCAGCTGGGTTTGTCACGTCAGGGCTTACTGAAAAAAATTGAACGTTATGGCCTGCAGCAGATGGGACAAACCGACTGAACGTGGTTTTTTGCCTATGCTTAATCAAGAGGAAGCAGACACAGTAGCGGGTGTGTCGTGATGCAGTACATACAGGTGTCTGATTTAAAAGTCATTCTGGTCGAAGATGAGACCGGCAGCCGCACCTTGTTGCGCCAGCTGTTACGCCAGGCCGGTGTGAAAAGTGTGCAGGCTCTGGCCAATGGCAGCGCATTGCTGCGGCAATATGAGCGCGTCGACGCCGACTTGTTGCTGTTGGGTTTTGATCTGGGCGACCAGCTGCGTGGAACCGATTTGGTGCGGTTTCTGCTCAGACGCCAGCGGCTGGCGCCCTGTTGCCGGGTGGCGTTTATTACCAATCAGACGGACGATGCGCTGGCGGACCTGCCCTGGCTGCAGTTGCCGTGCCGGGTGCTGGCCAAGCCGTTGTCGGCGCTGATGCTGAGCCATCTGTTGCAGGAAACCGCGTTGTTACTGAGTCAGGCCCGGCCGCTGTTACAGGCCGTCAGCAGTGGGGCTGAGCCGGACACCTTGCGCCGGCTGATCCGGATCCGCGCCGGCCAGTTGCCCGGCATCAGCCGGGATGCGCTCCGGCAAATGCAGGTGCGGGTGCTGCTGGACTGGCGGTATGCCAAAGAAGCCTGGACTTTGGCCGGGCGTATCCGTGACCCTTTGCTGGGCCTGGAATTACGGCTGGAGCTGGCTTATCAGCTGGGCGATATTGAGGCGCTGCAGCAACAGCTGCAGCTGATGCAGCAGAATCATCAGCTGAAGCGTAAACAAAGTTGGTATCTGTGTCGGTTTCAGGCGCTGCAACTGGATGAATTGCCTGAAGATTTATTTGCCAGGCTGCTCGATTCCCAGCTGACGCCCAATGAAATCAATCTCAAAGCAATTTTGTTATATCAGCAACATCAGCTGGCTGGCGCCCGCACTTTTCTGGAAAACCGGCTGGGTCTGGCGCGTGACGGTTATCAGCGCAATGCCCTGGTGTTGATGCTGATCACCTTAACATTACTGGATTCGCTGCAGGCAGCGCCCGGCAGCGGTCATTCAGACTGGGCAGCGGACTACGCCAGCCAGTTTAATCCGGACCTTGGCAACCTCGATTTTCGCCGCTTCGATCAGTTGATCCCACTGGCGCTGGCCGTGACCGTTAATGCAATTGACGATGAAGTGGAAGCGGCATTACAGCAATTTCAGCAGCAAGAACAACAGCTTGATGTGTTTCAGCTGTTGTTTTTGGCCTACATTTATCTGCGGCTCGGCCGCGAACAACATGCCATTGAGCAATTGTGGCGGGCCGAGGTGCAGCTGACCACGATGCCGATGGCGGCTGAGCGGCTGGCCGTTGGTTTTTTTCACCGGATCCTGTTTGGTTATTGCCATACCGAGGCGTTTTTTGCTGCGCAAACCTATACCCAGTGGGGTCTGATGTTTAATGAACAGAAACAGTGGTACCGGGCGCTGAAAATGTTCTGGCAGGCGCAGCGTTGCCAGCCACAGGACAGCGATTATCTGCTGAATTTGCTGACGCAGCTGCGGTTATTGCAGCTGGAGCAGTATTGGGATCAGTCGGCGACCGATTTGGTACAGCGTCTGCAACAGCAGACACTGAACCAGAGCCAGACGCGGCAGCTGCAGGTGCTGAGCTTGCCGCAGGTGCCGCGCCGCGGTTGAGGCTGTTTATTGCGCGCGGATCAGGTGCAGTTGTTGTTGTCTGCCGTCCAGATAATGAAACTGCTGGCCATCAAAATAACCATCTTCTTCCAGCATGATCCGGACCTGATTGCCCCAGGCCGGGATGTCCACGGCGACGTTCAGTTCAATCGAATAGGCGGTGTCAGGGTGCAGCGGATAATCACCGTTGCCCGGCGTCCCGTGCTGGTTGTCCCACATGCCAATGGTCGGGCCGGCGGCGTGACCGTGATGACCAATCGGATGGCTGTAAATGGTGGCGCTCAGCCCTTTGGCTTTGGCATCTGTCAGGCTTTTCGCCAGCAGCGCATTGCCGCTGAGGCCAGTGCGGAAGTTGCCGGTCAGGATGTCCTGCGCCTGATTGCCCAGCGCCAGCGCTTGTTTTAGCGCCTGTGGCGCGTCCGTTTCGCCGGGCCGCAGCACATAGGCATGTTGTTGCTGATCTGAATTCAGCCGCAGGTAAGTCAGACCAAAATCGACGTGCAGCAAGTCGCCGGGCTGAATGATATTGTCGGCTTTGGCTGCGCTGAAAGCCTTAATCTGGTCAAATTCAGCGGAACTTGGCCGCTGAATGGAGACAGTCGGATGAAACCACACCGGCAGCCCAAGCACAGTGCTTTGCTGACGTAACCACCAGACCACATCTTCTGTGCTGGTTTTGCCCGGTGTCACCACCTGATTGGAAAATGCCTGGGCAATCAGCTGATGGCCAAGCGCAGTTAAATGTTTATATTGCGCGATCTCTGCCGGCAAACGCGTTTCCAGCCAGCCCACTGCCAGCTTTTCGGCACTGACTAACTTGCCGGATAAGGCTGGGCCAAGCGCCTGTTTCAGCACATCCAGTTCGGTGGCCACCATGCCGTCGGCGTGGCCGTAACTGGCGGACTGATTAATACCAATGCGTTTGGGGTTTTTGCTGCGGATAAGCTCAGCCAAGGCCTGCCACTGGTCGGGCTGTTTTTCCACGTCCCAGGCTTTTTTAAACGCAGTGCCAACGTCGTAACGCGCCACGGCATACAGCTGTGGCGGCTGACCGGCGCCCGGATCCACAATCACCAGCATGGTGCGGCGGCGCGCTGATAACCAGGTGGCCGGCAACATGGTTTTCAGCACCGGGTCTTCATTGTATTCACGTGAGATCAGCAGCCACATATCGATATTTTCCCGCTGCATCAGCGGCGGTAACAGCTGGGTCAGGCGTTGCTGCAGGATCTCGTCAATCAGCTGTGCCTGCTCACGCTCTGGCAGTACGGTGCCGGCAGCTGCGGTCGCTGTACCGGCGGCAATAGCGAGGCTGCTGCACAGCAGCAGGGCAAAACAGTATGATTTCATTGGTGATTTCCTGTTCGGTGCGGGCATGGAGAGATTGCGCCTTCTGTGACAGCACAACTGACTGAAATTTATCCTAAAAGAAATCTGCGATCAGCAACAGGCGGCTGGACCGGGATTGCCGGGCGTTGGTCTTACCGGGGCTGCTGTTGCCGCGGTAAGACTTTCGGCAGAGGGTGGTGAACTGCCGAAAAAAAAGCCGGAATTTACTGAGAGTAAATCCCGGCTTGGTTGCCCCTGTCATGGCATTGCCGCCACTGAGGCTGGCAGCAGGATGTTATGCGCGGCGACGCAACAGCAGTGCGGCAACGCCCAGCGTCAGTAACGCCAGTGAACCTGGTGCTGACACCGGCGCCGGTGGTAACACCTGACCGCTGCGGACGTTAAACACATAACGGCCGGCCACATTGGAATTTAATGAACCTTTCACCAGTGCGTTGGCACCATTGTCCAGCAGGGCACCATTAACGGCCGAGCCGGTCAGTTCAAACGATTTGACGTTACCGTTTGACCAGCCCATCCGGGCTGATTTACCGCCGAGGCCATTGACGCCGCCACTGCTGTTGCCGGTTTCCCAGTTGATTTGGTTGTAGTTAAATTCAAAATCAAAATCACCGGCGAAAATATCGGAACGGTCGGTGATGATTAACTGGAACTGATTTAACTTATCGGCTTTGCTGGAGAAGTAACCTACGTTAAACCAGTTTACGCCAAAGACATTGCGGCCATTGATGGTGTTCTGACCATACTGCACTTTACCGCTGGCGATATTACGGGTGTCGACGTCGGCGAAAAATGGTGCCAGCAGCTGACGGTTGGTATTTTGTAAACCAAACGGCGTGAAGGTAGTCATCGCCTGATCAAAGGTGACGTTGCCATTGTTATTGACGAACAAACTGGAAGTTTTCAGACCAAAAAAGTCGATAGCAAAGCCCAGGCTGACGCGGGAAGTTGAGTCATCGTCGTTGGCCGTCAGGGTGTTACCGGTAAACAAATTGAGGTCACGGATAGCGCCAGCCTGTGCCAGGCCAGTGGTCGCCAAACTACAAACTAATAAAAAAGTGGATAATTTATTCATAATGATTACATCTGCCTGTTAGTTGCTTACATCTTTGCTAAATTTTGCGGTGCGGCGGAGCTAAGCAAATAAGATGCCAGAGTGTTAACTTGTTGATTTTGTTTGTTGTAATTGTGATTTTTGTGTTTTTTGAGCGTGACAGTAAAAAAAGCCGACACATATCGCGGGGGACAGGCGAAAAAAAAGCCACCGGGCGGTGGCTTACTTTGCGGTGCTTGCATTAAGCGGCGTTGCGTTTACGCAGGCATAAAACGATCAGGCCAAGCCCCAATAAAGCTACAGAGGCTGGCGCCGGCACAGTGGCTGTGGCTGGCTTGGTTAAGTGTGGGTCATGCGCGGCAACGGTGATGTGCGATAACTGTTTGTTCAAATCAGTGGCTGAATTCCATGAACCGGCCAATGTGTAGTTGTTCAGCAGGCTCAGGTTGGTGCCAAAAGCGCTGTTGTGCTGGTCAAAAATACTTTTGAAATTAAAGTCATACACTACAAAGCCAGTACCGGCTTTTAACAGGATTGCCAGGTGGTCAAAATAAGCGTTGCCGAGTAACTGCTGTGCCGCGGCGATGGCTGTGGCATTAACAGACAATGACCAGGTACCGGCTTTGCCGCTGGTGTCGGTTGAAAAACCCAGTGTTAACACCTGTGACAGGTCAAAGCCCGCCACGCTGTTGTATGACGAGGTGCCACCGACATTTTGCATCGCCAGGCCAATCCAGCCTGGTTGCATCACGCCGTTTTTATCGGCAACCCAACCGGCATATGGGTCAGTCGCGCTGCCGGTGAATTCAGTGCCGTTAAAATAACGCACATCATCAGTGGCCGGTTTGCCTTTCTGGCCCGGTGCTTTTGGCAGATTCTGTGATACCGCTTCGCCATTTAACAGACCATCACCGAATGCACCAATGTTGGTGTCGTATTGATACTGGCCGTTTTGGTACTGGTAATCGTTTGGCACAAAACCGATACATTGGGTCGCGTTGTAGCTGCTTTGCAGCAGATTGCTGCTACCGATGCCATTGCTGACAGAGGTCAGCGATACGGCAGCGCAATTGGTTTTATTAAAACTTTGTGGGACTAACAAGGTTGCCTGAGCAGAGACCTGAAGAACACCAACGACAACAAGCGCTTTGGTTAACTGACTAAACATCTGAATTCCTCTTTAAGTGACTAAGATGTCTTAGCAAAGCGTGTGCCACTAATTAATTAAAGACTAATATTGTTATTAATCAATTAGTTATGATGCGTACATCACCATTCCTGTGTCGCAACTGACAGTTTCTTTATCACGGCGCCCGTTTTGTACACCGCATAGATGGCTGTGTTTCATTTTAATTTCAGTGGTTGCTTTTGATTAACAAATCAGCGGTTTTTGCTGCATTTTTGCGTAAAATAAACTGACAGTGCTGTGAGTTTTTTTGACGCTGAACTTAATCCGCGTCCGCCAAGCCCAGGTAATACTGCTCAAACAGCACTTTTTGCAGTGCCTGTTCCATCGCTTCGTTGATGGGGAAATTCATGCCGCCCAGCTCGTAATCGATTTGGCGGATTTGTTCTTTACCGTTGCGGATCATCGGTGGCGGGTCCGACTCCAGCGCAATCAGTGTGTCCTGATAGGCTTGCGGATAATCGGCTTTGATATTTTTACAGACGCTGAGCTGCACTTCGCCTTCACGGCCGTTGTAGCCGGCCGCGCCAAACAGGCGGCAAATGCCAGGGCGTTTTAAGTAGACGCTGCACTGGCCTTGTTTACCATCTTCCGAGTGGCGGCTGTAGAAAAAACAGCCGTCCTGGTCGTGGGCAGCTAATGCATCAAGCGTGCTTTCGGCTTTGCCTTCTTTCACCAGCTCAAACGCCAGTGGCAGCATTTCCAGTACTGTGGCTTCGATGCCCGGGTGCAGACAACATTCACCACAGCCGCTGCGGCAAAATAAGCCGCGTTCACGCTGATATTGCGCATAACGCTGGCCGATGTCGGCGAAGACGACTTCGACCTGTTCAGATAATTGTTGTAAACGTTGTTGCATGGCGGCACCTCAGAATGGGCGCGTATTGTACTGAGCGGCAGCACAGCGCGGCAAGCGCTGTCTGCAGTTGTTGCTCAGCCCTGAATATCTGCCAGTGGTCTGGGTTTGGCGATGCCATAACCCTGCGCATAATTAACGCCCATGCGTTTTAATTCCAGCAGGATATCCTGATTCTCGACAAACTCGGCGATGGTCTGGATGCCCATGGCGGTTGCCACGTCGTGAATGGAATTGACGATGGCACGGTCGTATTTGTCTTCCAGTAAATCGCGCACAAAATTGCCGTCAATTTTGACAAAATCGACCGGGAAGTTTTTCAGGTAACCATAAGACGAGAAACCGCTGCCAAAGTCATCGAGTGAAAAATGACAACCTAAGCCTCTGAAATGATGAATAAAATCCAGCGTATTCTGCAAGTTCAGGATGGCCATGCTTTCAGTGATTTCAAAACAGATATGCCGCGCCGGAATTTGATATTCATCCAGCAGCCCCTGTACATAGGCTTTAAACAGCGGGTCCACCAGCGATGCGCCGGACAAATTGATACTGGCCAGGCCCAAAGTGGTTAAATGCTGCGGATGTTGCGCCAGCCAGCGGAAATAACTGCGCAGCACCCAGCGGTCAATCTGTGGCATCAGGCCATAACGTTCGGCCGAACTTAAGAAATTCCCCGGCGCGATAATGCTGTCGTCTTCACCGACCAGTCGCAGCAGCAATTCATAATGTGCCAGGGTGTCACGCTGCGTGATGGCCTGAATAGGCTGCATATACAGCACAAATTTGTCCTGTTCCAGCGCGTGACGCAGTACCTGCAGCCACTGCACTTCAGACTGATGTTTCTGCAGCTCGGAATCGTCGGCGTTAAACAAATGAATGCGGTTGCGGCCTTTTTCTTTGGCAACAAAACAGGCGGAGTCGGCCTTTTTCAGCGTTTGTTCGGCGGATAAATCCTCCGGCGTGATCTCGGTCAGACCAATACTGACACTGATGCTGAACAGGCTGTCCTGCCAGAAGAAGCGGAATTCTTTGACGACGTCCAGTAACGAATAGGCAATGCTGAAGGCTTCTTGTGCAGTTTTGCCGTTGAGTAACACGCCAAATTCGTCACCGCCAATGCGGGCTAAGATACCGGTTTGGCCTAAAGCGCGTTTTAACTGGTCACTGATTTGTTTCAGCAGCGCATCGCCGGCGGCATGGTCACAGGTGGTATTGACCAGTTTAAACTGGTCAATATCGATAAAGAGCACCGCACTGGTGTGCTGTTCCAGTTGCCGGCGTTGCCAGGCCTGTTGTGCCAGCAACAGGAAATGATGACGGTTATACAGGCCGGTTAACGGGTCGTGCGAGGCCAGATAGGCCAGTTGTTCGTGTGCCACTTTTTGCTCGGTGATATCGACCAGCGAGCCATGAATAAAGGCGTCGCCCTGGGCATTGCGGCTTAACCGGGCGGACATTTGCGCCCAGAACGGCGTGCCGTCGGCGCGTAAGCCGCGCAGCTCAAAACTCCGATTACTGATGTGCTGCAGCTGGCGGACCATCTGCAGGCGGTCGTCCGGATTGGCGTAATAGCGGCCCATGCCGTGTTTTTGCACGTCCACTTCCATCTGGCTTAGTTCCTGATAACCGAGGATATTCAGCAAAGCCCGGTTCGCAGACAACAACTGGCCGTCCAGCGTGGTACTGAACAGACCTTCAACGGCGTTGTGATAAATATCGTAATACTGCTGCAAAGAGCGGATGGTCTGCTGATGCGCTTCTGCGCTCTGCTGGCTGGCACTTTGCAGACGCTGCGCCAGGCTGTAGCTCATCAGCAACATACTGCAAATCACCGACATCACTAACAGCCATTGCCACAAATGCAGATGGTCGAGGTAACCGAATTCGGTCAGCAGCAACACGGCGCTGGCGACAAAAAACAACAGCCAGCCGATGGCAAAAGTGCGTGCCAGCGGCAGCCCGCTGAAACCATAACGGATGGCCTGTAGCAGGTTCGTAGTCATCACCTGGAACACCACAATCAGCAACAAATCCAGCTGGATACTACGCGGCGCATATAAGGGGGTGAATAACAGCGCGGCACTGGCGGTCAGGTTCAGCCACCAGAGCCAGCGTTGTTTGCTTTGGACTATGGCGCCGGTCACCAGCGTCAGAAACAGCATACAGGCGCCGCCGGCCACATAAAAAATCGCCGGGTTCAGTTCCGGATATTCCGGCCAGACCATGGCAAAACCGGCACCGTTTAAGATCGAGACCATCAGGCTGAAGCTGAAAAAGAAGCCGGCAAAATAACTGTATAACGGTTCCCGCACGTTCAGGTACAACATGGCATTGTACAGCGCCATCACCAGCAAAATGCCGAGGATCAGGCCGTCTGACAGTTGTCGCTGCAGCAGCTGCCGGCCAAATTCTTCGTTGCTGTAAAGTTGCAGGTTGGACGGGATCACCGCGCCATCCTGCACTTTGACCAGCAAATCCAGTTCCTGATCGGCTTTAAAATTCAATGCTACGGCGAAGCTGCGCGCCTGCAGCATACGTTCGCTGAAGGGGAATTCGGTACCGGAACGATTGAGCAGACTCAGTTCGTGACTTTGCCGGTCGTACAAATAAAACTCAACCCGATCCGCGTTTATCGATTCGTAATTCAGCACCACTGTGCCAGGGCGCTGGCTGCTGTAATGCAGACGCGCCATAAACCAGATGGCCTCAGGGTAGCTGCGCAGCGCCTTATTCGGCTGATCCAGCGGCACAAACGCATGCAGTCTGGCTGGCTCAAACACGATATCTTCCACCCCGACATTGGCGTCGACCTGTTGATAATACAAATGCGGGAACAGATTTTGTTGTTTCAGGTTGGGGTCAATGCGGATGATTTCTGCATGGAATGCCAAAGCTGCCGGGCTCAGGCAGCAACACAACCACAGCGCGCAAAGCAGAATAAAATGCGGTCTCATGCCATCCTTCCCGGTGTTCAGGTCTGAATCGGTTAACTAAATGAATTTTAACTAAGATCTTGTGCAAGTAACGCGTGGAGTTCCGACATTAGCATATCTGCCGGCGCACTGTCAGTATCAATCCAGCAGCTGCCGGTATAGTGTTCCGCGTGCAGATAAAAAGGCTGGTCGCGAAAGCTGAACCTGATTAGCAGTAAATCCATACTAAGTTCGGCCTGAAACCGGCTGAGCGGCACAAATTGCTGCAACCACTGCAGCAACTGCGGAGCATCAGCTGCCGGGTCTGGTTGCAGGCTGAAGTTCAGCTGCAGGTGCGCCGGTGGTTCGGCAGCGCTGGTGATCTGTAACAAACGAAGCATAGCCAGAGTCCTGTGGCCGGAAAGCAAACAGCGATTTTAGCAATTTTCTTGTGTAATCAGCGGCTTTTGCTTTACTCAAACGAACTTTCACGGCGAGGTGCGGCAAATGCGGATATTGATGGGAATGCTCCTGACAGCAGTGGTGAGCCCGGTGTTGGCTGCGCCGGCCGATCTGAGCCGTGGCGAGGCCAAAGCGGCGATGTGCAGCGCCTGTCATGGCGCAAACGGAATTTCGGTGTTGGCGGATTATCCCAATCTGGCCGGGCAAAAAGCCGGTTATCTGCAGCAGGCGCTTAAGGCTTATCGGGACGGCCAGCGTCAGCATCTGGTGATGGCGCCGATGGCGCAGGGCCTGACCGATCAGGAGATCGCCGACGTAGCCGCGTTTTATGCCGCACAACCACAAACCCCGGCCGCAGCGGCAGAGGTTGTGGTGTCACAATAAATGGCTGGTTTAACGGCCATCTTCAAAACGCAGCGATGCGTTCAGGTTTTCATAAGTACCGTCGGTATACAGCACCAGCACTGACGCTGAATATTCGACAAAAGAATAGGCAGTGAAGGCGCAGCTGGCAGTGGTTTTGCTTTGACATACAGAGGGCGATTGCCAGATGTATTGGCTGACCGCTTTGGCGGTATTTTCGACTTTAAAAGACGCCGGTGCTGCGCGTTTACCCCAGATCATGGCGTCGCAGTAGCCGATTTGGCTGTCGCCACCGACGGTGCAGCGTAAGTCCGCCGCAAAGGCAGAAGAGCTCAGTGCTGACGCAGATAACATAAGTGCAGATAAGATCAGTAATTTTTTCATCGGGATGTCCTGTTTTTTTGCTGGTTTTTGTTTGGATGTTTCCGGTAGAGGAAACGGTTCCAGCATGCAAAATGCGCAAGGGCAGGCCTAGATCCTGTGGTGTGATATCAGAAATTTATGCAGGTTTTATCAGCGGTTTATCAAATGCCTGCTGCAGGTTTGGTTTTTTGCCCTGACGGGCGGCGTTTTTGATTTATTTTTCATTTTTTCCTGCTGCCGCTAGTCCGTCTAGCAAAGAGTTCACCTGCCGGTGAGGCACTTGTTGCTGACGCAGGTCCTTTGCCCGGTTCCGCTCGAAAGCCCGCTGAAAAATGGCAATTTGAGGCGAAAACGCAACTCGCGATTCGCTAGCGTCGAATCGCTCAAACACTCGTTTTCTTAAAACCTCAAATCACCATTTGTCATCGGCTCGCTCCAACGGGCAGCCTGCTGCAGTAGTTAGATTTGCTTTAAAACAATGTTCAGTAAAAACAGTAACAGCTAAGAAAACCAGTCCCCCGTTGGAGCGAGCCGATGCAAATCAATAGTTTGAGGTTTTAAGACGGCGGGTGTCTGAGCAGGCTGACGGTAGCAGCCTGCGAGTTACGCCGGCGCCTCAAACTGTTGATTTTCAGCGGGCTTTCGAGCGTAACCGGGGTCGGTTTTTCTTTGGTTACTTTCTTTTGCTGAAACAAAAGAAAGTAACTCACCGGCAGGTGAACTCTCTGCTAGACGGTCTCACCGCAGAGGAGATAATAAATATCACAGTAAAGCCGCCGCCCGCAGGGCAAAAACCAGCGCAGCCAGACACCTACTGATCCAAATACTCGGCAATCAAATCCAGAAACTCATCGCCATAACGGCTGAGTTTGGTCTGGCCGACGCCGCTGATGGCGAGGAAATCGCTGCGGCTGGTGGGCATTTGCTGGGCCATTTCGATTAACGATGCGTCGCTGAATACGACAAAAGGCGCGACGTCGGTGCGTTCGGCGATTTGTTTGCGCAGCGCGCGTAGTTTGCTGAACAGCAGCCGGTCGTAATCCTGTTTTTGCTGGACTTTGCCGGCTTTCGGTGACGTCGGTGCGCTTAAGCGCGGAATCGCCAGTTGCAGGCTGGTTTCGCCTTTGAGTACCGGCCGGGCGGCTGGTAATAACTGCAGCACGGAGTGGCGGGTGATGTCTTGTTGCAACAAACCGTAGTGAATCAGCTGGCGCAGTACTGACAGCCAATAATCATGGCTTTTGTCTTTGCCGATGCCGTAAGTGGACAGTTTGTCGTGGCCAAGTTCAGTGATTCTCTGGCCCTGACTGCCGCGCAGCACGTCGATGACATGGTGCATACCAAAGCTCTGGCCAACACGAAACACACAAGACAGCGCTTTTTGCGCCAGCTCAGTGCCGTCAAAACGCTGTGGTGGGTCTAGACAAATATCGCAGTTGCCGCAGGCCTGCTGACTGGCTTCGCCGAAATAATTCAGCAGCACCTGGCGGCGGCAGGTCTGGGCTTCAGCAAAAGCTGCCATCGCATTAAAACGCTGCAAAGTTACTTCAATCCGGCTTTGGTTTTCGTCGGTTTCAATCCATTTACGGGTGCGCGCCGTGTCGGCCGGGTCGAATAGCATGATGGCTTCGGCGGCAACGCCGTCGCGGCCGGCGCGGCCGGTTTCCTGATAATAGGCTTCGATGGTGCGCGGCAAATCAAAATGCACGACAAAGCGGATATTTGGTTTATTCACGCCCATGCCAAAAGCAACGGTAGCTACAATCAGCTGCAGCTGGTCGCGTTTGAACTGGTCCTGCACCAGCGCGCGTTGCTCGTTACTGAGGCCAGCATGATAAGCGCCAACGGCAAAGCCTTTGCCTTTGAGCTGCTCGGCCAGTTCGTCGACTTTTTTACGTGACGAACAATAGACAATACCGCTTTGATTTTCCTGGCTTTTCAGTAATGTGACCAGCTGTTCCAGCGGGCGGAATTTCTCCAGCACTGTGTAGCGGATATTGGGTCTGTCAAAGCTGCTGATGCTGATAAAAGGTTGGTACAAACCCAGCTGCTGGCGGATATCCTGCTGCGTCGCCGGGTCGGCGGTGGCGGTCAATGCCAATAACGGCACTTGCGGGAATTGTTGTTTCAGCCGCGATAAGGCGATGTAATCCGGCCGGAAATCGTGGCCCCATTGCGACACACAATGCGCTTCGTCGATGGCAAACAGGCTGACGCCGACATCACCGAGGCGCTGCAAAAACTGCTCCTGCAGCAGTCGTTCTGGTGCCACGTACAGCAGCTTAACCTGGCCATCGCGTAAGCGGCGGAACACGTCCAGCACCTGTTCACGCGCCAGGCTGCTGTTAACAAAATCAGCAGCAATGCCCATCGCCTGTAAACCGTCGACCTGATCTTTCATCAGCGACATCAACGGCGATACCACCACAGTCACGCCCGGCAACAACAACGCCGGCAACTGATAACACATCGATTTGCCGCCGCCGGTTGGCATCAGCACAAAACAATCGCGGCCAGCCAGCACCTGCTCGATGATCTCGACCTGACCAAAACGAAATTCGCTGTAACCAAAGGTTTGTTTCAGCGTTTGGTGTAAAAGATCGGGAGTAGAGGATGCTGGGTGCAAAGCGATGGTCACGTTGGTGGTTGAGAGAGACGGCTATTCTACTGTTTTCAGCGGAACAGGCATAGCGCTTCCTGCCCGGTGAGGCAGGACTGTGTAGCGCGATGCTTTACTTGGCGGCCGCCACCGAATCCCGCTCGATCAGCTGCGATAAAAACAAATGCGTGCGATGCGCCGGCTCTGCCGTTGGGTTGCTGGATAGCTCAATGGCAAGGCGGGCGGCGTAGCTGGCCATTTCTTCGACCGGGTAATGCATGGTGGTGAGCTGGGGCCGGCAGGCGCGGGCGACAATCAGGTCGTCAAAACCCACCACTGACACATCTTCCGGCACGCGTAAGCCGGCGGCAAAGAGTGCATGAATAGCACCGACCGCCATTAAGTCATTGTAGGCCAACAGCGCGGTGAAATGCACTTTGCGTTTGAGCAATGCCTCAACCGCCTGCATACCACCTTCGATATTGGCGGTGGATTCTTCAATCGCTTCATCTTTGAGCGTGATTTGCGCCCCGGCCAGCGTCTGGCGGATGCCTTGCAGCCGTGCGCCGGGGTCACGGTTTTGATAAATACTGGTGATGACAGCAAAGTCGCGGTGGTTTTTCTCCAGCAGCATCTGCGTGGCATAAGCAGCGCCAGCGATGTTATCGAGCCAGACACAACGATGGGCGATGGCCGGAATATAGCGATTGACCAGCACCAGGCCGGGGATCTCTTCGGCCAGTTTAATCAGGGTTTTTTCGTCGGAATATTCGCTGTGCAGCACTATGGCCTGGCAGTTGTGGTCGCGCAGTGAATTGATGGCGTCCAGTTCCGACTGGGTTTCATACATCGAATTGGCCATCAGCAGCTTGTAGCTCTGTTCGCGGGCGGTTTTTTCCACGCCGGCAGCCAGGGTGCCGAAAAAGGTCATCGCCAGTTTTGGTGTGACCAGGCCAATGGTGCTTTTGGTTTTGCTGACTAAGGCCTGCGCATTGCTGTTGGGCCGGTAACCCAGCTCTTTGATGACTTTTTGCACCCGGGCACGGCAAGCATCGCCGACCTTATGATTGCCATTGATGACGCGCGATACGGTCGCAATCGATACGCCGGCGACGCGGGCGACATCTTTAATATTGGCCATCAGCGGTGTTCCTCCAAAAACTGCAGCCGCTGCACGTGCCAAAGCACCAACAGGGCGAAAAGACTACAAAGCACAGTGCCGCCACTTAATAACAGCCGCATGGCGTCCAGTACGCCGTCAGCCTGCGCTGCACCGGCGCTGGCGGCAAAGCCAAGCGTATTTAAAGCGAGGCCAGACAATAACATAGACAACGCTGCGCTGACACTGACCACCCAATGATGCAGCGCAGAGATGGCGCCATATTGGCTGCTGCCGGCCGGTTCGGTCTGGGCTAACAAAGGCGGGATCAGCATCGCCATCGCGGTCCAGGCCGCACTGCAAAGTAATGCGTCGAATAGCAGCCAATAAGTCGGTTCGCCCTGATACAACCACCATTTGGCGCCGCCGCCGATAAGATTCAGCACAAAGACCCAGCACAAAGTGCGTACGGCGCCAAAGCGCCGGCTGCTCCAGCCAAGCACGGGGACAAAAGCCAGACCAGCCAAAGCATAGCCACTGGATAACAAGGCTTTCCACCAGGAACCGGCGACTAAATCGGCCTGATTCATCGCATAGACCAACAGGTAATAATCCAGCGTCGCGACAAAAGCACAGCCACAGAGTTGCAGCAGGCATAACAGCAATAACCAGCGCAGCAGCGGGCGTTGGCGTAACAGGCTCAGGCTGTCGCGCGCTGCGACCGGGGGCTGTGTTGCCGGTATCGCGCTGTTTTGGTCGAGGCTTTTATCCTGAGTTGTATCCAGAGTTTTATCGCGGGCGCGAAATGCCAACAATAAGCCTGGCAGCGCAATCAGCAGGGTGCCGGTCAGGGCGCCGACCCAGCGTACGCCTTGCTGAAAACTGCTGAACAGCGCCAGTTGCGACAACGGCACCAGCCACTGATAGCCCAAAGAGCCGAGTTTTTGCACCGCACTGGCCAGGCCAAACACCGCCGTGCGCTGCTGTGGATCTGGTGTTTGCTCAAATACCAGACTTGATAAAGGCACCGCCAATAGCGGCAGCGCCAGAAAAAACAACAACGACAGCAGCGAGAAATAGCCGAGTTGCCATAGCGGCGGCCAGTTGGCGGGCACTTGCCACATCAGCACAAAACTCAGGCTTAAGCCCAGCACACCCGCCAGTAAAAACGGCCGGCGCCGGCCAAACCGGCTTTGGCAGCGGTCCGACGCGCGGCCGACATAACCGCTGATACTACTACCCAGCAGCATAGGCCCGGCGATCGCCAGACTAAGCCAAACCGGGTCCAGTGCCAGCGTCATCTGATAAAACGGCACGGCGAGCACCAGCACACTCTGGTTGGCAAAAAACAATGCCAAAAAGCCAGCGGCTAATAAGTAGCGCTGGACCTTTTGGCTGGTGTTGGCCTGGGCAGTGTTAGCCTGGTTTTTGGTGGCGCGGTTTGGCAATGAGGCTCCGTTAACGCATTAAACTCACTTCGGCAATTTCCAGTGCGTTATTGCCATCGCTCGGGACTAGCAACTGCCACTGCGTGCCCTGTAGCTGCGACAAATCACCGAGGCTCTGGCCCTGATGCGCAAGCTGTGCCGGCATAAAAGTCGGGTAGGCTTGGGTCAGCAGGGTGGGCGTGGCTTGCAGTGCGCTCAGTGGTACCAGCTGATAACGCCAGTCGGGGCTCGCTTCTAGGTCAATACCAAACGCCAGACCGTCTTTGTTCAGCAGCGCAAAGCGCACCGGCAGCTTTTCTTTCACTGCACGCATCTTAATAGCGACCTTAGTGTACCCGGCTAAATCGCGTTGCGTCAGCCCCATCACCGCATGGGTTTCGGTGCGCAGCAACGGCAAAGGCGGTTGTTGCCAGTCCGGCGTTTTGGCCGGCCGTAGCCGTAATGCCAGGCCCTGCTGACGCTCGCCAGCCAGCCATTGCTGAGTGACTTGCGCATCTTTTGGATAGAGCAAAGTGGTCTGGTCGACGCGCGTATCAAACAGCGGCACTGCAGCGCCGGGTTGTTGCAACAAAGTGCTGAAATGATGTTGCGGGTTTTGCGGGAAATCCCAGTCCGACGGCAGCGCTTCGACCGCGCCAGGGAAACTCAGCGTCTTGCTATTTTCTTGTAGTACCAGCTGATATTGCAGCAGACCGCTTTGTGCTGGCAACTTCAGCTTGGTGCAATAGCGGCCTAAATCTTCCGCTTGCATCGCTTGTTGCTGTACCTGACCTTCACCGGCGAGCCGGTAATACAGGCTGACTTTCAGGCCGGATACCTGAGAGGCAGATAACTGAGCACAGACCGGCAGCGGCTGGTCGATGGACCATTGGCGCAGCGGTTGATGGACCAGCAGCGCCGGTTTGGCCATGATTTCCGGTAATAAAAACGGCCGCGTTGAATTTGGCGTTGGCTTTTGCGCTTGTGCCAGCAGCGCTGCTGTTTTCGCCAGCAGATAACGGCCTGGCGTCAGTGTCACTAAGCCGTTTTTCGCGGCCAGCTGAGTGCCATCTGCGCGTTGTAGCAGAAAATTTTTGCCCAAATCGGCCAGCTGAATCGTCATGTCACGCGCACTGACCGACAGCCGCACCGCTTCGCGTTTTAAGCTGGAGTTCTGGTGCGGGTCGTCCAGTTCAGTTGCATCCGGATACACTTCCAGCTGCCATAAGCCAGCTTGTTGTTGGTCGAGAAAATAAGCGCCGCTGCCTTGATATTGCACCAGCGGCGAGCTGCCGACACCGGCGATATGACGAAGTTGGTCTGCATTCACAGGCTTATCAGTCGTGCTATTGCTGTGATAAAAACGGCTGCCGTTATTCAGGAGCGCCAGACCGCGCACTGGGTCTAACGTGATATTCAGCGCAGCACCACCAAACTGATTCGATGCCGGATAAGCCCCGGTATCCGCGCCGCGTGGCAGGCCACGAAACACCTCGCCGGCAATTAAAAAGCTGATGGCTTTGGCCGGGGTGTACAGCAAATTTAAATAGTGCGTGTTGTATTCAGCATTGCTGGCGGCAAGCGCGGCCGGGTCGTAGGCAAATTGCGTGGCCCATTGGAAACCAGCAGTGCGGAAACTGCGCGCCATCGCCGGGTACAGCAGCGGCGCTTTGACATCGGCGGCATCAAATTCGTAAATCATCCGCGCTTTGCCGGCGCATGCCGCGATGTCTTTAAACGGGTTGTGATACTGGGCGACTGAACCCAGCACATTGCTCTGCAGGCTGCTGTATTTCAGTAATCCGGTTGGATACCACTGAAAAGACACACCATCGATATTGCTTTCACATAGCGCTTTGACAAATTCCGGCCAGTTACCTTGTTCACTGCTGTTGTAAAACAATGGCTTAGTGACACCAGCGTCGCGCATGACCTGGATCAGGCCGTTGACATAAGCCGTCACCGCGCCGGCGTCGGCGTGTTTCGGTTCGTTAAACAGCTCAAACGCCAGAATATTCGGGTCTTTGGCGTAGGGCACACCATCGCGGTTTTTATGTGCCATCAGCTGCGTTAAATAGCGCTTTTGCGCTTGAATGGCATCAGCTTTTTCGTTCATCTGGTTTTTGCTGTACAGCACGGAAAAACCAGGCTCTTGCGGGTCCGGCGCCGGATAACCGCTGCCCCACCAGCCAATCGGCGTCACGACGGCTTTGATGTTGTAGCGCTTCAGTTCTGAGAGCAAAAAATCAAACAGCTGCAGATGCTCGTTGTTCAGCAGATTGCCGTCGCGGTCACTGATTAAACGGTCCCACAAATGGATGCGGTACGCCGTCACACCTAAACGCGCCAGATGCGCCACATCCAGCCGGATCATCTCCTCGTGCGACAAGCCCATAGCTTTGACCGAACGATAACCAAAGGCAAACGGCAGGCTGTAGTTGGCGCCAAACAGCGCCACTTCTTCCGCTTTGCCTTGCGGTGACGCTGCGCTGGCAGCACCGGTCTGATACCAGATACCGTCTTTGACATAAGATTCGCTGGCGGTGGCGCTGAGTGACAGCGCCGCCAGTGTCAGCAGTGTTTTTGGCTGGAACCGCATCATCACCACCACACGCTATAGAACACTACCAACACCAAGACGACCAGCGCCAACGACAGGCTAAAACCTTTGCTGGTGTCAAAGCTGATGTCGTTCAGTTCCACCGCACCTGCCTGATTTTTATTGCCTTGCAACAGAGACACCACGATAGCCAGGCCCAGACACAGCAGGAACACCAGACCAACCCGATCCATAAACGGCAGCGCCGGCCAGAACTGGTAAAACAGGAAGCTGAATACCGCAGAACCGACCGCAGCCAGCAGCGCAGCATCGGCGGTGGTTTTTTTCCAGAACATGCCCATAAAAAACAGCACCACAATGCCTGGCGTAAAGAAGCCGGTAAATTCCTGAATATATTGGAACGCCTGGTCAAAATCACCGAGCAGCGGTTTGGCAGTAAAGAGTGCAATCAACAGCGACAGCAAACTGACGGCGCGGCCGACTAACACATAATGCTGCTGGCTTTCGCTTGGTTTGACCTGCGCATATAAATCCATGGTGAAAATGGTGGCCACTGAGTTGGTCATCGACGCCAGGCTCGACAAAATCGCCGCCACTAAAGCCGCAAAAATCAGGCCCTTCAGGCCAGAAGGCATCAACGCCATCATTTGTGGATAGGCCTGATCTGGTTTAGCTAAATCCGGCAGGATCAGCACCGCAGCAATACCCGGTAATACCACAATCACCGGCATTAACAGCTTCAGAAAGGCGGCAAAAGCGATACCTTTTTGCGCTTCACGCAAGCTGGATGCGGCCAACGCGCGCTGGATAATATATTGGTTAAAACCCCAGTAACTTAAGTTCATCACCCACATACCACCAACCAACACTGAAATGCCCGGCAGGCTGGCATAATGCGGATTGTCCGGACTTAAAATCATGTCGAATTTTTCCGGCGCTTTGGCAAGCAAAGTGTCAAAACCAGCCAGTACACCAGCGCCGGCGCCAATCATGTTAAGCGCCAGATACGACATAAACAGGCCACCGAATACTAAAAGCACCACTTGCAGAATGTCGGTAAAAGCCACGGCTTTAAGGCCGCCATACAGTGAATAGCTGACTGAAAATAACGCCAGTAGCGCCATACTCCAGAACAGGTCAATGCCAGTCAGCGCATTCACCGCCAAAGCACCCAGCCACAGCACGGCCGTTAAATTGACAAACACATAGACCGCCAGCCAGAAGATGGCGAGTGTGGTACGGACGCGGTTATCAAAACGCTGCTGCAGGAACTGCGGCATCGTATAGATTTGTTTTTTCAGGAAAATCGGCAGGCAATATTTACCGACTAACATCAGCGTCAGCGCCGCCATCCATTCATAGGATGCGATGCCAAGACCAATGGCATAACCCGAACCGGACATACCGATGATTTGTTCGGCGGAGATATTTGCGGCAATCAACGAGGCGCCAATCGCCCACCACGGCAGGCTGTTGCCGGCCAGAAAGTATTCGTTGGTATTTTTCTGATGGCCTTTTTCTTCGCGCGACACCCAATAGGCGACGAACAGCAGGCCGAGGATGTAGACGACAAAAATCGCCATGTCGAGTGTTGATAAAGTCATAACCTATCCTGGATTTTCCTGTGATCTCCCGCTATGCCGGGAGTTTGTTGTTATAAATTTCAGCCTTTGGTCTTAACTAAAACGGTAAAAAATCTGCTGCTGATACAGCTCGCCCGGCCTGAGCACGGCCGATGGAAAGTCTGGCCGGTTTGGTGCGTCCGGGAAATTCTGCGCTTCTAAACAGATGCCCTGATAAGGCGCAAAAGGGGCACCTAAATAGGTGCTGACATAAACCTGCACACCGGGCTGGGTAATGCGTAGTTCCAGCGCGCGTTGCGCTGCGCCGCGGCCGTGACTAAGTCTGGCCTGCAGTGGCAGCGTTTCCTTTGCTGGCTTCACGACAAAGCAATGGTCCAGCCCATGCGGCAAATCAGTGCTTTGCCGGCACCAAGGCCCAACGGCTTTTGGTGTGCGAAAATCAAACTCATGCCCGCTGACACTGCGCACTGCGTCCGGCAGCGGAATACCGCGCTCGTCGACTGCCAGATACTGCTCGGCCATTAACTCTAACTGATGCGCTGCAAGCGCTTCCACTGTTTGTTGCGGCGCCAGGTTAAAGTAACAGTGATTGGTCAGGTTGACGACGGTTTCGGCGTCTGTAGTTGCAGTGAAACTGAGCTGTAATTCGCCGCCAGGCCGGCCCAGACTGTCAATAGAATCAACCACCTGCAGGCGCTGCTGCACTCTCAAAGTACCGGGAAAACCCTGGTCGCCATTGGGGCTTATCAGTTCCAGTAGCAAGCTGTCGGCGCTGTGCTCCAGGACTGTCCAGACGCGCTGCGCAAAACCTTGCGCGCCGCCATGCAGGCAATGCGGTGGCTGACTGGCGCTCAGCTGATGCTGCTGGCCCATGCTATCGGTATAACAGGCGCCGGCGATGCGATTGGCATACCGGCCAACACTGGCGCCCAGTGCTGCGCTGTCGGTCAGATAAAACTGTGGGTCGGCTTGCGACAACGTCAGCTCCTGACCGTGCAGTTTGATGCTTTGCACACGAGCGCCATAAGGCAACACTGTGACTGTGAGGCCACCGCTGCAGCTGATGGCGTGTGGCGTCAGCGCTGTTGGCGTCAGTTGCAGCGCCAGCCGCTGCGCGGCGACCAGCGCGTTCATAAAGCGCGGGCTCCGGCGCTGGCCTGACACAAGTAAAAAGTTGGTTCCAACTGATGCGCCGCCGGGTAGACCTGGCTTAAATGCTGGCACACCGGCTCGACTAAATCGGCTGGTAACAGCGCGACCACACAACCGCCAAAACCACCGCCGGTCATCCGCACACCGCCACGTTCGCCACAAATCGCAGCAACTTCAGCCACCAGAAAATCAATGGCCGGCACTGTGATAGCAAAATCGTCGCGCATCGACTGATGCGACTGCGCCATCAGTGCGCTTAAAGTTTTGATATCGCCGCTTCTGAGCGCCACAGCTGCGGCTTCAGTGCGGTTATTTTCGCTGATGACATGACGGGCGCGGGCATAAATCAGCGGGTCGAGCTGGCTATTCGAAGCTCCCAGTTGCGCTGCTTCTAACTGTTCCAGCGTGACATCTCTAAGCGCTTTGACACCAAAAAACTTCGCCGCTGCTTCACACTGTTCCCGCCGCTCGTTGTAAGCGCTGTCGACCAGGCCGCGTTTGACGTTGGAATGGATGATTAATACCTGTAACGACTCCGGCATCGGTACCGTCTGATAATCGAGACTGCGACAATCCAGCAGCAGCGCCTGACCGGCTAAACCGGCGGCACTGACCAGCTGGTCCATAATGCCGCACTGACAACCGGCAAACTGATGTTCAGCCTGCTGACCATTGAGCGCATTGTCGCGTGGCAACAGTGGCGCGCCTGCCAGCGTACTGAGACCAAGCCCCAACACCATTTCCAAAGACGCTGACGAGCTTAATCCGGCGCCTTGTGGCACGTTGCCGCCGACCACCAGCTGACAGCCTGGCAGCGTCAGACCGCGTTGCTGTAGACCAGCCACCACACCACGGACATAATTAGCCCAGCGCGGTGTCGACACAGGCTGGATAGTTTCAGTTAAATCAATCACATGCAGCTGCTGATAATCCGCCGCGAAGATTTCAATCTGGTTTGAACCCGGCACCAGGCGGCTGGCCAGCACCGTTTCAAACTGAATGGCGCAGGGCAGCACAAAACCGTCGTTGTAGTCGGTGTGTTCGCCAATCAGGTTAACGCGCCCCGGTGCACTGAACAGCTGCGTGGCGTCCGCGCCAAATTCGCGCTGGAAAGTTGTTTTGACCATGTTCTGAAGAGCGCCGGACAGACTCATGCTGTGACTCCTGTTGCTGCCTTTTTATAATGAGTGGCCGGCAAATCACGTAAGCGCGCGGCGGCCTGTTCCGGGGTCATATCACGCTGGGTTTCAGCCAGCATTTCATAACCTACCATAAACTTTTTCACGCTGGCGGAGCGCAGCAGCGGCGGATAAAAATGCGCGTGCAGCTGCCAGTGGTCGTTTGTCGCTGACGTGTTATCAGTGACGCCATATGGCGCACAGTGCCAGCCCATCGAATAAGGGAAAGAGCACTGAAACAGATTGTCGTAACGAATAGTCAGTGCCTGCAGAATTTCCGCGAGGCTCAATTGTTCCGCTTCAGTCAACTGTTCCAGATGCTGCACGGCGCGCTTGGGCAGCAACAGCGTTTCAAAAGGCCAGCTGGCCCAATACGGCACCACCACCAGCCAGTCGGCATTGTCCAGTACCAGCCGCGAGCGGTCAGCCAGTTCCAATTCGGCGTAGCGCTGCAATAAATTCTTGCCATGTTTGGCCAAATAAGCCGCCTGCTGTGCATCTTCGCGTGCCGGCAGCGTCGGAATGCCTTTACTGGCCCAAATCTGGCCATGCGGATGCGGATTGGAGCAGCCGTTAATGGCGCCTTTGTTTTCAAACACCTGCACCCAGCCGTAGTCGCGTGATAAATCCTGATATTGGCCAATCCAGCATTGGATCACCGCCTGGATTTCGCTGATGCTCAGTTCCGGCAGCGTTTTGCTGTGATCCGGTGAATAGCAGATCACCCGGCTGCAGCCTTGTTCGGCCTGTAATTGCAGCAAATCTTCCTGATTGAACGCCGCATCCGGCGTCTGGGTATTCAGTGCAGCAAAGTCGTTCTGAAATACAAAAGGACCCTGATACTTTGGGTTGTGCGCGCCGTTGATCCGCACGTTGCCCGGGCACAGATAACAAGTTTCGTCATAGGACGGCTGCACGCTGTTGTCGGCCGCTTCGACCTGGCCTTGCCAGGGCCGTTTGGCGCGGTGCGGCGATACCAGCACCCAGTCGCCGGTCAGCGGGTTGAGCCGGCGGTGCGGGTGCTCGACTGGATCAAAAGTAGTGTGCTCAGACAAGGTATGAACTTCAGACATCAGCATTTTCCTCTGCAGCGCCGCCAGTGCGATAGCCCTGCGGATTTTGTTGTTGCCAGCGCCAGGTGTCGCTGACCATATCAGTTAAATGGAGTTTGGCCTGCCAGCCCAGTTGTTGCAGCGCTTTGCCGGCATCGGCATAACAGGCACTGACATCGCCGGGGCGACGTGGCGCGAAAGTCAGTGGAATGGGGTGGCCCGACACCTGGCGGAAGGCTTCGACCATATGCAGCACCGAATAACCCTGGCCGGTGCCGAGGTTAAACAGGTGGTGGCCGGGGCTGTTGTGTAGCTGTTCCAGCGCGCGGACGTGGCCGTCGGCTAAATCCAGCACATGGATGTAATCGCGCACGCCGGTGCCGTCTGGCGTCGGGTAGTCGTTGCCAAACACGGTGAGCGCCTCACGCCGGCCAACCGCGACCTGGCTGATAAATGGCAATAAGTTGTTCGGGATGCCTTGTGGGTCTTCACCGAGCTGACCCGACGGGTGCGCGCCGACCGGGTTGAAGTACCGCAGAACCACCGCAGAAAACGCCGGATTGGCCGCGTTATAGTCGGCGAGGATTTGCTCAACCATAAACTTACTGCGGCCATAGACACTTTGTGGTCCGGTTGGCGATTGTTCGGTCAGCGGCAGGCTCGCCGGGTCGCCGTAGACTGTCGCCGACGAGCTGAATACCAGACTGTTCACCTGATACTGCTGCATCACATTCAGCAGCGTCACAGTGCCGGCGACATTGTGCTGATAATATTTCAGCGGTTCGCGCGCCGATTCACCAACTGCTTTTAAGCCGGCAAAGTGGATCACGGCATCAAAGTTTTGCCCGGCTGCGGCGTTGTTAGCAAACACGGCAGCCAGTGCCGGGGCATCACAGATATCCAGCTGGTGAAAATCAAAGCTGCCGGGCAACCCCTGGCTTAAATTACTAAGCCGCTTTAATACTTCGCTTTGGCTGTTACTGAAATTATCCACCAGCACCAGCTGATGGCCGCGTGCCATCAGGGCCAGCGCGGTGTGAGAACCGATATAACCGGCGCCGCCGGTCAGCAGGATTTTCATCCGTGTTACTCCGTTAAAATTGAATACTGGCGGCCGGCAGCCCGGCAGCTGAGACCGTTAAACGGCCTTTGAGGCCCGCCGCGCCGGTTTTCACCAGCACCACGCCAACGCCACGCTCAGTGACTACCGGTTCCGGGTTAACGATATCCAGATCTGCACTGTGGAAAGTCAGCGTCACGCCGCTGGTGCGCAGCGGGTTGCCTTTGCTGTCGATCAGCTGCGCTTTGACAAAAACCTCATCAAAGGCTGCCGGCGCCGGGCCTGTGTTATCAACCGCAATTTGAATAGCGGCGGCCGGGCCTGGCGTGTGCACCTGATGTTCAGTCACCACCTTGCCGTTGATTAGCGCTTTAGCTTCAAGCGTGCCCGGCACAAAAGCCGGCAGGCTGAATTCGAATGGCGGTTTGGCGATGCGGTCAGACATCGAATTTTCGCCAGCTTGTCGGGTCGCAGTACGGGTCTCGACCAGCTTGCCGTTTAAGTACAACGCCACTTGGTCGGCATTGCTGAATACCCGCACCTGCACTTTTTGTCCGACAGCCACGCCTTCGCCAGTCCAGTCACTGGCGATAAACACCATGGGGCCAGAAGGGTAGAGGGCCGATTGTTCACTGGCGGGGCGCTGGCTTTGGAACAGGTAATAGCTGTATTTCGGCTCACGGTAGATGCTCATCAGGCCCGAGGCTTCCAGGTCATCGGCATAACCTCGGTTGTAGTCAAACATCACCCAATAACCGTCGGCAAAAGCTGGCGTGCGCAGGTTGTCGTTGTGCGCTTCCTGCAAATTGCTGGCTTGTTGCAGCAAGCGGGTTTCACCGGCGGATAACAGCTGGCGCGAAGTGCGCGCTTCGGCTTTTAAACCCTGCCACTGGTGCTGGGCAAAACCGGCGTCCTGCGCGTAGTATTCCCAGTCGCCATATTCGGACACCACATAAGGCTGAGTGGGTGGCGTGTAATGTTGCAGCCGGTGCTGGCGGGCCTGCAGATACAAATCAAAGCCAGGCATCCAGCCAGCGGAATAGCCCCAGGGCGCTTCTTGTTTCACCGTCTGATGCAGGCGCTTAATCAACGCCGGCGACATTGGGGTTTCATTTAAGGAACACTCAAAGGCCAGAATGCTTGGATGATTGCGGCTGCGGCGGATTAAATCGCGGCAGTTTTGCTCCATCAAAGCAGCAAAAGCCGGGTCCAGCGACTGATATTGCCAGCCGGGAATGGCGTCGAGCAGCAGCAAACCTAAGCGGTCGGCCGTGTCCATAAAGGCTTTGGACTGTGGATAATGCGACAGCCGGACATAATCAAAACCAGCAGCTTTGATGCGGATGGCGTCACGCTCGTCAGCCAAAGGTCCGACGGCATAACCCAAATGCGGGAATTCCTGATGGCGGTTCACGCCGCGTAAAAAGGTTTTTTGCCCGTTTAACAGCAGCTGATGCTGGGTATCAAAAGCGATAGTGCGCAGGCCAATGTTACGCTGTTGCCGCTCCAGTAATTGCTCGCCTTGCCACAGTTCGGTCACCAGCTGATACAACGCCGGTTGTTGCGGGCTCCAAAGCTGTGGTGTCTTGATAGTCAGCTGTTGCTGCAGCGTTTGTTTTTTACCGGCCGCCAGGCTTAATTGCGCCTGAGTTTGGCTGACCAGTTTGCCGTTTTGCAAAATTCGCTGGCTGAGCCGGGCTGAAGCTGGTGCCGTCGCAGCAGATTGCAGTTCAGTCGCGACCATCAGAGTGGCTGACTCCCGGCTTATCTGCGGATAACTGACCGCTACGCCGCCGCCAGCGACTGTGCTGCTTAATTGCTCTGAGCTGATGTGCAGCGTCGGGCGCAGCGCCAGCGTGACAGGCCGGTACAGGCCGCCATAAGGATTAAAATCGAGTTGCTTGAGTGGTTTTAAACCGGTCAGCGCATGGTCGCGGTTATCCAGCCGCACCAGTACTTCGACCGTTTCTGGCCGTTTGGCCTGTTGCTGCAGATAAGGCGTTAAATCGACGCTAAACGGCAGATAACCACCAAGATGCTGGCGTAAATGCATGCCGTCGACATAGACATCGGCCACATTCATCGCGCCGCCAAACTGCAGCCACAGCTGCTGGCCTGATTGCTGTTTCGATAAATCCAGCGTGGTTTTGTACCACATAGTGCCTTGCCACTGGTCGTTGACGACCATTGGTTCACGCTTGGGCGTATGCGGCAGCCGCACCAGTTCCCAGGTCGCATTGGCAGCCGGCAGCTGACCGGCGCCCTGGGTGTCTTTGCTGAATAACCAGTGATGCACGGTCAGGTCGCAGGCGCTGGTCTGGAGCTGGGACGGACAGGCCGCAACGACTGCAGGAACCGCCGGTAAAGCGACAGTCTCATTGGCAACCGTTTGCCAGCTCAGCAAGCTGAGGCCCAAGGCGGCAGCTGGAACAAAAAAACGCGTCATGAAAAATCCTTGCACAAAAAAATGATGAACTGGCTTACGCCCCGTTGTGTTCAACTTAAGCCCAGTTGCGTTCAACTTGTGGCCGCAGCACCAGCTCGTGCCAATGCGCACTCTGCGGCGCCTGCAACATCGCGAGCGCGGCGGTTGCGACATCGTCCGGCGTTAAGTATTCAGGCCGCGCCTGAGGCCGGAAGCCGGTATCGACGCCGCCGGGAATTAAATGCAGCACCCGCACGCCGCTGTCCTGCAGTTCCCGCCTCAGTACTTTGCTGTAACTTTCCAGCGCGCTTTTGCTGGCGCTGTAAGCCGCCACACCGGGATTGGCGAAACTGACGCAAGTGCTCAGCACCTGTAAAATAGTGCCGTGACCACGCGCCAGCATGCCGGGCAACAGGCATTCCTGTAGCAGCAGCGGCGCCCGGAAATTCAGCGCCAGCATTTGCTCCAGCGCCGGCCAGTCTGGGCTTTGCGCCGGCGTCCGGCTTAAGTTGGCGCCGGCACAGTTAATAAGCCCATCAACCGGGCAAGCGGCTTCGGCTTGCTGACAAAAGGCAATCAGCGCGGCCGGGTCGGTTAAATCAAAGGCGGCGTGCTGCACGAGCTGCGCTGCCGGTGCCAGGGCCAATACCTGGGCGCAGGTTTCGGCCAGCTTTGCGGCATCACGACCGTGCAAACTGAGGCGATAACCGGCTTTGGCCAGTTGCAGCGCCAAGACGCGGCCAATGCCGCCCGAAGCGCCGGTCAGCAGCAGATGTTCGGCCATCGTTTGCTCCCTTGATTGAGTCAGATCCGGCTTGTGCCAGCATGGAAACAACACCGGCAGGCCAAAGCAGCCTGCCGGGTTGAACTGTTACATCGAGTAAGAGAAACCAATCAGGAAACGGCGGCCCCAGTCGAGGTAGCTGCCAATCCGGCTTGGGTCATTGTCGAAGTAAGAGGTTGAGGCTTCGTTGGTCAGGTTCTGGCCCTGCAACATCAGCTTCAGCTGGCTGTTCACTTCGTACGACACACTGGCGTCCAGCGTGGTTTCTGCGTCTATGCTGTTGATTTCAGACGGTGTCCAGCTGCCGACCCGGGTAAAGCCGCTGCGGTAGTTGTAAGACACTTTGGCGTCGAAACCGGCTTTGTAGTACCACAGCGTCAGGTTAGCGACGTCTTTGGACAGGCCACCGAGCGGCAGCGGATTGTCTTTTGGTACAAACTCATAGACGTTGCTGTCGGTGTAGGAGTAGTTGGCGTAGAACCCCAGGCCATCGAACGGTGCCGGCAGGTTTTTAAACGCCTGCTGATACATCATTTCAAAGCCTTTGATTTGACCACCGTCGCCATTGACCGGGCCGGTGAAGTCATAAGTTACACCGTTGAGTGTCAGCTTATCGGTGCTGCTGCCGATGTGGCTCTCTAAGTCTTTAAAGAAGGTGGAGACGGTTAGAGCCTGATCTTCCGACAGGTAATATTCCACGCCGATATCGAGCTGGTTCGCCACAAATGGGTCTAACAGCGGGTTACCGCCCGAGCCGGTTTTAACCGGGCTTTGTGAATCGAGCTGGAAGCCGGTACGCATTTCCACCAGCGGTGGCCGTGCTAAAGCGCGCGACAGGCCAACCCGCAGTTGGGTTTCATCGTTCAGCGCAAAGTTCAGGTTCAGCGACGGCAGCACTTCGGTGTAGCTGTGGTCGACGCTGATCGGCGAATACTGGTTGTCTTTAAACTGGTAACCGCTGGATTCTGAATCAGTTTTCACTAACCGCACGCCGGCGTTACCGGTGTAGCTGAAGCCAAACAGTTCAGAGTTCAGCCGCACCATGCCATATACCGCCTGGTTTTTCTCGCTGACAAACCAGCTGTTGATGCGGTCCTGGTCGGTTTTGCTGTAAGCCGAACGGTTGTCGATGCCGCCAAACGCCTGCTGCACTAAATCGCCCCAGTTGTTAAAGCCATACATATCCGGCGACTGTAAACCGCCGCCTAAGGCATAACGGCGGCCGTAGTTCGCCACATTCGGGTTTTTCACCGCCTGCCACCAGCTTTGCACGTCGTTGTCTTTTTCACGGTCGGAGAAACGGCCACCAAAGGACACACTTTCAATCAGCGCATGGTCCAGCCGGCGTTCGAAGTCGAGTTTCAGGCTGCTCATTTCGTCGGTCAGGTCACGGTCACTGTCGACCGTCATGCCGTTCACTTTGTAGTATTCCGGTTTGCTGATGTCCTCGTTCACCACCACGCCTAAACGGCCACCGGCGGTGGACCACTGCACGTCGAGCGGCGTTGGGCCTGAGTAGCTGGAAGTGACGTTGACCCAGCGCGATTTGATGCTGGCTTCGGAATAACCGAGGTCGGTACTGATGGTCCAGACATCGCCTTCCCAGACGGACTTGAGGCCAGTACTTAATAACTCATTGGCCTGGAACCAGGTAGCGTTGTTGGCCGAATGCGCGCCCCACAACATACCGCCGCCGGTCAGCTGCTGGCTGCCATCAGCTTTGGTAATGATTTGCGGTTTGGCGACTGAGTTGTTGTAGTTCCAGTTGCTGCCACCGCCCCAGTTGCCCCAGCCGTCAAACCAGAACTGGTCTTCCAGCTCTTCGATATCAAATTCGCTGTAAAACAGGTCGTATTTCAGGTTCAGTTGCTCGGAAGCCTGCCATTCCAGGATGGTCATGGCGCCGGTGCGCTGGTTGTCACCGAGTTTGGTGGCAGTTTTGCCGCCCCATGGCGCCGCTTCGCGGATGCCGTCACCGTTGACATCGCCCTGATCGGCAACGTTTTTGTTGTAGGCCCAGCTGCTGGTTTCGCGTTGCAGCGATGGCTGGTCCTGATAAGTCAGGCCCAGTACCACACCAAAAGTCTCGCTCCACTGGTCGACATAGCTGAAGCTGCCTTTATGGCCACTGGCGTCAGCACCGTCGATGTCATGGCCCAGCTGATAATCCATCAGGTGGCCGCTGATATTGATGATGCGTTTGTCTTTGGCCAGCGGGCTGACAAAGTTCATGTTCACCAGGCCAGAGATACCGCCTTCGACCTGACTGGCCAGCGGGCTTTTGTACACTTCCACTGAGTTAATCAGTTCAGCCGGGAATTGCTCATAACGCACTTCACGGCTTGGTTCGGCGCTGACAATTTCTCGGCCCTGCATCGTCGCCATATTCAGGCGCGGGCCCATGCCACGAATAGAAATGCTGCTGGCGTTGCCGCGGTCGCGTTCTGCTGCCACGCCAGGCAAGCGGCCTAAGGCGTCGGCGATGGTCACGTCCGGCAGCGAACCCAGGTCATCTGTGGAAACGATTTCCACGACGGAGTCCGCTACTTTTTTCTGTAATAAGGATTTGCCAAGGGTGGCACCGAAGCCGCGAACTTCAATGGTTTCGATCGCCACTTCTTCTTTGTCTGTTTTATTAGCGGCAGGCTTTGCCGTGGTCTGCGCCTGGCTGTGCGCGCTGAAAATAGCTGAACTGACGGCCAGTGCCAGCAATGATTTTTGCCATGTTGTCTTCATAATCCACCCTTGTCTTACCGGTTATTGTTGTGTTGCCTGCCTGTTGCCCGGCAGTGCGCAGCGTTGCCCTGAAGCCGCTGTCGCTTTTTTCAACAGCAGTTCACCGGCGGATTTATAGCATAAAAGGGAAAACGTTTTCCAATTGATTTTCAGTGTGTTTTCATGAGTGAGTTTAAATGATTGAATTTATTTAAATTAAAGTATGGAAACGCTTGCTTTGGCAGCCGCAGCCATTTGGCAATGGCGGGGAAATATCGGGTAGGTATCGGGTAGGTATCGGCAAGCGTAGCCCGCTGGCCACCACGTGGCGTACATGAGCCTGCTGGGCGTCACACGATGGGCGTTACACGCTGGCCACCACGTGGCGTACGTTCAAAGCGCCGCCGTACATTAGCGCGCCAGTAAAATCTGGCAGCAATAATGGCTGAAATTAGCCAAAGATCGGCAAAATGTGGTGATTTGTAGTGAATTGTTACCTTGCCTGCAAGCGGCTGTCTCAAGCTGCTAGCATGCGCCGGTTTTGTATTGGTCTGCGCTGTTGTAGCCGCAAGACCTGATTTTACCGGATGAGGTGTTGATGAAATTCTGCAGAATGCTGCCGCCGTTGTTGGTGAGCTTAGTGTTAGCTGGTTGTGGCAAGGATGGCGAGGCGCCATTACCCGTTGATTATCTGCAACCCGGCGCGCCCATTCAAAGCGGCAGCGCTGCCAGCCAGTTGGCCAGTGGTGTGGCACAAATCCGTGGCCTGGGTAGTCAATGTACAGGTTTCATTATTAATCATGGCGTTGCGAATGCGCCGGCCTACCTGATGACCAACGGCCATTGCGTCGAATTATTTGACTCCACCACAGTTCAGCACCAAATCCCGGCCGAAGGCGAAGCGCACTTTCAGCTGTTTAAAGACAATTTAGCTGCTGCCGTCCGCGTTAATATCAACGAAATCAGTTGGGCCAGCATGCGTGGCACTGATATCGCTATTCTGAAAACCGACCAGACGTTAGCGCAGCTAAAACAACAAGGTTTCGGCGCGTATACACTGGCGCCGCTGCCAAAACCCGGCACTGCGCTGACAATTGCCGGCGTGCCGGTCAAGGATATACCGCAAGACGAATGGGCGCTGCGCCAGGTGCAATGTAAAGCCGGCCAGACCACAAGGCTGTTTGAGTTTGTCTGGATTTGGGACCGGGCGCAGACAGGGGATTGCGGCGGTATTCTGCCGGGCCACTCCGGCTCGCCGGTATTTGACCCGGCCGGCCAGGTGGTCGGTATCATCAATACCAGCACCATCGGCGCCGAAGCAGGCGGCAACTGTTACCTCGGCAAACCTTGCGAACTGCGTAAAACCGGCGTGGTTGCCGCGGCTAATACCAGTTATTGGTTGGCGGTCGACGGTGTGCGTGGCTGTTTCAACGCCGCCGGCGAATTTTCGCTGCAACAGGCCGCCTGTCAGTTAGAACAACCAGAGCCATTCGTGGCACGCAACGCCGCCCGCGTGCAAAAAGCCCCGGCCGGCTGGCAAGCCGAATTAGCCGGGCCACGCACCATCAGCCTGAAAACGGGCCCGCTACACAGCACCGATTGCCGCGACCCGGCCGGTTACCGCGGCAGTTATTATGCCGGCGAGCAATTTGAACAGGCGATCAGCAGCAAGCAGGATGGTCATTGGCTGCTCTGTGCCGCCGGTTATGGCGAAGATGGCAAGATCCAGACCCGCAACGCCGGTTTCACCACGCTGGAACTCGACAACACAGCGCCGGCGCGGCCGATGAAGCTGCACGTGGTGCGTTTTGACGACGCCTTGCAGTATCAGCCGTTGTTTTCCCCGCCGGAATTGTCGTCTTACCGCTGGAAAGTCGGCAAACCGGCAGAAACCGACTGCGCTGACCCTACGGGCTACCGGATCTTCATCCGCATCCCTCGTTTCGCCGAACATAGCGAACTGCCGCTGAAAGTCTGTCTGATTGGCAGCGACGAAGCCGGCAACGAGACCAAACCACAAAGCGAAATGCTGGAAAAATAACCGGGCTTATGAGGCGGCGGGTGGATGACTTGCGCCGCGCTGCGGTATTCACACCGCGTGGTGCAACAGAACCTGGGGGGACAGAACTGAGCCGGATCAGTGCCGGCTTCGTTACGCTGTAACCTGTCCCCGGTTCAGCGAAAACGCAAAAATATAGTTTTGATCTCAACAGCAATCAGTTGCGTTTAGTCTGAGGATTTTTGTGCAACCTCAAGGAAACGACAATGAAGCTCTCTGTACTGTTCAAATCTGCCGTGTTCTCTGCAACTTTGTTGGTCGCTGGTGCTGTTCATGCGGGTAGTGCCAAATCTGATATCGTCGACACTGCTGTTGCAGCCGGTAGTTTTAATACGCTGGTGACGGCAGTCAAAGCCGCCGAGCTGGTCGACACGTTAAAAGGCGCCGGCCCATTTACCGTATTCGCGCCAAATGATGCCGCTTTTGCCAAAGTACCGGCCGACACTTTAAAAGGCTTGTTGGCTGACAAAGCCGCGTTGGCCAAAGTGCTGACTTACCACGTGGTGCCGGGCAAAGTGATGGCAGCAGACGTAGTGAAACTGTCAACTGCCACCACAGTGCAAGGCCAGGCGCTGAAGATTGAAGTCAAAGACGGCAAAGTGTTCGTCGACGGCGCGCAGGTGATCAGCACCGACATCGAAACCAGCAACGGCGTGATCCACGTTATCGACAGCGTGGTACTGCCAAAAGGCTAATCGCCAGTTTTCATCTCATTCCATCTAAAAAGCCCGCCGGGAGCCAAGCTCCCGGCGGGCTTTTTGTTTTGGCAAACAATGTGTTGGGCGTCACACGTTGGGCATCATACGTTGGGTATCCCACCCGCCCGCGCCTTACTGAAAATCCTCGATGTCGATCCGGTTGGCGCTATGAAGGCGTTGCAACTGAAATAAACCCGCCCGGGTTTTATGCGACAGTGCCAAATGGCCATGCTGTTGATCATGCGCAATGATTCCGAATTTTTTACCAGAAATGCCGGGAAATAAGCAGTAAATGGCTGCTTTGTGCGCGAATTACAGTTATCGTTATTCAGGTTTACCTTATATGCACACACAAGGATTGGGTCCGTGATGAACGCATGCTGCACTGGTTCAGCGAGTCCGGAAGATTGTGGCAAAGACTGTGCCGCAGATTGTGCTGCGCTGCAGGACAAGCACAACAGCTATCTGGCGATCAGCACCATTCTGAATAGTCTGGATGCCCTGGTGTATGTGTCGGACTTACAGACTTACGAACTAATCTATTTGAATGATTATGGCGCGAAGGCGTGGGGGCCAATCGCCGGCCGCAAGTGTTATCAGGTGCTGCAGGCCGGTCAGGATGCACCTTGTCAGTTCTGCACCAACCACTTGCTGACCGACGCCGCCGGAAAACCCGCCGGTGTGCATGTCTGGGAATTTCAAAACACTCTAAATGGCCGTTGGTATCAGTGCCGCGATCAGGCCATTGTCTGGGTCGATGGCCGGCTGGTGCGGATTGAAATTGCCACCGATATCACTGAACGCAAAGCCATGGAGCAGCAACTGGCTGCCGCCAAAGCGCTGGCAGAAAAACAGGCCAGTACCGACGAATTGACCCAGCTCTACAACCGCCGGGCATTTTTTGCGTTAAGCCGCCACTTATTCCATCAGGCGCACCGAGCCGGTCAAACCCTGGCCGTGGTGATGTTCGACTTAGACCACTTCAAAAGAATCAACGACCAGGGGAATCACGCCGCCGGTGACGCCGTGCTGGTGAATATCTCCGCCTTAGCCAGCAAAATCCTGCCCGGCTCGGCCGTGCTGGCCCGGCACGGTGGAGAAAAATGCGCAATTTTGCTACCCGACACCGACGAAGCCGCCGCCTCGCATCTCGTGGAGCGGCTACGCGCCGGCTTCGAGCACGGCACCGCCAACGACGACATCCAATGCACCGCCAGTTTCGGCATCACCTACCTGTCAGCTTTCCCAGCAGAATTTGACCCGGAAACCTTATTAGGCACCTTATTACATCAGGCCGACGTGGCGATGATGCAGGCAAAAGCTGAGGGGCGGAATCGGGTTTGTGTGTTTGGTGGGTGAGGGGCTATTTTCAGAGTTTTTGCTGATTCAATCCTTAAGTAACCCAGCTTCGGTAGCGCATTTTTCTTGCGGATGGCTCGGGATGACGTTGATGGATTGCAGCAAACGACACGGACGATTACACAAGACTGGGCGTCACATGCACGCCGTGAATACTACCGGGTCTCGCAGACCTGTAGGCTCGTCAGCCGCGTTCCGGGGTTTTGCATAGCAAAACCCGTTCAGTCGGCAGCAAGTCAGATCTCTGACTTGCTGAGATCCCGCCTTCACCCTGCGGCTGACAGTCTGCTTAAGCAATCGCCCGACTGTTTTGATGGGCAGTTGAAATGTCACTTTTGCCAGTTGCTGACATTGTAGTTTTCCCACTTGAAGAGCACGCATTTCGAATGCAGAGCGGAATTTCCTGACAAAACCCTCCTCATTCTGTGTGTTTTTTGAGCTTTATTTTCGAGAGCCTTCCATCTATTCCACGTGACTTCGCCTTATGGTTTCTTAAAAAATCGGGAGGTCATCATGGAGCGTAATGCCAACCCCACATTTCACAGTTTTTCACTGCCCAAGTGTGCTGATTCTTGAAGCCTCACTGATAACTGAATATTTAATTGATTCGATCTAACACTGGATTATTTGAGTGAGTGGATAACACTGATTGACAATGCGCATACCACCTATCAGAATGATAGGTATCAACTTGATAGGTGACTCATGAGCAACACTGAACCTCAAGGAGTAGATGAGTTTCCTCTGACAGAAGGAACGGCCAGGCAGATCATCAACAATCTGGCTGAGCATCACACGGACAGGATCCGCTGGAGTAAACACGTCAAAGAACGGATGCAGGAACGAGATGTAACCACCGGTCAAATATTGACGCTGTTGAAAAGCAAACATTCTGTATTCCGCGAAGGACCGTATCAGGAAACGAATGGCGACTGGAAATTTAATCTCAAAGGAATGGCGGCGGGAACTGTGATAGAACTGGCTGTTGCGCTGAAAAATCATCAGCACTCTCCAAGCTCTGTCCTTGTGACAGTTTGGATTAGTTAAGGAGATCTCTATGTATCACTACACTGAAAGTGGCTTGCCGAATGTGTACTTGGTGAATGGCTTTACCGTAGAGACATTGGACGGTGAAGAATACACCAGCATTGACGACATGAACGGTCTGCACAAAACTATTGCTAATGCCATTATCGATAGTCCCAAACCGTTAACACATCAGGAATTTAGGTTTCTGCGCATTGAAATGAACATATCGCAAAAAACTTTGGGAACACGTTTCGGTGTCGCGGAACAAACAATCGCCCGCTATGAGAAAGGCGAATCAAGTATTCCCAGAACTACAGATGCCGCTTTGCGTTCACTGTATATGGAAAGCCAGCAAAAGAATAACCCAGTGAGCTATTTTCTAGATTTACTCGCCGATACTGAAGCCAAAGCTGCAGCACAAAGTATTCAATTAAAACTGGAAGAAGTTGACGACCATTGGGCTGTCGCAGCTTAGTCAAAATTAAGACCCAGCAAGCCGACATCATGTCGGCTTTTTTGTCTGTATTCTGAAAGACGTTTAATCAATTTAATCGGATCGTACTGCATACTAATTTATATGCAGCAGCGGTATTATGACCCAGTGATTGGGCGGTTATATTCGAATGATCCGGTTGATGCGGTTGAACACATGAATACAGAGAATGGTGCTCATGGTTTCAATCGATACGCTTATGCAAATAATAATCCATACAAGTGACTGGAATGAGTTCATATAATCCACAGCGGATGGCTGTTGATATGGCAAGGACTCCAGGTGAAGCTAAGGTAAATCACGCTTCGTACACAACTCCACGGTCAGGTAGTGATACGACAAAAAATTGTGGCAGGTTCTGCACTATCTGTAACAGGTAACCCTCTTGCTGGCTCCATTATGATGGGTGAGGAACTTACTGGAGAATCTTTAGTAGAGCAAGGAGCACTTGACATCGAACCAGATCTTGCCAGTAACCTTGCTTTAGGCGCCGACCTACTGGGTGGATTAAAGGGAGTGGCTGATAGTTTGAAGAAGATTGGAGAAAATTTTGGCCTAGCCACTGTAAGCAAGATGCAAGAAGGAGCTGTAGAATTGGCTGCACATGGATCGGTATTAGGAAATGATATGGATAAGTCGGTAGAAGAAATAGAAACGTCTCAATAGGATTAGTGAAGTGGCCAGTATTATAAAAAACAATCTGAATATAGCATTTTCATTGATTGTTATATTTTTCACGGGGGCTGTCATCATAAAAGCCTACTTGTCCGAGCATGAAACAAATAAAGGGTATGTCGAAGAAATTAACTGTCAAGCTGACAAGGAAAGAGGTGGGATTTATTCGTGCAAAATAAGGCTGGATAATAATATCAGCTTCAGGAATAGACAGGATGTCTCATGTGAGGCAGTTTCAAAAATAAAGAAAGGTGACTACGTCGAAGTCGAAAGTAGAGGTCATATTTTTGTACAGGTGAAACATGATGGAGTTGAATTGTTTAATAAAAATCTCCTTGATGTGAAAAGGGAAGGCGTAAATATTGTTTTTGTCCTTCTATTTATACTCGCGAGTTGTGATTTTTCTTACCGCATGTATCAATTAAAGAAAAATAGACACCATCAGACCTGATCATATACTTAATCAAGTCCTTGAAAGGACACCCAAACCGGTGTCCTTTTTTAATCTAAAACCCGCGCAAAACCACCAGCAGCCCGATCAGTCATTTCCAGTAGAAGTGATCAGTCCTCACCAGCAGGGCTGGCATTTTGCTGCAGCGTCTACATAGTCCACAAATTTCATATGTCTGCGTTTGAAGTAAAGCCGACATTTAGTTAGTCCGAATATAAGTTATTTCTAGATCCGCTTTTCGCTCATAACAGCCATCTCCAAACTCCAACAAACCCGGCATCGACATCCGCGGAGTGAGCGATCAAGAGTGAGCGCGGGAGGCGCGAACGGGCGAACGCAGTGGTGGCGGTGTTGGGTTTGCCACTGTGTTGGTTGTTTGTCTTTTGAAGTTTTTGCTGTTTATCGGGTAGGGACGATCGAGCGACGACCGGCCACCCCTACCCGTACAAACCCCGACCGGCCATCCCTACAAAATTACCAAGCCCCAACATGACAACTTTGTCATCTTGCTGTCAGGTCGTTGTTGGGCGGGCTTTGGCACACTGCCAGTCTCGGAATATTTCTGGACTGGGGTTTTATGATGGTTTGGGGTTTGGTCAGGCGCTGGGCGCTGACAATTTGTTTGCTTGCGGCACCGCATCACGCACTCGCCCACGGCGGCGAAGATCACGGTGACGAAGACAAAGCAGCGTTGACGCTGCCGGCGGAAGGGCAGAGCCGGCGGGCTTATGCCAGTTCGGAGTTGTTTGAGCTGGTGCTGGTGGCGCCAGAGGCTTCAGAGAATAACGCCCACCTGCAAATCTACCTCGATTATTATGCCGACAACAGCCCGGTGAAAGACGCGGTGATTGAACTGAGCAGTGCAGCCTTTAGCGGCACCGCCAAAATGCTGCAGCCTGGTTTGTACCAGCTTGATGTCAAAACCTTACCAGCCAGCATCCACGCCATCGCGCTCACTATTGAAGCCGGTGATGACATTGACCTGCTTAATACCAAACTCGATTTAACCCCACACAGCACCACCGTTGAACATCAACACAGCTGGACTGAATACAGCACCCAGTATGTGATTGGCGTCGGTGTGTTGTTAGTCGGCTTGTTGTTGTGGCGGCTGTCACGCCAACGCAAAACGGGTAGCAAAACTCCCGGCAAAAACGCGGGGGCAGCAGTATGAAACTGATCAAAACCCTCAGCACCCTGGCGCTGTTGCTGCTTAGCCAACAACTGCTGACTCAACCAGCCCAGGCCCACGGTGGCGAAGACCACTCGCATAGCCCGGCGCCGCTGGCGCAGGCGACCGGCGAGCAGCCGCGCCGGTTAAGTGATGGCAGTTTATATATCCCCAAATCTGCCCAGCAGTTATGGCAACTGCGCACCCGTTTGGTCAAAGTGGCACAGCTTCCACAACAAATTGAATTACAAGGCAAAGTGATAGTCGACCCGGCTTTTGCCGGCTTCGTCGAAGCGGCGCAGCTTGGCGTCCTAAGCGCCGGGCCGGACGGCTGGCCGACGCTGGGGCAAAGCGTAAAAGCCGGACAAGTACTGGCCTATTTGCAGCCGGTCGATACCACGCTGGACCGCAGCAATCAGCAGGCGTTATTAGCAGAGCTGGACGCGCAGATCGCACTCGCCAAAGACCGGGTGCAGCGTTTTAGCACGCTAGGCGCTTTGGTGCCGCGTAACGAACTGACCACAGCGCAGATTGAACTGAAAGGCCTGCAGGCGCGGCGCAGTTTTGCTGCCAAAGGCACCGGCGCGGGTCTGGCCATTGTGGCACCAGTCACAGGCGTGGTCAGCACTGTGTTTAAACAAAGTGGTCAGGTGGTGGACAGCCGCGACGCGCTGTTTCAAATCATCGACCCGGCGCAGCTGTTAGTTGAAGCGCTGGCCTATCCGGCGCTGCCGGCGCACGGCGGCTTGAACCTCAGTGCCGACAGCCATGCCAGCGCACGTTTTCCGGCAGCGGCTGAATCGCAGGACAGCCACGCCTTTAGTTTAAGTTTCCGTGGCAAAAGCCTGCAGCTGCAACAACAGGCGCAGCCGCTGTGGTTCAGTATTGATAGCAACAAGCCTGCCGCGACGCAGGATTTAACCGTCGGCCAGCCGCTGTTAGTCGAAGTTGCCACCGGCAAACAAATCAACGGCATGACAGTGCCGCGCAGTGCGCTGCAAAAACTCGACAACGGTGAAACGGCGGTTTGGGTGCATCAGGCGGCGGAGCGGTTTATCGCGCAAAAAGTGCGGGTTGAACCCTTTAGTGCCAGCGAAGTGGTGGTGGTCAGCGGTTTACATGACGGCGACCGCGTCGTGGTGCAAGCCGCATCGTTACTGGCACAGGTGAGGTAAGCATGTTTAACGCGCTGATCCGGCTCTGTTTGCAGCAACGCCTGTTTGTGCTCGGTGCGGCATTGATCCTGCTGATTTACGGCAGTTTCAGCCTGCGCCAGCTACCGGTTGATGTTTTTCCCGATTTGAATAAACCCACAGTCACGCTATTGACTGAAGCCGGCGGTATGGCGCCGGAAGAAGTGGAACAGTTGGTCAGTTTCCCGCTCGAAACCAGCATGAACGGCATGCCGGGCGTCAGCCGCGTGCGCTCGGTGTCGGGTGTTGGGCTGTCGGTGCTGTATATCGAATTTGACTGGGGCTCAGACATTTACCGCAACCGCCAGATGGTGGCCGAACGCTTAAGCCTGGCTGGCGAACAGCTGCCGGAAGGCGTAGTGCCGCAGCTTGGGCCTGTGTCGTCGATCATGGGCGAAATTCTGTTGCTGGCCATTCCGGCCGATCCGGACAAAGTCAGCCCAATGCTGGTGCGCGAATTTGCCGACTGGGTGGTGCGGCCGCGTTTACTCAGTATTCCCGGCGTGGCGCAGGTTATTCCGATCGGCGGCGAAGTACGGCAGTACCGGGTCGAGCCTATTGCCGCACAAATGGCGGCGCTGGGCGTCAGTTTGAATCAAATCGAACAGGCGCTGACCGGTTTTGGCGCCAACAGCAGCGGTGGTTTTTTAGAAGCGCAGGGCCGTGAGTGGCTCATTCGAAATATTGGCCGCACTACTGACTTAGCGGATTTACAGCAGCTGGTCGTCACAGTGCAAAACGACCAACCAGTGCTGCTAAGCCAACTGGCCAATGTTGAAGTCGTCGCCGCCACCAAACGTGGCGACGGTGGTTATAAAGGCAAACCGGCGGTCATTTTGTCGGTGCAAAAACAGCCGGCCGCTGACAGCGTGGCGCTGACCAAACAGATTGAAGCGGCGGTGACTGAACTCAGCAAAGGCTTGCCAGCAGGCGTTGAAGCGCCGGTGTTTTTGTTTAAACAGGCTGATTTTATTAATAATTCGATTGATAACGTCATCGAAGCGCTGCGCGACGGCGCTGTGATGGTCGCCATCATCCTGTTTATGTTTTTACTCAATAGCCGCACCACGGCGATTTCGCTGCTGGCGATACCGCTCAGTTTATTAACCGCCGTGCTGGTGTTCCGTTATTTTGGCTTGTCGATTAATACCATGACGCTCGGTGGCCTGGCTATTGCGCTGGGTGAGCTGGTCGATGATGCCGTGGTCGACGTCGAAAACGTGCTGCGCCGCTTAAAAGAAAATGCGCAAAAAGCCGTGCCTGCGCCGGTATTGCAGGTGATTGCCGATGCATCCGGTGAAGTACGAAGCGGTGTGGTGTATGCGACTTTGATTGTGGTGCTGGTGTTTGTGCCGCTATTTGCGTTATCTGGCATTGAAGGGCGGCTATTCAGCCCCTTAGGTATCGCTTATATCACTTCGATCCTGGCCAGTATGTTGGTGGCTATTACCGTGACACCGGTGCTGTGTTATTACCTGTTGCCGGGCCTGACGCAAAAACAACATGGCGACAGCGCGCTGGTGCGACTGCTGAAAAAACGCGACGAGCAGCTGCTGCGCTGGTCTTTTGGCCATGTGCGGAGTCTGTTGGCGGTGGCGCTGATTGCGGTGGTGGCGGCAGCCAGCACTGTGCCGCTGTTTGCCCGTAGTTTCCTGCCGGCTTTTAACGAAGGCACGCTGACCATCAACCTGTTATTGCAGCCGGGCACAGCGCTCAGTGAGTCGAACAAAATCGGCGCGCTGGCCGAGCAGTTATTGCTGCAGGTGCCGGAAGTGACGCAAGTCGGCCGTCGCACCGGCCGCGCTGAACTGGACGAACATGCCGAAGGCGTGCATTACGGCGAAATTGATGTCGATTTAAAACCCTCAGAGCGGCCGCGTCAGGAAGTCCTGGCAGAAATTCGCCGCGTGTTATCGGTATTGCCGGGCAGTGTCAGCGTCGGCCAGCCCATTTCGCACCGGCTCGATCATTTACTCTCCGGCGTAAGGGCGCAGATTGCGGTGAAAGTGTTTGGTGACGACATTGCGACCTTACGCGCGCTCGGTGCCAGTTTGCAGGCGGAGCTTGGCAAAGTTGCAGGCGTGACCGACCTCACGCTGGAAAAACAGGTGCTGATCCCGCAGCTGAAAGTGCGGGTCGATTATCAAAAAGCCGCCGCTTATGGCGTGGCGCCGGGCGAGCTGCTGCATAGCCTGCAGCAACAAATCGACGGCGTGAAGCTCAGCCAGCTGGTCAGCAATGAACGCCGTTTTGATTTACTGCTGCGCCTGCCGGACGGCGCACGCGAACCGCAGGCGTTAAGCGGTTTACTGATCCAGACGCCTAAAGGCGCAGTGCCGCTGGCGCTACTCGCCGAAGTGGTGGAATCGGACGGGCCGAATCAAATCAGCCGCGAAAATGGCCGGCGGCGTATTGTGCTGTCGGCGAATGTCGAAGGCCGTGATTTAAGCCATGCGGTCACTGATATCCGCGCTGTGCTGGCGGCCGCCAACCTGCCGGAAGGGTATTTCACTGTGCTGGAAGGCCAGTTCCAGGCGCAGGAACAAGCCTCGTCGCTGATTGCGTTGTTGTCCCTGGGTTCCTTGCTGGCGATGTTGCTGGTGCTGTACAGCCGCTATCAGTCGCTGCGGTTAACCTTGATTATTATGGCGAATATCCCGCTGGCGCTGATTGGCAGTGTGCTGGCGCTGTGGCTGAGCGGTCAGCCGTTGTCGGTGGCAACGCTGGTGGGGTTTATCACGCTGGCCGGGATCGCAACACGCAATGGCATCCTCAAAATCAGTCATTACATCAACTTATGTCGTTTTGAAGGCGAAGTGTTTGGCCAGGCGATGATTATCCGCGGATCCCTGGAGCGCTTAACGCCGGTGCTGATGACGGCGTTGGTGGCGGCTTTTGCGCTGCTGCCGTTGTTATTTTCCGCTGACGCACCGGGCAAAGAAATTCTGCATCCGGTGGCGGTGGTGATTTTTGGCGGTCTGGTCAGCTCGACTATTCTCGACACTATCCTGACGCCGCTGATGTTCTGGTTATGGGGCCGCGAGCCGCTCGAGCGCTTGCTGGCCAATACTGATAAATCTGAAGTCTATTGATAAAGAAGGAATCAATGATGGTTAAGCCCTTAGTAAAAACGCTGCTGTTAGCCGCAGGCCTGTTCAGTAGCGCTGCTTTTGCTCATACCGACGAGTACTTAGATACTGTGGTTGGCCCAAACGGTGGCCAGCTGCGGATGGCCGGTGCTTATCACTTTGAGCTGGTGCTGGCCAAAGACGCCAAAGCCGGCGCGCCGAGCGCGGTCAAACTGTATTTACTCGATCACGGTAACAACCCGCAGCCAGCCAAAGATGCCAAAGCCACAGTGCTGATTGTGTCCGGCAAAGCCAAAGCCAAAACAGAGCTTCTGCCTAACGGCGATAACCTGTTGGCCGGCAGCGCGGCTTATACCGCGGCAGAAGATTTAAAAGCGGTGGTGAATATCAGCATCAAAACTGAACATGGCGAAGTGACAGAGCAGGCGATGTTTACGCCGTTTAAGCCAGTGCCGGCCAAAGCGGAAGCTGAGCATGAGCACGGGCATGAACATGCGCACGAAGACGAAAAAGGCCATAAACATTAATCATTTGCGTTAACGCCGCCGGCGGCAGAATGGCTTTGCCAACGCTGCCGTTTTTGCTTTATGCTCAGTGGTGTTTTTTTCACCTAGGTGCATCAATGCAGGTTGTAACGCGATGGTTGATTAGCTGCTGGCTGCTGATGCTGGCCGTTCCGGCGTTTGGCGCGGCAGATGCTGACAAACCCGCAGTCCGTATTGCGGCGGAAGACAACTGGCCGCCATTTTCGGACGAAAAAGGCCAGGGTCTGTCGTCGGTGCTGGTGACTGCAGCTTTTGCCCGCAGTGGCTACCGCATTGAAACCATTGCAGTGCCTTATGCCCGCGCTTTGCATTACACCGCCAAAGGCAAGACCGACGCCTGCTGGAACGTCACACGACAGGCCAGCACAGTACGGGACTATCTGTTGCACCAACAGCCGCTGTTTCAGGCGGCGTCATCGTTTTATTATCACCGGCTGGCCAAACCTTACCGCTCTGTTGCTGAGATCCCGGACGGTACTGTGGTCGGGGTCATCTTGGGCTACGAATATGGTGATGCCTTTGAGCAGCATAAAAAGCGTTTTCAGCTGGTGGAGGTGTCAACCCATCCACAGCTGATTGCATTGTTACAGCACGATAAACTGGATCTGGCGATTTTCTTTGATGACGTACTTGCGTATTACCTGTCGCAGCCGGTTTATGCCCAACACCGGCTGCAAAAAGGCCGGTTGAATCATGTCAGTGATATTTATGTTGCGTTCAGCCGGGCCACGCCACGCAGCCAGGAGCTGGCCACGGCGCTGGATGCCGGTCTCAGTCAGTTACAGCGCAGTGGCGATTATCAGCGCATCTTGCGGCAGTTTAAGCAAAGCAGCGGCCGTGTGACCGACTAACGCTGTAACAACTGGCGGATACGTTGCAGATCTGGCTGACGATGCAGCGGCAGCAGTGTCACATCGGTCTGTTGCAGCAATTCAATTGCTTCTGCAGGGCGTCGTAGTTGCCACAGGGCTTCGGCCCGGTACAGCCGGCTTTCGGCTTGTGCTATTGGTTCTTCCGCCTGACGATAATGATCAAATGCAGCGGCAAAATGCCGTTCGGCGTCCTGCCACAAGCCGATGCGGGTACTGATCCGCGCCAGATTAAAATGCGCTTCAGCGCGCAGTGCCGGATGGCCGATTTTGTCGGCCCAGCCCAACGCCAGCTGGCGGTGCTGCAGCGCTTTGTCTGGCTGCTGTAAATAATTGGCGTAGTGACCAAGATTATTCTGCAGTTCGTAGTGCAATTTCGCATCCTGGCTGGCCTGATAACGTTTTTCCAGCAGCGCCAGCTGGTCATAACTGTGCTGGTAGTTGCCACCGGCATACAGCTGCACGTTGTACAAGCGGATATAACTCATCGGGTCCGCAGTGCTCTGTTGCCAGTCACTCATCAGCGCCACCGCTTTGTCGAGGTAATGTTTGCTTTGCAGCTTTTTATCCTGGGCATACAGCAGTTTGGCGTGGTAGATGTAAATGCGCGCCAGAAAGGCGGTTGGCGCGCTGTTGTCTGTGACAAAAGCTGAGGTTAAGGCAAATAACGGGCCGGACGATTGTTGGCTGAACATCGCATCCAGTTTCAGCAATTGCACTTCGTACCAGAGCCGGCTGGCAGGCTGAATTTGTTGCAGCGCCGCGTCACTGGCGTCGACACAACGCGGAAAAGACTGCATGCAAATTTGCTGCAATTGCTGAATATCCACCGCCGGGCGCGCCTGCGCCGACAAGGCGCAGCAGGTCAGCAGACTGAGCAGATGCCAAAACCGTTTCAAAACCTGAGGTACTCCCGCAATATGAACGCGGCACAGTATATCCGGCACTGTGGCTGCTGTCCTGTGTCTGAAGGTGTGAAAGTGGTGCTGATGCAGGGTTTTCTGCACTGGACTGAGCAGTGCTGTTCAGTTGCGATAAAGATATCAACTTGTTTACTGGCTGTTATTATGCCGCGCCACAACCTGTGGTGCCAGCCTGCCGGAGCCCACAATGAAGCTGAAATTCGCCGTCCTGATGCCAACTATCCTGTTATTAACCGCCTGTCAGTCTACCCCTGAAGAAGACATGCCACTGCCGCTGGGTTTTGCTGAGCAGGCGCAGCTGCTGCCATTAAAACGCCCGGTGGTAACTTTTTCCGACGATGCCTGGCATCAGCAAATTGGCGCTTATCAGTTAAATCAGATGGATTTGTCCGGTAAATCCCTGCAGAAAGTCAGCAGCGGTACTGAATGGCAAACCACCGCGCGCGGCGGTTTATTATTCCAGCTGATTTTCCACGACAACGTCAATGTGGCCGGTGAAATAGTTAATAAATACAACAGCAAAGCTGAGCAAACCTTCAGTTTTGATATTCAGGCGCCAGGCTCGGCCACAGTACACAGCGAATGTCAGATTTTGGTATTTGGTCATGGTGAAGAGACCACCGATAACGGCGTCAATAGTTACAACTGGCAAACTTCAGAGCAGGAACTGAGTTACCTCGGTTGTCGCTTCACGCAGGACGGGCAGGTGTCGCAGCTGGTGGTGGAAGATAAAGCAGGTGCCGCGCCAGTATATCGGCTGCATCAGGGCAGTCGCCTGCTGGATCTGACGCCGGTACTCGCGGCGCCAGAGCTGGCGAAATACAACAGTTTTTTTCAGGGCGGCGAAACTGGTTTTCTGTTAAAAAACGGCGACTTGCAGCAGGCCGCTTTGCAACTGAGCCACGATGAGTCAAGGTTGTGGCTGAAAAAAGATCTGTCAGCCAACACACAAGCCTTTTACATTGCGGCTTTGTTCAGTCTGCAGATGTATCACTGGCAAAACAGCCAATGGCCGGTGGACCAACCGCAACATTAAGCAGATCCGATGATTTGTGATGCTGGCCGCCAGACCTTGCCAAGTTGCCACAGATAACGGCTCAGTACGTAGCCACAGACGGTCAGCGCCACAGCAAATTCCAGCTGGGCCAGCGTCAGTTGCCATGTTGCCAGCTGTTGCAGCACAACGGCATTCTGTTGTGACAGGTAACCTGACAGTTTCAGCAGGGCGGTGGCACTAATCACCAGCGGGAAAGTGCAGGCAGCAAAGGCCGGGTTGAAGCTGCCGCGCAGCAGCCCTGGCAGTTGCCACCACACTCTTAAGGTTAACAGCAGCGCCACGGCGCTTAAGCCCAACAAGACTTTGACCGGTAATGCCGCGACCAGTGGCAGACTCAGCAAGCCAGCCAGGGTCAGGCTGCCGGGCGCGGCCAGAATGGCCAGCAAAGGCCGTTGCGGCGCGGGCAAAGGCGTGCCGCAGCGTAAGCGGTACAACATCAGCGGTAACATCAGCAGATAAGCCAGTAAACCGGCGCCGGCCAAAACCTGCAGCAGCCACAACGGGGCGCTGACTGGCGCTGTTAATACTGCGACGACAAACCCAATCGGCGGAATAAACCAGGCCGGCACTAAATCGGTCAGCGCAAACTGCGCCAGCCGATAGCGGATAAAAGCGCTTAACAGCAGCAAATGTGCCGTCAGCGCCAGCCACCACAATCCACCCGCCAGCACCGGCATCAGTGTTTGCAACGCCGCACTTTGGACTAATGTCGCCATGCACATCACCGGCAACAGACTACCGGCCACCGGATGCGCCAGTTCCTGTTGCAGCAGCTTTGGTGCGCGCAAAAACTTCAGTAACACCGCGAGGAGCAGCGGCAGCGCCAGCACGGCAGCGCTTAGCTGTACTTTGCCAGCAAAGCCAAATAACTGATCGGCACACCAGCCGAGGCTGGCAAGGCCGAGCGCTAAGCCTGCGGCCGCAGTCGGTACGCTGCTTAAAGACGGGCGATGAAACTGCATCTGGCTGAACAGTCTGAACTGGCGCATTGGGTTACCTCACAAGTGGTAGCAATGGCACTAGCTTAGGTTGCTTTAGATGTTTAGAATATCGATATAAATTTAACCAGTCATTTAGAAAAATTATATGAGCATCAGTTTTCGTCAGCTCAAAGCATTTGTCGCGGTAGCGCGGCTGGGCAATTTAGGCGCAGCCGCCGACCAGCTGTGTCTGACCCGCGGCGCGATTTCGCAGGCGTTAAAAGAGCTGGAGACACAGCTTGGCACGCCACTGTTTGACCGCGCCCATCCGCATTTGCTGCTGAACAGTGAAGGCGCGTTGTTATTGCCGCTCGCCGATGAAATGCTGACCCGGCTGGCTGATATCGGCGCGCTGTTTGCGCACAGTGGCGACAGCGCCGGCAAAGCGCTGCTGCGCATCGGTGCCAGTCAGACCATCGGCAATTATCTGTTGCCGGGGTTATTGGCACAGCTGGGGCCGCAGTGGCAGCTCAGTGTGTTTATTGCCAACAGTCAGCAATTAGCTGCACGTTTGCTGGCGTTTGAGCTGGATTTGGCACTGATTGAAGGCGAAGTCACCGATCCGCAGCTACACAGCGAAGCCTGGCAGCAGGACCAGATGATCTTAGTGGCAAGCCCGGCGCATCCGCTGGCGTTGTCGGTCAAAGCTGCGGGAAAAGTGCTGAGCGCTGCCGATTTAGCCGGGCAATACTGGGTACTGCGCGAACCGGCGTCCGGCAGCCGCGAGCAGTTTGATAAATATCTGCGGCCACAACTGCCAAACCCCGGCACTGTGCTGGAACTCAATACGTTAGAAGCGGTGCTGAACACAGTACAACAGGGCCTCGGCCTCACGCTGGTGTCAGAACTCGCCGCCCGCGACCGGCTGGCCAGCGGTGCACTGCAGATGTTGCCGTTTGCGCAGTTGATGCCGCGTCAGCTGCATCTATGCTGGCACCGCGACAAATACCTGTCCGCCGCCAGCCAGCGTTTTATCCGGTTTTGCCGGTTGGGGGATTGATATTTTTGGGGGATGTACGGCGACACTTCGTTTGCCGTACTTACGTGCTATTCGGCATTGTAGGTACGGCAAGCGCAGCGCCGCCGTACGCCAACGGTGAGATAGTGCACGGCGGTAGTCAACGAACGTCACTTAGTGATCATCGTGTGACGACCATCGTGTGACGACCATCGCGTGACGACCAGCAGTTAAAACCTGTTGCTGACCTTCAGCTCAATTTCCCAGCTGTCGACGCCGGGGGCTGAGGTCATTGGGGTCGACAAATCGATGTGGACCACGTGGTTGTTACTGGATTTGGACGAATAAATCCGCATGCCAACGCCGACGCTGCCGAGCCAGCGGTCGGTCAGGTTTTGCCGTAACAAATCACTGTTGCTGCGAAAGATTTGCTCCGGGCGCTGCATTGGTGCTGAGGCTGCTGCAGCCAGAGCCGCTGAAGCCAGAGCCGTTGGGGCAAAAGTGTTGCTGACATCGAGGCCGACCGGCAGCGCAAAACGTGCCGCCAGTGCGGCCGGATTCAGCAACTGCGGATCAGCCACGTTGCCACCATTGACGCGGCCAAGGTCGGCAAAAGCGACAAAACCGACATCAAGCATCTTGTACAGGTTGATACGCGGATACCAGCGCAGCTCGCTGGTCAGCACGGATTTACTGATGCCGTGCTGATACTGCAGCGGATAACCGCGCAGCCCGCTGTCGCCACCAAGCTCCAGCGGCAGGTCGGCAAAATTACGGTTGCGCCGCGTCAGTTCGGCTTTGTTGTACCAGGTAAAATCGCGGTTAAGCTGATAAAAATCTTCCGCCTGAAACCGCCATTCGCGTAAATCGCCGCCTTGCAGGCCGTCGATGAAATCAAAACCGCCTTCGAGTAACACCAGATGCTGGCGGTCACCAAAACCTTTGCTGCTGTGCCCGATCAGCCGGTAGCCCAGTGAGGTGTCGGCCTGCAATTTACTGCTTTGCACACCAGCTTTCAGGCTATGGTGCCAGCCGAGATTAATGTCTTCGGCGCGGTCGATAAACAGGATGTCGCTGAGCACGCGGTAGTCGTGTTGTTTGTATTCAACGCCGACCCAGGGATAAGCCCAGCTGCGGTCTTGTGGCAGCGCTAAGGTGGGTTGTCCGGGCATTAACAGCTGTGATGCCGGCGCAAAACGCCAGTCTTCACTGAGTATACCGGCCAGCAACCGGGTCGAGGCATGGTCCTGATAGGACCACAACATACCGGCGCTCAGGTCGATGCGGCGGTGATTAGTTTCAAAGATATTTTCCAGCGCACCGTTATGAAATACCTGGGTTTGCTGCAGGTCGCTCAGCCATTCTGTGTGGTACATCCAGCGGCTGTCGTCCTGATAAAACGGTTTTTCCAGTTGCAGCTGCTGCACATGGCCGTCGTCGTTATTGGTCCATTCAGCGGTCAGGTAGCTGTGAGCGAACCAGTCGTCGCCGGCCGAGTCGGTGACCAGCGACAGCGGCATTTCCAGTTTAAATTCGTAGCCGCTGCGCTGGGCGTCACTTTGGTATTTCACCGAAGTGCGTACGCCAAAACCGAGGAAGTTATCTTCTTTAAAACCAAAGGCATATTTGTTCTGACCGCCGCTGCGGCCGAGGCCAAAAGACGGCAGCAAGCTCCAGTTATCGGAAGTTTCCACCACCACGTCATAACTTTGGTCGGCGTTGCAGGTGGGACTTAACCGCACTTTGGCGTCATGGATATAAGATTTGTCACGCAGCAGCCGTTCGGCTTCGGCCAGATCGCTGACGCTGATTTCCTCGCCGCTGGCAAAAGGTAGTTCGCGTTTGACTGTGTCAGGCCGGGTGGTGATGTGCGCCCAGTTGGCAAAATGATGCAGCCAGATGGCGTCGGCGTCTTCCACAAAAATCGGCTCGGTGCGAATGTGGATTTGGCCGACGCGGATGCGACGGTCATCGGTAGTCGTCGTCGCCGCGTCTTTGTTGTTTTTACTGCTGGCTGGTTTTTTATGTAGCCAGTCACAGAACAATTCACTGGAGACCGGCTCCACTTGTTGTGGGGTTTCGCCGGCAACAGCGCTGCCTGAGATGAACAGCAAAGGTGCCATTGCGCTGCAAAGCGCACAGTGCAACACCGACAAACGCAGGGAATGCATACTTACCTCCTGCTGCAGGCAGCAAACAGATTCAGTTCGGGCCGGAAGTCTGTACTGGCACGGGCAAACAGTGCTGGCAGGCTATGGAATAAATGGTCGTGACTAAGTGCCTGTTTTTGCTGTTTCTTCAGGCAATCATAACTCAGCTGCTGGCCGTTTGCTGCCCCTTGTTCAGGGCCAAAGTGCTGGGCAAAACTTTGTGACATCCACCAAATCAGCGGCACGCCGGTTTGCGCCTTTGGCGCCATCCAATACGGCAGACCATGCAGATAGACGCCGTTTTCACCGAGCGACTCGCCGTGATCAGAAATATACATCATGGCGCTGTCCGGTAATTGCTGCAGCTGCCCAATGACGCTGGCAAGTAAGTCGTCGGTCGCCAGCAGGCTGTTGTCATAAGCATTGATGATGTGCTGCGCCGGGCAATGATTCAGTTCTTTATCGGTACATTCCGGGCCAAATACTTTTTGTTGCACTGTACTTCTGCGGAAATATTCCGGACCGTGGCTACCGAGCTGGTGCAGCACAATAATACGGTCTTTGCGCGCCGGCTGCGCCAGCTCACGCTTAAGCGCCTGCAGCAGGATGGCGTCGGTGCAGCCGTCACTCTGACATTCAGGCAATTCAAATAACATCTCGTGTTTGACCCGGTCACAAACGCCTTTGCAGCCGGAATTATTGTCATACCAGCTGACGTCCACACCGCTGCTTTGCAGAATATCCAGCACATTGCTGCTGTTTTTCGCCGTGGTTTCGTCATACCGCTCGCGGCCCATCCAGGAGAACATACAAGGCACTGAATGCGCGGTGGCGGTGCCACAGGAACTGACCTGGCTGAAGCTGATCACCGGTAACTGACTTAAGCGCGGATTGGTCGGCCGGCTGTAACCATTCAGTTGAAAATGGTCGGCGCGGGCGGTTTCACCCAGTACCAGTACCACAGTTTTTGGTGCTGCTGTCGGTGCCAGATTGCGCACATCAGTACCAAGCACCTGAAAAGTCGGCGGAAAATGCGTGGCAATTTGTTGTTTGGTCACAGAAATACCTGCCGACAAAGGGCTTATCGGCAAGGCGAAAAACTTCACGTCGCGGTAGTTACGGAAAAAACTGGCCAGTTCAGCATATTGCGTGGCGGCCACTGCGCCGATGCCGCTGACCAGCAACAGCAGCGTCAACAACCACTGGGCAGCACCACGGCGCCAGGATTGGGCTTTAAACACAATTTTCAGGTTGAGCCAGCCCAGCAGTATGAGCCAGCCGGCAGTGGTGAAAATTAAATCCGGATTGAGTAAACCGCTGGCTTCGGCGATATCAGTTTCCAGCACGTTTTGCAGCATAGAGCGGTCAATCACAGTGCCAAAGTGGCTGATAAAATAATGGCTGATGGCGGCGATAAGGAAAAAGCCAGACAGCAGGCCGCGTTGCAACCGTGGTAAACCGGGCAGGCTCAGTAACACAAACACCAGGCTGTTCAGCAACCACAATACCAGCACCAGCATGGCCTGCAGGCCATATTGGCCGGGGATTTTTTGCTGCACCTGCGCCAAAAACGGCGCACAAAACAGCGCTGTGCTGAGCGTGGCCAAAAGCAGCGCATAGACGCGTGGCTGCAGGCTAAAACGTGCGGTTTTGCTTAAGAAAAAACTCTGGGTGCGCTGCAGCCAACTGATAGTTAAACCGGTCATGACAACGTTCCTTGTCTTGCGCTGGCCGCCTGGTTCAGCGGCAGCATGAGTTTGATTTTGTTGCGCAGCAGCGGCCAGTAGGCACACAGGCACGCCATGCTCCAGCACCACAACGCACTGGCGATGTCATGCGAGATAAAGTGGGCGCCGCGCAGTTGCTGTACCAATCCCAGAACCACTCCGAGTGCAATGCTAAACATCAGCGCAGGACGGGCCAGTCGTGGATACAGCTGTAAGCAGAAGAAGTACAAACCAAGCCAGGCGAAACCGATGCTGGCATGGCCGGCCGGGAAACAGGCGTTGGGCGCGCGGTTCGCAGGCCAGCTGCTGAATAAACCGGTGAAGGACTGAGTGCCGCCAAAGGCCTGTAAATCCCAGGGGCAATCCATCGGCAGGCTGTGTTTCATTAGCGCGACACCAGCCAGACTGAAAGTCAGGCTCAGTAATAAACGACCATGAGCCTGCTGGCGGCTGCTGGTCCAGCTGGTTGCCCGGTTAGCAGCTGCCAGACCACTTACCCGGCGCAACTGCTGCCGGCTCACCTGTACGACAAAATGCACTAACAAAGCAGCAATCAGCAGTTGATTCAGTGTGCGTGCGCCTTGGTGCAGCACATCTTCGGTCAGCCAGTGATGCTGCAAAGCCCAGCTTTGGCCTTGCAGCTGATACCAAAATGCGCTGAGCGCAAAATCAAGGCCAAAGCCGTAACAAAGACCAAACAGCGCAGTCAGCGCCAGCAAAGGGCGCAGCAACAGTTGTTTGGCAGATGGGAAGACAGGCTGCGACACGCAACACTCCAACAGGCAGCAGGATATTGCACACAGCCTAGAGGGGCAGTCTTAAAGTAAACTTAAGTAAACAAATTATCTGTGATTGGGGCAGCGCAGTGCGAAAAAGCCGGTGTCGAAAGTTTATTTTGAAGGTCGATGTCAGAAGGTCGGTGGCGCTTTGCTTACCGACCCTACGAAAGAACTGGTTCAGTTACAGTCAGGGCTTTTGGTGCTGCTGTGCTTTGACATGCAGCATCAGGTTCAAAAAAGTATCAGTCCAGTACTCATCTTTGTGGCTGGCCAGAAACTGCAGTAACTCAGCATGCGCTGCGGCAGAGATTTGCAGATGATCGCCGCCGATGCCGTGAAAGGTGAAATTGACCATAGTGCCTTTGGCGCCGGCGGCTTTGACCCAGGCTATCAGCTGCGCGCCTGTCACATCGCTGGGTGTTATCACCGGCACGGCGTGGATATTCAGCTTTTGCATATCCGCCACGACGCCGCCGACCGTGGTTTTCATCGCAACAAAATCTTGCGTCAGCAGCGGTAAATACGGCGTACCGGCGGCGAGCTGATCGGTACAGGGCGCGGTAAAGGTGCGTTGTGTTTTGCCATCAATGGCCTGCAAAAATGCATTGCCAAGGCGTATTTCATCGACTAATCGCGACGCCGTGGTCTGGTCTAAATCCCGATCTTTGCTTACCCAATCCCGGTTCGGCAGTGATTTCGCACATTGATGAAATAGTGAATGATTACCCAGTTCATGGCCCTGCGCTGCGGCAGCGCGCCAGTCGGCTAAGCGGCTTTGGATGGTATCTGCTGACAGTGGCAGATAAAAACTGCCTTTGAGGCCTGCCGCATTTAATTGCGGGATGGCGGTATCGAGCTGGCTTGGCAGTGCATCGTCATAAGAGAGGCTCACCGCCGCTTTGGCGCCATTTGGCCAGCTGAAGGCAGTGTTTGCGTTGGCAACTGACAGGCTACCGCTGACTATCACCACAAACAGACGCAAGTTGCATAACAAAGACATCAGCACACTCCCTGAAAAGATGAATGCTTAAGGTAACGGAATCTGCATGGCACGCCAATGGGCAGTCGGTGGCAATCTGGTATTCGTCGCCGCTCACCCCCGCTGCGCCTTGGCTGACGGCGTTATAGCCAGCGACATCTGCCGGTACAAATAAACTGCGCTGAAACACTGTTCTGCCGCTGCGAGAGTGTTTTATGCTGGTCAGACTATTTCTCAACAGGATTGATCATGACCGACCACGGGCAGCAGTTTTTGGATGCCATCAGGCAGCAATTTCTCGATATTTTTCTGCAAAGTAAAGCCGGACAAGACACCAGCGCGGCCAAACACCGGGCGCAGGGTTTTATCCATGCCGGCGAATTGCTGGGGTTGTGTCAGCGCGAACAGCTGAATTTGCTGATGGAGCAATGCCATCTGGAAGTGTTTGGTTGTCGGATCGCCGAGCGGGCGCCGTCGCTGCGGGCACAACGGCAGAGCGCACTGGCCGCCGGGGACTACCAGTATTTTGATGAGCCGGCGTTATTGCGCCAGCCCTAGTGGCTGTTGATGTTTGGTGGCTCAGCGCCACTGACGTCGCGCCGGTGTTGGCAATTCCAGCGGTGTCAGTATTTGCGCCCAGCGACCATCTTTCTCCAGTTGCAGCAGTCCGCGTTCAAACTGCTGCAGTAATTGTCTGGCATCAGGATAGGTTTTGTTGATCAGCAGATGCATGGCTTTACGCGCCAGCACCTGCTCTGATGGCTGGATCTGCACCTGCGTCTGCAGTGGTTGCTGCGTCAGCCAATATTGGGTGGTGGCGCTGTCGGCCAGGATCAGGTCCACCTGATGTAGCAGCAGCAGTTGCAGCAATTGCTGGTCTGTAGCCACCCGGGTGACGACAAAGCCAGCCTGTTGTACCTGTTCAGGGTAGGCATAGTCTTTGACAAGACCCAGCCGTGGCAACTGTTTAGCCAATGCCGGCAAGTTGCGTTCGCGAATTTTCTGATAGGCAAAAAAGCGCAGTTCATTGTAATACAACGGGCTGGAAAACAGATATTGCTGGCGGCGCAACGGGTGATCCCAACCACAGACAACGCCGGCGTATGTGCCGGCCTGTGCCTGCTGCAAAGCATCAGACCACGACATAAATTCGATCGCAGACTCGATGTGCTGACTGGCAAAGGCCGTTTGGATCAATTCCGCCAGCGGGCCTTGGTGTGGCGACTGCGGGCCGTAATATGGCTGGAAATCGCTGCTGGCCAGCCGGATCTGTCGGACTGCCTCTGCGGCATGACTGCCGGCGCTGCCGAGCAGCAAGATGAATAACAGCCCTGTCGATAAGTTCATGTCTGCGCTCCGTGCTGACGTTATGGTGTTGAGGGTGTGGTCTGATGTTGCTATGAAACGCCGGTTTTGTACAGCGCCGTGTTAGGCCTGCCGGCTTACAAATCCTGTTACGAAAAACCGGCTTTGTACCGGGCGTCACATGGTAAGTTAAGGCACAGATGAACCCTCGGTTTTGCGCTCCGGCAGAACCAGCAACCGCACGCGGAGTTGGCAGGTGAACATTCGGTGGATTGGCAGCTTTTGCGCATTGCTCAGCGTTTCGATTGTCGCGCAGGAATACCCGCGTGAGCTGAAGTTCACGCCGGCCGAGCAGCAGATTTGGCAGCTGACGATGCAACGGCCGCTTGCGCCGGCGCCACAAATTCTCAGCAGTTTACCGCAAGTGCCCGCAGCCGAAACGCCGGCTTGGTGGTGGGCACAGCGTTGTCGTTTTGCGCTGCAGGCCGGTGACAAAACTGCGCTGGACAGTGCCCGCGCCGCGCTGAAACAACTGGAAAACCACAGTGCCAGCGATGAATTTGCCGGCAGTGCCGCCGGTTACAAATGCCAGCAACTGAGTAAGTTCAGCGCCGGTGAATCGATGGAAACCCGCCAGCTCAGTTTCCTTGCTTATCACAGCCTGACCGGGCGGGATGCGCCGGCGCTGCATGCCTGGATCGGGCTTGATTATGCCCGCGACGCGCTGCAAAGCGGCTTTTATGACAGTGCCGCCGCTGCGGCAGGCCTGGTGCTGAGTATTGCCCGACGCAATCAGTTGCCACAGCTCGAAGCCGACGGTCTGGCGGTGCAGGCCGGCATTCAGGCGGCTGCGGAGCAATATCCGGAAGCCCTGCGCACTATCAACCTGGCATTACCATTACAAACAGACCCACGCCAGCTGCAGCGCTTACAACTGACGCAGGCGGAGGTTCTGCTGACAACAGGGCGCCAGCAAGAAGCGCAGGCCTTGTATCAAACGCTGTGGCAACAACAATTTCTACCGGCCGGGATGGCGTTAATGGCGCTGTATTTACAGCAAAGGCCCACAGATACAGCGCCGGATTTGCTGTCGCTCAGCCGCGAACTGCAACAACAGGCGGCGCAAAGCGGCGACCGCGAATGGATAGCCATCAGCCGGTTACGTCACGCGATGGTGCTGCTGGTCAGCGGTCAACCAGCGCAAGCGCAGTTGCAGTTTGATGATGCCAGCGGCTGGCTGTTGCAGCATCGGCTGGTTTTGTATTTGCCGGAACTGCAGCGCTGGGCGCAGCTGCTGGCAACACATGGCCAACCGCAGGCTGCTTTTGACACGCTGCAGCAAAACCTGCGCTTGCAGCGCAAGCTGGACGCTGAAAATTACAACACCCAGGCGCAGCTCAGCAGCACACTATTAATCGCCGAGCAGCGCAGCCGCGAATTGAAGCTGGTCGAGCTGCAGCAACAATTGAATAGCAGCCGTGCCGAAGTGCAGACGAAAGAACAGCAGCTGTGGCTGCTCAGTGGCCTCTGTGCCGGTTTAGCCATGTTATTATTGGCGCTGTTGTGGCGACGGATTTTGCGCTGACGCTGGTCTGAATCTTTCATTGCAGCGTAAATCCGGCTGCAAAACATCACCAGATCCCTCAAATGGAGCACCCCATGATTAGTTATGTCACTTTAGGCACCCGCGATTTACAACAAGCGGCTGATTTTTATACCAATCTGCTTGGTGATTTGGGCGCAAAACGCCTGATCAATATGGACCGGATTGTGTTTATCGGTAAAAACAATAAAGAGCCGATGCTGGCGGTTTGTGTACCTTTTAACAAAGAAGATCCGCATCCGGGCAACGGCGTGATGCTGGCGATAGCGCCGGGTTCCAAAGAGTTAGTCGACCAGCTGTATCACAAGGCGCTGGCGCTGGGTGCCAGCTGTGACGGCGCACCAGGACAACGTATTCCGGGCATGTTTTATGGCGCTTATATCCGCGATTTGGATGACAACAAAGTGTGCTTTAACCACTTTGGCTAAACACTAGATTGGTTTCTGGGCGGCAAAATAACAATTGCCGCCTTCATCCTGCAGCTCCTGCTGCAACTGTAATCCCGCTTGTTGCAGCAGTTGTTGATAAGCCGTAGCGCCGAGCGACACCGACTCCAGACCAGTCAGCACATCCACCCAACGACAAGCCTGCGCCGGTGCACTGAACAGCCACGCCCCACCCGGTAATAAAGCAGCCGCGACTTTACCGAACAGCTGGCGCTGCGCCGCTTCCGGCAATAAAAACAACACGCCGACACAAAGCACGCCGGCAAAGGGGCGCTGAAAAAAATCCGAGTCTTCCAACTTTTCACAAACCACCTGTGCCTGCGGCAACAGCTGCTGATACGCCGCGGCTAAAGTCGGCGATGCGTCAACGCCATACAGACTAAAACCACGTTCGGCCAGTGCTTTACTCAGCGGCAGGCCGCTGCCACAACCAAGATCCAGCACCGCGGCGCCAGCTGGCAAGCTCTGCGCCCACTGCAACACAGTCGCCACGCCAATGCTGGATTGTTCGCGCCAATGGCGAAACTCTGCGGCATGGGTTTCGTAGCCGTTGGCGGGGTCTTTAACTTGGCTTGTCATTTTTTATCCACTAATTGAAGCGGGGTGATGTGTTTTTCTGCCTCTGTGCTTTTGTGCAGTGTTACTGCAGGTGGCGAGTCCATATTGCCTGCCAGCTCCGCACTCAGCCACTGGGCAAATTCGCGCATGGCGCTGGTTTCTGCTTTGGATTGTAGCCGGGTTAACCAATAACTGCCGAAGCTGATTTCCTGCGGAAATGGCCGCACGATAGTGCCTGTTTGCAGCAAATGGCTGAACATTCGTGCCGGTGCTATCGCAATGCCAAGACCGGTTTTTGCCGCTTCGAGCATCGTCACACTGGAATCAAACACGATGACCGGATGCGTCGGCGGTAATTGTGGACCGCCGGCTTGTTGCAGCCAGGCAGACCATTCGTCGCGCCGGTACGAGCGCAGCAGCGTGAAGTTTAAGAGATCAGCCGGTTGCTGCAGCTGAGCGGCGATGTCAGGCGTACAGAGTGGTGTTAACGGGCTGTCGCACAGATACAGCGCGGCAGTGCCGTGCCAGGCGCCGTCGCCAAAACGAATGGCAAAATCCAGGCCTTCGGCGGCGACATCGACGCGGTTGTTATGGGTGGAGATCTGCAACTCAATATGCGGAAATTTCTGATAAAAAGCCTGCAGGCGCGGCAGTAAAAAACCGATGGCAAAAGTGCCAACCACGCCGATTTTGAGCTTTTCCTGCACTTTGCGACCGGCAAAATAGTCTAACAGCTGTGCGATGCGGTCAAACGATTCATTGAGCACCGGCAGCAAAGTTTCACCTTCAGGCGTCAGCGCCAGCCCGCGTGGGATGCGTAAAAACAATGGGCAATTGAGTTGATCTTCCAGCAACTTTACCTGCTGACTCACCGCCGAATGCGTGACATTCAGCTCGATGGCGGCATGGGTGAAACTTAAATGCCGGGCGGCGGCTTCAAAGGCGCGCAGTGACTTTAACGGGATATAACGACGGGTCATCGGTTGCCTGTGGCTTTAATTATACCCAATCAACTTGAAGATTCGGGTAGGCGGCAAGTGAGTGAGACCGCAGGAGCATAGCTGACTATGTGACTGCGGCGAGCGAGCGAAGCCAACAACCCCGAATCTTCAAGGAATTAGGGTATGTAAGTTTTTCTAACAGCTGATATGTAAATTAACCGTTTGTCCGGCGAAGTCAACTGGCGCAAGCTAAGGATAGTGCGGGCCCGGCACTTATATCCAACCTCCATTTAGCAAAGGAACATTTATGCACCCGGTAAAATTCACTGCAGCGCTGACACTGGTGCTGCCTTTTATGCTGTCGGCCCCGGCGCTGGCTCAAACTGGCACCATCCAGACCGAAACCGCACTGCAGACTGCAGTGCAACATGAAGTCACTAAGCTGATGCAACAACAGCAAATCCCCGGCATGGCCGTGGCGGTGCTGTGGCAGGGCAAAACGTTTTTTTACAGCTTTGGCCAGGCCGATGTCGCGGCAAAACAAGCGGTGACGCCAGATACGCTGTTTGAACTGGGTTCCATCAGCAAAACTTTTGCCGGCGTGATTGGCGGCATGGCGCTGGAACGGGGCGACATCAAGCTGACTGATCCGGTCGCCAAACACTGGCCGGCGCTCACCGGCAAACAATGGCAGGCCATTAACATGCAACATCTGGCGACTTATACCGCCGGTGGCCTGCCGCTGCAGCTACCAGAGACTGTGACGGAAAAAACCAGCTTGCTGAATTATTACCAACAGTGGCAGCCGCAATATACGCCGGGTACGCAGCGGGTCTACGCCAACAGCAGCATCGGTTTATTTGCGCATCTGGCAGTCGCTGCCGGGGGCAAAGGTTATGCCGAAGTCTTTCGCAAACTGACCGCAGATTTGCAGATGCCCAATACCTACCTGCAGGTACCAAAAGTCGCAGAGGCGCAATATGCCTGGGGTTATAAAGAAGGCAAACCAGTGCGGATTGGCAGCGGGATGTTACTGGACGAAGCGGGTGGTGCTAAAGCCAGTGTGCGGGACTTAGCGACCTGGCTTCAGGCCAACCTGCAACCAGAAAAAGTGACAGACCCATTGCTGCGCGCCGGCATCGCCAAAGCGCAACAACGTTATGCCAAATCCAAAGATATGTATCAGGGCCTCGGCTGGGAAATGCTGGATTATCCGGTGTCAGTTCAGACATTGACGGCAATGACAGCACCTGAATTTGTTGCCGGCAGCGCGTCGACAGTGCTGACACCGCCGGTTGACGCTAAAGCAGCCAGCTGGGTGCATAAAACCGGCGCCACCGGCGGTTTTGGTGCTTATGCCGCTTTTATCCCGTCGCGCCAGGTCGGCATTGTGCTGCTCGCTAATCAGCGTTATCCAAATGCACTGCGGGTGGAAGTGGCGCACAAGGTGCTGGAAAACCTGAAATAGTCCTTTTATACCAAGAGATTGTCTGCCGCGGTCTGTGACACAGTGCCGCGGCAAAGTGACGGCCCAAGTGGCAACTGTTAGACTGCCGGCCATTGAATACCTGCTTCAGGAGCTGTGTGGTGACTGTATCTATGACGTTAGACGAAATTTTATTGCGCTTAAGTACCGAACAGCAGGTGTCGGCAGATTCTGAACAGTTATTGTTTCCGACGGAAGCCTTACTGGCCGCCAAAAGTCACTGGGCGGAGTTTTGGCCGCATATCGCTGCGCTGATGCAGCGGATGCAGGCCGATGAAGAGTTAACCGATGACGAATATCAGCTGCTGTTTTACGGCGTGATGCTGTTAGCTGATGTGGCGGATTTGTCGCAGGCGCCGGCTTTTCTGCAGTGGGTGGATACCACAGACGGCCTGGGATCAGACCTCGAATACACGCTCGGCGATGCCATGACCGAAGACCTGGCCACTATGTTGTTTGTGCTGTCGGCCGGTCAGTCTTTGCCGCTGCAGCAACTGCTGCTGAGTGAAAAAGCCGGCATTTACGTCAAAGCGGCAGCGCTCGCGGCTTTATTTGCCCAGCTGGAACTGGCAGAGCAACAAGGCCAGGCGCCCGACACCGCAGCACTGGTTCCGCTATTGCAGCAGGTGATTGATGTCGCTTCCCGCCACGGCCAGAAATTTGTGCTGGGTGAACTCGCCATCTGGTGTATCAGTTTTGGTCTGCAACAACTCAAACCGGCTTTTCAGTTGCTGCTGCGGCAGAACAAAATTGATACTGCGGTGATCAGCACCAGAGAAATCAGCCGCTGGCAGCTGGCAAACAGTGAAAAACCGCTGGCATCTGGCCTGGTGCGCCAAAGTTTTGATGTGATGTCGTTGCAGCATTGGCTGGCATTTCAGCCAGACGGCGCCGCAGCAGTTGAGCCTGTGACTGCGGTGGGTGACATTCCTGCGGAAAATGCGACCAGCCCAAAAGTGCAGGCGGGTCGCAACGATGCCTGCCCTTGCGGCAGCGGCAAAAAGTACAAAAAATGCTGTCTGAACTGATGGGCCGCCTCAACTGCAGCGACTGGCCAGCGGTCCCGGCCGCGGCTTTTAACGGTAAAATCCGATGAAAAAAATTGCTGTGTTTGTCGACGTGCAAAACATCTATTACACCTGCCGTCAGGCTTATGGCCGGCAATTTAACTACCGCAGGTTTTGGCAGCAATTGCAGCATCAGGGCGATATTGTGCTGGCAACCGCCTATGCCATCGAGCGTGCCGACGACCAGCAACGTAAGTTTCAGGATGCGCTGCGGCATATCGGTTTTCAGGTCAAACTCAAGCCTTTTATCCAGCGTGCCGACGGCAGTGCCAAAGGCGACTGGGATGTTGGTATCACCATCGACGTGCTGCAACAGGCTGAGCAGGTTGATGAAATTGTCTTGCTGTCGGGTGATGGTGATTTTGACTTGCTGCTGCAGGCGGTGCGCCAGCGTTTTGCCTGCCGTAGTATTGTCTATGGCGTGCCCGGTCTGACCGCGCACGCGCTGATAAATAGCGCTGATCTCTATGAAAAGATTGATGAAACTTTATTGTGCTGAGTAAGCATGATTACGCCGGCAACAGGCTTTGGTGATACAACTGGCGGTTTGCCGCGTATTGTCTGGTAACTTTCACAGCAGACCCGAGAACTCAATGAAACTGTTATCCCTTAAAGCGTCGCTGCTGGCGGCGAGCTTGTTGCTGGCCAGCTGTACCGGCATTCCCGATGGCCTCACACCAGTACAACCCTTTGAACTGAATAGTTATTTAGGTGAATGGCACGAAATCGCCCGGCTGGATCATTCATTTGAACGCGGCCTGACCCAAGTCACCGCCAACTACAGCCTGAACCCGGACGGCAGCGTCAAAGTACTGAACCGCGGGTTTTCGGCACAAGATAACGAATGGGAAGCAGCCGAGGGCCTGGCCAAAATGAACGGCCCGGCCGATCAGGGCCGGCTCAAAGTGTCGTTTTTCGGGCCTTTTTATGGCGCTTATAACATTGTGAAATTAGCGCCGGATTACAGCATGGCACTGATCATCGGGCCGGATTTAACCTACGCCTGGTTGCTGGCGCGCAGCCCCAATCCGGATAAAACCCAGTGCCAGGCCTTTTATGCTGAAGCGACCCGGATTGGCATTAAGCCGGAGCGCTGGATCCGGCTCAGTCCCTGTTAAAACGGCTGCGTTCAGGCGACGCCGTTAAAACAGAATTGCTGTGCGGCTGGCCGTTTTTCGAGTAACCCCTGATACGCCATCAGGTGTGGCAAGGCTGCGCGTTCAGTGATGGGCGTTTGCAGCCAGCGGTTCAGCGATAATCCCAAAACTATGTCCGCCAAAGTGAAATTTTCCCCGCAGATAAAGCCGCCGCTTTGCGCCAGCGCATTGTCCAGAATCTGCAGTTTGTGCTGCCATTGCTGCGCGCTTTGGGCAATTGCTGCCGGGTCAGTGAAATCGGGGTGCTGACGCACCAGCGCCATAAAGGCATAACGCCAGGCCGGGTTTAATTCACAAGCCTGCCAGTCCATCCATTGTTCCACTTTAGCCATTTGCTGAAAATTGCTGCCCAATAACGTCGGATGGCTATGTTTTCGCACCAGATAGCGACAAATACTGTTGGATTCCCACAGTACAAAATCACCGTCCTGTAGTACCGGCACTAAAGCGTTTGGATTGCGCTGGCGGAATTCCTCGGTATCTATAGGCGCAAAACCGCTGCCGCAGGGGATGAGTTCGGCCTCGATATTCAGCTCGGCCAAAGTCCATAACACTTTGCTCACATTGATGGAGCTGGGTTTACCGTACAGTTGCATGATTGAGTTCCTGTTCAGGTGCTTTTACTGGCCGGTGCCGAGATTGCGCGCCGCTATCTATAACGCCAGCAACTGAGCAAAACGGCTGGGGACGTACATCGATAGGCCTTGCATGACAATGATGGTTAGCATAAAGAAGCGCTAAACGCAGATAAAGCGGCCGGCAGTAACACATTGTTTCTTTGGGTTAGTAAATGCGGTTGCTGTGGCTTTGGCAACGTCGCTGGATAAGGGATGGTGCTTGCGGCGGCATGGTTTTGGCACATCTGCGCCCTCAGGCCCGGTTGTGCTGAATTTATAATTTCTAATCCATCAGCACCGGCTTGCCCGGTATGGAAATAGTGGATATAACATTGTTTTGCGTCCCAGCGATCGGTACTTTTATTAGTAGTTTGTTGACTTTGTTGTAGTTATCGATTGCTGTAGATCACAGGATTTGTGAGATAGAAGGGGTGACACACGGTTTAAAGCGTGGTTCGTCCCTTTGATTAATATGTTAGCCGTGAATCGGTTTTAAAGTTTTCGGTAAGTTTTGCAGCCAACACATGGAAGGTGGCTTTGTTCGGGCAGTGCGTTGCTTGAGTAAAGCGCAAACGGAAATTGCGTTCTCCGTTTCCCTTCTGGTAGTTTGGTATTCACCAATTATTTACTGGCTCCGCTCAGCGCTTTATGGCAGCAAGCTGCCAAAGTCAGCTGTTCGCGGGGTAAGTTTTAAATGTGCACGTGCGGCGTTGTTTGGGTTTTGGCGTTCCCGCGGTTCGGGCTTTCGGCTAACACGTCGCGGCACTCGCGGCCTGCGGCCGCAGCGACGCTCACCAAGGTTCGCGCGCGTGCGCTCAACGTT
>CALJUX010000013.1 GCA_937978655.1 uncultured Chromatiaceae bacterium
AGCCCAAAGCGCCACCAATCGAACCCGAAGGGCAGCGTTTGGCAGCTCTTTCTGCGGCGTTAGTGCTCGTTTGTGTAGAATAACTACACGGCTCTCGCACTGCCTTGCATAAAAAGATGCCAAACTGCTGCAAAAACAAACACCAAACGTCAACACGCCCTAGTAAATACTAAAGACCAAAGCGCTGCTTTTTCTTACTTCAGTTTCATCCGCACCAACGTATTGTCTTTGACAATATGATGATGATAAATCGCCGCGAAGGCATGAATACCAATGAGTGCGTAACCGGCATCCGCGACTAACTCATGTAAGTCTTCAAAGACGCCTGCCAGTTCTTCATTTGGTGCGATCAGCGCCGGCAATTCCAGCCCCCAGAATGGGATCACTTTGCCTTCGGCCGATAAAATTAACCAGCCTAGCACAGGCAGACCGATCAACATGACATACAGCGCCAGATGCACCAGAGCTGCCAGTTTATGTTGCCAGACTGGTGGTTGTGGCTCGATCGCCGGATACGGCTGACGGCTGCGGAACCAGATGCGGGCTACCGTCAGCAGCAACACGGTCAGGCCCAGCATGTAATGCACCGTTTTCATCAGTTCACGCTCCGGGCTGCCACGCTCAAAGCTGCTGCGAAATTCCATCGTGACGTAGACGGCAATAATCAGCAGAAAAGTTAACCAGTGCAGTGCAATGGTCGGTAAAGAATAACGGGAATTACTCATTGATTCGCTCCGTAAAAAGTGAAAAACAACACCAGCATGCGCCAGTGGATCCACACTGACTTTGCGTTAGCACAAAGCTAGCTGAAAAAGCTGTCTGAAAAATCTACCTGAAATCGTTAACTGAAAAAGTTACCTGAAAAAACTGAAGGCTTTCTGAAATCCGTTACCAGCGGCCAAAATACTGGTCAATCAACAGCATCAGGTGATGATTTAACTCTTCCACCAGCGTATCAGCGTCGGTCTGATAACTGCTGCACAAGCGCTCGGCCTGCGCTTCAGTTAATATCCGGCCACCCAGCGAAAACTGCAATTCAGGCAGAGACTTATCAAAGCGTGGTGTCAGTACCCACTGCATAAATACCGGGGCATGACTGCTGACCAGTGGCTGGGCAAACTGACAAAATTCAGTGATATATTGCGCGCCGTCTGGCCCCAGACAACCTGGTTCCAGCCGGTAAATCGCTTCAACAACTGCTTTTTGTGTCATGCCCAGTCCTTGTTCTGCAAGTATTATTGCTGTTTGATAGTGGCAATAAATTGATTCGAATCGGCAATAGCGCGGTTCATATCCTGTACCAGCCGGTCCACATCCTGCTGTAACACAGAAAATTCACCCGAGATGGCGCCCACCGCTTTCGCGTTCAGATTATGTTTTAAATACAATACATTATCCTGCAATACCCGCAACACCGGCGGCATTTTACTCTCGGCGCGACGCATCACTTTAACCAGCGCATCAAACTGACGTTTGGTATCCAGCAACTTTTGTTTGCTCTCGGTGCGCAGTTTTTTGTTCTGGTATTGCTTTAATTCGTCATCCCATTCGTTGAACAGATCAAACGCCACCAGTTCGACTTTGTTAATGCGGTTGCTGACTTCAGCCGCCGCTTTTTTGCTGTCTTCATATTGGCTGTTCAGCGCTTCATAGCGGCCCTGTAAATCGCCGCCATGAAAGCCAATCAGCTGGGATAACTGGTCCAGCGCATCTTTAAATTCCTGCTGGCCTTCAATTTGCGCATCACGCGCCTCTTCAACCCGGTCGACCAGAATGTCGCGTTTATGAATACCGACTTTTTCCATCGCCGCATAATAGGCCGTCGAACAACCACTTAATGCCAGCAAGCCCGCCAGCAACACCATTTTTTTCAACATCTATTCTTCCTCGGCGCCACCATTGACCAGCTCGGCAATAGCCGCCAGTTTTTGCATGGTCAGCGCGTTTAAAGTTTTTTTCGGGTATTGGCCTTTGTGATTGCGCTCGCCAGCACACAAGCCAGTCAACAGTTCCAGCGCTTCATCGACGGTGCGCACCGTATAGATATGGAACAGCCCGGCAGCCACCGCAGAAATCACTTCCTGCTGCAGCACCAGGTGCAATAAATTGCTGGCTGGGATCACCACACCTTGTTGGCCGGTTAAGCCACGCGACTGGCACAGCTTAAAAAAGCCTTCGATTTTTTCGTTCACACCACCAATCGCCTGCACCTGACCATGCTGGTTGATGGAGCCGGTAATGGCCAGATCCTGACGCAGTGGCACGCCACAAATGGCGGAAATCAGCGCCAGCACTTCGGCGAGCGACGCACTGTCACCGTCGATCAGACCATAAGACTGCTCCATCGCAATATTGGCCGACAGCGTCAGCGGGAATTGCTGGGCATATTTAGCGCCGAGGTAACCAGTCAGCAGCATCACGCCTTTGGAGTGAATGGCTTTGCCAAGCTCGACCTCGCGTTCGATATCGGTCACTCCGCTGGAGCCCGGATAGACAGTGGCACTGATGCGTGCCGGCGTGCCAAAAGCGGTATCGCCAATTTCGAGCACGGTCAGGCCATTGATTTTTCCGACCGCCCAGCCGTCAGAATCAATCAAAATCTGGCCTTCCTGAATGTCTTCGAGGAATGATTCACTGATGCGGCCGGTGCGATATTGTTTGCCGGCTAAAGCCTGCTGCACATGAGCGCCGCTCAGTTCGGTATCGCCCGCCTGATTGGCATAAAAACAGGCTTCACGCACCAGTTCCAGTACATCGGCAAAACGGGCCGATAACTTTTTCTGATGCTCGGCCTGGCGGAAACTGAATAATAACAGCTGCTTCAAACCACAAACCGTCAGCGGACCTGCTTCCAGTTGCTGGATTTGGTCCTGCAGTTGCAGCGACATATATTTAATGGTCTGGTCGTTCAGCGGCAGATAATTCTCAAAATCGGCCAGCACGCGGAACAGTTCGTTAAATTCGTCGTCCACATCCTGCACCAGATAATACAAATCACGCGAACCAAGCAGCACAATTTTGACACTGAGCGGAATGGCTTTGGGGGTGATGATGGTGGAGTTAGTGACCGCGTGTTCACTCAGTGTATCAATCGAGACTTCACCCGCCTTCAGCGCCAGCTTTAGCGCGTCCCACACCTGTGGTTGGGTCAGTAAGCGGTCGGCATCGAGGATCAGATAGCCGCCATTGGCTTTGTGCAGCGCACCGGCGCGGATCATCCGGTAGTTGGTATACAACGAACCCTGCGCTGAGCTGTATTCAACCCGGCCAAAAATATTGCCGTAGCTGGGGTTGGCTTCAAACACAATAGGCGCGCCGGACATCGATTCATGATGTACCAGCACGTTTGGCACAAAATCGTTGATAAAAATACCACGGATATCCAGCTCTTCGGCCTTGTCGCTTTCGAGCTCCTCCGGCAGCAGTTCCAGCACCGCTTTGACCAGTTCAGGCCGCATTTCACGTAAATAACGCAGAATACCCAGTTCAGTGGCATAGTCATGCTCGAGCTGTTTCAGCAGTGGTTTGATCGCCTGTTCGATGGTTTCGCGGCGCAGCGTCCTTAAATTTTCCGACAACTCGCGTTTCCACTGCGGCAGTTCCAGCAGTTGCTCGTTCAGAATGGTTTCGAGTTCACTGACCAGTTCATAAAAAAACTGCCGTTTGTCATCGGCGAGGTTTGCAAATTCAGCGTCGTCCAGCGGTTTGCCGTCCACCACCGGCGAAAAACTGACAGCACCGTTTTCTTCGTACAGCACCACTTGTTTTTCCAGCGCTTTGCGTTCGACCAGCGCGATGGCGGCTTCGTATTTATTGTCAAAGGCGGCGTGAATGGCTTTTTTGCGGCGCTGATAACCCGGGTTGTCAAAAGCAGCCGGGAAAGTGTCGAGCAGTTCGTCGATGAGCGCTTCGAGTTTTTTCACCAGCACCCGGCCTTCACCAGGAAGCAGCCGTAAGGTTTGCGGCGTGCGCTCGTCATCAAAATTATTTAAATAACACCAGTCGTCCGGCGTTTCTTTTTCGCTGGCGGCCTGCTGCAGAATATCCTGCACTAAGGTAAAACGCCCGAGCGCCGGCTCGCCCATCACATAGAGGTTATACCCTGGCATATCCATGCCGATGGCAAAGCCAAGTGCTGCTTTGGCGCGGTCCTGGCCGATAAAAGTACTGCTGTAGCCGGCCACATCCAGCGCTTCTTTAATTTGTGCGTCGTCCAGTTGTGGAGCGAGTTGCTGCGCATTCAGCGCCAGCGCCTGAAGTTTAGCCTCGGCAGCTTTGGTTACTGCAATTTGCGTCATGCCGGAAATTCCTTGCTTGGAGATGACGGCATACTAACAAAATCAGCAGCATGCCGAAAACATATCTGTGAGAAGGCCGGCGCAGCACGCCAAATTCGCCATGGCCCTAAACCGGCAGGCCACGCCGGGTAAAATGGCCGCCGCCACAGGCCGGACAACAGAGCAATGTTGCCGGGTGATGATAATGCAACTCCTCACCGCAGGCCCGGCAGACATAACAGCCCATCCCGACCGGCTCGCCCTGCAGGTACAGGCCCTGATGCAATAAATCCTCCGCCAGCTCCTGCCACTCCACCTGGGTTTTGTCTGTCACGCTGGCCAGCAGCTGCCACAAAGCCTCCGGCCAAATCGACGGCGGCTGGGATTGCTGTTGCTGATGAAAAAAAGTTTCAAGAAATAACTGGGTCTCGTAGCTGGTCAGCTCGCGACCGGCGTTGACATATGCCCTGAAGGTATCCGCCAGCTTGACGGCGGGTGCCAGCGCCTGATCCAGTGCCTGACGCTGTAACATCTGTTCAAGCTGGCGCAGCCACTGCTGGTATTGCTGTTTTAAATCAGTCATGTTTTTTACTCCACAGCCCTTGTCCGCTGAGTATAGTCAGCTGGCCACGGCGCAGCGTGTGCTGACAGGATTTGTCGGTTTAACCGGAAAATCCCCGGTCCAGCCGCAGCCGGATTGTCAGTGTTGCCCAGGTTCATGCACAGTAGGAACCTGGGCGCCGTTGCCCGATCCAACCGGAGTTGATTATGCGTCTGTGGTTCATTGTCTTGTTTGGCTGCGCTTTCCAACTGCAGGCAGCGCCGTATTTTCCACCGAAAGGTCAATGGGCCGAAACGCCGCCACAACAACTGCAAGTGGATGCCACCTTGTTACAGCAGGCGGTGAATTACGCCATTGCCAGCGAAAACAAAGCGCCGAAAGATCAGGCGCTGGTACAGGCCACTACTTTTGGCGCGAAAGAGCCCTATGACCAAATCATCGGGCCTATGAGTGTGCGGGCCGGCGCCAATGGCCTGATTGTGTATCAGGGCAAAGTCATTGCACGCTGGGGTGATGTCGATAAAGTGGATATGACCCACAGCATCACCAAAACTTTTTTAACCACAGTGACCGGCCTTGCCTGGCAGCAGGGGCTTATTCAAAACCTCAACGACAAAGTAGCGCCTTATATGCCTGAAGGCAGCGATTTGTATCAGGGCGCCCACAACAGCCAAATTCGTTGGGAACACTTATTACGTCAAAGCAGCGACTGGCAAGGCACCTTATGGGGCAAACCAGACTGGGCCGACCGGCCGGAAGGCAAAACGCCAGCGGACTGGCCGAACCGGCCACTGCGCACGCCCGGCACTTTTTACAAATACAATGATGTGCGGATGAATCTGCTGGCGCTGTCGACTTTGTATGTCTGGCGTAAACCGCTGCCACAGGTATTAAACGAACAGATCATGCGGCCCATCGGCGCGTCATCGACCTGGCGCTGGGTCGGTTATGACAACAGCTGGATTGAACTGGATGGCCAAAAGGTGCAGTCGGTGTCCGGTGGCGGTCACTGGGGTGGTGGCATGTTTATCAACGCCTGGGACTTAGCCCGCTTTGGTTATCTGTTTTTACAGGACGGCAACTGGAATGGCCAGCAGCTCATCAGCACCGAGTTTATCCGGCAGGCAAGCACCGGCGGCCCGGCGAATGCGCAATACGGTTTTGCCAACTGGTTTTTAAATACTGACCAAAAAGCGCTGCCGGCCGCGCCCGCCTCCGCCATCACCTTTGAAGGCGCCGGTCGCAACGTGATTTATCTGGATAAAGCCCACGACTTATTAATAGTCACGCGCTGGATTGGTAACGGCACCGAACTGAATCAACTGGTTGGCAAAGTGCTGGCAGCACTGCCGGCTGGCAAATAATCCTGTTGATTTGCAAAAGCGCAGATTACATCCCCTATCAGGCCTTCGTGGCAGTTGTTGCCACAGGCCTGAATGCGTTATCCTAGCGGCAAATTGCTTTTATTTTTTTGCCAATATCCCTCGTGATATTTATCTGTTGAGATCCTTCGCATGCAAGCACCAGAACAAAGCACTCAGGCACCAGCCGCCACCGCCGCGTATGAGCCACGCCTGATTGAAACCGCCTTACAACAGCACTGGGCCGACTCCAACGCCTTTAAAGTGACGGAAGAGCCAGGCAAAGAAAAATACTACTGTCTGTCGATGTTCCCTTATCCAAGTGGCCGCCTGCACATGGGCCATGTGCGCAACTACACCATCGGCGATGTGATCAGCCGCTTCCAGCGCATGCAAGGCAAAAACGTGATGCAGCCAATGGGCTGGGATGCTTTTGGTCTGCCGGCTGAAAACGCCGCTATTGCCAATAAAACGGCACCAGCCAAATGGACTTACGCCAACATCGACTACATGAAAAACCAGCTCAAACGCTTAGGTTTTGGTTATGACTGGGATCGTGAGATCGCCACCTGCAAACCAGAATATTACAAATGGGAACAATGGTTCTTCACCAAGCTGTTTGAAAAAGGTCTGGTCTACAAAAAGATGGCGACCGTGAACTGGGACCCGGTGGACCAGTGTGTGCTGGCGAACGAGCAGGTCATCGACGGCCGTGGCTGGCGCTCAGGCGCTTTGGTTGAACAGCGCGAGTTAGCCCAGTGGTTTATCAAAATCACCGATTACGCCGAAGAATTATTGAATGACCTGGACCAGCTGGACGAATGGCCAGAGCAGGTCAAAACCATGCAGCGCAACTGGATTGGCCGCTCAGAGGGCGTCGAAATCAAGTTCAGCCTGGGGGGCTCCAGCTACGATTTCAGCGTCTACACCACAAGACCTGACACCTTATTCGGCGTCACTTATGTCGCCATCGCACCGCAGCACCCGCTGGCGCAAAAAGCCGCCAAGCTGGACGATACGCTGGCCGCCTTTATCGAAGAATGTAAAGGCAACAAAGTAGCGGAAGCCGACATGGCCACGATGGAGAAAAAAGGTCATCCGACCGGTTTCTTCGCCGTGCACCCGCTGACCGGTGAACAAGTGCCGATTTTTGTCGCCAACTTTGTGTTGATGGACTACGGCTCAGGCGCTGTGATGGCGGTGCCGGCACATGACCAGCGCGATTTTGAATTCGCCACTAAATATGGCCTGCGCATCAAACAAGTGGTTGCACCGGCCGCCGGTTCTGAATCAGTGGTGGATTTAACCAAAGCCGCCTTTACTGAAAAAGGCGTGTTAATCAATTCTGGCGAGTTCGACGGCCTGGATTTTGCCGGCGCTTTTAAAGCCATTTCTGACAAACTGGTTGCCAAAGGCGTGGGTCAGGTGAAGGTCAATTACCGCCTGCGTGACTGGGGCGTGTCGCGCCAACGGTATTGGGGCGCACCCATTCCGGTACTGACGCTGGAAGATGGCACCCAGGTGCCGGTCCCAGCCGACCAGCTGCCGGTACGGTTACCGGAAGATGTGGTGATGGATGGCGTCAAATCGCCAATCAAAGCCGATCCGGAGTGGGCCAAAACCAGTTACAACGGCAAAGCTGCATTCCATGAAACGGACACTTTTGACACCTTTATGGAATCCAGCTGGTACTACGCCCGTTACTGCAGCCCGGATAATACTGAGATGATGCTGGACCCGACCAAAGCCAACTACTGGCTGCCGGTGGACCAATATATCGGTGGTATCGAACACGCCATTCTGCATTTATTGTACTCACGTTTTTTCCACAAGCTGATGCGTGACGTCGGTCTGGTGCAGTCGGATGAGCCGTTTAAACGCCTGTTATGTCAAGGCATGGTGTTGGCAGAAACGTTCTACCGTGACAACGAAGGCGGCAGCAAAACCTGGTTCTCGCCACAAGACGTTGCGGTTGAGCGTGACGACAAAGGCCGTATCATTGGTGCGGTGCTTAAATCCGACGGTCAGAAAGTTGAATCGGCCGGCATGAGTAAAATGTCGAAGTCGAAAAACAACGGCATCGACCCGCAAACGGTCATCGATCAATACGGCGCTGACACTGTGCGGCTCTTTATGATGTTCACCTCGCCGCCAGAGCAAACGCTGGAGTGGCAGGATTCCGCCGTTGAAGGCGCGATGCGATTCCTGCGCCGGGTCTGGACGCTGGTTAATGAATTCAGCAGCTTTGGCGCGGTAGACAGCGTCGACAAAGCAGCGCTGAATGCCGACCAGAAAACACTGCGCCGTGAGCTGCATAAAACCATCGCCAAAGTCACAGACGACATCGGCCGGCGTTATACCTTTAACACCGCAGTGGCCGCCATTATGGAGCTGATGAACAAGCTGCAAAAAGCGCCTGTAGAAACCGCACAGGATAAAGCCGTGCTCGGCGAAGCCATCATCGCCGTGCTGCAACTGCTGAACCCTATCACACCACACTTATCACAATATCTGTGGAAAGCGCTGGGCTACACCACGGAACTGGAGCGCAGCGGCTGGCCTGCTGTCGACGAATCTGCACTGGTGGAAGATGCCAAGCTGGTGGTGGTGCAAATCAACGGGAAAGTGCGCAGCAAAGTCACAGTTGCTATTGATGCCACCCAGGACGACGTACTGGCGCTCGCCAAAGCCGAAGAGAACGTGCAACGTTACTTAGACGGCGTCGAGCTGAAAAAAGTCGTCTACGTGCCGGGTAAACTGCTGAGTCTGGTGGTCGGCTGATGCGTGCCCTGCGCCAGCCTGCTGTGCTGTTAACGCTGCTGCTGAGCCTGCTGCTCAGCGGTTGTGGTTTCCAGCTGCGTGGTTCTTTACCGCTGGAGAAATATCCGGCGGTGTACCTGCAGGGCGACAAGCACTCGGAGCTGCTGCAACAACTGGGCGCGCAGCTCGAGCGTAATCAGGTCAAGCTGCTCGACAGCTCTGATGCTAAAGCCGCTATTTTTGTGCTGGATTCAGACAGCCTGCAGCGTCGCACCCTGTCGTTATTCTCCAATGGTCAGGTCGCCGAATACGAACTGATTTATAAGGTCAATTATCAGCTGATCCTGCCGGGGCAAGAGCCGCGGCCTTATCAGATTGAGCTGTACCGCGATTATCAGGACGACCCGTCCCGCGCGCTGGCGAAATCAAAAGAGCTGGATCTGATGCTGACTGAACTGCGCTCGCAGGCGGTCGCCCGCATTATCCGTCAATTTGGCCGGCTCTGAGCCATGCTGAAACTTTATGCCAATCAACTCGGCGCCAGTTTAAAAAAACAGCTGGCGCCGGTTTATCTGGTGTTTGGTGAAGAACCCTTACAAAAACTGGAAAGTCTCGATGAGATCCGCGCCGCTGCACGCGCGCAGGGTTTTACCGAACGGCAAAGTTATCTGCTCGAAGCGCAGCTTGACTGGGACAGCCTGTTTGGCGAATTTAACAGTCTGTCGTTGTTTTCCGACCGCAAGCTGATTGAACTCGACCTCGGCACCAGCAAGATCACCCCGGCCCAACAAGACCAGCTGAAAAAAATCCCGGCTATGCTGCATGCCGATGTCTGTCTGGTGCTGCACGCGGCGCGCAATAGCGGCGAATTCAGCAAAACCAGCTGGTTTAAAACGCTATCTGAACAAGGGGTGCAGGTGCAATTTTATCCGCTCGATGACCAGCAGTTTATACGCTGGCTGAAAGAGCGGGCGCAGCAGCTTGGCCTCAAATTACAAACCGACGCGCTGCAGCTATTGCAGCACCATGCTGCCGGTAACTTACTGGCCGCCCGGCAGGAACTGGAAAAACTGGCACTGACCGCACAGGGCCAATGGCTCGACGGCGCTTATTTACAGCAGTATCTGGCGGATCAGTCGCATTTTACCGTGTTTCAGCTGGTGGATGCCTTGCTGGCCGGTCAGGGCGAAGCCGCCTTGCACCGGCTTGACCGCTTGTTACAACAGGACACTGAGCCAGTGATCATCGCCTGGCAGCTACAAAAAGAAGCCAGCACTTTATTGGCTTTGCAACAAGCCGGTCAGGTCGGCGACGAGCAATACAAAAAATATGGCATCTGGCCCAAACGCCAGCCGTTGTATCAGCAAGCGCTGCTGCGGTTATCACCGAACTGGTTACATTTTTTGTTGCAGGAACTGCAGACCTTCGACCGCAGTTTTAAATCGGGCCAGCTGGCGCATGCCGAAACCGCGCTGGCGCATCTGGTGACGTTATTTATTAAACCGGTGCCCAAAGTGTTTTCGTTGCAGCAGCTGGTGGCCGGAGAATAGCGGATGACCCCGGATACGCCCAAACTACGTGGCTTTTACGGCGGCACTTTTGACCCGATCCATCAGGGACACTTGCAGTGCGCTCTGTTTGTACAGCAATACTGCCAGCTTAACAGCCTCGACTTATTACCCTGTCATTTGCCACCGCATCGCGAGTCGCCAAGTAGCAGCATCCATCGCGCGGAAATGGTCCGCTTAGCCATTGCGCCTTTTCCGCAGCTACAGCTCAACCTGCTGGAACTGTCGCGCCAGACGCCTTCATACACAGTGGATACGCTGGGTCTGTTACAACAACAATATCCATCAGACACGCTGTGTTTTGTCATTGGCATGGACTCGCTGGCTTACCTGACCCGCTGGCACCGCTGGCAGGATATTCTGGCGCGCTGCCATTTACTGGTATTACAAAGACCCGGCTACAGCAGTGCGGATGGCGATGCGCCGTCACTGCTGCAACAATATGGCGCGGCCTCATTAGCGCAGTTAAGCCAGCGCCGTGGCGGTTATATTTTGACGCTGCCCAACCCGGCCATCGACGTGTCGGCCAGCGCAATCCGCAGCGGTCACGCCGCTCAGGCGCTGCAAATTCCGGCAGTACAGGCCTATATCCGCCAGCACGGGCTGTATCCACAATAAAAATCAGCAAAAGCCGGTATAAAGCCCGCTTCGCCACTTTGGTTTGGCTGGCGGAAACTGTTAACATACAGCGTTTGCAACTGAAGGACTCCGCGCTGTGCACAGTCAACAATTAGTCGCCTTTGTGGTCGACAAACTCGACGACATGAAAGGCCGCGATATTATCCAGCTCGACGTCAAAGGCAAGTCTTCGGAAATCGATTTTATGGTGATTTGTTCCGGCACGTCCAACCGCCACACCCGCTCCGTTGCCGGCTATCTGGTGAATGAAGCCCGCAAAGCCGGCCTGCACATTATTGGCACAGAAGGCGATCGCAGTGGCGAGTGGGTGTTGATTGATTTAGGCGACGTCGTCGTCCACGTGATGCAGGAAGAGTCCCGGCAGTTTTATCAGCTGGAAAAGCTCTGGGCGGCCTGAACCATGAAGCTGATTTTAATCGCAGTAGGCACCAAAATGCCCGGCTGGGTCACCACCGGCTTTGACGAATATGCCCGCCGCTTTCCGCGCGATATGCCGTTTGAACTGATTGAAATCCCAGCCGGCAAACGCGGTAAAAATGCCGATATTAAACGGATTCTGGACCTTGAAGGCGAAAAAATGCTGGCAGCAGTGCCCAAAGGCGCCCGCATCATCACGCTGGAGGTCGAAGGCGGCAATTGGTCCAGCCCGCAACTGTCGCAAAAGCTGCTGCAATGGCAGCACGATGGCCGTGACGTTTGTCTGCTGGTGGGCGGACCTGAAGGTCTGGCACCGGCCTGTATCGCCGCCAGCGAAGGCAAATGGTCATTGTCAGCCTTAACGTTGCCGCATCCGCTGGTACGGGTGGTATTGGCGGAAAGCCTTTACCGCGCCTGGAGCATCAGCACCAATCATCCTTATCATCGCGAGTAACGGATGCGCAAACCCCGCATTGCTTTTGCTGATATCGCCTTTGAAACTCTGCTGTTTAATCGCCGGGCGCTGATTGCGTTTGGCTTTGTGCTGCTGTGTTTTGGCGTTCTGGTCGCCAATTTATATAACCTGCAGGTGCTGCGTTACGAAGAATACTCCACCCGTGCCGACGGCAACCGCATCAAACTTGTGCCCTTATCGCCTAATCGCGGCATGATTTTCGACCGGCGGGGCACCTTGCTGGCTGAAAACGCCCCGGTACACTCAGTTGAACTGGTGCCGGAGCAAGTGCCGGATCTTCCGGCAACAGTCGAACAAATCGCCGCTATCATCGAGATCACGCCAGAGCAAAAAGCTGATTTTTTTAAAGAAGTGAAGGCCCAGCGCCGCTTTAAAAGTATTGCGCTGAAAGAGCTTTTGACCGAACAGGAAGTGGCGCGCCTGGCCGTACACCTGCACAAACTCAAAGGCGTGACGTTAGAAGCGCGCCTGACCCGGCACTACCCTTATGGCGATTTGCTGACGCATGGCCTTGGTTATATTGGCAAAATTAACGACAAAGAATTTAAACAGATTGAAGAAAACGGCCAAAGCCCAAACTACGCCGCCACCCGTGATATCGGCAAAATTGGTATTGAGAAATTTTATGAAACGCAGCTGCACGGCAGCGTTGGTTTTCAGGAAGTTGAAGTCAATAACCGTGGCCGGGTGATCCGCACATTACGCGAACAACCCGCCGTATCCGGCGACGATTTATACCTGACAATGGATTTAGGCCTGCAATTAAAAGCGCAGGAAGCGCTGGGCGAAAACCGTGGCGCTATCGTCGCGCTGGACCCACGCACCGGTGCTATTCTGGCGTTTTATTCCAACCCTTCTTATGACCCGAACTTATTTGTCCACGGCATCAGCGGCAAAAACTACCGGATGTTATTAAATTCACCGGACCGGCCGCTGGTCAACCGGATGACCCAAGGTGTTTATCCGCCGGCCTCAACAGTAAAACCGCTGATGGCGGTTGCGGGCCTCGAAGCCGGGGTTGTCACTGAACACACCCGGGTGCCCGACCCCGGATTTTACCGCTTACCCAAAGTCAGCCGGCCCTGGCGCGACCATATCAAATGGGGCCACGGTTATGTCGACGTCTATACCGGCATCATCAAAAGCTGTGACACCTATTTCTATGATTTAGCTTACAAAATGGGCGTCGACCGCATTTCTGACTTTATGCAAAAGGCCGGTTATGGCCATCTGTCCGGCATTGATATCGGTGAAGAAACCTCGGGTCTGATGCCAAGCCGCGAATGGAAAAAAGTCCGGCGCAAACAAAACTGGGGACCGGGGGATACCATTAACATCGGTATCGGTCAGGGATACTGGCAATCCACGCCGCTGCAAATTGCGCTGACCACGTCGACGCTGATTAATGACGGCGCCCGTATCACGCCCCGGCTTGGCGAAAGTTTTCGCAATGCCGAACAACAAACCTCGCTGTTAAAACCGCTGGAGCAGGTCATCGAAGTCGTCAATCCGCAAAACTGGGCTATTGCACGCGAAGCCATGTATCGCACTGTGCTGGAAGGTGGCACGGCGCATGGTGCCTTTATCGGCGCCACCTACACCGCAAGTGGTAAAACCGGCACCGCCCAGGTGATTAACATTGCCGCCGGCGTCAAATATAAAGCCACAAATATCAGTGAACGGCATCGCGATAATGCCTTGTTTGTCGGTTATGCCCCGCACGACAAACCGGAAATTGTCGTGTCTGTCATTGTTGAAAACGTTGCCAGTGGTGGTGGCGGCACTAATGCCGCGCCGGTCGCACGCCAGTTGATGGATTATTATTTCTCGCCGTTGTATAACGCGCCACAATTGCCAGACCGCGCCACAGTACAAAAAATTCAGGCCGAACGCGCGGCCGCGATGGTGGTGCGTGAACAACGTTATGCTGAAGAAGCGGCGCGGGAAAAAGCCGCCAAAGAACTGGCTGCACAAAAAGCCAGCCAGAGCAAAGCCGGAGCGCATGTTGCTCCTGCGCCAGCCAATCCAGACGCCAACACCGACAATGTGCCGGCCCGCAGCCAGCCACAAAACGCCGCGCCGGTCATTGATACACCGGAGCCTGAAGATTTGCCGGCGCCGCAACTGGACGAAGAAGGCCAGCCACAAGGCCAACAGCAAAATAGCGGCAACAATGCCACAGGCACGCAAAGTGGAGGCCGCTGATGAACAGTTTCATTGAAAATACCCACCTTCGCCTGCAACGCTGGCATATCGATTTACCACTGCTGCTTGGGTTATTGGCCGCCACTATCCTCGGTCTGGTCACGCTGTACAGTGCCGATGGTCAGGATCTGATGAAGCTGGAACAGCAAACTGCCCGGCTCGGTTTTGCCCTCGTCGTGATGTTTGCCCTCGCCCAGGTCAATCCCAAAACTTACCAGCACTGGTCAGTGCCTTTGTATGCTGTTGGTGTGGTGATGCTGGTACTGGTTGAACTCTTTGGTTATACCGCCAAAGGCTCGACCCGCTGGCTGGACCTCGGTTTTACCAAGTTTCAGCCCTCAGAAGTAATGAAACTGGCGGTGCCGATGGCCGTGGCCTGGTACATGGGCAATCAGCCTATTCCGCCGCGCATCCGCGACATTTTAACCGGCTTTGTGATTTGTCTGGTGCCAACCTTATTGATTGCCAAACAGCCCGATCTCGGCACTTCTATCCTGGTGTGTGTCGCCGGGGTTTTTGTGATCTTTTTCAGTGGTATGAGCTGGAAAATCATCGGCGTGATCGCTGGCCTCATCGCCGGGTTTATTCCGGTTTTATGGAATTTCCTGATGCATGATTACCAGCGCCAGCGCGTCTTAACGCTGCTGGACGAAGAGCGCGATCCACTCGGCAAAGGTTTTCAGATCATTCAGTCAAAAATCGCCATCGGTTCAGGTGGTATTGAAGGTAAAGGCTGGTTGCATGGCACTCAGTCACAGCTGGAATTTTTACCAGAGCGCCATACCGATTTTATTTTTGCGGTGTATTCGGAAGAGTTTGGCCTGATGGGCGTGTTGGCCCTGCTGGCGATCTATCTGTTTATTCTGGGTCGCGGCCTTATCATCGCGAGCCAGGCGCAGGATAATTACAGTAAATTCCTCGCCGGCAGTATCACGCTGACGTTTTTTGTCTATGTGTTTGTTAATATCGGCATGGTATCTGGTATCCTGCCGGTAGTTGGCGTGCCATTGCCGCTGATCAGCTACGGTGGCACCTCGTTGGTCACCTTATTAGCCGGCTTTGGCATTCTGATGTCGATCAGTACCCACAAACGGATGTTAGCAAAACAATCATGAAGCACAGTTTCCCGTTTCCCGCTCTGCCCTGCTGCGGCAAGTATTTTTCCGTCTTCGCACTGACGTTATTGCTTGGCGCCTGCTCCAGCGCGCCCGATAGTTCAGACAGCGACTTGCCTGATAACATGGATCCGAACGCCGGCCGTTATTCGCAGGACAAAGACAGTATCCCGTTGCGGCTGCCGACCGCAGATGAATTACGCGACCCGGAACCGACAGTTGAAACCTTAAGCCGTGGTGGCAACAAACCCTACAATATTTATGGCGTGAACTACGCCCCCCGTACCGATATTCTCCAATACGAAGAAGAAGGCATCGCAAGCTGGTATGGCAGCAAATTTCACGGCCATCTGACGTCGAACGGCGAAGTCTACAACGTATTTTCGATGACCGCGGCGCACAAAACCCTGCCACTGCCGTCATATGTACGGGTCACTAATCTGGACAATTACCGCACCGCTATTGTTCGGGTCAACGACCGCGGCCCGTTCCATGACAACCGGGTGATTGATTTGTCTTATTCCGCCGCCTACAAACTGGGCATTTTCCCGGGCGGCACCGGCCGGGTCAAACTTGAACTGATTTCGTCGCCGGCGATGGCGTCGCAGGAAAGTTTTGCCACCCCTATCGCCAAAATACCGGATATCCCTTATCAGCCGGTGACACCAAGCGAGCGCCCAAGCCGCAGCAGCAATGAATTTGTCGAAAAGCCTTATGTGCCGGCCGCCAGCGCGCCTGCCACTGTGCCGGCACGCACTGCACCAGCTCGTCCGGCTACGGCGCCGCAACTGGCAAACAGCAGCAGTGCCGATGGCTGTTTTATTCAGCTGTTAGCCAGCGGTGATAAAGCAAAAGTGCAGCGGCTTGGGAACGAATTACAACAGCAGTTGTCCGTACCTACAGCCATTGAAAGCGTCAACGGTTTATTCCGCTTACTGGCCGGGCCATTGCAAGGCAATGCGCAGCATGTGCTGGACACCCTGCGTTCTGGTGAATACCCGCAGGCGTATTTCACCAATAAAAGTTTATGTGGCTGAAAAGCCAATGAAAATTAACCTGTTAGCACAATAAGAAAGAGTCTCATGAATCAGTATCGTCGTCTTTTGCTTGCCAGCAGCCTGAGCTGCTTCAGTTTTTTTGCCCACAGCCAGGCCGTGCAACTTACGCCCACCGCACCGGAAGTCAATGCCAAAGGTTATATCCTGATCGATTTTCATACCGGAAAAGTACTGGCTGAAGGCAATGCGGATACCTCACTGGCGCCAGCCAGTCTGACCAAGATGATGACCAGTTATGTCATCGGCACTGAAATTAAAAACGGCAATATCAAGCCCACTGACCAGGTCACTATCAGTGAAAATGCCTGGGCGAAAAAATACACCGACTCGTCCAAGATGTTTATCGAAGTGGGTAAAACCATTTCCGTCGAAGAGTTAAACCGCGGCATCATCATCCAGTCCGGCAACGACGCCTGTGTGGCAATGGCCGAACATATTGCCGGTACCGAAGGCGCCTTCGCCGAACTGATGAATGCGCATGCCAAACGTATTGGCATGGACAGTACTCATTTCACCAACTCACATGGTTACCCGGACCCGGAGCTGAAAACCACAGCCCGCGATATGGCAAAGTTATCGGTAGCGTTAATCCGCGATGTGCCGGAAGAGTATAAAATCTACTCCGAAAAAGAATATGTGTTTAACGGCATCAAGCAATACAACCGCAATGGCTTGCTGTGGGATAAAAGCCTGAACGTCGACGGCATCAAAACCGGTCATACTTCAGAAGCCGGCTATAGCCTGATCACATCCGCCACCAAAGACGGCATGCGATTAATTTCAGTAGTGATGGGCACGGACAGCGCCAAAGCCCGCGAAGCCGAGAATAGAAAATTACTGACTTATGGCTTCCGCTTTTTTGAAACTTTCTCGCCATATAAAGCCGGCGAAGAGTTTGCATCACAACGGATTTGGCAAGGTGTGAAAGAGAACATCAGCCTTGGTGTGCTGAGCGAAACCCCAATCACGTTGCAACGCGGCCAGCGCAAAAACCTCAAAGCCGATTTTAAATTAAGCCAGCAACTGGTAGCGCCTATTGCCAAAGGCCAGGTAGTTGGCACTGTTTATTTAAAACTGAACGATGCTGACGTGGCAGAGTATCCGCTGGTCGCACTGGAAGATATTGAACAAGCAGGTATTTTTGGCCGCTTAGTTGATTATGTGAAGATGCAGCTGCAATAACAGCGCTTGAATATTCGCACGCAGTTCAGAAAGTCCCGGCACAGTCCGGGACTTTTTGTTAGAATAAGGCCCGTTTTTTGCGGTTCCCACCAGCTACGTTGAGGTGTCCTATGGTGACTGTGGTTAAAGATACCAAATTTGACGAATTTCTGGAGTTTCCTTGCGCATTTACCTTTAAGGTGCTGGGGTTGGCCCATGCCGATCTGGTGCCGCAGGTGATTGCAACTTTACATCAACATGCCGGTGCCAACGATTACGCGCCGACAGTAAAGCCTTCCAGTAAAGGCAACTACCACTCCGTCTCAGTGTCGGTGGTGGTGCGGGATAAAGACCATATCGAACTGCTGTATACCGAACTTGGCCGGCTCGAACTGGTCCGCTATGTCATGTAATAGCGTTGAAATGCGCGCAGCCGGCAGTCTGGCCCGTATAATGCCGCCGGTTCTGCCACGGCTCTGCTTCTGAGGATTTGATATTGCTCCGTTCTGATGCACTGATCATCCGTGATTTAGGTCAGGTCGATTACACGTCGACCTGGCAACGGATGCAGCAATTTACTGATCAGCGTGATGACAGCACAGTGGACGAAATCTGGCTGCTGGAACACCCACCGGTATTTACCCAGGGCCAGGCCGGTAAAGCTGAACATCTGCTATTCCCGGGCGACATTCCGGTGGTGCAGGTCGACCGTGGCGGTCAGGTGACTTATCACGGGCCTGGTCAGCTGGTGGCTTATGTGTTGCTCAATATCAAACGGCGCAATTTAGGGGTACGCCAACTGGTGAACCTGATTGAACAGAGTATTGTTGATACACTGGCGCAGAATGAAGTGACGGCTTATTCCAAGGCGGACGCCCCCGGTGTTTATGTCGATGAAAAAAAAGTGGCCTCATTAGGCTTGCGGGTGCGTAAAGGCTGTACCTTCCATGGTCTGGCACTGAATGTCGATATGGATTTATCACCCTTTTCCCGTATTAACCCCTGCGGTTATGCCGGCATGCAAATGGTGCAAAGTAAAGATTTGGGCGGGCCTGTGTCAATGCAACAGGCAAAACAGCAACTGAGTGCTCAGCTGGTTAAACTGCTGAATGTCAGTGAATTTCAGGAATTAACAGGGTTTTAGTACAGATGACCAAAACTGCCCGTATGGAGCCTGGTGTCAAACTGCGTGACGCCGACAAAATGGCCTTAATCCCGGTAAAAGTATTACCCACTGAACCGGCGGAAATGCTGCGAAAGCCAGCCTGGCTGAAAATCAAATTACCAAAAAGTTCGGAACGGATTGACGAAATCAAAGGCGCCCTGCGCAAACATGGCCTGCATTCAGTCTGTGAAGAAGCATCCTGCCCGAATCTGACCGAGTGTTTTAACCACGGTACTGCCACTTTTATGATTTTGGGTGCGATCTGTACCCGTCGTTGTCCGTTTTGTGATGTGGCGCACGGCCGTCCGCTGCCACCAAGCGCCGAAGAGCCGGAAAAACTGGCACTGACCATCAAAGACATGAAGCTGAAATATGTGGTGATCACTTCAGTGGACCGCGATGACCTGCGTGACGGTGGCGCTCAGCATTTTGCTGACTGTATCAGCGCTATCCGCCGCGAAACGCCGGCGATCAAAATTGAAGTGCTGGTACCGGATTTCCGCGGCCGCATGGACACAGCGCTCGAGATACTGACGCAAACCCCACCGGATGTGTTTAACCATAACCTGGAAACCGCACCGCGCCTGTACAAACTGGCACGGCCGGGTGCAGACTACAAATGGTCACTGGAACTGCTACGCCGTTACAAAGCAGCGCATCCGCAAGTGTCAACCAAATCCGGCCTGATGGTTGGCCTTGGCGAAACCACCGAAGAAATCATCGAAGTGATGAAAGACTTACGCGCGCACAATGTCGATATGCTGACCGTCGGTCAATATCTGCAGCCAAGCAAGCACCACCTGCCGGTCAAACGTTACATGCCACCGGAAGAGTTTGATGAGATCAAACGCATCGGTTACGAACTTGGCTTTAAGCATGTAGCCTCAGGGCCTTTTGTGCGCTCGAGCTACCATGCCGACCGTCAGGCGGCGGGTGAAGACATCAGCTGAGCGGCGCACTTGCGCGCAATTTGATCTATGACAGGCTGTGTTTCAACAGCCTGTTTTTTTTCAGGAAAAGGGCTTATGCTCTAGCGAAGCCTCAAGGAGCTGTCATGGATAACCGTAAGTTCAGCCGAATCTTATACAACAATCAGGCGACCCTGCGTTTTCAGGGGCAGAATTTCTTCACTCAGGTGCTGGATCTGTCGTTAAAAGGCGCCTTGGTACAGCGTCCTGCTGAATTCAGTGGCCTGGTGGGTGAACAAGCCCAGCTGCAGTTTCAGCTTGATCAGTCCGAGCTGGTGCTGGAAATGGATGTCAGTATTGCTCATCTGCACCCAACCACAATAGGTCTGCGCTGCGAGCGTATTGATATTGAAAGTGCCAGCCATCTGCGGCGTTTACTGGAACTGAATCTGGGTGATGCCGAACTGCTGAGCCGTGAACTCAGCGAGCTGTCGAACTGACACCTGCCGCCTGCAGCGCGTCCTGCGCTGCCGGATATCCAAATGCAGCGGCCTGCTGCATCCAGAATTGCCACAGCGCCATATCCTGTTGTTGGCGCGCCAGATACGCAAAATAATACTGCACCGGCATCAATAACTGCGGCTTGGTTAACTGCTGCTGCATGATACGCCGGTACAGTTCCGGCACCGCAAATTCATAGTGCTGCATATGGCTGTCTGCTTTGATGGGGCGCCAGGCCTGGATACCGGCCGTGCGGCAAGTGTCGACCGGCGTCAGCTGCAATTCCTGCAATGCCAGCCCCCAGTGCCTGGCATAACCTGCCGCCTGTGCAGGTTGCAGCAGCAGATTCGGCAACAGATCAGTACGGCGACATTCGGTCGCAGCCACATCCGGCGCTAGCGCATACTCGTCGATAAAACCCAGGGCGTGGCTGAATTCGTGCCGAAACAAAGCTGGCGAAAAATTCTCCGGCAATTGCAACCAACCGTTGTTGTAACTGGCCTGGCCGCGACCGGCAATAACCAACAGGATCTGCGCCGGGCTTTGTTGCATAACCTGACTGATGCTGGTGGTGTCACATGAAATGCGCTCCCCACCTTGCTCTGAACAACGTAAATCGCGGCTGTCGAGCAACACCGGCATTAAAAAACAGACCGGCAAGCTGGCAAAAGCTGACTGCGCCCAGTCATGCTGCAAACGCTGCCAATGCGTCACAGCTAATGCGGTGCTAAGCACAGGCTGCAGCCGTAACTGACAGCTGCCGGCCGTCACCAACGCAGAGAGTTGCGGCGGTGTTATGCCTGCTTCGCGCCACAATCCAAGCTCTGTGTGCTGTTCCTGGCTGATTGGACGCACCGACCAGTCCAGCAATTGCTGATACTGCTGCAACGGTCCCTGCTGTGCGCGCGTCAATGCAAGCCAATGCGACACTGCGCCCGGATGACCTTGGCGGATGGCCGTCACCAGATGTTCAGTCGCTTTGATCGGTAAATTCAGCTGCAGAGCCTGCTGTGCCCGGGCATATTCTAAAGCACCCGGAACAGACTCAGGCGCGGGCTGGCAAGCGCCCAGCAGTAAACATAAAAAAAAGCCAGCAAGCCGGCTTTTCTGACAAAGGAACAGACGCTTAATGCTGATGTGCATCAATCGCATCCCTGGTGTCCATCGGTTCCACAACCGCCTGACGTAAGCGATTCATTTCCAGCCGGGCATAACGATGTTCAACAAACTCGTACACGTTGGTCGACAATGACTTTTTGTAATAAGCCACGGCTTGTGTCGGGTTGTGTTTTAAGCCATGCCAGCGCGCCAGATAAAAATACACTTCGCACAGTTGCTCGGCCAATTGCTTGGGTTCCGTTACATCAGTGCTGGCTAATTGTAACAACTGCTGCTCGTTGATTTGGCCCAGATAAAATGCCACGATTTGTGCCGACCAGACGGTTTTATCCAGCCCTTGCTGATGTTTCGCCAGATTTGCCAGCGCTGCAGTCTCGGACTGCTCGGCCTCAGCCAGATACAACCACAAACTGCGGTAAGGATCATCAGGCTTCATCGCCTGAAAATGCTGAAAATCACTGATCGCTAGCGCCAGCTTGCCATCATACTGCAGGGCGATACCGCGATTCAGATAAGCGTACTGATACTTAGGCTCCAGTTCCAACGCCGAGTCAAAAGCATCATAGGCCTGCTCAAAATCACCACTGATCGTATGCTGGATGCCAATAAAGTTATAAGCATCCGCCATATCCGGCTGTAAGCGCAACGCCCGCATAAAATCATAACGGGCCAGAGCAGACAAACCGACACTGTCGTACATGACTCCGCGATCATAATGCAGACGGGCCCGTTCCGACTCAGACAGCTTGGCGTTTTGCAGCATTTCACTGATGCGCGCGATAGCAATTTCAGTGCGAAATGGCGCAGCAAGCGGTTCTGGTTCAAGCGGGTTTTCAACGAGGACACCAACGGGCGCTTTGGGCGCCAGTTGGCAAGCAGGTAACGCCACTACTGCACTGAGCAGCAGTGGCACCAGCAGCAGCTTAGTTAACTGCTTCGGCATGGGCAGCCTCGCCCGGTTTTGCATTGGCTTCTTTGATAGACAGACGGACACGGCCTTGTTTGTCTACTTCCAGCACCTTCACTTTAACTTTCTGACCCAGTTGCAGGTGTTCGGCCACGTTGTTCACGCGCTCATCAGAGATTTGTGAAATGTGCACCAGACCATCTTTACCTGGCAGGACGTTGACGAATGCACCGAAATCAACGATACGCACGACTTCACCGTCGTACACGGCACCCACTTCGATTTCAGCGGTAATGGCTTCAATCTTCGCGATAGCAATACCAGCAGCAGCGCTGTTGGTGGCAGCGATTTTGACTGTACCGTCATCTTCGATTTCGATGGTGGTGCCTGACTCTTCAGTGATCTGACGGATCACAGCGCCGCCTTTACCGATCACATCACGGATTTTCTCCGGGTTGATGTGTAAGGTATAGATGCGTGGTGCGTGTTCAGACAGCTCAGAGCGGTGTGTGCTGATCGCAGAATCCATTACGCCCAGAATGTGGATACGGGCAGCTTTGGCTTGTTTCAGTGCGATCTGCATGATTTCTTTGGTGATACCTTCAATCTTGATATCCATCTGCAGTGCAGTGATACCAGCGGTTGTACCGGCTACTTTGAAGTCCATGTCGCCCAGGTGATCTTCGTCGCCCAGAATGTCAGACAGTACGACAAAGTTGTCGCCTTCTTTCACCAGACCCATGGCGATACCCGCAACAGAGGCTTTGATTGGTACACCGGCATCCATCAGCGCCAGTGAAGAACCACAGACTGACGCCATCGAGCTTGAGCCGTTTGATTCAGTGATTTCAGACACCATCCGCACTGTGTACGGGAAAGCATCAAAATCAGGCATCACGGCAGCAACACCACGTTTTGCCAGACGACCGTGACCAATCTCGCGGCGTTTTGGTGAACCGACCATGCCGGTTTCGCCAACAGAGAACGGCGGGAAGTTGTAGTGGAACAGGAAGTTATCAGTTTTGTCTGACAGCAGGTCATCTACAGTTTGTGCATCACGGGCAGTACCCAAAGTACAAGTGACCAGCGCTTGTGTTTCACCACGGGTGAACAGCGCTGAACCGTGCGTACGTGGCAGTAAACCAGTCATCACTGACAGACCGCGGATCATTTCGTTGTCGCGACCATCAATACGTGGTTCGCCGGCAATGATACGGCTACGGACGATTTTTGATTCCAGGTTATGGAAAATTTCGCCGGCTTCAGTGTCGTTGAAGCTTTCGCCTTCAGCCAGTTCAGCTTTGATTTGGGCAAATACTTCAGCTTTGATAGCGCCAATGCGCTCATAGCGTTTTGCTTTTTCGGTGATGCGGTATGCTTCGCCAACAGCGGCAGTCGACAGCGCTTCAATTTTGCTGATCAGCGTGTCATTTTTCGGCTTAGCGACCCAGTTCCAGGCTGGTTTGGCTGCTTCAGCAGCGAATTCAGCGATAGCTTTGATGGCAACCTGCATTTGGTCGTGACCATAAACCACAGCACCTAACATGACGTCTTCTGACAGCACTTCAGCTTCAGATTCAACCATCAATACAGCGTTGGCAGTACCGGCGACAACCAGGTCCAGCTTACTGGTTTTCAGCGCAGTTTCAGACGGGTTCAGTACGTACTGGTCGTTGATGTAACCAACACGGGCAGCGCCCAGCGGGCCGCTGAACGGAATGCCGGAAATCGCCAGCGCAGCAGAAGTACCAAGAATAGAGATGATGTCCGGCTGGATGTCCGGCTCAACAGAAACCACAGTCGCAATAACCTGAACTTCGTTGGTGAAGCCTTCAGGGAACAGTGGGCGGATTGGACGGTCGATCAGACGTGAAGTTAAAGTTTCGCCTTCGCTTGGACGGCCTTCACGTTTAAAGAAGCCACCTGGGATACGGCCGGCAGCATACATTTTTTCCTGGTAGTTTACCGTCAGCGGGAAAAAGTCCTGACCTGGTTTTGGTTCTCTTTTACCAACTACAGTCACCAGAACGGCGGTATCGCCCATGCTGGCTAATACGGCGCCGTCCGCCTGACGGGCAATGACACCGGTTTCTAAAGTGACGGTATGCTGACCGAACTGGAATGATTTTACGATAGGATTCACTTGATATTTTTCCTTTGTCTTGTACGCGTGGATCAGGGCCCTGCTGGGCCTTTTACGCGGTGTATTTTTGGCTCGATATTGCGCGGCACAGTATAGCTGTTTCAGCAGCGGAAAAGATAGTTCAGCACCAGAGTGCTGCAGGAAAAAGCACAGCTTTTTGTTGCGCTGAAATGGGGTGCGGAAGAATTCGCCGGACTCAGAGGGATTGCAATATTCCGGCCATAAAAAAAGGGGCATAAGCCCCTTTTTTTACTGGTTTAGCAGGTCGATTAACGACGCAGACCTAAACGCTCGATCAGTGTTGCATAACGTGCTGAATCAGTACGTTTCAGGTAGTCCAGCAGTTTACGACGCTGAGAAACCATCCGCAGCAGACCACGACGTGAGTGGAAGTCGTGTTTGTGTTCAGCGAAGTGTGGTTGCAGTTTGTTGATAGAACCGGTCAGCAGAGCAACCTGAACTTCAGTTGAACCTGAATCAGCAGCGTTTGCACCGAAGTCGGCCAGGATTTTTGCTTTTTCTGCAGTAGTTAGTGACATGGTATCCTCCAGGATATGAAATACAGCCGCAGCCAGGCACTAATCCAGCCTACGACCAAAAATGAGCGCGCATTCTAACATAGCCAGCTCACAGCACAAGCGTTATCTCAGCGATTCGCCGTATTCAGCAGACGACGCACTTTTAATTCCGCGCCATCCTGCATGCCAACGCCGATAAAACTTTGCTGCTCGTCATAAAGCGCGATGGCATCGCTTGGCCCTGCCGGCAATAACTGCAGCAAGTCAGGCGTCAGCAGCACGGTCTGACCGTGGCGCAAACGGGTGACCGCAGCAGCTGCAAGGTTCAGACGCGGCAAACCGGCCAGCGCATAGTCCATCGGTAACAGCAAGGCATCCAATGCAGCCCAGTCCTGGGCTTGATTCAACGGTGCCAGAAACTCGTCGGTCAGCATCTGACTGGCCTGAAAAGGCCCGACCTGAGTCCGGCGCAGCGCCGTGACATAAGCACCGCTGCCCAGCGTTTCGCCCAAATCATCAATCAGGGTGCGGATATAAGTACCTTTGCTGCAATGCACGATAAAACGCGCATCCTGGCCATCAAAATCCAGCAAATCAAAGCGGAAGATATTGATAGGCCGGGCGTCGCGCGGCACTGTGATGCCCTGACGCGCATATTTGTATAGCGGTTGTCCCTGATATTTCAGCGCGGAAAACATCGTAGGCACTTGCAGCTGCGGACCACGCATCTTTTCAACAGCCTGCTGTAACTGCGCCAGATCAAAGTTAACCGGTTTTTCGCTGATGATTTCACCGGCTGCGTCTGAAGTGTCAGTGCGTATGCCAAAACGCGCGCTGACTTCATACGTCTTGTCGGTATCCAGCAGAAACTGGCTGAACTTGGTGGCTTCACCAAAACAAATTGGCAATAAACCAGACGCCAGCGGATCTAAAGCACCGGTATGACCGGCTTTTTCGGCCTGATATAACCAGCGTACCCGCTGTAAAATGCCATTACTGGACACTTCCAGCGGTTTATCCAACAGCAAAATGCCGTCAACGATACGACGCGCCATGGTTATTCTTCTTCGTCTGACTTGGTCTCAGCACCTGGTCTTGGATCGAGCTCCTGGCCTGCTGCAACGCGTTTCTGCTCATCGCTTTTACGCACATTCTCTACCAGATTCGCCATCCTGATGCCTTCATCCAGCGACTTATCGAAGTAAAAACGCACGGTAGGCACAATCCGCGCCTGAATACGTTTAGCGATGAGGCTACGGATAAAACCACTGGCATCGTTCAGGATGTCGAGGTTTTGCTTCACTTTATCCGCGTCAAGACCAAGGAAAGTCACATAAACTTTGGCGTGCGACAGGTCTTTCGACACATCGACGTCAGACACTGTGATCATGGTATGTAACCGTGGATCTTTAATTTCCCGCTGCAAAATGAGCGCCATTTCTTGCTGCATTTGCTGGGCGAGCCGGTCAACCCGGCTGAATTCTTTTGCCATAATACTCACCTGAAATCAGAAACAAACAGGGGCCGCTGGCCCCTGCTTCATTCAATAATTTCTATTAACTTAATAGATTACAGTGTACGTTCAACCTGAACCACTTCGAATACTTCGATTTGGTCACCTTCACGGACATCATTGTAGTTCTTCACGCCGATACCACATTCGAAGCCGTTACGGACTTCTGCGACATCGTCTTTGAAGCGACGCAGCGATTCCAGTTCACCTTCGTAAATGACCACGTTGTCACGCAGCACGCGGATTGGCGCATTACGTTTGACGATACCTTCAGTGACCATACAACCGGCAACTGCACCGAATTTCGGTGAACGGAACACATCACGCACCTGGGCCAGACCGATGATCTGTTGTTTAAACTCAGGGGCCAGCATGCCGGTCATTGCCGCTTTCACTTCATCTAACAGCTCATAAATGATGCTGTAGTAGCGTAAGTCCAATGACTCGTCTTCGATGATTTTCCGCGCATTGGCTTCAGCACGGACGTTAAAGCCGATAACGATAGCGGAAGATGCTGCTGCAAGCGTGGCGTCAGTTTCCGTGATACCACCAACACCGCTACCGATGATGCGGATTTTCACTTCATCTGTAGACAGGCGTGACAGCGACTCGCTGATCGCCTCGACAGAACCCTGTACGTCGGCTTTGAGCACGATATTCAGCTCAGCCACGTCGCCTTCAGTCATGTTGGCGAACATATTCTCCAGCTTGGCTTTTTGCTGACGAGCCAGTTTGACGTCGCGGAATTTACCCTGACGATACAGTGCAACTTCACGGGCTTTACGTTCGTCACGAACCACTGTTACTTCATCACCGGCTGACGGCACACCAGACAGACCGAGAATTTCGACCGGGATTGACGGGCCGGCTTCTTTCACTTCCTGGCCATTTTCGTCGCGCATCGCACGGACACGGCCATATTCAAGGCCACACAACACGATGTCGCCCTGACTCAGCGTGCCTTCCTGTACCAGGATAGACGCTACCGGACCACGGCCTTTGTCCAGACGTGATTCGATGACCACACCACGCGCCATGCCTTCACGCACTGCTGTCAGTTCCAGTAACTCAGACTGCACCAGCAATGATTCCAACAGGTCGTCAATACCTAAGCCCGTTTTCGCAGAAACCTGCACGAACTGCGTATCACCGCCCCAGTCTTCAGAAATCACGCCGTATTGCGACAGTTCGTTACGTACACGATCCGGATCTGCATCAGGTTTATCAATTTTGTTGACTGCAACCACAATTGGCACACCAGCCGCTTTGGCGTGCTGGATAGCTTCTTTGGTTTGTGGCATCACGCCGTCATCGGCCGCAACCACCAGCACCACGATATCCGTCGCTTTGGCACCACGGGCACGCATCGAAGTAAACGCGGCGTGACCTGGAGTATCCAGGAAAGTGATCATGCCACGGTCAGTTTCAACGTGATAAGCACCGATATGCTGGGTAATACCACCGGCTTCGCCAGCGGCTACTTTCGCTTTACGGATGTAGTCGAGTAATGAGGTTTTACCGTGGTCAACGTGACCCATGACGGTAACAACAGGAGCACGCGGTTCCCGCGCACCTTCACCTTCACGGTCCGCCATCACGGTTTCTTCCAACTCGTTCTCACGAGTCAGCGTAAACTTATGACCCATCTCTTCACAGACAATAGCCGCAGTTTCCTGGTCAATCACCTGGTTAATGGTTGCCATCGCGCCCATTTTCATCATCACTTTGATGACTTCAGAGGCTTTCACTGCCATTTTGGCGGCCAGTTCAGCAACAGTGATAGTTTCACCAATTTTCACTTCACGCTCCACCGGCTGCGCTGGCTTATTAAAACCATGCTGCATGCTGGTCGGAGTTTTCTTTTTCTTGTGGCGATTAGCGCGGTTAAAGGCGTCTTTGTCGTCCGCATCATCACGTTTTTTGGCTTTGCCGACTGGCGCTTTTTTGCCATGACGGCGACCACCACGCTCATCGCGTGAGTCACTTTCGTCTTCGGCTTGTTTAGCGAAAACGTTGCTGGTCAGGTGGTAATCACCGACTTCAACAGCCGGAGCAGCTTCCTGTGACCAACGTTCAGCATTTTCTTCAGCCAGACGGCGGGCTTCTTCAGCCTGACGCTGAGCTTCTAATTCCAGTTTGCGCAGACGCTCGGCGTCTTGCTGCGCAATAATACGCTCGGCTTCACGCTTGGCTTCTTCTTTCGCAGTACGACGGGCCGCTTCTTCCGGGTCGTCTTTGGCTAACTGCGCACGCTCAGCTTCACGCTTTTTCGCATCCGCGGCTTTACGCTCTGCTTCGGCTTTACGTTCTGCTTCATCACGGGCACGTTTTTCAGCCGCCTGACGCTCAGCTTCCAGGCGAGCCTCTTCTTTCGCTTTCTCTTCAGCCAGACGCGCTTCTTCTTCCGCTTTTATTGCGGCTTCATCCATGATTGGGCGTTTCACGTAAGTTTTCTGCTTACGCACTTCGACCTGAATTTCGCGGTTACGACCGGCACCACCACTGACGCTCAGTGTGGTTTTTTCTTTGCGTTTCAGCGTGAGCCGTGAAGGCTCGCTGCTGGCGCCGCCATGTTGTTTACTCAGGTGCTCAAGCAGAGATTTTTTCTCATCTTCGCTGACCATCTGGCCAGACTGCTTTGCAATACCTGCATCAGCAAATTGTTGAACCAACCGATCAACAGTCGTTCCCACATCACTGGCCAGTTTTTCTATCGTGACATCTGCCATGTAATAGTTTCCTCCGTTGACCTATCAGTTCTGCTCGCTAAACCAAACGATATTGCGTGCAGCCATAATTAATGCAGCGGCTTTATCTTCCGCCATTTTTTCAATTTCAATCAAATCATCGACACCTAGTTCGGCCAGATCATCGAGCGTTGCCACACCTTTACTGGCCAGAACATAAGCGGTGTGGGTCTCCATTCCTTCAAGGCTCAGCAGCGCTTCACTTGGCTGCGAACCTTCCAGTGACTCTTCACTGGCCAGCGCGCGGGTCGTCAGCACGGCTTTGGCGCGGCGGCGTAATTCTTCAACGGTATCTTCATCCAGGCCGTCGATGCTCAGCAGTTCCGAAACCGGCACATAAGCAACTTCTTCCAGGGTAGAGAAGCCTTCATCAACCAGAATTGAAGCGAAATCTTCGTCAATTTCCAGCGCGTCCATAAACACACCGAGCACTTTCGACGTTTCTTCCTGATGCTTTTTCTTCATGTCAGAAACTGACATCACGTTCAGTTCCCACTGCGTCAGCTGGCTGGCCAGGCGCACGTTTTGACCGGCGCGACCAATCGCCATTGGCAGATTTGAATCTTCCACCGCAATATCCATCGCGTGGGCGTCTTCATCAACGATAATGGACGCAACTTCTGCCGGCGCCATGGCGTTGATGACATATTGTGCAGAGTTATCATCGTACAGAACGATATCAACACGCTCGCCACCTAATTCACCGGAGACCGCCTGCACACGTGAACCACGCATACCCACACAAGCGCCAACCGGGTCAATACGGCGATCATTGGTTTTCACTGCGATTTTGGCGCGTGAACCCGGATCGCGCGCGGCACCACGGATTTCGATCATCTCTTCGCCGATCTCCGGCACTTCGATGCGGAACAGTTCGATCAACATTTCCGGGCGGGTGCGGCTTAAGAATAACTGGGCACCGCGGGCTTCTGGGTTCACTGCATACAGCAGCGCACGGATGCGGTCACCAGGACGGAAGGTTTCACGTGGGATCATCTCTTCGCGGGCTAACATCGCTTCAGCATTGTTGCCAAGGTCAACGATGACACTTTCGCGGTTTACTTTTTTAACTACGCCTGTGACGAGCTCGCCGACCTGGTCGATGTATGCTTCAACGACTTGTGAACGTTCGGCTTCACGAACTTTTTGTACTATGACTTGTTTGGCCATTTGGGTGGTGATGCGGTCAAACTGAATAGATTCAATTTGCTCTTCGACGTAATCGCCCACTTTCAGCTCTGGCTCGTCGTACTGTGCCGCAGACAAAGTCATTTCACGGAATGGGTGCTCCTGAACCTGGTCGTCCGGGATCACCTGCCAGCGCCGGAATGTTTCATAAGCACCGGTTTTACGGTCAATTGCCACACGAACTTCGATGTCGCCTTCATTTTTCTTTTTGGTAGCAGCAGCCAGCGCGAACTCGAGCGCCTGGAAGATTTTTTCACGCGGGACTGATTTCTCATTCGATACCGCATCAACTACTAATAATATTTCTTTTGCCATGATTTCTGCCTCTAGAGCCGTGATTCTTGTCAGAACACCGGAACTACGTTTGCTTTATCTACATTATCCATAAGCAAACGATATGGTTTGCCATCCACTTCGATGACCAGCATGTCATCTTCAATTGCGTTGAGGATCCCTTTGAAACGACGGCGGCCATCTTGTGGGATTGCCAGTTTGACTTCAATTTTTTGTCCGACAACCTTGGCAAAATGCTCAGGCGTAAACAAAGGACGATCCAGACCCGGAGATGAAACCTCCAGGTTGTATTCGTTGGGAATTGGGTCTTCGACATCAAGGATGGCGCTGACTTCACGGCTGATCAGCGCACAGTGGTCAACATTAACCCCGTCCGGATGATCAATAAATAAACGCAGGGTGGAATGCCGTCCCGCGGCCATGAACTCGATGCCCAGCAGTTCAAAGCCATTGGCTGCAACTGTGGGTGCCAACAGCTCAGTTAAACGCTGTTCTTGTTTAGTCAAAGAGACCTCCGGAAATAAAAAAAGGGCATATAGCCCAGAATAGTAGTACAACGTTACCCCAGATATAAAAACGCCCCGACAGATCGGGGCGACTTTACACCGGTAAAACAGGATATCGCCAATCCCGTTTTAAATCTGGTTGCGAACTGAAGGAAGACCTTACGGTTCGCGACAACGATTGCATCTTATGGAAATAATCATTGTCGGTGAAAGTGGTTGCGGGAGCCGGATTTGAACCGACGACCTTCGGGTTATGAGCCCGACGAGCTACCAGGCTGCTCCATCCCGCGTCCGTAACTGGCGTGCATTATATAGTGGAGACCACTGTATCGCAACATATTGTTTTGCAGTGTACTGGCTGAGTTTCACTGCTTCATCACCGTCACTGACCAACGGCGATGACAAGAATTGGTGCCGAGAGCGGGACTCGAACCCGCATGCCTAGGGCACTACCACCTCAAGGTAGCGTGTATACCAATTTCACCATCTCGGCTTTATTCTGAGGGATATCCGAAGGCTTAGTTGCCGACCGGAATATCTTTAGATGCTTCTTTTTTCTCTTCAGGCTTTACTGGTGCAACTTCTGCAGCAGCCGGCGCTGTAATGTTTTCAAATTCAGATTTTTTCTGAATGTGTGTCGTATTGTAGTTACCTAAAATCAGGCTCAACACGAAAAATAACACGGCTAACACACTGGTAGAGCGGGTCAGGAAATTGCCGCGACCAGCAGAACCAAAAATCGTTGCTGAAGCGCCAGCGCCAAATGATGCGCCCATATCAGCACCCTTACCATGTTGGATAAGGACCAAACCGATAATGGCCAGTGCAACGATTGCGTATAATACGATAATGATTTCGTACATCTCTATTCCTTTGCCATCAGGCAAATTGCAGCAAACTCTGCTGGTTTTAAACTGGCGCCACCGACCAAAGCACCATCGATGTCTGGCTGGCTGAACAGCGTTTGCCAATTTTCAGCATTGACACTGCCACCGTATAAAATTCTTAGCTTCGCCGCAGCTTGCTTGTCGATACGCGCCAAGTGCTGCCTGATAAATGCATGCACTTGCTGCGCTTGCTCAGGCGTCGCTGTCAGCCCTGTGCCAATAGCCCAAACGGGTTCATATGCAATGACAGACTGGGCCAATAATTCAGGGTGCGCAGCATACACTGCATCCAAATGCTGTGCAAGAACCCACATGGTTTTTTCTTGCTGCCTTTCGGATAAAGTCTCGCCAAAACAAATAATTGGCGTCACGCCAGCCTTAATTGCCTGCTGAGCTTTCAGCAAAACCGTCGCGTCTGTCTCACCATACAAACTTCTGCGTTCGCTGTGCCCGAGGATCACATAGTCGGCTCCGACGGCGCGAATCATATCAGCACTTATTTCACCTGTGAAGGCACCAGCCTTCTCACTGCTGGTATTTTGAGCGCCAAGGCAATATTTTGTTGATTTTGGAAAGTCAGCCAGAAATATTACAGGGGGACAGATCAGAATTTCATGAGAACAGTCGAGACTTTGCAGCATCGCGGCAGTGGCCTGAACCAGCTCACGGTTCCCATTCATCTTCCAGTTTGCAGCGATAAGCGGACGGCGAAATGTCATGCGGACTCCCCTGTTTAAGCCGGCGCGATCTTAACCAACATCGTTGCTGCAGACAAGCAAAAGCCGAAAAAAACCTGGCTGCAGATTTTTTTCGGCCTGAACATTTACCAGACTACGCACCGAGTATTTGGCAGATCTAACACTGCCTAGACTAGCTCGCCAATTTGACAGCGGCAGCGATACGCTCAGCGTATTCCTGTACCTGCGTCTGTTCTCTTCCTTCGACCATTACACGGATCAACGGCTCAGTACCTGATTTACGGATCAATACCCGCCCCTGGCCGTGCAATTCCGCCTCAACATGAGCAATCACTTCTTTAACATGCATGTTGTCCAGTGGTGCTGAGCCTTTTTCGAACTTCACATTCACCAACACTTGCGGCATTTTGGTCATGCCGTGGCTCAGTTCTGCCAGGCTCAGACCTGTATCCATCATCGCTGCCAACACCTGTAATGAGGCAACTATGCCATCGCCAGTACCGGTGTGATCAAGATTAATGACATGACCGGAGTTTTCGCCGCCAATGCGCCAGCCTTTTTCCTGTAAAAGTTCCATCACATAACGGTCACCGACTTTGCTGCGAACAAATGGAATATCAAGCTCGGCCAAAGCCAGCTCCAGGCCCATATTGCTCATCAGCGTGCCCACGACTCCACCGGTCAGGCGACCGCGTTGTTTCGCGGAGCGGGCAATCATATAAATAATTTCGTCGCCATCAATCTGCCGACCCATGTGGTCGACCATCATCACGCGATCACCATCGCCATCATAGGCAATGCCCAAATCGGCGCCGAGTTCCACGACCGTTTTTTGCAAATCGTCGGTATGAGTCGCACCACACTTTTCATTAATATTCAGGCCATTCGGCGTACAGGCGATGGTATGAACGTCGGCGCCGAGCTCGCGAAACACATTAGGCGCTATGTGGTAGGTCGCACCATTGGCACAGTCCAACACGATTTTATAACCGCTCAGCGACATATGGTTGGGCAAATGACTTTTACAAAACTCGATATAGCGGCCTGAGGCATCGTCAATACGCTGCGCTTTGCCAAGTTTTTCAGAAGACTCACAGACCATCGGCTGTTCCAGCTCCGCTTCGATCGCCAGTTCAATGTCGTCTGCCAGCTTACTGCCGTCCCCGGAGAAAAACTTGATGCCATTATCATAATAAGGGTTATGTGACGCACTGATCACAATACCGGCTTCGGCCCGGAAGGTATGGGTCAGGTAAGAGACTGCAGGTGTTGGCATTGGCCCCAATAACCGCACATCGATACCGGCAGAGATCAGCCCGGCTTCAAGCGCAGTTTCCAGCAGGTAACCTGAAATGCGGGTATCTTTGCCAATCAGAACTTTACGCGTACCACGTTGCGACAATACCCGGCCGGCTGCCCAGCCTAATTTCATTGCAAATTCCGGTGTGATTGGAAATTCGCCAACCCGGCCCCGTACCCCATCAGTCCCAAAAAACTTCCTGCTCATTGAATTACTCCAGATTTGGTCGCGGCAACTATCGCTAATGCGTCTGCCGTTTCTGTTACATCGTGGACACGTATAATCTGTGCCCCTTGCATGGCGGCTATTGTGGCACAGGCAATACTGCCTGCCAAACGTTCTGATACGTCCCGCTTAAGTAGCTGTCCAATCATTGACTTACGCGACATTCCGGCCAATACCGGGTAGCCCGTTGCAATAAAATCCGCTAACGCGGCCAACAGCTGATAGTTGTGACTGAGGCTCTTACCAAAGCCAAAACCCGGGTCAAGGATGATTTGTGACGCGGGGATGCCGGCGTGCCGGCATTGCTCTGCCCGCTCGCTTAACCATTGCAGAACGTCACTGACGACATCCTGATATACCGGCTGATGCTGCATTGACCTGGGTTGCCCCTGCATATGCATCAGACAGACCGGCAATCGACTGGCAACCGCCACCTCCAGTGCGCCTTCTTCCTGCAAGGACCGCACGTCATTGAGAATATCTGCGCCAGCAAGTGCCGCCTGCCGCATCACTTCGGCTTTACTGGTATCGACAGAAATCACCAGGTCAGGAAATTGTCGACGTATTGCACTTACCACCGGGATCACACGTTGTAATTCAGTATCAAGGTCAACATCTGCGGCACCGGGGCGGGTTGACTCTCCCCCGACGTCAATAATATCAGCTCCTGCAGCAACCAGCTCTGCCACTCTGGCCAGACACGCGGCTTCGCCGCTGAAACGGCCGCCATCAGAAAAAGAATCAGGGGTAACATTCAGGATCGCCATTAACCGGCTTTGAGATAAATCCAGCCGGCGCTGGCGGGGTAACAATAATTCCATCAGGACTCCAAACAGAAAACCCCGGCGGACCGGGGTTTTATTTTTATAACGCTGAATTAACTGCCGTGGCTTTCGCTCGGTGTCGCATCTGCGCCAGTCGTTGCAGTGGCTGTTGCACCACCAGAGCCAGGCGCTTCAGGCTTTTTGTCCTTAGGCTCCCAGTGCTCCGGCGGCCGCACTTCGCGACGGGCCATTAAATCATCAATTTGTTTTGCATCGATGGTTTCGTATTGCATCAGGCAATCTTTCATCGCGTGCAGGATATCCATGTTCTCTTCAATCAGCTGTTTTGCCCGCACATAGTTACGGTCAATAAATTCGCGGATCTCCTGATCGATAAGTTTCACGGTATCTTCAGACATATGCTTGTTTTTGGTCACTGAGCGGCCGAGGAACACTTCACCTTCTTCTTCGGCGTACAGCAACGGACCCAGTTTTTCTGAGAACCCCCACTGTGTGACCATCTTACGTGCCAGATTAGTCGCCCGTTCAATGTCATTAGAAGCACCGGTACTGACCGCTTCAGAGCCGTAAATCAACTCTTCTGCGATACGGCCACCAAACAAGGAACTGATCATGCTCTCTAAGAAACGTTTTGAATGGCTGTGGCGGTCCTGCTCCGGCAAGTACATAGTCACACCGAGCGCGCGGCCACGTGGAATAATACTGACTTTGTACACCGGGTCATGTTCCGGCACCAGGCGCCCGACAATGGCGTGGCCGGCTTCATGATAGGCCGTCATCTCTTTTTCTTTCTCTGTCATGACCATAGAGCGCCGCTCTGTGCCCATCAGGATTTTGTCTTTGGCTTTCTCAAACTCGTCCATCGACACAACACGACGATTGTTGCGCGCAGCAAACAACGCGGCTTCGTTAACCAGGTTCGCCAAATCGGCACCTGAGAACCCAGGCGTGCCACGGGCAATCAAGGAAGCATCCACACCATCGCCCAATGGCACTTTGCGCATATGCACTTTCAGAATCTGTTCACGGCCACGCACATCCGGTAAACCAACCACGACCTGGCGGTCAAACCGACCCGGACGTAATAATGCCGGGTCCAGTACGTCTGGTCTGTTAGTGGCGGCGATGACAATAATGCCCTCGTTACCATCAAAACCATCCATTTCTACCAGCATCTGGTTCAGCGTTTGCTCACGCTCGTCATGACCACCGCCAAGACCTGCGCCACGCTGACGACCGACTGCATCAATTTCGTCGATAAAGATGATACAAGGTGCAGCTTTCTTCGCTTGTTCAAACATATCACGCACGCGGCTGGCACCGACACCAACAAACATCTCGACAAAATCCGAACCGGAAATGGTGAAAAACGGCACTTTTGCTTCGCCGGCAATCGCCTTGGCTAACAGAGTTTTACCTGTACCCGGTGGGCCTACCATCAGCACGCCTTTTGGAATACGGCCGCCAAGTTTCTGGAAGCGTGACGGATCTTTTAAGTAATCCACCAGCTCAGTGACTTCTTCTTTGGCTTCGTCACAACCGGCAACATCGGCAAAGGTCGTTTTGATCTGGTCTTCACCCATCAGGCGGGCACGGCTCTTACCAAAGGACATCGCGCCTTTGCCACCGCCGCCCTGCATCTGGCGCATGAAAAATATCCACACACCAATTAACAGTAACATTGGGAACCAGGAGATGAAAATCTGCCCAAGCAGGCTGGTTTCTTCTGGTTTCACGCCGCTCGAATCGACGTTGTTTTTGATCAGGTCATCCAGCAGTTTTTCGTCATAACCGCCAGGGATTGTTGTTTCAATACGCTGACCGTCTTTGCGGACAGCACGGACTACACCACCACGGTCCACCTGGACTTCACGGATTTGTCCCTGATTTACATCATTGATGAACTGGGTATAGCTTGTACTTCTGTCTGACCGGTCGGCCGGACTGAAGCTGTTGAACATCGTCATCAGTACGACGGCGATCACCAGCCACACCATCAAATTCTTTGCCATGTCGCTCAAGGAAATAACCTCTTATTACCAGAATTGCTTCTGTTGCTACTTTACTAGAGTTTGAAACCCGTCGCCACGATATATGTCTCGCTGGAACGGGCGCGGGACGAATCGGGCTTGCGGATCCGTACATTGGTAAATACGTCACGGACCTGCTGGACAAAGGTTTCGAAGCCCTCGCCATGGAACACTTTGACGACAAAACTACCGTTTTTCTTCAGTACTTTGTTACACATATCCAATGCCAGCTCCACCAGATACATGCTGCGGCTCTGGTCGACGGTGGCGTTGCCACTCATGTTCGGCGCCATATCTGACAGCACCACATCTACGTTACGGCCATCAATCCGGCCTAACAAGGCCTCCAGCACTGCATCTTCGCGAAAATCGCCCTGCAGGAAGGCGACACCAGCCAATGGGTCCATCGGCAGTATGTCACAGGCAATCACGATGCCTTCCTGACCGACTAACTCAGCCGCTAACTGCGACCAACTGCCCGGTGCAGAGCCCAAATCTACGACTGTCATGCCGGTTTTGATCAATTTATCTTTTTGCTGGATCTCTTCGAGCTTAAATGAAGCCCGGGACCGCAAACCCAGTTTTTGTGCCTTATGCACAAAAGGATCGGACACATGCTCCTGCAGCCAACGGCTGGAACTGGCCGAGCGCTTTTTCTTTGTCATGGAAACACTCTTAATTGGTCTTCCCTGCAAGATGGCGGTACAATGCCGCTATTTCAAGCTTTCCAAACGGAAAAAATCATTTTATGAGTCTTACAAATAAACAAAAGCAATTTTTAAAAGCCAAAGCCCATGAGCTGAAACCAGTGATCCTGCTGGGCGGCAACGGTCTGACCGAAGGTGTGATGGCCGAAGTGGACTTGGCATTGGAACATCATGAGCTGATTAAAGTCAAAGTGCCAAGTATTGATCGGGAAGAAAAGCTCGCTGTGATGGATGCCATTGTGCGTGAAGCGAAGGCCGATAAAGTTCAGGTCATTGGCCATATTCTGGTGCTGTACCGCGCTGCTAAAGAGAAAAAATTACAGCTGCCACGCGGCTGAGCCCTGCATTTTCAGCCAGTTTTCTGTTCATCCGACAGAGCTCTGGCAGCTAAAAAGCCCGCACTGACAAGGTTATTGCGGGCTTCCTGCTCCGAATTAGCCCTTTGTCGGACTAAAGAAGGCGGCATCTCAACTGCCGTTGCCTTCAGAAACTGCCAGCCAATCACATGATCTGCGGGTAACAACGCCACTACATGCGCCAGCTGATGCTGCACACACCACGTCGAGTTGTCCGCCACTCCGGCAAAAATTTCATTTGGACTGGTCTGCCACTCCCGCACGTCCAGCACTAACGCCCAGGGCTGACCGAGAATAGGTTGCACCGTAGCGCGAAAATCAGCGATGTAATCGGCAATGTCCCTGATGGTCCAGACACCGATAGCCCGCACCCACAGTGTGCGCTGCTCCAGTTTCAACCGATATGCCGGCTCTGCATTTTTCATCACATACTCCAGAACAGGTTGTGATTGAGTATCGTCAGGTGGTACTGCGCACCATCACACAATTAAACCATAAGCCGGACTGAATAAAACGACAAAAGCGGCCGAGGCCGCTTTTTTAGGTCATTTCAAGACTAAAGTCGTATCAAAGATACTGCACGTCAGTGATTTCAAACTCCACCACACCAGAAGGCGTGGTGATATTCACCACATCATCCTGAGTTTTGCCAATCAGGCCACGGGCAATGGGCGAATTCACCGAAATCAGATTGTTTTTAATATCTGCTTCGTCATCACCAACGATTTTGTAGGTGACTTCTTCCTCTGAATCCAGATTCAGAATGGTCACCGTCGAGCCAAAAATCACTTTGCCATTGTTGGCCAGCTTACTGATATCGATGATCTGCGCGTTCGACAGTTTACCTTCGATATCCTGAATACGGCCTTCACAAAACCCTTGTGCCTCACGGGCGGCATGGTATTCCGCATTTTCTTTCAGATCACCATGCTCACGCGCTTCGGCAATGGCTTCGATAATCGCCGGCCGCTTCACAGTTTTCAGTTCATGCAGTTCATCGCGCAGACGCTGTGCGCCCTGAACTGTCATCGGGATTTGACTCATCCGTTTACTCTCTTATGTAACTCCTGCACCGAATTCACTGTGCCAAACGCATCAGCTGCGTTAGCAGTACAAGTGGCAAATGCGGCATTCAGGGTCGTGGTGTAATTGGCTTTGTGTTGCAGGGCGCCACGACGTAACACTTTGGAATCTTCAATCGCCTGACGGCCTTCGGTGGTGTTGACGATATAGCTGTACTCACCGTTTTTGATCCGATCCAGAATGTGCGGGCGACCTTCAAATACTTTGCTGACTGCGCGGCATGGAATACCCGCTGCCTGCAGTACCGTCGCAGTACCATCAGTCGCATCCAGCTCAAAACCAAGACTAACCATGGTTTTTGCCAGTTCAACGACGCGCACTTTATCGCTATCGCGGACCGAAAGTAAAGCACGGCCACCGGTTGGGATCAGCGTCCCTGCCCCCAGTTCACTCTTGGCAAAGGCTTCGGCGAAGGTTTCACCGACGCCCATGACTTCACCTGTTGAGCGCATTTCAGGGCCAAGGATAGGGTCAACGCCCGGGAACTTGTTAAACGGGATCACCACTTCTTTCACTGAGAAATACGGTGGGATGATCTCTTTGGTCACGCCTTGTTCCTGCAGTGAACGACCCGCCATACAACGGGCGCCGACTTTGGCCACAGCCACACCTGTGGCCTTGGACACAAATGGCACTGTACGCGCCGCACGTGGGTTCACTTCAATCAGGTACACTTCACCGTCTTTGACCGCAAACTGGGTATTCATCAAACCGACGACGCCTAATTCCAGCGCCAGTTTACGTACCTGATCGCGCATCACGTCCTGAATGTGTTGATTCAGACTGTGCGGTGGCAATGAACAGGCTGAGTCGCCTGAGTGCACACCGGCTTGTTCGATGTGTTCCATGATGCCGCCGATGACAACTTCTTTGCCGTCACAAATCGCATCGATATCCACTTCAATCGCATCGTCCAGGAAACGGTCCAGCAGTACCGGTGAATCGTTCGACACCGACACGGCTTCGGTCATATAACGACGTAAGTCGATGTCGTCATAAACGATTTCCATGGCACGGCCACCCAGTACATAAGACGGGCGTACTACCATCGGATAACCGATATCCGGCGCTTTGGTCAGTGCCTCTTCCATGCTGGTCACAGTGGCGTTTTTCGGCTGTTTCAGGCCCAGACGTTCTACCGCCTGCTGGAAACGCTCGCGGTCTTCGGCGCGGTCAATCGCATCCGGTGAAGTGCCGATAATTGGCACACCATTGGCTTCTAAAGCACGCGCCAGTTTCAGCGGCGTTTGACCACCGTATTGCACGATCACACCTTTTGGCTGCTCTTTCTTCACGATTTCCAGCACGTCTTCCAGCGTGATTGGCTCGAAGTACAAACGGTCTGAAGTATCGTAGTCAGTGGACACTGTTTCCGGGTTACAGTTGACCATGATGGTCTCATAACCGTCTTCGCGCAGCGCTAACGCCGCGTGTACACAGCAGTAGTCAAATTCGATACCCTGACCGATGCGGTTCGGGCCACCACCAATGATCATGATTTTGTCGCGGTTGCTTGGCGCCGCTTCACACTCTTCATCGTAAGTGCTGTACATATAAGCGGTATCTGAAGCGAATTCTGCCGCACAGGTATCCACACGTTTGTACACCGGGTGCAGGCCAAAACCATGACGTTTTTTCCGCACTTCGGCTTCAGCAACGCCCAGAATGTCAGCGATACGTTTGTCGGCAAAACCTTTACGTTTCAGTACTGTCAGGCGTGCCTGATCCAGACCGGCGAAGCCAGCCGCTTTGATAGCTGCTTCTTCTTTGACTAAATCTTCCAGCTGCACCAGGAACCAAGGGTCGATATTGGTCAGCTTAAAGATGTCATCCATGCTCATGCCAAAACGGAACGCATCAGCGATGTACCAAATGCGGTGTGAGCCAGGTTCACGCAGTTCGCGGGTAATTTTCTCTTTGGCTTCCGGCGCATGGATATCAATAATCGGGTCCAGACCACAAACGCCGATTTCAAGGCCACGTAAGGCTTTTTGCAGCGACTCCTGCTGGTTACGGCCAATCGCCATCACTTCACCGACAGATTTCATCTGGGTGGTCAGACGGTCGTTGGCACCGGCAAATTTTTCGAAATTAAAGCGTGGCACTTTGGTCACGACGTAATCGATGCTTGGCTCGAATGACGCTGGCGTGCGACCGCCGGTGATGTCATTGGCCAGCTCGTCCAGCGTGTAACCAATCGCCAGTTTGGCCGCCACTTTGGCAATCGGGAAACCGGTTGCTTTGGATGCCAGCGCAGATGAGCGTGATACCCGTGGGTTCATCTCGATGATAACCATCCGGCCATCGACCGGGTTGATGCCGAACTGTACGTTCGAACCACCGGTTTCGACGCCGATCTCACGCAGCACTGCCAGAGAGGCGTTACGCATGATTTGATATTCTTTGTCGGTCAGCGTCTGGGCTGGTGCCACCGTGATGGAGTCACCGGTGTGCACGCCCATCGGGTCGAAGTTTTCAATCGAGCAGACGATGATGCAGTTGTCGTTTTTATCCCGCACCACTTCCATTTCGTACTCTTTCCAGCCGATCAGCGACTCGTCAATCAGCAGCTCTTTGGTCGGCGATAAATCAAGACCGCGGGCACAAATTTCGTCGAACTCTTCGCGGTTGTACGCGATACCACCGCCCGAGCCGCCCATCGTGAACGACGGACGGATAATGCATGGGAAACCAATGGTTTCCAGCACCTGATAGGCTTCTTCCATTGAATGAGCAAAGCCAGCACGTGGGCATGACAAACCGATAGAGCGCATGGCTTTGTCAAAACGGCCGCGATCTTCGGCTTTGTCAATCGCGTCAGCCGTCGCACCAATCATCTCGACGTTATATTTCGCCAGTACGCCGTGACGTTCCAGATCCAGTGCACAGTTCAGTGCCGTCTGACCGCCCATGGTCGGTAACACCGCACATGGCCGCTCTTTTTCAATGATTTTTTCTACCACTTGCCAGTGGATAGGCTCGATATAAGTTGCATCAGCCATTTCCGGGTCGGTCATGATAGTCGCCGGGTTTGAGTTCACCAGAATGACCCGGTAGCCCTCTTCTTTCAGCGCCTTACAAGCCTGAGCACCTGAATAGTCAAACTCACAGGCCTGACCGATGACGATTGGGCCTGCGCCCAGGATTAAAATACTTTTAAGGTCGGTACGTTTTGGCATAGCTCTGTCAATCCTGGCTTATTTGGCGTTACGCTGTTGCATCAGTGTGATGAAATGGTCAAACAGTTCACTGGCCTCATGCGGGCCCGGGCTTGCTTCCGGGTGGCCCTGGAAGCTGAACGCCGGTTTGTCCGTGCGATGAATGCCCTGCAACGAACCATCAAACAGTGACTTGTGCGTGGCGCGTAAATTGGCCGGCAGCGTCGCTTCATCTACAGCAAAACCGTGGTTCTGCGCTGTGATCAGCACTTTTTTGCTGTCGAGGTTTTGCACCGGGTGGTTACCACCATGGTGACCAAACTTCATCTTCAGCGTTTTTGCCCCACTGGCGAGCGCCAGCAGCTGATGACCCAAACAGATGCCAAACACCGGAATGTCGGTTTCGAGGAAAGTTTTAATGGCTTCAATGGCATAAGTACAAGGTGCCGGGTCGCCAGGACCGTTGGACAGGAAGATACCATCAGGCTTCAGCGCTAACACTTCTGCAGCAGGAGTTTGCGCCGGTACCACGGTTAAGCGGCAGCCACGGTCAACCAACATACGTAAAATATTGCGTTTCACACCAAAATCGTAGGCAACGACATGAAATACCGACTCTGGTGCAGCACGGTGGCCTTCGCCCAGTGCCCAGCTGCCTTCGCTGAAGCTGTACGGCGCTTTGACCGTGACTTCTTTGGCCAGATCCATGCCAGATAACCCTGGGAAGCTACGGGCCAGTTCCAGTGCTTTGGCTTCGTCGATATCACCGGCCATCAGGCAGCCGTTCTGCGCGCCTTTTTCCCGCAGGATCCGCGTCAGTTTGCGGGTATCGATGTCGGCAATGCCAATGACGTTGTGATCTTTGAGGTATTGACTAAGGGAACGTTGATTGCGGAAACTACTGGCAAGAAGCGGAAGGTCACGAATAATAAGGCCTTTGGCCCAGACTCGGCCGGATTCCTCGTCTTCATCATTGGTGCCGGTATTCCCAATGTGTGGATAGGTCAAAGTGACCATTTGTTCTGCATACGAAGGGTCGGTCAGGATTTCCTGATACCCGGTCATTGAAGTATTAAATACCACTTCACCAACCGACACACCTTCAGCGCCAATGGCTGTACCACGAAATACGGTGCCGTCTTCCAGTACGAGCAGGGCGGACTTAGTCAAGATAACCTCCAAACAGCAAAAAACGGGCGTAAAATGCTGCTGTTTTACCACCCGTTTTGACCCAGAAATTGTGTACTCAGTTCTGCCTAGGCAAACCTGCTTATTCTAGGCCATTTGCGTTCTTTGGTCTAACTATTTTTTGGATTTTTGCGAAAATAACGGCTTTATCACAAATTTGCGCTTAAAAAGCCGAAAATCTATGTTAAGTCAGCCAAACCCAACACTTGTTGCATAGAATAAAGTCCAACCTGTTGATTTTTCAACCACAAGGCAGCACGCAGCGCACCTTGGGCAAAAGTGTTGCGGCTCGACGCTTTGTGAGTGATTTCCAGGCGTTCACCCAGGTCGGCAAACAGTGCGGTATGGTCGCCGATGATGTCGCCGCCGCGCACTGTAGCAAAGCCGATAGTCTGTTGGTCACGCTCGCCGGTGATGCCTTCACGGCCATACACCGCGCATTCTTTTAAGTCCCGGCCAATGGCTTTGGCGATACTATTGCCAATTGCCAAAGCGGTGCCGCTCGGAGAGTCCTTTTTAAAACGATGGTGTGCTTCAATGATTTCGATATCAGCGCTCTGCCCCATCACCCGCGCGGCGGTTTGCACCAGATGCAGCAGTAAATTCACCCCAACGCTCATATTCGGCGCCCAGACAATCGGAATGTGCCGGCTTGCCGCCTGCACTTCGACGTACTGCGCGTCAGTCAGGCCCGTCACGCCAATCACCATGGCCTTTTTCGCCGCGACCGCCAGTTTCAGGTGGGCCAGCATCGCTTCCGGCATGGTGAAATCAACCCAGACATCGGCTTTTTCCACCGCAGCGAGGCTGGTTTGTGTCAGCGCCAGCTGCAATTTACCGCAACCCACCAGTTCGCCGGCATCAGTGCCGCTGAGTTCAGAGCCAACGCGCACAGTGGCGGCAGTCAGGTTTAATTGTTGCTCTTTTGCCACTGTGACTAAAGCGCGGCCCATGCGGCCATTGGCGCCAAAGATACCAATCGAAGTCATTTGTGAATTCCTGTATCGCCAAAATGGCAGTCCAGACCGCCATATTTAAAAAAGTGGCTTATTAAAGCAAAAAATTGCCGGCGGCTCTAATCAAATTTGCTGACGCTCACGTTTGTGTCATATGTGCTGCCCGTACATCCTGTACATAAAAAAATTGCCCGGAGCAATTTTTAACAACACGAAGCGTTGGCCTTAAAGGTGAGCGCCACGGATGGCGCGAATAAAAAAACGCACCCCGGAGGGTGCGCAAGTCAGACAACAACATGCACTCAGTCGGTGCCTGTGTCTGTTTAGTTGTAACGAGTCGGCAAAAAGCGCGATTTATTTCAGTAATGGCTGCAACTGGTCTTGTTGCGCCAGTAAATCCAGATACAAACGCAGCTGATTTTCAGCGCGCTGTAAATTGTGATTCGGCCTGTGCACGGCAAAATAACAATCGCCGTTTAAATGGTCCGCCAAAAAGCGGATGCCGATCATCAGGCACATCACTTTTGCGCCCAACCACAGGCTTTGCCGCTCGGCCGGTGTGATGATACCGGCCAGACCTTGCAGATAGCCTTGCGCCAAGGCAGTGAAAATCTCCGGCCTGATGCGTACTGCCGCCGGATTTAACGAATCTTCCGGCTCCGGCGAGCAGCAGGTGCGCACCATATCACCAAAATCAAACAGCCAATAACCCGGCATGCAGGTATCTAAGTCAATTGCGGCAATACCACGCCCCTGCATATCTGAATACAGCATGTTGTTGATCTTAGTATCGTTGTGGCAAACCCGTCGTGGCAGTTCAGCACATACTGCTTCGAGTTCTGCCACCAGCGTGCGCTGCGACAGGCAATAATTCAGTAAATCCTGACAACCAGTAAGCCGCCCGGCTTTGTTTTGCGCGGCGGCGTCTTCGAGCTGTTGAAAGCGAAACGCCAGATTATGAAAATCTGCAATAACGGTATGCAGTTCATCGGCCGGAAAGTCGGCCAGTGCTGCGGCAAACTGGCCAAACGTCAGTGCAGCGGCAAAAGCCTGTTCGGCAGTGTCGACCACTTCGATACTGCGGCCACCGTCAATAAAGGCTAAGCCGCGTAAATCTGCCTGCTCGCCACTTAAATAACGGCCGTCCTGGCGTGGCTGCTGGCGCAGGATCTGCAGCGGATATTGGCCTTGTGCCTGTTTTTGTTCCAGATGTTGTTCAATCCGCAGTGCATTGTCGACCAGTTGCTGTGGCGATGGAAAAATTTGCGTATTGATTTGCTGCAGAATGAGCTTTTGCTTTGAATTTTCAATCAGATAAGTCCGATTGATATGGCCATTGCCAAATAACCGGACTGAAGCGTCCGGCGAAAACTGATAAGCCGCCAGCACATCGGCTGGCAATAACAACGACACCGCAGTAGCGGCTGATTCAACTGACATAGAACTTACCTGATTGACGGCTCACACGGCGTTTGAGCAAGCCGGCTATTGTGCTTGATTAGATTTTATTGTCAAAAAAACTGCCGAGGGCAGCCAAATCGGCCGGATAAGTGATACCCCGCCAGGCCTCTGCCGAGACTTTCACCCAAAGTTGTTGGCCTTGCTGTAGCGCCTGGTCCACGGCAAAAGGCAAATAAGATTCGGCTTTTTCGCCGGGGCCGCTCTGAAAAAACTGCTGCAACTGTGTTTCGAGCCGCGCCAGCAGGTTTGGGGTAAAACCCCAGATATTCATCGACACCAATTGCTGGCCGGACAATGGCCGGCGCACACCTTGTGGATCTAACCCACTCAGCACGCCATCAGTGCTGGCATGGATCTCAGTCCACTCCGCGACCTTTAACAACATAGCATTCTCTACCTGACAACAACCGCGGTTCACCCCGCCATGCTCGGATAAGGTCAGTGCCAGCGGGTAGGCCACCATCGCCCAGCTGTTGCCAGATGTCGAAAAATGTTGCACCAACTGTTGCATCGCATCGGCACCGTAATAATCATCAGCGTTGATGACAATAAAAGGCTGCGACAGCTGCTGACGCGCCGCCCACACCGCATGGGCCGTGCCCCAGGGTTTGGTTCTGATCGCGGTTGGCAAAACGCAACCCGGCGGGATGTCGTCGAGTTGCTGCACTACCAAATCAACGCGCAAATCAGCCGGTAAGGTAGGCAACACCTGTTCGGTAAATAAGGTCTGTAAATTCTGCCGGATCACCAGCACCAGATGACGGACACCGGCCTGATAAGCGTCCATCACGCTGAAATATAACAAAGGCCGCCCTGTGTGCCCGACCGTGGCAAGCTGTTTGTCACCACCAAAGCGACTGCCCATGCCACCTGCCAGAACTAAAAGCGAAACTGTTGCCGTCATGCTTTGTTCCCTCCTGCCGGCTTTGATACAACAACGCCGGCGAAGCCGGCGTTTGTTCAGATATAACCACTACTGTACCAGAAAGCACCCCGTGCAGTCGCCAGACCAGCGCATGCAACACTTGCGATCACAGCGCCCGCTGCAGAATTTGCGCAACCACGTCCGGCGTAATATCGCCGTGCTCGCCTAACCGCTCTGCTTTTAACTCGGTCAGTTTCGCCACAACAGCCGTTTTGGCATCGGCATTGATACCATAATCGGCCAACCGCGTCGGCACGCCCATTTGCTCAAAGAAAGCCCGGGTATGGCTGATGGTTTCGTCAATCAAACGCTCTTCATCCTGATGTTGCAGGTTAAACACGCGGCGGCCGTACTGTAATAACTTCTCGCGCTTTTGCTCGCGCTGCTGTTGCATCACAGCTGGCAGTACTATGGCCAAAGTCTGGGCGTGGTCCAGACCATACAAAGCGGTCAGTTGGTGGCCAATCATATGCGTCGACCAGTCCTGTGGCACACCCACGCCAATCAGGCCATTCAGCGCCATCGTCGCCGTCCACATCAGATTGGCGCGGATATTGTAGTCCTGTGGTGCTGCAATGGCTTTAGGGCCAAACTCCAGCAACGTCAGTAACAATCCTTCAGCAAAACGGTCCTGTACCGCAGCGCCGACCGGATAAGTCAGATACTGTTCCATCACGTGGATATAAGCATCAACCACGCCGTTCGCCAGTTGTTTGGCCGGCAGCGAATAAGTCACAGTCGGGTCCAATACGGCAAATTGCGGATAGACCAGCGGGCTGCCAAAAGATAATTTTTGCTGTGTGGCCTGTTTTGTGATGACGGCAAAACCGTTACTTTCAGAGCCGGTGGCCGGCAATGTCAGTACACAGCCTAATGCCACTGCCGCTTTTAACTTCACCTGCTTACTCAGAATGTCCCAACCTTCACCGTCGTAACGCGCTGCCGCAGCTATATATTTTGTGCCGTCAACCACACTGCCGCCGCCAACCGCCAGCAGGAAATCGATTTGCTCGGCATGTACCAACGCCACTGCTTTGCTCAGGGTTTCATAACTTGGATTCGGCTCAATACCGCCAAATTCAAATACCGTGAAATCCTTCAGCGCCGTTTTCACTTGGTCATACACACCGTTGTGTTTGATCGAGCCGCCGCCATAGGTCATTAACACCCGGGCACCGGCAGGGACCAGCTGGCGCAGTTGGTTGATTTGGCCTTCGCCAAACACAATACGGGTCGGATTCTGGAAGGTAAAATTCAGCATAACGGGCTCCGGCAATGGTGGGACAAGGTGGAAAACTTTAGATCACTCAGACAGATATGGTCGCGATGTGACGCATTTCAAGGGAAAAGATTCGGCATTTGCGGCAAATTGCGGTAAAACATCGTTATAAGCAAGTCCTAATTCATATTGACAGGCCTTCTGGACGTCCTTATATTCCGCAAAATTATTAAAAACATAAAAGTAATTAAATTAACCAAGATTGCTCCGGTGTCAGCTTGACACCGGTATTTGATACCGAGGTTTAGCATGTCCGGATCTGTCATCGGCGCCAAACGGTCTTTATTGCCGTTGTTGCTGTTTGTTTCGTTATTTTTAGGCACTGGCCTCTACCTGCAAAGTCAGGGCGTGGCTTATGCGTTTTACCAGTTGCCGGGGCCTGTGGCGATACTGCCGGCTCTCGTGCTGGCCGTGTGGTTACACCGCGCACCGTTGACAGAATCTGTTGATTTACTAGTCAAAGGCGCCGGTAATAGCAACATCATCACGATGTGCATCATCTACTTACTGGCTGGCGCTTTTGCCACTGTCGCTCAGGCAACCGGTGGTGTGGATGCAGTGGTCAATGCCGGTTTAAGCCTGGTGCCTGCCAGCTTTATTCTGCCGGGTTTGTTTGTGATTTCCGCCGTCGTCGCCACCGCCATGGGCACTTCGATGGGGACTATTGGTGCTTTGGCGCCGATTGCCGTGGGGTTGTCGCAACAAGCGCAGATTGAACCTGCGTTGATGGCGGGCGCGCTTCTGAGCGGTGCGATGTTTGGCGATAATTTATCAATAATCTCCGATACAACGATTGCGTCGACCCGCACTCAGGGGGCGGAAATGAAAGATAAATTTCGCGAAAACCTGAAAATTGCCACACCAGCGGCCATGTTGACGATGTTGTTATTTGCCGGACTTGCAACAACAGACCAAGTGATTGAAGCCAAAGCTTTTAGCTGGAGTGGCGTGTTGCCTTATGCAGCGATATTAGTTTTAGCGATCGCTGGCATGAACGTCTTTGCGGTGCTGTTACTCGGCATCGTGCTGGCGGCGCTGCAAGGTGTGTTATTTGCCGATTATGCCGTGGCGAACCTTGGCAAAGATATTTTTAAAGGCTTTGGCAGTATGCAGGAGATTTTCCTGTTGTCGATGTTTGTCGGGGCTTTGGGCGAATTTGTCAAAGCGCAGGGCGGCCTCGCCTGGATCGCCAATTTGATAGATGGCTTGGCAAAACAGCTGCGTCTGGCTGGCAATAAAGCCCAGCAACTCGCAATCGCTGCACTGGTATTCATCAGTAACCTTTGTATTGCCAACAATACAGTGGCGATTGTACTGACCGCGGATGTCAGCCGCGATTTGGCTGAGCATCACGACATCAGCCCAAGACGCAGCGCCAGCTTACTGGATATCTTCTCCTGTATCAGTCAGGGATTAGTACCTTATGGTGCTCAGGCACTGTTATTGGGCGCAAGCTTCAGCTTGTCACCCTGGGATGTAGTCACGCAAAGTTACTACTGCCTGATCCTGCTGGTCGTCGCCCTCGGCGTGATCCTGCTGCGGCCGGCACGTGGCCATTAAAAACGTCATGCTGTGCAAACCAAAAATCCCGCACCTGCGGGATTTTTGGTTTTGCGCTTTGTCGCGGCCTATACGCCAAAAGTTATTTATTGCAGGCTGGTAAACCACCACTGGCTTTCCGCTGCTGATATTCCGCATCTGCCTTGGGCATATTCTTTTGCAACGCTTTGATGCGATTTTCCGGTACCGGGTGGCTGGATAAAATCTGTGGCGTGCCGCCACTCCCCTGCTTCGCCATGTTTTGCCACAGCTTGACCGATTCCTCCGGTTTAAAACCGGCTTTTGCCATCAGTTCCAGACCAATTAAATCAGCTTCCGATTCATGTACCCGGCTAAACGGCAAAATCACGCCCACTTGCGCGCCGAGACCAAAAGCGGTCGATAATTCAGTTTTAAAGCGGGTATCCATTGCACTTAATGCGACATCCGCCACACCCAGTGTGGTCTGGACTGCCTGGTTGCTGGACAAACGCTCGTTGGAATGGCCGGCCATCACGTGGGCAATCTCATGGCCAATCACCGCCGCCAGCTGATGCTGATTCTCGGCAACCAGTAATAAACCGGTGTAAACGCCAATCTTGCCACCGGGCAATGCAAAAGCATTGACCTGATCGCTGTCAAACACCACGATTTCCCACGGATTTTGCTGATACTTGGCCGGGGTGACGCTCAACACTTGTTTTGCCACACACTGCACATACTGATTGGTTTTTTTGTCTTTACTGACCGCCGTTTTAGCTTTCAGATCTTCAAAAGTCTGAATGCCCATCTTATTGACCTGGGTTTGATCAAATAACATCAGTTGCGGCCGGCCAGTCGGTGACTCGGCACAGGCAGTTAAACCCAAAGCACATAACAACGCGGTGCAGAGCATGGTTGGTTTTTTCATCAGAAATCCTGTTCGTAAAAAAACTTTAAAATTACAGCCTGACAAAACAACACCGCCAGCAAAGCTGGCGGTATCAGACACACAGATTAACCGGTTAAATCATCAAAGAATTTCTTCACACCGTCGAAGAAACCTTTGGATTTTGGTCTGTGGGTTGCTTCACTGTCGCCGCCCCAGCTTTCATCCAGCTGACGTAACAAGTCTTTTTGCTTGTCAGACAGATTCACCGGTGTTTCCACCACGACTTTACAGACTAAATCACCGACACCGCCACCGCGCACCGACTGCACACCTTTGCCGCGCAGACGGAACATTTTGTCGGTCTGGGTTTCGGCCGGGATCTTCAGTTTGACGCGGCCATCCAGCGTCGGCACATCAATTTCACCGCCAAGCGCGGCGATTGAAAAGCTGATCGGCACTTCACAGGCCAGATTATTGCCGTCGCGGACAAAGATCGGATGGTCTTTGACATGCACCTGCACATACAAATCGCCGGCTGGTGCGCCATGCATGCCCGCTTCACCTTCACCGGTTAACCGGATGCGATCACCGGTATCGACGCCTGCCGGGATCTTCACTTTCAGCAGTTTGCTCTTCTCGACACGACCATCGCCGTGGCATTTCGGACATGGTTCCGGAATGATTTTGCCGCGGCCGTTACAGGTTGGACAGGTTTGCTGCACGGCAAAAAAGCCCTGGCGCATCGTCACCTGACCGTGGCCCTGACAGGTGCCGCAAGTCTTGGCTGAAGTGCCTTTTTTCGCGCCTGAGCCATCACAGGTATCACAGGACACCAGCGTCGGGACTTTGATCTCCAGCTCTTTGCCTTTAACCGCTTCTTCGAGGCTCAGCTCCAGGTTGTAGCGTAAGTCTGAGCCGCGCTGTGCACGCTGACCACCGCCGCCACCACGCCGGCCACCACCGAAGATGTCACCAAACACGTCACCGAAAATGTCGCCAAAATCAGCATTGCCGCCGCCAAAACCACCGGCGCCCCGGTTTGGATCGACACCGGCATGGCCATATTGATCATAAGCGGCGCGTTTCTGGTCGTCGTTCAGGATCTCATAGGCTTCCTGAACTTCTTTAAATTTCTCTTCCATGGCTTTATCGCCCTGCGTACGGTCAGGGTGATACTTCATCGCCAGGCGCTTATAAGCCTTTTTAATCTCTTTTTCGTCGGCGCCTTTGCTGACGCCCAACACTTCGTAATAATCACGCTTTGACATAATGCTGCTTCAACTGTTCAGGGTCTGCGGATAAACAAGCGACCGCCGAGGCGGTCGCTTTCCCTGTAAAATTCGGAAAACCGCAGCTTAATGCTTCGGTCTTCCCAAGACAACGCTTACTTGTTGTCTTTGACTTCTTCAAACTCAGCGTCAACCACATCGTCGTTGGCGTTTTTGGCAGAGCCTGCTTCAGCGCCCGGATTGTGTTGCTGCGCTGCAGCCTGCAGTTTTTGGGCAGCCTGTACCAGCGCCTGAGTTTTCGCTTCGATTTCTGCTTTATCGCTGCCTTTAATCACAGCTTCCAGCGCGCTGATCGCCGCTTCAATCTCTTGTTTGTCGTTGGTCGCAAGGTTGGCACCCGCTTCTTCCACCTGTTTACGGGTGGCGTGGACCAAAGCATCAGCCTGGTTGCGGGTTTGCACCAGCTCTTCGAACTTTTTGTCTTCTTCCGCGTTCAGCTCGGCGTCGCGAACCATGCGCTGGATTTCATCATCAGTCAGACCTGAAGACGACTTAATGGTGATCTTCTGCTCTTTACCAGTGTCTTTGTCTTTGGCTGACACGTGCAGAATACCATCGGCATCCAGGTCAAACGTCACTTCGATTTGTGGCTCGCCACGACGACCCGGACGAATACCTTCTAAGTTAAACTGACCCAGCGATTTGTTGGCAGAAGCCTGTTTCCGCTCACCCTGCAGCACGTGAATAGTCACGGCAGACTGGTTGTCTTCGGCAGTTGAGAAAGTTTGCGACTTCTTGGTCGGAATTGTCGTGTTCTTCTCAATCAGCGCCGTCATCACGCTACCCATAGTCTCGATACCCAGAGACAGTGGTGTCACGTCCAGCAGCAACACGTCAGTCACATCACCAGACAGTACCGCGCCCTGAATGGCCGCACCAACAGCAACAGCTTCATCCGGGTTGACGTCTTTGCGTGGCTCTTTGCCAAAGAACGCTGTGACCGCTTCCTGCACTTTTGGCATCCGGGTCTGACCACCAACCAGAATGATGTCGTCGATGTCGCCCACTGACAGATCGGCATCTTTTAACGCCTGTTTCAGTGGTTCGATGGTCCGGCTGATTAAATCGTCCACCAGCGCTTCCAGTTTGGCGCGCGTCACTTTGATGTTCAGGTGTTTTGGACCTGTCGCATCAGCCGTGATATACGGCAGATTCACTTCAGTCTGCGAGGCAGAAGACAGCTCAATTTTGGCTTTTTCTGCAGATTCTTTCAGACGTTGCATCGCCAGCGGGTCGTTCCGCAGGTCAATGCCCTGTTCTTTTTTGAACTCGTCTACCAGATAGTTAATCAGGCGTGAGTCGAAGTCTTCACCACCTAAGTGGGTGTCACCATTGGTCGACAATACTTCGAAAGTTTGCTCGCCATCGACATCGTCGATTTCGATGATCGAGATATCAAAAGTACCGCCACCTAAGTCGTACACCGCAATTTTGGTGTCGCCTTTTTTCTTGTCCATACCATAAGCCAGTGCCGCAGCGGTTGGCTCGTTGATGATACGTTTTACTTCCAGACCGGCAATGCGGCCGGCGTCTTTGGTCGCCTGACGCTGCGCGTCGTTGAAGTAAGCCGGCACTGTGATAACCGCTTCAGTCACTGGCTCGCCCAGATAATCTTCAGCAGTTTTCTTCATCTTTTTCAGCACTTCCGCAGAAATTTGCGGCGCGGCTAATTTTTTGCCTTTGACTTCAACCCAGGCGTCACCATTATCAGCACGGGTGATTTGGTAAGGCATGATTTTGATATCACGCTGCACTTCGGCGTCTTCAAAACGACGACCGATCAGACGTTTGATCGCAAACAAAGTATTTTTCGGGTTGGTGACGGCCTGACGTTTTGCCGGCTGGCCGACCAGTACTTCACCATCTTCGGCATAAGCGATGATAGATGGTGTGGTGCGCGTGCCTTCGGCGTTTTCAATGACGCGAGGCTGATCGCCGTCCAGAATTGCTACACAGCTGTTTGTTGTACCTAAGTCAATACCAATAATTCTGCCCATAATTTACTCCGCTCTATAATTTGGAACAATTTCATTGTGTTGACCGGTTAATGGGGTTAACCCCCAACGCATTCAAGGTTATTCCAGTAAAAATTTTCATTTTTCTGCGCTTAACGGGGCAAAACAGCAGGTAAAAGCCGGAACTTCGGCCAATCCACAGAGTCGGCTAATCTGCCACAGCGGAATTTTCGTACCCAAGGTCAGACTGCACCGGTATAATCAGCCGCATTGTTTTTATGGAGACTCTCACAATGCCATTACTCGACAGCTTTACCGTAGACCACACCATCATGAAAGCGCCGGCCGTGCGCGTGGCGAAAAAAATGACCACGCCAAAAGGCGATGACATCACAGTGTTTGACCTGCGTTTTTGTGTACCGAATCAGGAAATTCTGTCAGAAAAAGGCATCCACACACTCGAGCATTTATTTGCCGGCTTTATGCGCGACCACTTAAATGGCAACGGCGTGGAAATCATCGACATTTCGCCAATGGGCTGTCGCACCGGTTTTTATATGAGCCTGATTGGTACACCGGATGAAGACCGCGTCGCCAAAGCATGGCAAGCCGCGATGAACGACGTGCTGCAAGTGCAAGACCAGAATAAAATCCCAGAGCTGAACGTGTATCAATGCGGTACTTACGAGATGCATTCACTGGAGGAAGCCCGCCAAATCGCGCAGAACATTATCGACCGTGGTGTTGGCGTGAACCGCAACGACGAGCTGACGCTGGCGCCGGAATTTTTGCAGCACTGAGTGTTGCTGCTGACGCTGAATAATAACGCCACATCTTGTGGCGTTTTTATTTTTCCATCCTGTACATCGCCGAAAAGCTCCGGGTAGCGCGTACCTGCATTTCCCTCGGTCATTTGCAGAGCAAATGACGTTCAACCGGCAACAGGCCAAACTGTTGGCCTGTTGAAATCCCGGTTTCACCATACCGTCCATCCGTAGATATCGGCACAAACTGCTCCATGCGTTTGCGCCATACCGTACTTCCTGTACATAAAAAAACCGGTCCATTGCTGGACCGGCTGGCAATATCTCCGGCCAGACAGGATGCCGGCCGGAGTTACATCGCACGCAGTTGCCCGCACTATCCCACAGACATTGATACTTGCGTCAGGCTCAGAAGTCGTAACCAAAGCGCACGCCGTACATCCGTGGCGGGTTGTTGGTCGAACGAATAAAACCGTCGCGGAACTGGAAGTAATTGGCATTGCGCACAATTTCGTCAGTCAGGTTGCTGCCGTAAGCTTCCAGCCACCAGTTGCCCTGCGCCGGCAATAACCGCACGCTGGCGTCGATTTTCCAGTAAGCGTCCTGCGCATCGGACAAATGCGCGCCGTCGTAGTTGTTCAGCGAGGTGTACATTTTGCTTTGCCAGTGCGCGGTGACTTGCGGTTCCAGCGCAAAACCCTGCGCCAGCTCCAGTGTGTGTTTCAACGTCAGGCTGGTCGACCAGTCCGGTGAATATGGCAGGCTGTTACCGCTGATATCGACTTTGCCGGCGCATGGTTTCTGGCCGTATTCCAACCGTTCACTGCAGTAATACGCATCTTCAAACGGAATATCTTCCACCCGGGCATTGAGCCAGGCGACATAACCCGTCAGGCGGCCACCAACCCAAGGGATATAATCCAGCTCCAGCTCCAAACCTTTAAGCGACGCTTCACCGATATTGGTGGTGACGTTGTGGGTCTTTTCACTGCCATCCGGCCGGGTGCCGACTTTTTGGTTATTGGTGACTTGCATATCGGTGTAATCGCTGTAAAACAGCGCCGCCGAAAGGTTCATTTTGCCATCGAGCAAACTGCCTTTATAACCGGCTTCATAGTTCGTCACTTCTTCCGGGCCGTACGGCAAGTTGGAGTACTGACCACAGTCGCAGATGTCAAAATCTTCGAAGAAACCACCGGCTTTGAAGCCTGTGGCGACAAAGGCGTATAACAAGTCGTTGTTATCGAGGCGATAATCGGTGCCGAGTTTCCAGGTGCCTTTTTGCCAGTCTTCACTGGCGTAGGTGCGCCGGCCGGCGGTCAGCACCTGGCCAAGCGGCGGATAAGTGCCCATGTCTTTGGTCAGGCTGTCGCCCTGAATGCTGCCGTTTTTAGTTGGGTCATATTTGCCGTTGTAGTATTTGTCGCTGAATACCAGCTCATAACCGACACCGCCGTTATCGATTTTCTCGTCGCGGGTCTGGCGATAACCAAAAGTCACCTGCTGTTTATCGGTCAGCTGATAATCAAACTGGCCAAACACCGCATCAGCATTGGCGCGGCGGTCGTCTTGCGGATAAGAAAATGCCGCCGGATGATAGCCAAGCGCAGAGTGGCGCAGGCCGTGCACTAATTCCACATCAAACTTGATTTTGTTTTTCTCGCGCATCGAGAACACACCGGTAACAAACTTCAGATCGGCGCTGGAATAAGTGAACTGCAGTTCGTGGATGGTCGATTTAAACTCAGCGTCAGTGCGGGCATAACGGTCAAATAACAGTGGATGACTGAAGCTGTCGAGCTTAGCGCGGCTTGGCGCGGCAGCAAAACCGGCGTCTTCGTCAAATAACTGATAGCGCTCCTGATCGGCCACGCTGAAACGATAGTCGGCACTCCAGGTGTCGTTAATCAGCCAGTTCAGATGCGAGCGCGTGGTGTCGATGGTCATATCCATGTCACCCGGCACGTTGATGTTGGCGTAAAACTGTTGCTGCGTGCATTCGTCGACTGTGCCTTTGGCTTGATTACAGTCTTTTAAAAACAACTCACCGGCGCTTTTATCGGCAAAGTGCTCGAGGGTTAAATCCCAGGTCAGACTGTCGGTTGGCACCCAGCGGGCCAGCGCGCGCACCGCTTGTTTATCGGCGTTGGTATAATAATCTTCTTTGCCAACCCGGCGGTTTTCGCGCTGGTCGGTATCCGGCCTGCCATCAGCGACCATCGGCTTGCCGGTGAACGGGTCTTTGATATCCGGTCTGTTGATATCCCGCACGTCATAATCCTGCTGGATATAACCGTCGCGCCGGTCGGCCATCAGCGCAAACCGCAGCGCAAAACGGTCATTGACTGCGATATTGGTCAGGCCACGCAGCTGTTTGTGGGCGTATTTGCCATAACCCAACACAATGCTGGAGTACGAATCTGAGGTATCGGCTTTATTCGGGATCACATTGATAGAGCCGCCAGTCGAGTTGCGACCAAATAAAGTGCCTTGTGGGCCGCGCAGTACTTCTACCTGAGACACGTCATAGAGCAGCGCTAAGGCGCCTTGAGGCCGTGGCGAATAAATACCGTCGATATGCACACCAACCGCCGGATCACCGATTTCGGTATTATTGCCCGAACGCACGCCACGAATAGACGCCTGAATGCCGGAATCGGTGCCTGAAACGACAAACTGGGTATTCGGAATGCTGGTGGTCAGTTCACGTAATTCTTTAATGCCGCTGCGGGTCAGCTGGTCCTGGCTAATTGCCGTGATCGCGCCCGGTGTTTCCATCAGATAGGTTTTACGTTTGCTGGCGGTGACCGAGATCCGCTCGATTTTGCCCTCGTTTTCAGCTGCGACTGATTTTACATTTTCGTTACTTTGCGCTGTAACCGGGCAGCTGAGTATCGCTGCGGCCACACAGCAGCCCAGGTAAGTGATTTTGCCGTTCATCTGTAGTTCCCCGTGTATTGTTTTTAGTTTCGGTTTTGGTTTTGGACAGTTACAGCGCTAGTAATATCAACAAGTTACCAATCAGCTTTTTTGTGCGCACCACGCAAAAACTGTCACCTTATTGTTTTACCTTTGCTGCTTAAATTTTAGTCTATTTAATTTACTAAATATTTGTCAATTGTTTTGACTTTTTATTTCACGAAAAAAAATCATCATTTATTTACATCTTTTGGACACTGTGCCGCTGCTGGCCCAATAACACATCAACCAGAGCCATGGCACTGCAGCGCCGACTGGAATAACTGCACAGATAGGTCTGCAGCGCAGGGTATAAACTCAGCTCAGTGTCAGAGCGCAGCGCCATCACAATGACCTGTCCGCCAAAGGCCGCCACACATTGTTGCACCCGGCTTTGTTGCTGTGACAGATCAAAACGGCTGCCCGGTAATGGATAGTCCTCAGTCAGTAACACCAGCGGCTGTTGCAATGACTGCCCTTGCGCTATCCAGCCGGCGACAACTGGCCAGCTTAATACTTCAACCTGCACCCGCGCCTGTTGCAACTGCTGCTGCACCACGCTGCTGGCCGGCACCGGGTCGTTTGGCCCTATGCCTCTGCTATTTTGGATCTGCTGATATTCCGCCGGCTCCGCCAGCGCCAGCAGGTAAAAACTCTGCTGAAGCGGCAGCAGCCCTTGCTGGTTGCGCAATACAGCACAGGCCCGTTGTGCCGCGAGCGCTGCAATATCGCCCCCCGGCGGCAAGGCACGGACTTGCGGCTCCGCCAGCTGATAACGCAGCAACAACACACGCTGTAATGCCGCATCGATTTGCGCTTCGTCAAGCTCGCCACTGCGCACCGCAGCCACCACGCCCTGAATAGTCTGACGCTGAATGGCCTGATAATCAGTGACGGCGTTTTCGTAGTGCTCTTCGCTGAGCATAATCATGTCAGCGCCGGCTCTGAGCGCCTGCACGGCGGCCTGTACCGGGCCGTAGTGGCGGCGCATCGCCCCCATATTCATGCTGTCGGTCAGGATCACACCATCAAACCCTAACTGTTCGCGCAGCAGCCGGGTCAAAATCAGTGGCGATAAAGTCGCCGGAAATTCGCTATCAAGCTGCGGATAACAAATATGGCTGGTCATCAGCAGCGGCACACCGGCAGCAATGGCGGCGACAAATGGCTGCAGATGGCTGTCGAGCAATTGCGTCAGCGACAAATCCACCACTGGCAGGCCGTTATGACTGTCAGTGGCGGTATCGCCATGGCCCGGAAAATGTTTGGCGCAGGCCAGCATGCCGGTTTGTAAAATCGCTCTCACCGCTGCGCGGCTATGACGCGACACCAGCCTAGGGTCCGCGCCAAAAGAACGCTGCCCGATGATCGGATTATCCGGGTTGCTGTTCACATCAACACAAGGTGCCAGCAGCGTGTTATAACCGAGCGCCTGCATCTGCAGCGCCATATGTTGATATTGCTGCGCGGTCAGCGCCACATCATCGACTACCCCCAGCGCCAGATTACCAGGGCCGGTGTCGGTGAATCGGGTTAGCACACTCCAGGCCCCTTCCTGATCGACACCTAAAATCAGCGGCGCATCGACAGTGCGCAGTGCGGCCAGTTTTTGCAGTTCCAGATTTAAGGCTGCTGCCTGTTGCGGATCGGCGGCATTGTCATCGGTCAGATAAAAACCACCGATCTGATACTGTTCGACCAACTGGCGGGCGTACGCCACATCCGGCCCGGCAAAGGCCAGCATAAACAGCTGACCGACTTTATGTTCCAGCGGCAGGCTGTCCATCAGCTGGCGGATACGATGTTTCATAGGGTCTCCTCAGGCCGCGACTGCAGCGCCGGTAATAAGCGCCACCAGCTGCTCTTTACTGACATCGCTCAGTGCCACATCGGCGACCGAACGGCCCTGGTACAGCACCACAGCGCGGTCGCAGGTTTCCAGCACATGCTGCATGTTGTGACTAATCAGCAACACCGCCACGCCCTGTGAACTGATCAGCCGGATCAGTGCGTTGACCTGTGCACTTTGCTCAACGCCAAGCGCTGCAGTGGGTTCATCCATAATGACCAGATCAGCGCCCCAGTTCACGGCGCGGGCTATCGCTATCGCCTGGCGCTGGCCACCGGACAAGCTCTGCACCGGAGCGGCAAAATCGGCCATCCGGCTATTCAGGCGGTGCAGCGACTTACGCGCCTGCCGCTCCATCGCCGCTTTGTCCAGCCAGCCAATGGCACGCAGCAACGGGTTTTTGCTTAAAATTTCCCGGTTTAAGAACAGGTTGGCCGGGATATCAAACTCCGGCACCATCGCCAGGTCCTGAAACACCGTTTCAATGCCCAGCGCCCGCGCTTGCTGCGGCGTGTCTAACACCACTTTGTTGCCGTTAAACAACACTTCGCCCTGATCAGCCTGATGGATGCCGGCCAGGCAACGCACCAGCGTGGTTTTACCGGCGCCGTTGTCACCGAGCAACGCCACCACTTCACCTTTTTGGATGGAAAAACTGACATCTTTTAGCGCCTGCACGGCGCCAAAGGATTTACCGAGCTGACGGATCTCGAGTGCGCTCTGACCTAATGCATTTCTAACCACGTTTGACCTCCCGCACACCGATAGCCACTGCCACAATCAGGATCACCCCGCGGGCGACCATTTGCTCATTAGTGGAAAAACCAGACAAAATCAGCCCGTTATTGATCATGCCCATCAGCCAGGAGCCAAGCACTGCGCCGAAGATACAGACCCGGCCACCAAACAAACTGGTGCCGCCAATCGCCACCGCAGCAATCACTGTTAACAAGTCGGCTTCGCCTAAGGTATACCGCGCGCCCTGTAACCGGCCGGCATAGAGCAGACCAGCCAAAGCCGCACCGGTCGCGGAGATCATCAGCGCCTGCACCCGCAGGCGCTGCAGCGCAATGCCCATGGCGCGGGCGGCCTGCGGTTGCCCACCCACTGCCAGCAAATGCCGGCCAAAACGTAATTTATTCAGCAGCAGGTACCCCAGGAGCGCGACCGCAACTGTCCACAACAACAAAGTCGGAATGCCCCACAGCTCACCGCCACCGAACCAGAAGATAAAGCCATCATGCAGTACCGGCACCGATTCCATGCCGGTCAGTTGCCGCGCCACACCGGCCAGCACACTCATAGTGCCAAGAGTGATTAAAAGGCTCGATACCTGTAATTTTTCAGTCAGCAAGCCATTGATAAAACCAACGGCGGCGCCAAGCCCGAGTGCTGCGAGGGTCGCGACCAACACGCCATATTGCGGCAACAACAACGCCGCCACTAATGCACTGACCGCCACCACAGCGCCTATCGACAAATCGATATGACCAACTGCTAAGGCAAAACACAAAGCCACCGCCATCACAGTGACCGGCGTGGTCTGGCGCACGATATTCAGCAGATTGTCGAGGCTTAAAAATGCGGTGTCATGCAGCAGCACGGCAAAAAAGCTCAGCACAATCAAAAAGATGTAATAGATATAAGCGTCGCGGCGCAGCAGCAGCTGCTTGAGCATCGTCGCCTGGGTCTGCGTGGTCATCGGCCATTCTCCGTTGCGATGAAGGGTTGTAATACAGCAGGCAGCGGGCTGTGAAAGGCACGCAGCCAGCCTTCGCTGATGTTATGACGGTGTACTGTTTCAAAGGGCACTAAGGTCAGTTTGGGCGTCGGCGCGCCAAGTTCGGCCAGCAGTGCCACTTTGGCCATGGTCTGGCCAATCAGATAAGGCTGGTCGGCAATAGTCGCCAGCATATTGCCGTCTCGCGCCAGATCCAGCAGGTTGTTGACGCCCAAATCATGGGTCACCACGCGGATATCCTTGCGTCCGGCGGCGCGCAGCGCTTCCAGCACCCCTTCGGCCGCGCTGTCCCAGGACACATAAATCAGGTCCAGTTCCGGATGTTGCAGCAACAGGGCTGCCGCCACGTCACTGGTTTCCTGCTCGCGGACAAAACCTTTACGCGCCACCAGCTGCAACTGCGGATGGGCCTGCAGCGCATCAACAAAGGCTTTGTCGCGGGTGTTGGTAATAAAATAATCGGCGTCGTGGTAAATCATGCCGACCTGCAGCGGCTTGCTGCTATGTTCAGCCAGCACCCGGGCGGCGCGCCGGCCCATGCCAATCATGTCGTCGGTGACAATGCCGGCATAATCCGCCGGATGAGAAAAACCAGCGATCGGGTTACTCAGTAACACCAGTTTGGCGCCGCCGGCCCCCGCGCGCTGCAGGCTGCTTTTGACACTGGCAGCGTCGATGGCCAGCGTCAGGATAAAATCTGGTTTCAGCGTGGTGACATTTTCCAGATCTGCGACCTGGCGCGCCGGGTCGTAGTTGGCATCGGTCACCGCAACCACTTCGACGCCAGCATCAGCAAACTCGGCACGGGCACCGGCGGTGACGGCATTGATCCAGGGGCTGGCGCCATGCCAGACCAAAGCGGCGCGCCGGGGCGTCTGCTTCAGCTGTTGCTGCTGAGTTTTACTCAACACCACTTGTTCGGCTGGTTGCGCCTGTGCTAAGTCCAGCAGCGCCGGTGTGGCGGCAAAAGCAAAAAACGGCACCGTTGCCGCCAACCACAGCGCACTGAAACAACGCCAGGCCGCTGACTGCAGGCCCACCCTGCGCATCGGACACGGCAAAATTAAATTTTTTCTCACATGCCACCTTTTTTTCACAATGTTGATAGATTGGTTATATTCCACCCAGTCGCAATATGTCAATCAATTTTACTAATAACTTATTACGGACAAATTGTTTGCGTTTGCCGGCCGTTCAGGTCAAAAATGGCGGCTGATTTTTTCGCACCGCCGCAGGATTTGGCCCTCGTATGCAAGGCTCGAACTCGAAACAAAACAAATCGTTAAATCTTCGGCTGGTGTTGTCGCAAATCGCCACACAAGGGCCGTTGTCGCGCGCCGATTTAGCGCGGGCCACGCAGCTGACCAAACAGACCATCACCAATCTGGTTGATGAACTGATTGCCCATCAGCTGGTAATTGAAACCGGTCAGCTCAAAATCGGCGTGGGTAAACCATCGACCATGCTAATGCTCAATGGTCCAGGTCTATTCAGTCTGGGGATCCGCATCTGGCCTGGTCGTATTGAACTGGCGCTCAGTGATTTGACCGGCCAGTTGCTGGCACATCAAACCGCCACGCGCCAGAGCGAGCAGGGTCTGGTCAGTCAGGTGGCCAGTTTCAGTCAGCAATTTTTGCAACAATCCGGTCATCTGCACAGCCAGTTGTTAGGCGCCGGCCTCACCATCGTATGCGCAACCGCGGCGGAGCCTGAGCAACGCCAGCAGGAACTGCAACTTCTGCAACAGCAGCTGGCAGGTGCGCTGCAATTGCCAGTGGTCGCTGCCAATACTGCGGCCGCCTGTGCGGCCTATCAGTTGCTGCACGGTGAAGCCCGTCAGCTCAGCAGCTTCTGTTACATCCATCTTGGTCAGCACATTGACAGCGCTATTGTGTTTGAACGGCGCTTGTTATCGGGTCAGCATGGTCTGACCGGCGCGCTGGGTGATATTTTTGTCACGCCGGAGCAGGACCACAGCACTGGGGATTTTGGCCGGCTGAATGATTTTGCCTCCGTGTATGCATTACAGCAATTTGTTGACAAAAAGCTGCCCGGCCTGCAGCTCGACTCGCCAGAGACCTTTGAGCGTCTCGCTGAACAGATCGACAAACTGGTCCCCTGGTTTGACCGGGCGACAGAGCCCTTGCGCGTCGCTATCCATACGCTGGAGAGCTTGTTTAACTGTCAGACGATCATCATCGGCGGCGAAGTCAGTACCTGGTTTCTCGATAAGCTGATCAGCAAATTGCGGCCATTTATTCCGTCCATTGCCCAGTACGGCCAGCGGGATGTGCCGCGGCTGATTAAAACGCCGCAAGTGGAACTGGTGGCGATGCAGGGCTTAACCACATTACCGCTGCATGCCGCCTTGCGACCGGATCAGGCGCAACAAGTCCAGTTGCCGCCATCGGCAAAGCTGGATCGGCGCCAGCAGTTATTGTTTGGGGTGGACAGTGTCCTGCCTGAAGATGCCGGCGAATAACCCGGTTCAGGCGCGACGCAGATTATCGTGCAGCAGCTGACGCAGCGCCGACGGCTGCTTGGCGCGGGTCGCAGAAGTGGCATAATAGTTTGAGGTGTCGTTTTTCACCCGGTTTAAGATCACGCCGCCAATATTAACGCCGGACTGCGACAACAAATCCATCTTGGCAGCAAAATCCACCAGCGGTGTTTTTTTCACATCAACGACTAATTCAAGCTTACCGACACATTTGGCCACCACCATCGCATCCGACACCGACAAAATCGGCGGGCATTCGATAATGACGCGGTCGTATTTTTTCGCCAGCACCTTGAGCACCGCATCAAACCTTGGCATCGACAAAAACAGCAGCGGGTTCATCGGCCGGATGCCGGATGGCAGCACATCTGCGTTGAGCTCTTTGCTGTAAAACACACATTGCTCAAAAGTATGGGTTTTGGCCAGTAAGTTGGTTAAACCGGGCCGGTGCGGGTTTTCGCCTAGCGCTTCGGCCAAAGCCGGAAAACGCAAATCGGCGTCAATAATAATGACCCGTTCCAGTTCAGAAAACGACTTGGCCAGCTGCAGACAGATACTGGATTTGCCTTCGTTCGGTGAAATCGAGGTCAACGCCAGCAGACGCTGGGTGCTGAGTTGTTTATCCAGCAGAATATTGGTGCGCAACGAGCGGATATATTCCTGATACAACGTATATTGTTTGCCGGATTGTTGGATCACCGGCAGATTACGGTCAATGCCTTTAATGCGGATTTGCGGTACAACGCCAAGCAGTTTATAACCGTAACGCGCGGCGATATGACGGTATTTCGACGTCACATCGGCAAAGAAATGCAGACATAACACCAGAAATACCGCGCCAATAAACCCAATAACAAAAGCTGCCACTGATAACAATAAACGTTTTGGCCCGATTGGATTCACCGGCACCACCGCCGGGTCCACCACAAAGATACTCGAGGTTTTATTGATGTCTTTCATCAGCTCGGTTTCTTTCATTTTGTCGGACAACGTCGTCAGTAAATGCAGGTTGGCCTGAATTTCCGCTTCGAGTTTTTTATGCGTCTGCCCCACCCCAACCAGCTGTTCCAGCCGCGCCGTGGCCGCATCGGCTTTGGCCTGAGTGTCTGCCAGCGCGCGCTGCAGGTCGCGCTGGCGGATCTGCAGATTGGCCGCCAGCTTATTCACTTCGCTGTTTAACTGGCCACTGGTGACTTCAATCTTGCGGTTCGCGGCAATAAACCGTGGATGCTTTTCCAGATAGCTCAGGCGCAACTGGGCAAATTCAGCCTGCTGCATCGACAATTGCTGCTGCAGACTGGCGATCACCGGCACCGCCGCGACTTCAGCAATAGTGATCAGCGTTTCGTAGTTCAGCCCGGCCTGCTGGATTTTGCCCAGCAGCACCGCCAGTTCGTCGGTTTGTTTTTGTAACAGCCGGCGTTCACTGAACAACTGCGCAATTTCTTGTTTACTCAATTCAATATCACTGCTGATATCGATGATATTGCGCTGTTGGCGGAACTGCTGCAGCTTTTGCTCTGAGGCACTGAGCTTGTCGCGGACTTCATCAACCCGCTGTTTAATCCAGTCACTGGCCTGATGACTGTGCTGTTGCATCAGACCCGACTGATAATTCATAAAATGCGCCGCCACCTGATTCACCACTTCCGCCGCAATGAACGGATTGTGATGCTGATAAGACAGCTGCAGCAAAGTAGTTTTGGGGACGGCCTGCACTGACAAGCCGCCGAGCAGCGCCATCACATCATCGCGGCGTCTGTCATTGGGTACACCCAGTTCCAGATCTGCCGGCAGATTTCTCACCACATCCTGGGCAAACTGAGTCGACGTCAGCAACTTAATCTGGGTGTCCAGTTCTTCATTGCCGCTGTTCATGCCCGGGATCAGCGACTGCAAAGGATTAGACGCCAGTCCGCCTTTGATCATCAACGTGGTATCAGCCCGGTATAACGACGGCAACTGCGCCACAAAAGCGGTGACCAGTGCAAAAATGACACCGGTGATCAACACAATCAGCCAGCGCCGCGCCGACAAGATCGCCAGAATCACGCTCAGTTCAATCACGTCATTGGCTTGTTGTATCTGGCGCTGCTGCGGCTGCATCAAAAAAAGCTCTTATCAATTTTGATCACATCACCGGGCAGGATGATAGTGTCGGACGTCGCCTGAAACGTGGCCTTCTCCGCGCCGCGCTGGATTTGCCAGGCGCTGCGTGATGCGCGATCAAGTAAACCGCCGGACAAGGCAATCGCCTGCTCCAGCGTAATATCAGGCTGATAGTCATAACTGCCCGGATTGCGCACTTCGCCATAAATAAAAAATGGCCGGTAACTGTCCACCGTGATCGACACGCTGGGCGATACCAGATAACCGTCTTTCAACCGCTGTTCCAGATATTCTTTGGCGCTTTGTTGGGTATGCCCGGTCAGCCGGATACTGCCAAGCAGCGGCATATCAATGTAGCCCTGCTGGCTGATCTCAGCGGTGACTGACAAATCCGCTTCCTGATACACACTGATTTTAATCGAGTCACCCGGACCAAATTTGTAGCCTTGCAGGCCCTGCAACTCGGGTGCTGCCAGCGCCGGTGCGGCCAACAGCCAGCACAGTAATGCGCGCATTACCATGACCAGCGCACCTCGCCAGCCAGTTCCAGCCGGCTACGGTCCGGTTGTTGCTGCTGTGTCCGCTGCACCTGACTGAGCCGGAGCAGGCTCTGCCATTGCCGGGACCATTGCCATTGCCAGCTGCTGCCAAGCGCCTGCCGGTTGCGCCGGTAAGTCGTCTGATCAAGTGTCGAAGTCAGCCGGCTGGCAAACAGGCTGAAGCGGTGGGATTGGTCATACTGCCAGTGCAGGCTGGCCTGATGTTCAGTATCCAGCTGACTGACGCTTTTGCTGGCATAAGATAAGACTGAACTGCGGCCGCTGCTGATCTCCAGCAACCAACGGGCATCAAACTGCCATAAATTGTGTAACTGCCAGAAAGTCCCGGCGTTTTCTGCCTGCACAGCGCCGGCATAACTGCGGCTGAAGCGCCCGGCGGTCAGACGAAAAAACTGCTGGCCGGTCCATTGCACAGCAATACCGGCGCCATATTGATTTAAATCGGTGCTGAGCCCGTTTTGTTGTTCCTGCCTTCTCAGCAGATCCGCCACCAGCGCAACATTTTCATTCAGTTTGTGGCTGTACAGCGCTTTGACAAAATCGCCGTCTAGCTGTGACAGCCGCTGCGCCCGCACGTCCTGTTGCCGCCGATCTGTCCCCAGCGTCAGCTGCAGGTTCTGCACATCAGGCGCGCGGCCAAAACTCAAGGTTGCCTCGGCGCCCCGTTGTTGGGCCGTCAACGCTTGCTCAGCCACTGACAAAAATTCGGCCGCCGCATCACCGGCCAGCACCTGCTGTTTTTGCACTGTGGCTTTAAACGCCAGATCGGTCTGGGCACTGAGAAAAAAACGCACTTCAGGGTGCAGCTGATAAAGACTGGCATCTAAGTCATCCGTTGCGCGATAACTGTGCCGTTCAATTTGCAGCGGCACCTGAACGCCATAACCTTCAAATAACCCCAACCAGTCCCAGCGCAAACCGGCGTCTACACGCTGATCGGTCTGCCGTGCTGCTGCAGTGTTAAATAAATTGTTATTATTCAGTACGCCCAGAAAGGTAGTGACTTCGTGATGGGCCTTTTCCCAGTCGGCCGCATGGCCTGGCGCTGAAGTGAAAAGAAAAAGCGGTATAAATCCGGCAAAATACGACCTGTTCATTCAAATTGCTCTTGAAAAATAAAATATCCCTATCTTCCTTTTATTTTTCCCTTACCGCATGGTAATGGAGAACGCAAAAAAAACAAAGCATTTCTCAAGTCGCCATGACATTAAAAAATTGTAAATTTATTAATCAGAAAGCACGATGACAAGCAGATGACGATTTGGGCAATACGGCAGTCGCGGCCGGATAAAAAACGGCCAGAGTCCGCAGACACTGGCCAGGTTTCACATCGTTAACAATGGCCGCTCAGATCCTGAACTGCGCCACCACCTGATTCAGCGCCGACGCCGATTGATCCAGCTGCCGTGCCTCACCTGTCAGCTCCTGCGCATGTTCAGCGGTGTTATCGACCAGCCCGGTAATAGCGGTCAGGCTGCGGTTAATATCGTCGGCTACTATGGTTTGCTGCTCAGTCGCGACGGCGATCTGGGTGCTTTGCTGCTGCACAACCATAATAGCGGCACTGATCGCTGTCAGCGACTGCTGCATGGCCCGGGCGCGTTCTGCGCTGACGGTGGTCTGGCTGCGGCCCTGTTGCATCACATCTTCGGCCTGTTTGGCAATATACTGCAGTTTCTCGACCATCCGGCGAATGTCGTCGGTGCTTTCTCGGGTGCGGCCGGCCAGCGAACGCACTTCATCCGCAACCACGGCAAAACCACGGCCCTGCTCGCCGGCCCTCGCCGCTTCAATCGCGGCATTGAGCGCCAGCAGGTTGGTTTGCTCGGCAATGCCTTTAATCACATCAACGACAGTGCCGATATTTTCCGACTCTTTGGCCAGCCCTATCACCACTTCCACCGCCGACAACATGCTCTGATCCAGCGCGTCCATATCCGCCACGGCCAGTTGCGACAGCTGGGCGCCCTGCTGACCACGTTGCTCCGCATCAGCAGCAGCCTGACTGGTCGACTGGGCATTACGGCTAATCTCCTGCACTGTGGCCGCCATCTCGGTGACTGCCGCAGAGACTGAATCAATCTGCTGCTTTTCGTGCTGGATTTCCTGATTGGTCAGGCCAACCACCTGATTCAGATGTTCGCTGGATAACTTCACCTGCTCGGCCTGCTGTTGGGTGTGTGCCAAAGACTGACGCAACTTGCTGACAAAGGTATTAAAATGGCGGGCCAGCGCGCCCACTTCATCTTGCTGGGCGATGTCGATACGCCGGGTCAGATCACCATCACCACTGGCAATCTCCTGCATCGCTTCGGTCAACTGTTGCAGCGGTCGGGCGATGACCGAGGTTGTCAGCATGATACTGGCGGTGATCAGCGCTAAAATCACTAAAGCCCCGGCCACCGACCAATGCACCGTCGACTCGATGGGCGCATCAATCAATGCCGCCGGGATCAGGATGCCGACCAGCCAGTTCATTTGCGGGAAATCGCGGCTGACCGGCTGATAAGCGACATAAAAATCAGCCCCATTGAGCCGCATCGGGGCAAAACCGGCCTGACTCTGTTGGGCGGCTTTGGCAATCGCCGCAAAACCACTGCTGTCTGCCACCTTGCTGTCCAAATCCGCAATCAAATCATTGGCTTTGGTTTCAATACCACTGCGCGCGGAAAAATGCACAATCTGGCCTTTGCCATCCAGTAAAAACGGCAGCCCTTCGCCCTGGTAGCGGATGGTCTCCACCTTATCGCCAACTTTGTTGATATGCAGGTCCAGCCCGCCTACGCCCAGCAGGCTGCCATCAGGCAGATAGACCGGCCCTTCCACCACAGCGGAAACGACGCCGGTAGTGAAATCTGCCGACGGAGAACCGACAAAAAACTTATTGTGTTTCATTGTCTCGATGTACCAAGGGCGCTGGCTGGCAAAATAGCCTTTATCCACAACACCCTTGTCCGGACCGTCTACATCCACACCGGTTCTGGAATCTTCGCGAAAATATTCGTCAGAGCGGGTCAGCGCAAAAAAAGCGGACAGGATATTGGCGTCGCCGCCGCTGATCGTTTTAAAAGTCTGGTTGATTTGGGCATAACCAGGCACAGCCGCCAATTCACTGCCGCGCCCCGGATATTCTAAAAACCACTGTTGAAACTGCGGACTGTGTAAAAAGGTTTTGGCGACCTGAGCATATTCCGCAAAAAACTGCCCCACAGCCACCGCCTCTGTTTGCATCAGACTATTGGCTTCCGCCTGGACCTGCGCCCTGGTTTGTGCCGCGATGTGTTGGATCACCAGTAACGCAGCCACGGCCAGCAAGACGGCTGTTGAGCCGCCAACCGTCAGCAAAATTTTCTTTTTTATTGATGTTATTTTTTGATACAACATAATTCCCCCAAGCATGTGCCGCACCATCAAATCACAACATTTGAATTAAATCCAGCAGTTCAAAACAGCAGATTAAATATATGATTCATAAGAGTTTATTGAATTAGAGACTGTTGTTTGCACCAAAATGCAGCGTGTTGACCGAAATACAACGCAGCGGGTGCAAAAACGGGGCTTAACATCATCGCCACTGCGCTGTTGTGGCGCACCGCGGACTGTCCGCTGCACTATCCGCTGTTTTCGCACACCAGCACAAAGACTAAAACCAACAGCCTGCATCAGTCATGTTGCAGCAAGGCGATGCCGTTTTCACGCGACGAGCAGATGCGGTGAACCGGAGGACGCAAAAACACAAAAACGCCGGGAGCGTTTTTGGACAGCTTTAGCTGGTCCCGCAGGGATTTTTGCCAGGATGGCAAAAACACAAAAACGCCGGGAGCATTTGACGGACAGCTTTAGCTGGTCCCACAGGGATTTTTGTCAGGAAGGCAAAAACACAAAAACGCCGGGAGCGTTTGACGGACAGCTTTAGCTGGTCCCGCAGGGATTTTTGCCAGGATGGCAAAAACAAAAAAACCTACACTTGGCAGGTTTAATGGGTGAACACGGATCAAAGCAAGCCAATCATTTGGCTTGCGCCGTTTTCAAGCGACGAGCTCTGCGAGGAGCCGGGGGACGCAAAAACACAAAAACGCCGGGAGCGTTTTTGGACAGCTTTAGCTGGTCCCGCAGGGATTTTTGTGAGGAAGGCAAAAACAAAAAAACCTGCATTAAGCAGGTTTAAATGGCGGACGCAGGAGGATTCGAACCTCCGACCGCTCGGTTCGTAGCCGAGTACTCTATCCAGCTGAGCTATGCGTCCGGTGAGTATGTCTTGCGACAGGTCTTACATTTCTACAGTGTTGCTTCGTAGTGCCAGTGTTTCAGATGGCGGACGCAGGAGGATTCGAACCTCCGACCGCTCGGTTCGTAGCCGAGTACTCTATCCAGCTGAGCTATGCGTCCATCTAATCTAAAAACAACTGGCGGAGGGAGAGGGATTCGAACCCTCGATAGAGTTTCCCCTATACACCCTTAGCAGGGGTGCGCCTTCAGCCACTCGGCCATCTCTCCGCGCTACGTTGCGGTGCGTATATTAATGTTTCAGGAAAATAAGTCAAACAAAATTTTGAGCCGGATTGTGCGATTGCCGACCTTTTAGACAATCTGCGCAATTAATCGCTTAACTGGCTACTTTTCAAACAACAAAACAATAAAAACAATGATTTACGAAAACAGAATTATTGGTCATCATCCTGGCTGTAACTGCCCGGTGTACCTTTTTCTGCCTGAATACGCATGTAGATTTCTTCACGGTGTACAGAGACTTCTTTTGGCGCATTCACCCCAATCCGTACCTGATTCCCTTTAACGCCCAACACAGTGACTGTCACTTCGTCACCAATCATTAATGTCTCACCAACGCGACGGGTCAAAATAAGCATTCGTTTGCTCCTATCCTTTAGTCCCAGCTATATGTACGACGCTTAGCCTTTCACCAACGCGTCCTTGTTGCCAATCATAACTCAGCATTCAAATTTATGAAAATCCAGCGATTAATTATCGTTGCTGAACAACACCTGATGCAGTTTTGCCGCGGCGGTCTCCACCAGTTCCGGCGCCATCAGCACAGAAAACCGGCTTTCGGTCTGGCTCATGGCCCAGATGTGGATATTCAGCTGATGCAACAGCTGATGGATCCGCGCGACAATGTCAGGCTGCGACCGAACTCCGATCCCAACCACCGACAGTTTAGCAAGATTTGCCTGAATGCGATGCTGTGCAGACTGACAATTTTTCAGCAAATTCTGTACATCGTCAGCCACTTGCATCCAGTCGCTGTGGTTCATCACCAGCTGCACCGTCAATTGATCAGGCCAGACTCCTGAGTGCTGCACCATATCCGTTTCAACGTTACGCTGCGCCAACAGGTTCAGTAACAGGCAAAAATCCGCATGACAAAGCGACTGCAGTTGCAAAAACGTCAGACCATGCTGACAGGCAATGCCGGAAATAGCAGGCAGTTGCATTGGATCTTCCTCATAAGTCATCAGGGTGCCGGCATCCGGCCGGAACGTCGATAATACCCGTAGCAGCACGCGGTGACGGCCAGCATATTCAACTGAGCGGGAATGCAACACTTTGGCACCAACACTGGCCAGTTCCAGCATATCGGCAAAGGGGATCTGTGGCAGCCGGCGCGCACCGGGGCAAAGCCGTGGATCTATGGTGTATACGCCATCCACATCGGTGTAGATCTGACATTCATCGGCATTGACCGCTGCCGCCAGCGCAACCGCCGACGTATCAGAGCCGCCCCGCCCGAGCGTGGTCAGATTGCCTTCAAAATCACGACCCTGAAAGCCTGCGACCACGACGATATGGCCCTGTTCCAGTTCCTGCGCCAGCCGTTCAGTATCGACCCGCTCAATTCTGGCTTTGCCAAATTTGTTGTCGGTATGGATACAGACCTGATCGGCCAGTAAGGACACCGCCGGATAACCGCGTTTAACCAGCGCGATGGCCAGCAATGCAATCGTCACCTGTTCGCCGGCAGCAGCCAGCACATCCAGTTCCCGCGCTGTCGCTTTGGTATCGATGCGCTGGGCCAGCCCCAGCAATCGGTTGGTTTCACCGGCCATGGCTGACACCACAGCAATCACTTTATGCCCGGCTTGCACTGTGCGGATAATTAAATCGGCAACGGCTTCAATCCGTTCGGTGGTACCCACTGAGGTACCCCCGAACTTTTGCACCAGTAATGCCACTTGTTACAGCTTCGCTGCCAGATAGTCAGTGGCCGCCGCTAACACTTTGCTAAGCCCTGCGACGTCAGTGCCACCGGCCTGCGCCAGATCAGGTTTACCGCCGCCTTTGCCGCCGAGCTGCTCCGCCGCCCAGCCTACCAACTGACCCGCATTGACTTTATCGGTCAGGTCTTTGGTCACGCCGGCGATCAGGCTGACTTTACCGTCACTGGCCGTGCCCAACAGAATGACACCAGAGACGATGTTGTTTTTCAGCTCGTCGACCATAGTACGGAAGCCCTTTGGATCAACACCGGCCAGCTCTGCAATCAGCACTTTAGTGCCGTTAATCGCCACGGCTTTTTCCAGCAAGGAAGCACCGGCTGCACTGGCCATTTTCGCTTTTAACTGTTCCAGCTCTTTTTCCAGCTGTTTACTGCGATCTAAAGTCTGCACCACACGCTCGCCAATCGACAGCACATCGCCTTTTAATAAGGCTGCCACTTGCTGCGCTTGTTGTTCTAACTTATGCAGGTAAGCCAAGGCGCCAACGCCTGTCACCGCTTCAATCCGGCGTACACCGGCGGCGATACCGCTTTCGACCACAATCTTAAACAGACCGATATCACCAGTGCGGGCGACGTGCGTGCCACCGCACAGTTCAATCGAGAAGTCGCCCATCGACAACACACGCACATCGTCGTCATATTTTTCGCCAAACAGCGCCATAGCGCCGGCGGCTTTAGCGGCATCGAGCTGCATCAGCCGGGTGACAACTTCATGGTTGGCCTGGATTTGTGCGTTCACCAACTGTTCGATGGTACGCACTTCATCAGCTTTGACCGCTTCAAAATGGGCGAAGTCAAAACGCAGGCGGTCCGGGCCTACTTGCGAGCCTTTTTGCACCACATGCGCACCCAGTACCTGCTGCAAAGCAGCATGCAATAAGTGGGTGGCCGAGTGGTTTTTCCGGATGGCGCTGCGCCGTTCGTTATCAATCTGGGCATCAACACGCTCACCGACAGTTAAAGTACCGGTGATAGTGCCGCGATGGGCAAAGGCTTTACCGATTTTGACCGTATCCGCGACTGTAAACACAGCGCCGGAAGCCAGCACTAATGTGCCGGTATCGCCCATCTGACCGCCGGATTCGGCATAAAATGGTGTCTGGTCGAGGATCACCAGTGCCTGCTGGCCGTCGATAATAGTGTCGACTTTGTCGCCGTCGCGAACGATTTCCAGCACCACAGCATTGCCATGTTGTTCGGTGTAACCGGTGAAATCAGTTACTTGCGCAGAAGTCACCGTTTGGTTGTAGTCCTGGCCGAAGCTCGACGCTGCCTGCGCGCGTTTACGCTGTGCTTCCATCGCCGCTTCAAAACCGGCCTGATCAACGGTATAGCCTTGTTCGCGCGCCACGTCGCTGGTCAAATCGACCGGGAAGCCATAGGTGTCGTATAGCTTAAACGCCACTTCACCCGGGATTTCTTTGCTATCGCCAAGCGCCGCTAAAGCATCTTTGAGCAGTAACAGGCCGCGTTCCAGCGTCTTGCCAAACTGCTCTTCTTCCATCCGCAGTACTTTTTCGATAATGGCTTGTTTTTCAATCAGCTCCGGATAGGCTTCACCCATCTGCACCGCAAGTTCTGCCACTAATTTACTGAAGAACACACCTTTGGCGCCTAATTGATTACCGTGGCGCACCGCACGACGAATAATACGGCGCAGCACATAACCACGGCCTTCGTTTGAAGGCATCACGCCATCGGCCACCAGGAAAGAACAAGAACGGATATGGTCGGCAATCACGCGCAGTGATTTATTATCCAGATCTGTGGTGCCAGTCACTGCTGCAGCAGCTTTAATCAGGCCCTGGAAAGTATCGATTTCGTAGTTGCTGTGCACATGCTGCAAAATCGCGGCGATGCGCTCTAAGCCCATGCCGGTGTCGACGCTGGGTTTTGGCAGCGGTTCCATCCGGCCATCGGCGTGGCGGTTGAACTGCATAAAGACGTTATTCCAAATTTCGATAAACCGGTCGCCATCTTCTTCTGGTGAGCCCGGTGGGCCGCCCCAGATATGGTCGCCGTGGTCGTAGAAAATCTCAGTACAAGGGCCACAAGGACCGGTATCGCCCATCGCCCAGAAGTTATCAGACGCAAATGGTGCGCCTTTGTTGTCGCCAATGCGGATAGCCCGCTCCTTTGGCACGCCGATTTGTTGGGTCCAGATATCAAAAGCTTCATCGTCAGTGGCGTAGACAGTGATCCACAGCTTTTCTTTTGGCAATTTGACGACTTCGGTTAAAAATTCCCAGGCGTATTTGATGGCGTCTTCTTTGAAGTAATCGCCGAAGCTAAAGTTACCCAGCATTTCAAAGAAAGTATGGTGACGGGCGGTATAACCGACGTTTTCCAGGTCGTTGTGTTTACCACCGGCGCGCACACAACGCTGCGCGGTGACCGCGCGGCTGTAGCTGCGTTTGTCCTGGCCAAGGAACACATCTTTAAATTGCACCATGCCGGCATTTGTGAACAGCAGCGTCGGGTCATTGCCCGGAATTAACGAGCTGCTTGAGACAATTTGGTGGCCTTTACTGGCAAAAAAGTCCAGAAAAGCACGGCGCAGTTGCGCAGAGGTCATGTACATAATTGCTGTCCTAACTATCTGAATGTTGTAATGCGTAACGGATTTGCTCTGAACTAAAGCCCCGGCGCTGCAAAAACGCCATCCGTTTTAATCTTTCTTTGTCTGAACCAGCGGGAAGTTCGCCGAATTTCTTCTGTGCACAGCTGCGCGCCAGTTCAAACCAATCGGGTTCGGCGTCATCAAGCGCCTGTTGTAATAAATCATTGCCAAGCCGGTGTTGCCGGCTGAGCTGGCGCAGCACCGCCAGACCCTGGCCTTTGCTGATGCAATGGCGCAATAACATCTCGGCAAAGCGCTGATCGCACTGATACTGCTCCTGCTGACAGCGCAATAATGTTGTCTGCGCCAGTTCAGCAGCCACGCCGCGTTGCTGCAGTTTTTCCAGCAGCTCATGGCTGCTGTGGTCGCGCCGGCTCAGCAAGCCGATGGCGAGCTGCCAGGCCTGCTGCGGTGTCAGGACTTCAGCATCAGACTTCAAACACTGCCGCCTCATCCGGCCGCGCCGGCGTCAGCACAAAAAACTCCCGGAACGACAGGAAAAAACTAATCCCGAGCCAAGGCAACACCAGAATCCACGAAATCAACATGGTAAAGGGGCCGGTCAACCCCAGCAGCACCGACAACAAACCAAAGACCGTTAGGGCCGGCACGTTGCGCCAGCACGCCATGAAACTGGCCTGCAGCACCGGCCACAGCCGCTGTTCGCGCAGAAAATAAATCACCGGCACGGCGTAGGCAAACAACATCGCGTTGACCGACGCCATGGCAACCAGTGCAAATAAGGCCACCAGATCAGTTTCACCGCTTTGCCACAACGGCAATTGCTGCGCCAGCAACAGCTGGCTGGGGATCGAAAACAGAATATTCAGACCGGCCAGGCGGATAAATGCCGCCCGGTGGGCAGGCTGTTGCAGCGGCTGCCACAACACTGCCAGCGTCAGCGGCTTTTGCTGTTGTGCCCGCACTATGCCGTCATAAAAGCCGGCCAGTAAAAACGGGCCAAGCAGCGCCGACACCACCGCCAGCAGCGGATGCAACAAGCCAAGCAACGACACCGCCAGCATCAGCCAGAACATCAGCAACAGCAGCATCTGCTGGCGCAACAGCAGCCAGCCTTGTTTTAACCAGTCCAGACCCGCTTTTGCCGGGGCACGGCGGATCACTAATTGTAATTTCATCGGGTCATCTCCTGCCAGTCAGGGCTCATTTCACCTGCGTTTGCAGTGCGTAACCAACTCAAATATCTACCGGCCCGGCCATCCTGCTCTGGCGGGGCAAAAGCCGCAAAGTGTCGCGGCTGCGCCGGGTCAAACGGGCCTTGTTTCACTTCCAGAAAAACGGCGCCTGGCGCTGCAGCGACGATGCTGTGCCAATGGCCGGGTGCCAGCTCCACACCAGTGTGGACCGACCCCGCGCTGAGCGTCTGGCGCGTGGTCAAACGCCCGCTGTCATCAAACTGCAAAAAGTCGACGCTGCCGGCTAACATGACAAACAACTCCCATTGATGTGCGTCGACGTGTTGATGGGGAGGAACATAGCTGTCAGGTTGAATGGCAATCACCACCCGCTGCACCGGCTCAGCAAAATCCTTGTGCAAATTGCGAAAGGCACGCCGGCGCGGACTTTGCGCCGCCGCGTCCAGCAATTCTGTGAATAAGGCTTGATCTAATAACATGCCAGCAATTTTTAACATTCATGCAGTGAAGAAAGCGCCCTATCATACTGCAATTTCGCCGGCAGCCCATAGCGTAAAACCGCCGGACTTTGCACAAAAAAGGTGCCAATGGCACCTTTTTTCCGCAATTTTGACCGCAGGCACCGATTAGTCGCGGACTATTTCCATTTCTGCCGTCAGATTGGTGGCGCCATCCACTTTTTCCATCTGCCACAGCAAATAACGGCTGTCGACGTGGATGGAGCGGTTAAGCGCCGGATCATAAGCATAATTGCCGATAATGCCTTCAATCACGCCGTCAAACAGCAGGCCCACCAGTTCGGCTTTGCCGTTCAGCGTCGGTGAACCTGAATTGCCGCCAGTGGTGTCCACAGTACTTAAGAAGTTGACCGGCACTGTTTTCAGTTCAGGATGGGCATAAGCACTGAAATCACCTGCGGCGATCGCAGCAAGCTGTGGTGCCGGTGCATTAAACGGGCTTTGGCCTGTGTGTTTTTCGCTGATGCCTTTGAGCGTGGTAAACGGCTGATACGCCACACCGTCACGCGGTTCATAACCTTTGACTTCACCAAAGGTGACCCGCAAGGTGCCGTTGGCATCGGCATAGACCGGTTTTTGATTGGCTTTGTTAAAGGCAATCACCGCTTCCATCACCTTAGGCCGCGCCACTGCCAGTTTGCCAGCCTGATTTTTTTGCTCATTTTCCAGTGCTAAATCAGTCTCCGCCATCGCCAGTGCAAACTGTATGGCCGGATCTGTGCTGGCTTTTAGTTCGTCCGGGGTTTTGCCAACCAAAGCCAGCCGCTCGATTTCATCGCCAAGCAATGAAGTCTGATAAATCTGCGTCAGTTTGCTGCGCACTGCAGCCTCGTCAAAAGCCTCGGCAATGCCAAAATACTGATCAAACGCCGCCAGACGCTGCGGTTTTGGCAGCGCCGCGTAATGTTTGAGGAAATGCAAAGCGATTTCTAAATCGATGGCGCCATCAAAACTGCGTGACATCCGTTTCAGACCGGCTTTAAAGCGGTCTAAATCGCGTTGCTGATAACCAGTCTCGCGTTCTTCGTCTGGTTTTTGCGATTCCAGCGCCAGCCGGTACAGTTTGCGGCCGGTACTGAATAACTGCGCATAACCAAAATAGGTCAGCACCAAATCACGTTGTTGTGTGGCGGTCTCGGCTTCGAGTAATTGCTGCAGGCTCAGCAGCGCGGGTTTGTATTTGGCTTTGCGCGCAGGATCGGCCTCTATCCAGCGATTCAGTACCGCTTCGAATTCATCTTTTTGCTGCTGGGTGCCGCCTTGTTGATAAGTTTTGATCATGCCGTCATAGTTTTTGGCATAGTTGGCAAGCCCGGCCAGAATCGACTCGTACTTGATGCGGGCTTCTGAACCTTCCGCCGCATGGTGTTTAATCAGCGCGATGGTTTCTTCGCGATATTGCCGTGCTGCCGGCAACACTGCAGTGAACTGGTTTTTCACTTCAAATGCGGTGTTATAACGGTTAGTGCGGCCCGGATAACCCAGCACCATGACAAAATCGCCGGCCTGCACGCCTTTGGCTGACACTTTTAACGAACTGGGTGGCACAAAAGGCACGTTTTCAACGCTGTAGTCGGCTGGTTTGCCGTCTTTTCCGACATAAGCGCGATAAAACGAATAATCACCGGTATGGCGCGGCCACATCCAGTTGTCGATATCGCCGCCAAAACGCCCGACGCCATCAGCCGGTGCATACACCAGCCGCACGTCGCGGATCTCCAGCTGTTTAATCAGATAATATTCCAGGCCACCGTGGAAGCTGTACACCTCACAGCGATAACCCGGTGCGGTTTCACATTCGGCCACCAGCTCTTTGCGCAGCTGATCAATTTTGTCAAAACGGTCTTTACCCTGTAGTTGCGGCGTTAATTCCTGTTTGATTTGCTGTGTCACATTACTGACCGCTTCAGTCACCAGAATTTTACTGCCAGGCGCTGCCGGTAACTCTTCGGTCTGGGTTTTGGCTAAAAAGCCGCGTTCAAGCCGGTTGTTCTGCGCTGTGCTGTTGTGCTGAATGCTGCTGTAGGCACAATGATGATTAGTCAGCGCCAGACCCTGTTTTGACACAAAAGATGCGGTACAGCCGCCGAGGCTAATCACCGCATTCATCGGAAATGCCGTCAGCTCAGCGATAGATTTGGCCTCAATCTGCAGCCCTTTGGCCTTGAGCAGGGCTTCCAGTTCCGGCAACTGATGGGGTTGCCACATGCCCTCGTCGGCATTCACAACGCTGGTCGCACTTGCGGCAAACACTGATAATGCCAGCACAGTTTTTTTCATCAAATGATTCCTTCAGCTCCGCCCCACTGCTGCAGATCAGACAGCAGGCTCCACGACATGGATGATTTACATGGATTTTGCCGCATTGTGCGATAAATTTGGCCGGAAAAAACAGCCCTGCCGGCAGAAAAAATGCATAACTTGAAAAATAGCGCAGGCTCCCCCAGATCTAATGCAGTTTTCATCACCGGATCATCCCACTGCACATTATGGAAAAACAACTGGAACGACTGATGTATGCCAGCCGCTGGCTGATGGCTCCAATGTATCTGGGCCTCAGTCTGGTACTGATTGCCCTTGGTATTAAATTTTTTCAGGAAATTTTTCATATCCTGCCCAATATTCTGTTTATCAAAGAAGCCGATTTAATTCTGGTGGTGCTGTCACTGATTGATATCGCGCTGGTCGGCGGACTGATTGTGATGGTGATGTTCTCCGGCTATGAAAATTTCGTCTCACGGCTGGACATTGACGAGTCGTCAGAAAAACTGAACTGGCTGGGCAAAGTCGACTCGGCGTCATTAAAAAATAAAGTGGCAGCCTCCATTGTGGCGATCTCTTCGATTCACCTGCTAAAAATTTTTATGGACACACCCAATATCGATAACGACAAAATCATGTGGTATCTGTTGATCCATATCACTTTTGTCCTGTCGGCTTTTGTCATGGGTTACCTCGACAAACTGACAAAAGAGAAAGTCTGAAATTGACCGCGGCAGATGGCTGAGTTAGTTTAGGAAGTCCGCGCTGTGCGCGGTCAGTCATATGCCATGAGGTTTTGCTGTGCAGGGATCCGCGCCAGTTATTTATCTGTTGTTCCGGGCTGCCATTGCCAGCCTGTTGTTGTTCAGTTGTACCCTGATGTCGATGGAAGCGGGTCTGCCGCTTTTAAAGAATTTTAAGCCCAAAGACTACAATGCCGGCACCCAGAACTGGGCATTATTGCAGGACAGCGATGGCCTGATTTATGCCGGTAATAATGTCGGTGTGCTGGAATATGACGGCGTACACTGGCGTACTATTGCCACCACCAACCAGTCGGTGGTGCGCTCACTGGCGCTTGGCAACGACGGCCGCATTTATGTCGGTGCCAAGGGTGACCTGGGTTATATCAACAAAGCCCGGGCCCAAGGCGCGCAGTTTGTCTCATGGCGTGACCGTATCCCGGCCGCCTATCGCAACTTTCAGGATATCCGCCAGACCTTTGTCACCGAACAGGGCGTTTTATTTGTCGCCCGCTCTTATCTGTTTCTGATTAACGATCAGGAAGTGCGCAGCTGGACCAGCGAGTCCGCCTTTATGAAAGCCTTCCAGCTCAACGACCGAGTCCTGATTAAAGAACAGGATACCGGCCTGCTGGAATTAAAAGACGGCCGGCTGGAACCACTGCCAGACACCCAGCTACTGGCCGACAAAGCAGTCTTTATCGCCGAACAGTGGAACGAGAACCAGGTACTGATTGGTTCGCGCGACGCCGGTTTTTTCTTACTGGGTCCAACCGGAATGACGGCGTTTCAGATGCCGGCCAGTGAAGAACTGGCGCAGGCGATGATTTATACCAGCCTGCGGCTGCGCAATGGTTTATTGGCCGTCGGCACAGTCCGCAACGGCATTTATCTGCTGGACCAGCAAGGTCAGGTCCACAGCCATATCAATAAATTCTCCGGCATGCTGGACGATAACATCCGCGCCCTGATGGAAGACCGGCAACAAGGCCTGTGGAGTGCGATGGACCACGGTCTGGCCCGGATTGAAGCCTCTTCGGCCATTTCAATGTTTAACCATGTGATGGGGCTCAAAGGCAATGTGCTGTCGCTGCATCGTTACAACCAGCAGCTTTATGCCGGTACCAGCCAGGGATTATTCCGCTTGCAGGCCGATGGCGTACGGGCGGCGCATTTTGCCGCGATTGAAGGCTTTAGCAATCAGACCTGGGATTTTGCCGATTTTGCCGACAGCCTGCTGATCGCCAATAACAAAGGGGTCCACCAGTACAAAGCCGGTCAGGCGGAACTGATTTATGCAGCACCAATGCCGGCCAAAGTGTTATTGGTGTCACGCCTGCAACCGGGGCTGGTCTGGGTGGGCTTGCAAAATGGCCTGGTCCGGCTGCAATTTGACGGCACACGCTGGCAAGACCTCGGCCGTGTCGAAGGCGTCGACGGCAATCTGAACAGCCTGGTCGAAGACAGCGACGGCAGCTTGTGGATTGGCAGTCTGGCGCATGGCATCTACCGGCTGCAAAGCAGCGGGAATGTGCAGCGTCAGGGCACCGGCGCGTTAGACGTGTTTACCGAAGCGGCCGGGTTGCCAAGCCAGAACCGTAATTCGGTGCATCGCTGGTCGGGTGGCCTGCTGTTTGCCACTGTGGCCGGGCTTTATCAGTTTAATCAGAGCACCCAGAGCTTTCAGCTGCACCCGGTGTTTCGTGGTTTGTTCAGTGACCAGCCCTGGGTCCGCTCTCCGACCCAGGACAGTGCCGGCCGGATCTGGATGATCAACTGGGACAATCAGACCGGCGAGCGTCAGGCCGGTGCTGCCGAAAAATCCGGCCCGGATCAACCCTATCACTGGTCGACTGCACCATTGTTTCCGCTGGCCGATACGCCGCTGGACGTGATCCTCGCCGACGACGGTGCCGTCACCTGGTTTGGCGGTGCCGAAGGTATTTTCCGTTTTGACTCCAGCCGGGTCAGCCGCAGTATCGTGGCGCACCCGCCGCTGATCCGCCGTGTGATCAGCCGGGACAATCAAACCCATTTCGCCGGCGGCCAGCTGGCCAGACTGGAACTGGCATCAGATCAGAACTCCCTGCGGATTGAATATACAGTGCCACGGTATGGCCACCTCGACACCAACCTTTTTCAGGTCCAGCTGCAAGGCAATGACCCGGTCTGGTCTGACTGGCACAACGAAACGTATCGCGATTACACCAACTTAGAGCCCGGCAGCTACCAGTTTAAACTGCGCTACAAAAACGCCTTTGGCGAAGTAAGCGAAGCCACGCCGTTGCATCTGCAGATCGCAGCGCCCTGGTATCAGAGCTGGTGGGCTTACACCTTTTATCTGCTGGTCATACTGGCGCTGGTGAAAATGCTGATCGGCTGGCGCGTGCGGCCGGTGTTGCAGGAGAACAGCAAACTGGAAGGTCTGGTGCAGCAGCGCACGCAGCACCTGGAAGACACCATGCAGATGCTCGAAGGCGCCAAACAAAAAGCTGAAGCCGCGGCCGTGGCAAAAAGTGAATTTCTGGCCAACATGAGCCATGAGATCCGCACGCCAATGAATGCCATTATTGGCTTCGCCCAACTGGCACAAAATAGTGAATCTTTTGCCGATCAACAGCTTTACCTGAGCAAAATCACCGCATCAAGTAAGATTTTATTAAGCATTATCAACGATATACTTGATTTTTCCAAAGTAGAAGCCGGCAAGCTCGAATTAGAGCAGGTGCGGTTTCGTCTGCAGGATATGCTGCAGCAAATCCGCGATTTATTTATTGAACAGGCGCGGCAAAAACGTCTGGAGCTGCAATTCAGTGTCGACCCGCAAGTACCGGCATGGTTAATCGGCGATCCACTGCGTCTAAGCCAGGTGTTGATTAATTTACTCAGTAACGCAGTGAAATTTACCGGTCAGGGTAAAGTAGTGTTGCGGGTCGACCTGGCGCGTCAAATCAATCCACCGGAGACGCCGGCAGAAGTCTGGCTGCATTTTGCTGTGCAGGACACCGGCATTGGCCTGAGCCCGGAGCAATGCAGTAATCTGTTTCAGGCGTTCAGCCAGGCCGACAGCTCCACCAGCCGCAAATATGGCGGCACCGGGCTGGGCCTCAGTATCGCGCAGCGGCTGGTACAGCTGATGGGCGGACGCATTGAAGTCCAGAGTCTGGCCGGTATTGGCAGCACTTTCAGTTTCAGTATCCGCAGCTACCGGGCCGATAATATCGCGCCGGTTGCAGTGACCGAACCCGCAGCCCAGACCACAGCGCCCGTCACACCAGACACCGGCAAAGGGCGAATCCTGCTGGTCGAAGATAACAGTTACAATCAGACGCTGGCGCGCATCATCCTGCAACATGCCGGATTTGATGTTGATGTCGCCGATCATGGCGAACAGGCACTGGCGCAACTGAGCCGGCAACAATACAGCCTGATCCTGATGGATGTGCATATGCCGACCATGGACGGTTATACCGCCACCCGTTTACTGCGCCAGCAAGCCGTTTATGCCAGACTGCCGGTGATCGCGCTGACCGCGCATGCGACTGAGGAGTTTCGCCGGGAATGTCTGGCGGCCGGCATGAACGATTTTATCGCCAAGCCGTTTGATGCACGGACTTTACTCAGTAAGGTGCAGGAATGGGCCTGATGGCATCAGCGATAACGTGCCAGGATCTGGCTGATCTGCCCTTGCTGACGTAACGCCACAATAGCCGCATCCAGTGCCGCCACCAGCTCGGCACTCAGTGCCGGCGAATACATGCACTGAATATCATTGCGTTCGACTTCCACCGGGTACAAACCGGATTTGTCGGCTTGCAGGTAAGCAAATTCCAGTTCAGATACCACCACGGCGCTGAGATTTTTTTTCTGCAGATGACGCAGACTTTCGGCCGGCGAATAACTGTCGACCCGTTGCAGTTGTCCACTGGCAAACAGCGGGGCCAGCGTTGGATAGACATACCCAAAGGTCGTGCCGGTTTTACCCTGACTGCGACGCGAAAAATCGGCAAAATCCTTATATGGCGTGGCCGAGATATACAAGTCACGATGCACAAACAGCGGCGGGCTCCAGCGCAAAGCCGGCTCGACAAACCATTCCGGCGTGCCATTGCAGTACAGGTCCAGTTCGCCGCGTAATAACAAATCTGTGACACGTTTGCGGGGAATAGCTTCGATATGCAGTGGACGCTGTACAGCCCCGGCCAGCAGCTGGTAGAGGTCAAACAAAATACCGCCCACCGGCATTTGCTGCGGATTGGTCAACATAAAAGGCGGCGCATCGGCAATATGTGGCACCCGCAGCGGTGCCGTGGCCGGCGGCTCTGCGGCGTTGGCGGCCACGGCACACAGGCACAGCAGCCATAACGGCGTCTGACGCTGTACCGCAGCCCCTGACAGATAAGCGGATAACATTGCCACGCGATAGTCTCCTGCCTGCTGACCAGCAGTTTTACAGTACAGACGCCGGCGGGTCCGCCGCCGACTCACTGCACACACAGTTACGGCCCTGGGCTTTAGCCTGATACAACAACTGATCTGCCCGGCTTAACAGTTTATCGTAGCTGCTGACACCTGCATTGCCGGCGACGCCAAAACTGGCCGTGACCTGCAGCCCTGCGCCGACCGCGGTAAAATCCAGTGCCATGACCGCGAGCCGGATCCGCTGACAAATCTCCAGCGCCTGCGCCAGCTCAGTCTGCGGCAGCAGCAACACAAACTCCTCCCCACCCCAGCGTGCAATCAGATCAATATCCCGCACTTGCTGGCGCAATAAGGCCGCCAGACGCTGCAACACAATATCACCGGTCTGATGGGAAAAGCGGTCATTGATACTCTTAAAATGATCAATATCCAGTATCACCAGACACAACGACTGGTCCAGGCGCTGCGCCCGGTTAAATTCCAGCGCCGACTGTTCGTCAAACGCCCGGCGGTTGGCAAGCCCGGTCAGGCCATCTTCACGCGCCTGCGCCGCAAAAGCCGCGGCTTGCAGCTGTAACTGCTCAGCCAGCTGGGTTTTCTCTGACACCGCCTGGCGCAACGATTGTGCCTGCGCCAGCAGCTCCGTAGTCTTGGCCGCGACCTGCAATTTCAGCCGCAATTCTGACTGACTGAGGCGGTACAGCCGCCAGCGGATAAACCCAAGCACCGCCAGCAACAGCAGGCTCAGCAGGCTGAGCTGCACCCAGCGTTTTTGCCAGAAAGTTGGCAACACGGTGAATTCGACCCGCGCCACTTCAGCATTCCAGTCGCTTTCAGGATAAGCCGCGCTGACCAGAAACTGGTACTGGCCAGGCGGCAGATTGGTAAATTCAGCGTGATTGGTGCTGCCGCGTTCCACCCAGTCCTGTTCAAAGCCCGCCAGCCGGGTCCGGTAGACAATGCGCGACGGCATGATGTAACTCAGGCCGGCAAACTGCAAACGTACCCGCAGTGTATCGGCCGGCAACACGGCTTGTTGCAGCGGCACGTCGTGCCCGTCCGCGCTCAGTTGCTGCACCACCACCGGTGGCGGTTTCAGACTGAACTGTGCCAGCCGGGACGGGTCAACACTGGCCACCCCCATAGACGTGGCAAACCACAAAGTACCGTCGTGCCGTCTGGTGGCCGCCGGCACTGAACCGCCGTTACATTGTGAACTGAGCATGCCATCAGATTCACCAAACAGATCTGTGGTCAACAGCTTTGACTGCTGGCCATCTGCGACGGCGTTCGCCTCACTTTGCAGGATCCGTACAATACCGCGGTTACTGCTGAGCCAGAAGGCACCGGCGTTGTCGGGCAGTACGCTAAAAATTTTATCGACGGTAAGTCCGGCGGCCCGGCCAATTAATCGCAACTGATTCTGCCGGTAGTCGTAGCGTACCAGGCCGCGATCTGTTGCCAGAAACACCCAGTCGGTGCCCGGCGGGTGATAAAAATCAAACACATATTCAGCCTGCTCCAGGCTATGCAGATCCAGCGGTCTGATTTTCCCTTCCGACCAGACTGCGGCCCCGGTGCCGGTACCAATCCACAGTTGTGCCGGATAGCCGGCTGAGGCCTCCTGATAATACAAGGCTGAGATAAAAAGACCGGGCAAACCATCGCTGCTGGTCAGCGTGGTCATCTGATCCTGCCACAACATATTCAGCCCGCCGGATGTGGCGAAGAACATCCGGTCGCCGGCCACCGCCACCGCCCGGATCTCATTACTGGCGAGCCCGGCTCTGCGGTCATAATGCGCCACCACGACGCCGTCGCGCAGCAGATACACGCCATCGCCATAGGTGCCGACCCAGACTTCACCGTGCCGGCCTTCTGTAAGACTCAGTACCGATGCCGGCGTGCTGAGCGACACCTGACTCAGCTGTCCGTTCACCCAGCGGTTCAGCCCGCCTGCACCGCCAATCCAGACACTGCCGTCAGAATGTTCCAGCACAGTGCGGACATAGTTATCCGCCAACCCGTGGTGTTGGGTCAGATTGGTAAACGGCGTTTCGCGCAGCCGGTACAACCCGGCATTGGTACCAACCCAGATACTCTGCTCCGTATCCTGAAAAATACTCAGCACCCGGTTATTTGGCAAACCATCCTGCACACCAAGCTGCTCCAGCCCCAGTTCGCTCAGACGCTGCAAGCCCTGATTGATAGTGCCAACCCAGATCTGCCCGTCAGGCAACACCTGTAACGCGGTGATTGCCGTCTGGGCCAGCGCCGGATGTACCAGCGTGACCGCGCTGCTGCTGCGCCGGAACAGGCCTTGTTCTGTGCCAATCAGCAGTTGACCGTCCGGCTCCAGCGCCAGCATCTGTACTTTTACATCCGGCCGGCGCTGTGGCAGCACAACCTGGGTAAATTGCGGCCGGATTTCGCGCGGGTCTGCCCGGTACACCCCCTGCAAAGTGGCAAACCACAAGATGCCATCCCGGTCCTGCACCAGTTTGTACACCACCCGCGGCTGCAGCCCGTCAGCAGGCCCGAAGCGCTGGTATTGTCCGTCAGCAAGCTGGCGCATTACGGCGCCGCCTTCGGTCGCAAACCACAGTTGCCCGTCGCGATCGCGCAACAAATCGTTAATGAGATATCCCAGTGGCGGCAGAGATTGCCAGCGGCTGCCACTCACTTTACTGACACCGCCACGGGCACCAGCCACCAGCATGCTGCCATCGTTTTCACGGAAAAATGCCCGCACGCCGATATCTGGCAGTCCGGTCACGCTGTCGCGGCCAAACACAGTAAAATTGCGGCCGTCATAGCGGGCCGCGCCTTCCCAGGTGGCCAGCCATAAATAACCGTCACCACTTTGCTGGATATTGTTGATGGTGTTGTGGGGCAAGCCGTCGCGGGTACTCCAGCTTTCGCGGAAATAATCATGCAATGGCGTAACCGCGCATGCCGGCAGGGCCAGCCACATATTCAGGCCGCAAAACAGGATGATCAAAATCCACTGCATATCCTTCTCCGGCGTTGTCAGTCAGCTAATTCCCAGCACAAATGTTTGAGTTGCAGATAATCGTTAATGCCATAACGGGAGCCTTCGCGGCCAAATCCTGCGGTGCCAACGCCGCCAAACGGAATGCGCGCGTCTGAAATGGCCGTCACGTTGATGCCAACCATGCCGGCTTTTAGTGCCGAGGCCACCCGGTAATTACGTTTTTCATCAGCCCCATACAGGTAAGCCGCTAAGCCGCCGTCGGTCTGATTGGCCAGCTGCAGCGCCATCTGCTCGTCTGCAAAGGTCTGTAGCGTCAACACTGGGCCAAAGATCTCCTGCTGACAAATCGTCATGCCCATGTGTACGTCAGAGAGTAGCTGCGGCGCGACAAAATGCCCGATATCAGGCAGCGTCGTTTGCCGGCAGACCAGCCGGGCGCCAGCCGCCAGCGCATCGGCGACCAGCTGCTGCACTTTGTCGACGGCGCGTTGGTTAATCAGCGGACCAATTTGCGTATCCGCCGCAGTACCGACGCCAAGGCGCAGCACCAGCACTGCCGCTGCGAGTTTTTGTTCCAGTGCAGCCGCGATGCTACTGTCGGCCAGCACCCGGTTGATGCAGACGCAGGTCTGGCCGGCATTGCGAAATTTCGCTGCCATAATACCGGCTACGGCTGCATCCAGATCAGCATCGGCAAATACCAGCACTGGCGCATTACCGCCAAGCTCCAGCGACAGGCGTTTCAGCGTCGCGGCACTTTGTTGCATCAACTTTCGCCCGACTGCGGTGGAGCCGGTAAAACTGACTTTGGCCACTTGCGGTGAAGCGATGAGATGAGCCGCCACCGGATCTGGTGTGGCACAGGGCAGCAGCTGGATCACACCAGGCGGAAAACCGGCCTGCTGCGCCAGGTCTGCCAGCGCCAGGGCGGTCAATGGCGTGTATTCGGAGGGTTTGACAATCACCGGGCAGCCGGCAGCAAGGGCCGCGCCTAATTTGCGGGTGATCATCGCCGCCGGGAAATTCCACGGCGTCAACGCCAGCACGACGCCAACTGGTTCAGGAATATTCAGTAAGGTACGACCGGCCACGCTTGGATGCTGCCAATCGCCGCCAAGGCGCAGCGCCTCGCCGGCATACCAGTTTAAATATGACGCGGCGTAGTCAATTTCTGCCCGCGCTTCGGTAAGGGGTTTCCCCTGCTCGGCGGTCAGTAATTGCGCCAGCCACTCGCGTTGTTCCAGCAACAACGACTGCCACTTCATCAATAAGCTGGCCCGCTGTGGCGCTGTGGTCCGTCGCCACAGCGACTGAGCTGCCACAGCGGCATCCAGCGCCTGCTGTGCATCGGCTGTGCTGGCACTGCTGACCTGCGCCAATTCCTGCCCGGTCGCCGGATCTGTCACCGTAAAACTATGGCTGGTGTGCTGCCAGCGGCCAGCGATCAATGGCATACAAGGCGGCAAGCGCAGAGCGGGCTGAACTGGGTTCATCAGAGACTCCTGTTATACGACAGCACGGATAATAACCCTAACCGGCTGGCAAATATAGGAAAAGCGCCGAAAAAACCAACGCTGGCCGCCAAATTCCGCGGTTTTATTATGAGCTGTACCAGCAGCTTACGAGGCAGAATTGCAGGCGAAAAAAAACCAGCCGCAGCTGGTTTTTCCTGACAAAGCGCTGAATTAATCCGGCTTTTTCGACACGCCTACCATTGCAGGACGTAATAAACGACCGTTCAGTTCATAGCCTTTTTGCATGACAAAAATAACGGTATTCGCTGCCAGCTCGGCATTCGGCTGAATAGACATCGCCTGATGGAAATCCGGATTAAACGGCTGACCCTGCGGGTCAATTTGCTGCACACCATATTTTGCAACAGTATCCAGCAAGCCTTTTAAAGTCAGCTCGACGCCTTCGGCCAGCGCTTTGACGGCTTCGTTCGCCGGGTCGATAAAACTTAATGAGCGTTCGAGGTTGTCCAGCACCGGTAATAAATCGCCGGCAAATTTTTCCAGCGCAAATTTATGGGCTTTCTCCACGTCCTGCGCCGCGCGGCGTTTCATGTTCTCGGCTTCCGCCCGTACCCGCAGCGCTAAATCAGTCTGGTCGGCCGCTGTCGCCCTGGCTTTTTCCAGCTCAGCTTCGAGTTTGGCAATAATCTGTTGTTCATCAGATAATTGCACTTGCTCTTGCTCAACCTGCTGTTCCTGTTCTGCGCTTTGTACCTTGTCTTGCTCGTTCATTGCTTACTTACTCCGAAATGAATGCGGCTATTATGGGGATTGTCACGGCTGATTCAAGTGCTTTGATAGCTGTAAACCAACCGCTTCGACCAAAGGAATGAGATGGGCATAATGCATCCGGCTGGGTCCGAGCAGCGCCAGCACACGGTGCGGCTGTGCCTGATAACGCAGTGCAATAATGCTGACGTTATGCAGCTCACTGATCCCAGACTCCCGTCCCAGAATTAATTTGGTGCACTGATCCTGCAGCACCGGCGCCAGAATTTGCAGCAGGCAGGCCGGCTGCTCCAGCAACTGCACCACCTGTTGCAGCGCAGCGTCTGGCTGATGTTCGGCTTCCTGCAACAAATGGTGCTGGCCAAACACCAGCGGCTGATTCTGCTGCATTTCATCCAGACTGAGCTGCGCCATCACATCCAGCAGCAGACGCTCAGCGTCGCCACCTTCGGTGCGAGCCATCAGAGCCAGCCGGCCTATGGCATCAGGCCAGCATTGTCCGCACAAGGCCGCATTTAACACACAGAGGCTGCGGCTTAAGGTCTGCTGTGTGACATCCTCATGCTGTGCCAGGACGCGGTGTAAGACGTCACCTTCGGCGTCAATCACCACCAGCAGCAATTTATCCAGCGTCAGCCGGACCAGCTCGGCCTGACGGATCACCCGGCCGCCAGCCTTGGGCGGGCTGAGCAGGCTGACCAATCCGGTCAGGTTCGCCAGCAACTGGCCAGCACGCTGGATCAGCACCGACGGCGGCAATTGTGGCAATAAAGTTTGTTGAATTTCATTCAGCCAGCGCTGTGGCACCGCTTCAAGCTGCAACATTTTGTCGATAAACAGCCGGATGCCCTGCGTGGTTGGAATACGCCCAGCCGAAGTGTGAGGTGAGCGGATCAGCCCCATTTGCTCCAGCTGCACCATGGTATTGCGCACAGTCGCCGAACTGACCTGCAGCCCGCCCTGCTCGGAAATAAATTTCGACGACACAGGCACACCATCACTCAGGTACTGCTCAACGATGAGTTTCAGAATCAGCTCGGGCCGGCTCAGCATCAGGTCTGTTGCTCGTTATCAGTAAAACACTTGGCTATAGTGGGGATATAACCGAAAAAATCAATGACCCGAAGTAAAACCGGCTCACGGCCCGGTCCGCGCTTGCCAGGGCACATGGCGCAGGAAAGTCTGGCAGCTGCCGGTGCAGCTTTGTATACTCGGCCGATATCCATCTGGCGGAACATTCTGTATGACTCCCAGTTTTCGCACTATTGGCCTTATCGGCAAACCTAACCACCAGGGCGCTAATCATACGCTGGTCAGCCTGTACCATTTTCTCAGCAAATATGATGTGCGCATTCTGGTAGAAGAACGGGTGGCCGCCACGCTGGGCTTACCCGCAGTAGAATCTGCCGATCTGGTGGATTTGGGCAAACAATGTGATTTAGCCATTGTGGTCGGCGGTGATGGCAATATGCTGGGCGCGGCTCGGGTGTTGGCGCGTTTTGGCGTAGCGGTGCTTGGTGTCAACCGTGGCAACCTCGGTTTTCTGACCGACTTGTCGCCGGAAAGTTTTCAGCTGCCACTGTCAGAAGTGCTGGCCGGACAGTTTGTTACGGAAAAACGCAATTTACTGGAAATTGAAGTGCATCGGAATGATGCGATCAAAAGCAGTAACAGTGCGGTGAATGAAGCCGTCCTGCATGCCGACAAAGTCGCGCATATGATTGAATTTGAAGCCTACATCAATAATGAATTCGTCTTCAGCCAGCGCAGTGATGGCCTGATTGTCAGCACGCCAACAGGTTCTACCGCTTATTCTTTGTCTGGCGGCGGGCCAATTTTAACGCCGGAACTGGACGCCATGAGTCTGGTGCCAATGTTCCCGCACACCCTGAGCAGCCGGCCACTGGTGGTTGCCGGCACCAGCGAGATCCGTTTAAAAGTTGCACCCAGCAACGATGCGCATCTGCAGATCAGCTGCGACAGCCATGTCATTCTGGCGGTGATGCCCGGTGATGAAATTGTGATCCGCAAACATCCGAAGCCATTGTTTCTGGTGCATCCACCGGGCTATAGCTATTTTCACGTCCTGCGCAACAAACTCGGCTGGGGTTCGAAGCTGTATTAATAAAGTATAATCAGTAGCTTATAATTTTTTTTGTCGCACAGCTTGTCAGGCTGAAAAACACTGTATAAATTAACAGTTATTATCCGCCACGACTGGAACTGACATGCTGACTCATCTCCACATCAGTAACTTCGCGATAGTCCGCGCCCTTGAAATTGAATGGCAGGCCGGCATGACCACTATCACCGGCGAAACCGGTGCCGGCAAATCCATTTCACTGGATGCTCTGGCCTTGTGCCTCGGCGAACGGGCGGACGGTCTGGCCGTGCGTCCCGGCGCCGACAAAGCCGATCTGGTGGCTACTTTTGATATCAGTGCTTTACCTGCAGCACAACAATGGCTGACAGAGCAAGATCTGGCAATGGGCCAGGAATGTATCGTGCGGCGGGTCATTGGTCAGGAAGGCCGCTCACGGGGCTATATCAACGGCGTACAGGTGCCGGCACAACAGCTGAAAGCCTTAGGCCAGCACCTGCTTAGCATTCATGGCCAACATGCACATCAGCAACTGCTAAAAAGCGACAACCAGCGTCAATTGCTCGACGCCTTCGCGGCCCACCCGGCATTACTCAGTCAGTGCAAGCAGCGCTGGAAACAAGCCCAGCAGCTGAAAACTGAATACCAGGCATTACAACAAAATCAACAGCAACGCGAAGCACAGCGCCAGTTACTGGAATATCAGGTGGCGGAACTCGACCAGTTTTCGCCACAGCCGGATGAATTTGCGGCACTGGAAACCGAACATCAGCGCCTCAGCCACAGCTCATCTCTCATCCAAAGCAGTCAGTTGGCCTTGCAGTTGTTATATGACAACGACGAATCCAATGCATTTGCCATGCTGCGTCAGGCCTGTTTTACCGTGAGCGACAGCGCAACTGTGGATGCACTGCTCAACCCGGTTGAACAAATGCTGCAAGAAGCTCTGGTGCAAATAGAGGAAGCCAGCCGCGAACTGCGTCGATATGCCGAGCGGGTTGAGGTCGATCCATTGCGGTTGCAGGAAATCGATCAACGCCTGAGCCAATGGCTGAATCTGAGCCGTAAACACCAAATCAGCCCCGACACTCTGGCATTGCACCATCAGTTACTGAGCCAGCAATTGCAGGCACTGGCCGGCGATGACGAACGTCTGGCAGAGCTGGAGTTGCACATCCAGCAGGCACTGCGCGAATTCAGCGCGGGCGCCGAACAACTGAGTCTGAGCCGGCAACAGGCGGCGCTGGAACTGTCGGCACGCATCGCCAGCAGCATGGCGGATTTGAGCATGCACAATGCCCGTTTTCATATCGATATACAGCCGCAGGCGCCGGAGCGCGCCAATGGTCATGGCTGGGATCAGATTGAATTTCTGGTCAGCACCAATCCGGGCCAGCCGCTGCAACCGCTGCATAAAGTCGCATCAGGTGGTGAGTTATCCCGTATCAGTCTGGCGGTGCAAGTGATTCTGGCAGATAAAATCACCACACCAACGCTGATTTTTGATGAGGTGGACGTGGGCATCAGTGGCCCTGTTGCCGCCGGTGTTGGCCGCATGTTACGCCAGCTTGGCAGCAGCACTCAGCTGATTTGTGTGACTCACCTGCCTCAGGTCGCCAGCCAGGGCCATCAGCAGCTTTATGTAGAAAAATACACGGACGGCATTCACACGGAAACTCGCATGCGCGCCTTAAGTGATGATGAGCGGGTGCAGGAAATTGCCCGTTTACTGGCCGGTGAAAACGTCAGTGCTCATGCAATTGCCAATGCACGCGAACTTTTATGTACACCATAAGTCAGAACTTGGCACTTTAATCTTGGCCGGCGCATGCGGTATGATGCCGGTCACTTTGCTAACTAAAGCTGATAATGAAGAGAATTATGCGCGAGTTGACGTTAAAAAAAGCCGGAGCCTGGCTGTTTGCCTCTGGCCTGATGCTGTCCGTGACAGCTTGCAGCAGCTGGATTTACCGTATCGATGTGCCACAAGGCAACTTTCTTGAGCAAAAAGACATCGATAAATTGCGGATCCAGATGAGCAAAGAACAAGTTCAGTATGTGCTCGGCAATCCGGTCGCAGAAAATAGTTTTGAAGATAACACCTGGCATTATTTTTATGCATTAAAAGGGGGCCGTGGTGATAATTTTGAGAAGCAGCTGGTCCTGAACTTCCAAAATGGCAAACTGGCAAAAATGAGCGGCGATTTTGACGTACCAAAAGACTTTAACGTCCCGCTGGATCAATAATCCATGCCCGCTGCCGGAATATACTGTCCTCGGCAACACCAATAAACCAATAAAAAACCCGCGTTGTTGCGGGTTTTTTATTGGTTGCGACCGGTAATCATCAGCGGTCACATTTTGTATCAGCGTAGCCAGTACAGGCCAAGCAGGTCTGCCGCATCAATGTGCTGCATCACTGTCATCGTGCTCGTGCGGCTTGTGTTGCTGAGGCCGGCCCCCGGTCACTTTATCAGCGCGCCCTTCTTCTTTAGCTTTGTCAGCACGTTTTTTCCGCATATCTTTCGGGTCGGCGATCAGCGGCCGGTAAATTTCAATCCGATCCCCTGCGTTTAAGTTATCTTCCAGCCGTACTGTCCGACTCCAGATCCCAACTTTGTGCAGGCTTAGGTCAATCTCCGGATACATCCGCAAAATCCCCGAACTTTCAATCGCTTGCCGTACAGTGGCATCTACCGGCACACTGACACTGAGCAACGACTGCCGCTGCGGCAACGCAAACGCCACTTCAATCAGAATGACATCAGCCATGTGACACTCCATACACTTGTTTGGCCCTGTTGGTGAACGCCATCACCATCGCGCCGGTCAGTTCATTAAAAGCCTTCCCAAAGGCAAATTCGATCAGTTTACTGGAAAACTCAAATTCCAGCTCCAACACCACTTTACAGGCCTGGTCGTTGAGTGGCACAAAACGCCAGCCACCGCGCAGAAATTTAAAAGGCCCGTCTACCAGTTCCATACCAATGCGCTGAAACGGCTCTAAGGTATTGCGGGTAGTGAAAC